>JANMGH010000084.1:0-81156 GCA_031374515.1 Pirellula sp. | reverse complement strand
GTAGGCGTGATGTGTCTTGATCCCGGCAGGTGCCAAACAAAAGGACTTCGCGACTATTGGGTCTTGATAGAATCCAACTGCAATGCTGCGAATCGTCTCGTTGGAAAGGGTCTCGATCATCTCACCTAACTTGGCCCAAAGTTGTTCGACATCAACGCGAGTACCTGAATCAAAGTCGATTGAGTCCAGCGACTTCTCATCCACCGAGGTGATTTGATTGACAATCAGTTGCAGTATTCCATTGTGCAGCTGAGACGTACCCTGCACTTGGACGTACGATCCCTTCACGAATCGTTCCGCTATTTTTTCATCTGCGTTCCATCGCATCGCGGAAATCACGCCGGTTCGATCTTGCAACTGCATCAGTAGATAAAGATTCCCCTGTCGATTCGCCCTCAGCTGCCGGTCTGCGATTCGAAACGGGGCGTCAACCTGCATTTGCGGCTGAATTTCGTTAACAAACAGTTTTGGCATATTGGATTGGCAATCGAGGTAATTCGCGCAGCGGTGGATCAAAACCTCTAAGGATAACGTCCCTTCAATAGAAGTCTACGTGGCATTGCTAACTGCTGGCGCTCGTATAGCTTCTCAAAGCGCGCTGAAACACCCATCTGCTAATAAACACCGATGCCAACGTGGCAGCAAAAGAAAACGCAACTAAGCCCCATTCCCATGGCTGACGCGGCGACAGGGGTTGCGCAAGTATTCGAGCTGGCACATTGACCACCAACAAAATCGGTACAACAAAAGTAAACGAGTACCAAAGGGGGAGCCCCCATCCAGATTGATAAATTTCCATTGGGTATCTCGAAAAGTTCGTAATGTAGAACCAGAAGTCATACAGGCTTTGATTTCTGCCGAGCCAAATACTTGTCGCGGCTAGGCATATCATAAGGCTGTAAAGGAGAACCACTCCGCACAAGACGAAAGCAAAATAGAGAATCAAAAGCCCAGATCCGATCGCCCAAGTGGGGTCGGAACGAGCGCTCAATTGCACCATAGCATAGATCAAAATGATGAGGCCCAGGAAAAAATTGCTGAGTGACGACCATTCGACTTTGCGAAATGAGATCAAGAACTGAGTGTCGATCGGTTTCAGCAATGCAAAGTCAAGTCCTCCCGTTCGAATGAGTTCGCTAAACTCCTGTGCATTTGGCATCAAGAAAGCTTGCACGAGGGAATTGATCAGCCAGGTGGTCGCCAGAAAAACATAGAATTCATTTTGGCCCCAACCGGTCGCAACTCCGATCGATTTGACATGGCGAAACACAATCAAATAGAATCCCAAGTTCATCAGCAACCACGTGACACTAGATATACAGTCCAGCAAAAAATTGCTGCGAAAGGTCATGTCTCGTATGAGACTATTTCTTGCGAAAGTGAGAAAAACTCCCACGTAATTGGACTTCTTGGATTGCGGCATCATTTGGTGAAAGTGTATCTCCGCGGGCCAACACCCGCAAGTTTGATACCACTGTTTAATGCACGCTTTCCAAAGCGAAACGTCGGCGTGGTAACGCGAACAAACACCCACAAAGTTGTTGCCGAGTTGGATCTTCCGCTCCGAAGGCGGGCGGAATGAAATGGCAAAAATGCCCGATAGACTTATACTGGATCCCAACGTTGCCCATCGACGCACGATGGCCCGCGGGTACAACCAACGAGCTCCTTCTGAATGACGATTCATCGATTTTTAGTTCCAACGATGCCGAGTAGTGGTATGGTCGAATTGCCCGCAAACGAAGCGCATCACGCCAGTCGCGTTCTGAGATGCAACGAAGGAGAGGCTATCGAATTATTTGATGGATTCGGCAATCAAGCGGCAGCGACAATCCAATCCATCGACAAACGTACTGTCGTCGCTTCGGTCAATTCTTTCGTGTTTGCTCCCCGTGATCATTCAGGTCGACTCCATTTCGCCATCGCGATGCCGAAAGGAGATCGGCAGCGCAATACGATTGAAAAACTAGTTGAGTTGGGAGTTGATTCGCTTTGTCCACTCGATACGAAGCGATCCGTTGCCATAGTGAGTCAGGACAACCTAGAACGACTCGATCGCTATGTCGTAGAAGCATGCAAGCAATGTCGCCGAAACCGCCTAATGGTCATTCGCTCCACACTGAGCATGGGGGGGATTGGGGCTTATGTCGATTCCTTGTTGCCTCAGGGCGGGCCGAATCACACTGCGATTTGGATATTACATCCGACGGCGCCAGGCAATCCAGCTTTTAGCATTCATGAAGCCCAAGCGATTGCGAAAGCAAATCAGAGTTTACTTTTTCTTGTCGGACCAGAAGGTGGTTTTACCGACCAAGAGGTCGACGGAGCGGTCGCCCAAGGAGCGAATATCTTGTCGCTTGGGGAGCGTATCCAACGCGTCGAGACAGCCGCATCGACTGCGGCTGTTCTTGGACATTGCTGGTTAGCTTCAGATTGCTAGCCAGCGTTTTATCGCTATTTTCGAGAACTCGCGTATTCGTCTACGTCGATTCTTCCGTCTTTATTTACATCCGCTTTTCCAAACTTGTCATTGTCGTTGAACTCGTCGGGAGAAAGAAATCCATTATTATCTTTGTCTAGCTTTTTCAATCTACCTGCTGCCCACTCTTTCATGCGGGCATCTGCCGTCGGCGCGACGCCGGTCGCGGGTTTGGAGTTGTCGCCGGTACTAGCCGTTGAGCTGCTCGCTGCGGGCGCAGAACTGGCCGTCGACCCACCCATAAACAAACCCTTTTTGAGGGCAGCCAAACATTCCTTGGTCGTTATGAATCCATCCCCATTCGAATCGTAAGTCAAGAATTTTTCGACTTCATCTTGGCTCCATTTTTTGATTTTCTCCGCCATAGAGACTTGGTTGTCACCGTCGATATCGTCGCGAGTAAACCACTCAGGAAGTCCAGCAGGCAATACCGTTTTTCCGTCTGCGTCCCCAATGCGATAACTCGATCTCTTCTCGAGGGGATTCGGCTTCTCCTTTTCTACTTGCTCGCCATTGTCGCGATTGCGCGACTTTTTCGAATTGATTTCTTCTCTTCGTTGCGTGGTTTCAGGTTGGCTTCCACTCGCCAAGCGGCGACGAGCGTAACGCGTAGCTAGTTCTTGACGTGAGAGTTTTCCATCACGGTTCTTGTCGTATTGCATCGGGGAGTCGGACCACCGTCCCTCCTTGAGCTCGTTTTCGTCGAGATTTTGGTCGTTGTTTTTGTCGTAACGTTGCATTCGATCATCCGCTTCTTTGAGATCGCGCTCGTCGACAGGCACAGTAAACTTCTCACCGCTAGCTCCGAACCCTGGAACCGGCGTTTTCTCTACTTTGACCGTTGCGAATCCTGGCACGAGCGAGTTTTTTTCGACGATCGGGGTTTCTTCGTCCGAACTTCCAAAGCTTCCAAAGGAGCTTCCGCTACGCATCTGTTGAAAGGACTCGGTTAAAACCGACATAGGAATCGGCTTGGTGATATCGATTTTTGGATTGCTTCTTGCCATTCGGTCCAACATAAACCTAGCAGGTCCTTGAGCCTCATCTGGGTCGAGCATTCCATTGCCATTGGTATCCATACGAGTCAGGAAAGAAGATGGATCAAAGCCGCCGCCGCTGCCACGATCGCCACCCCCGAATCCGCCGCCACGATCACCACCCCCGAATCCGCCGCCGCGATCACCGCCCCCTCGTTCCGCACGGCTTCCACCAGGGGGGCCGCCGCCGAATCCGCCCCCTCCAAAACCACCAGGAGGGCCACCGAATCCACCACCACCGAATCCACCCGGTGGCTGTGCAAAGCCAGATTGAGCGTAGAAGGCCATCCCAACGCAAAGTGTGAAAGTGAAAATAATGGTTTTCATAATGGTTCTATCTTTCAAATTCGCCTGTTTCGATCGAATTGCGATCGCAGGCACTTCGTCGATTTTAGCTGGATGGACAGCGGTTTAGTAGTGAAAACACTCAACTGATGGATTTGTTTCCCTGGTCCCTGAAAATATTGGGCTCTTGGTTCAACTCGCGACGCTTGGTAGCATTCGGCTATGAATCTTTCACCCATGATGAAGCAGTACGAAGAAGCCAAGGCGACCAGCGGGGATGCAATTTTGCTGTTTCGTATGGGGGATTTCTACGAATTGTTCCACGAAGATGCAAAAACGGTTGCCAGAGTACTAGGACTAACCCTCACCAGTCGCGACAAAGGGGAAAATCCAATCCCAATGGCTGGATTCCCTTACCACCAACTTGAGGGCTACCTGGCAAAACTGGTACGGCAAGGCTTCCGGGTCGCGGTGTGTGAACAAGTTGAGGATCCGGCAACTGCAAAAGGCCTTGTTCGACGCGAAGTCCAGCGGATCGTCACAGCGGGCACCCTCACCGACGACGCACTTCTAGACCCTAGGGCTGGGAACTTACTTTTGGCCATCTTTCATCCGTCGCCAGGAAAAGCCGGTCAGGAGCGCAGCGCTTGGCTCGGGATCGCTTGGGTCGAATTGTCTACGGGGCGGTTCGAAGCTGGAGCCTATCCCGCACACACAGTCATGGACCAAATCGCTAGACTTGAACCGGCAGAGGTCATGCTTCGAGAGGATGACTCTACACTTGCCAAAAGTGAACTCGAGCGTTGGCCCATCACGCGTCGCCCCTCTTGGCAATTCGGAATCGACGAAGCACAACGCGTCCTACACGAACACTTTGGAGTGCTCGATTTATCCGGAATGGGCTGGGATACGCAAAAAGATTCCAATGAACAATCAAGCACATATGCGATTGACTGTCTGGCGATCAGCGCGGCGGGTGCTGCCATGGCCTATCTCCAGGAAACTCAAAAGACGGCGCTGGATCATATCCAACAATTGCAACCCGCTCGCATGATCCGTTCGCTGGAGATTGACTCTGCGACCCGACGTTCGTTAGAGCTGACTCAGACGATTCGCACCGCCTCACGCGATGGTTCGTTGCTGGAGGTCTTGGACCGCACCGTCACCTCGATGGGAGCGAGACGTCTCGCTCAATGGCTTTCATCACCACTGGTGTCGATCGAACAAATCGAATTGCGTTTGGACGCGGTCGATGAGTTAGTGCGCGACACAAGATTGCGTAGTTCTGTTCGCGAGATGCTCGACGAAGTATACGACTTGGAGCGATTACTAGCACGTGTTGCGACCGGTCGCTCAAGCCCACGCGATCTCAAACAAGTGGGAAGGTCCTTGGTGCAGATTCCTAAAATCAAAGCTCTGCTTGAGGAGCGTACGTCGGCACGTTTGACTCAACTTCAAAAAAGAATCGATCTGTGCCCGACGTTGCGTGAACAATTGGACGAGGCATTGCAAGACGATTGCCCATTGCTCGCTCGCGACGGCGGATTTATTCGTCCTGGATATGACCAACGTTTGGATGACTTGAGACAACTCGCTGCCGGCGGCAAAGAATGGATCGCACGCTATCAAGCCGATCAAATCTCATCGACCGGAATCCCCAGTTTGAAAGTGGGTTTCACCTCCGTCTTCGGCTATTACTTGGAAATCACCAATACACACCGCGATCGCGTCCCTATCAACTACATTCGCAAACAGACTCTTAAAAATGCAGAACGCTACATCACTCCCGAGCTCAAAGACTATGAAGAAAAAGTCTTATCGGCAGACGATCAAGCGAAATCGCTCGAGTACGAACTGTTCATGGAGTTGAGAGAAGCCATCCATACCAACACGCAGTCGTTGCAAACCAACGCAAGCGTTCTTGCCGAGCTCGATGTATTGGGTTCGTTGGCTGAACTCGCGGTCAAGCATCAATACGTGCGACCAACGATGACCGAGGAGCCGATTCTTGAAATCTACGAGGGGAGACACCCGGTCCTGGATGCAACGCTTGCCAAAGGAACTTTCGTCCCGAACGATTCCATGATCGGTGCTGAGCACGGATGCGTCTTATTGATCACAGGTCCGAACATGGCAGGTAAAAGCACCTACATTCGTCAAACGGCATTGCTCGTGGTACTCGCTCAGATAGGCAGTTTCGTCCCGGCCCGCAAAGCGACGATCGGTGTTGCCGATCGTTTGTTCGCAAGAGTAGGAGCTAGCGATGAACTCGCACGCGGTCAAAGTACGTTCATGGTCGAAATGGTTGAAACTGCAAGAATCCTCAACACCGCTACGGAACGCTCCCTCGTAATCCTCGACGAGATCGGTCGCGGTACAAGCACCTATGATGGACTCTCGCTGGCATGGGCAATCGTCGAGCATCTGCATAATAACAATCGATCTAGAACCATGTTTGCCACCCACTATCATGAGTTGATCGATTTGCAAAAGTCATTGCCTGGTGTTCGTAATTGGAACGTGGCGGTCAAAGAATGGGACGACAACGTTATTTTCCTCCACCGCATTGTTCAAGGGGGCGCAGATAAGAGCTATGGGATTCACGTTGCCCGTTTGGCAGGCGTTCCTCGAGATGTGAACGAGCGTGCAAAAGAGATTCTGAGTCAGCTCGAAGCGAATCATTTGAATCAGTACGGTCAGTCCAACATTACCCCTGCAAAAAAGAAATCTGGGCATATCCAGATGACCCTGTTTCAATGGCAGGACAACGCCGTAGTCGAAAAACTGAAATCGCTCAATATCAGCCTCATGACTCCAATGGAGGCGATTCAACAACTGGAACAGCTTCAAAATCAAGCCTTGAAATCGTGAGTGGACTGTACATGCGAGGCTTGCTCGCCCCCCTCCGCGAAATGGTAAGGCGAGCGGTGCGATGGCAAGTCTACAGCTCCAATATACGCAATGCAAATGTTCGCTTTGAAAGGGTATTGTGCGGGTCCGTTCCTACCCATTGTTGACGCCAGCTTTTGGGATCGCTAAATTGCGAAGTCAATAGCAATACAAAATCGCGGCCAAGGATCGCGAGCCTTCATTGATGAGATCTGCATTGCCATTCTAAGACGTTGCTGATTGTAGAACCAACAACGATGCATCTTCTCTCTAAATTGGAGCGATTATGAAGCGCAGTGTTTCCTCTTGGTACTCTCTATTGATCGCTTTCGGAATAAGAGTAGCCTGGCCAACGAGCCGAACTCGCAGTCTTTTATACCGTCGCCCAGTATGGGAAATGTTAGAGACCCGGCAGATGTTAACCTCGTTGCCATTGATCGCAGAAGGGGAAGGCTCCAGCGATCATATCTGGTTACAAGCAGAGGGGAACACCTTCGATGCTAACTTCATTCAGAATGGCATCGAGTACGGCGGCGTCGAATATGTTGCTGGTGTTCAAGGGCAGGCATTCCGTCTTGATGGAGTAAATGATGAAGTACGGATTACAAGAAAGTCGCCAAAGTACTCGGAGACCACTTCTTATTCTCTTTGGTTTCAGAGGGACGTGGATTCGGTTGCTAATGACCAAAATTTGTTGGCTTTTCGCACAAAGACAGGCTCAGGCTGGTCGCTTGTCTCAAAGTCGACCGGCGCTGTTGAGTTGAGATTGGCGACCGGAGCAAGGATCTATAGAACTCTTTTTACAAGTGAGATTTTAGATCGTGGATGGCACTTTATTACGTTAAGTCTTCATGACGCTTTGCAACAGTTCTCTGTGCAGATCGATGGAGGATTGGAAGTTCTCCAAAATTATCGCGGTGGGTTTCCCGCCGTCGCAACAGGGTACGTAACCATTGGGGCCAGCGGTTTTCGTGCATCGTGGTTTGATGGTTTGGTCGACGAGTTTCATATCTTTGATATGGAAAACTGGAGTTCGCGAACTGGGATTCATCAGGAGTTTTATAATAAGCCAACTCCTGTTATCGGGCGGATGAGGCAAAGCGATGGTGTTTTCACCGAGGTGGTTCGTGTCTTTGAGAATGCACTACCCGGGACACGACTCGGGCAGATTGAATTGACTTCCTATGCGGCTCGATTCTCACTACTAGAGGATTCCTCTGCAGCATTCCAGATGGACTCTCTGGGCAATCTTTTTGTGAAACAAGGGGCTTCGCTTGATCATGAATCTCAGCCTCAACGCTCCATTACCGTTGCCGCGAAAGGGCCAAACAATAGGGTCGGTTATCGCAGTTTCTCCGTTGAGGTTTTGGACGTCAACGAACCGATCACTGATATTGTTGTTTCGGCTTCATTTATCAATGCTTGGGCACCGGCGAATACTCGGGTGGGTGTTGCCAAAGCAGTCGACCCGGACATCCACGATCTATTCACGTACCTTCTCGTTTCCGCCATTGATCATTCGGTGGGACCGACGGTCGGAGCGTTTTCCATTCATCCCGAAACGGGGGTGATCTCCAAAGCGACGTCGCAAATACTCAGCGCTGCAAACGCGGCATTTATTGTACAAGCCACCGATCGCGCTGGTCACCAATATCGGAAGCCCGCCTATGTTAGCATCGACGATTCCTTGCCGAGCATGTGGCCATCCGGTGATGAAAAGCAGCTTTGGATTAGTTCGCCGATAGTGGAGGAAGGGGAGACAGCGAGGGTTAGAATCCGAAGAAACGCAAGCAGAATGAACGAGTACTTGGCAGTCAACTACGCAACCGAGGACCGAACTGCCACAGGTGTCAGCCAAACAAGGAGCGGCGGGGATTACATCGCTAGTCAAGGTACGCTCGTTTTCGCCCCAGGCGAATTCGAAAAGGAATTCGCAATCGATACGCTCTATGACTATTTGAATGAAGATCTAGAAACACTATTAGTTCGTGCCAATGCGCCCCAATTCGGCAGCGTGACAAGCGCGATTTCTATCAACAATAAAGCACGACCAACATTGCTGCTCAACAATCAAAGTCCCATTTCCAATCCCACCTTCAATGTCTATGAAGGGGAAACCATCAAGATTGATGTTTTGGAGTCGGTTGAGACGCATGGTCCCGTTGCTTATGCCACTGCCCGATCGTTTGAGTATTCGACAAGGGACTGGAGCGCTAACAGTAGCGACTACGAAAGCAAACAAGGGGTCGTAGAGACTTCGTCCGAGACGACCAGTTTCTCAATCGTCATTCCCACGCGGAAGGATCTTCTCAAAGAGGACTACGAGAGTTTTCTACTTCGCATCAAGACCCCTTGGGATTCGGAGGAAGAGATCGCTGTCACTATCGTGGATAACGTAAAACAAATTCCAAAAGCACGTTTCACTCGCGGCAAGGAGTTTGCCATCGCGAATGAACCGCTATCGCCAGCGGATCAAACGCCCACGTTTTACCTAGATGAAGGCTCGCAAGCAGAATTTGGAATTCAACTGGAAAAACCGTTCGATGTTCCAATTACGATCTCCTATGAGTCGTTAAACGGAAGCGCTTCGGCAACGGACTATCAATCGATCCAGGGGAGTATGTTGTTCCAGCCAGGCGAAACATGGAAACCACTAAGCATCCAAACCTATCAAGATTTTCTGGTCGAGCCCGATGATGTTTTCTTTATGTCGTTGACGACTCCCTGGAAACAAATTGCCGAAGCGAAATTATCGATTCGAGACAAAGTTCTGCCTGAGCTTCAGGTCTCGAACGTGACGTTGGCTGGTGGAGACGTAGCGGTTTTTTCGGTTTCATTAGCCAGTCCAATGCCCACCACGATTACTGCAAGTTATGCGATAAAAGCGGGAGTGCTAGGTGAGAATGTGAGCAGAGCTAATCCCACCGGTATTGTCACTTTTCAGCCAGGTGAAACTCAGAGAAACGTATCGATTCCAACAGCCATCTGGGTTCCCCCCGAATTTCCGGGAGCACCTCCAATACTCCCCAAACTCTCCGATTTCTTTTTAGACGTCTCTGTACCGTGGGACCGGGATATTGGGCGTGCCGTCGTAACGTATCCAGCAGGTTTTCCAAGCAGTTCTTTTGGACCTGTCGATGCCCGTGATATGTCGGTAACGATCGATCTAGTGCAATTGTACTCAGGCTCGTCGAGTATTCTTTATTTTCCAAATTACTACTCCGGATCACTAACGAACTCATTCCGCGAAGAAGCGAGTCTTGTTCAAGCACCTGCTAATGGAGTTGTGGAAGTCTATGCTGACGGACAGTTCAAATATCGTCCGAAGCTTGGGTTCACTGGCCATGACTCTTTTCTGTTTCAATTGAAAAAAGGCGATAGTTCTGACGTAGCAAAAGTGGACGTCCATGTTGTAAACAGTTCGCACACGCAGCCAGATCGATTTGTATTGGCTGGTGATGGGCAAAATCGCATTTTGCAAACTGCCCTAATGAATGATGTCGTTGTCGGACTCAAAGACCTCAAGTTCGGTGACATCGTGCCAACGTTGATTCCAAACATAGCATTGCAGCAGACGTCGGACTATGTTGATCAAATCTGCCGACCACCTAACGACACCTATTACTACTTGGGCGAATCCAATAGTACTTATGAAGGAAAGTACCTCGCGAATTACGAACCCGATAGTCCGTCCTATCCATACGTGTACTGCGATCGGCACCGTTTGTTCGATGGACTGTCCCAAGAATACGACAGTCAACAGCTAGAGAATCGATGGAATCTACTGACCTTTCCAAGCGGGCGGGTGCAATTGGATGTTCCCTTTGCCTACGGTGTCTCGCCTTCCTTATCAATTCCCTACGAGACCAGAATGCTCAACGGTTTCGCAAACGATGGATTCGGAAGTAGGCTGCGGTCCGATCTTCAATTCGATTTCTCGACTGCTATCGCCCCTCCTCGCGCGCAGCCGGACTATTTCGGCGGAGTCTTCCCGATTCATAGTAACACGAGCCAGAATCGGATCGGCAATGTCTTTGAAAACGATCAAGCGATGGCAACGGATAGTGCTGGTGTTGTTCGCGATTTAGCTGGCCGTGTTATCCATGCCCAATCCGCAACGGATTGGGAGAGTCGTCGACTCCTGCAGACTGTACCTATTCCCTCCCTGTTTCCAAAGCAAGGACGATCGCTTCAAGGTGGATATTATCAAATTCAAACAGACGGGGATGTCATCTACACGCCTCCGATTGATTTCGTCGGTGTCGATTACCTAACCTACGTAGTTATGGCCGACGATGGCAGGATGGGAATCGTCGGCGATGCATTCCTGGCGGATGTCCATGCAGGTGATGGGATCATCGGCAGCTATATCGCGGTCAAAGTCGATGATGGTCCATTTCTAGTTCCCGATACCCAAGCGCAAGGTACTCAGCCGTATTCTACTTGGACGCATGCGCCGACCAGCGAAGACACGTATTCAGGCACAAATCAAGGAATCTACGTTTGGAACGATCACAATGGACCATCGGTCGATCTCGAAATCGACGGGCTCAGTGCTTTTGGAAATGATGTTGGAGGTGCTGGACCGTTAGAAGCTTACGTTTTCTATGCTATGGGGAATCCCAATAACCTAGGATTTGTAAGGGAACGGATTGGCATGGAACAGAGCGAAATGAAGGGCTTGAAATTCAAGGCACCCGTTGGATTCATTGGCGACTTAACTCTGCAGTATCGACAACGAAATGACTGGACCGAAACGCTTAATAGTTCGACTATTTCACTCTCGATTCATGGACCACACTATATCAGGCCAAGTCTTGGCCCAAGCTTTGTATCAACGCCAAATGAAATTGGATTCCCTTCAGAACTCTATCGCTATGAGGCAAAAGCGGTAGACACACAGCAGCAAACCATTACTTACAGCTTGGTAAGTGACGAATCAGGAATCTCCATCAATTCAATGACTGGGCTCGTGCAATGGAATGTTGCGGAGAGTCAGCGAGATCCGATCTTAGTCACCATCACTGCAAAAAATACTTCCGGCCAAACGGCTACGCAGGAGTATTGGATCAAAATTGCAAATGCCAATCAGCCACCGGTTTTTACAACCAGTCCAGTGGTCGATGCTGAGGTTGGAAGACGGTACGCATATGATTTCGCCGCAAAGGACCCAGATGGCGACATGATGGTGTTTGGCGTACGCGCGCCGCTGGGTTGGGAGATTGTGGACAACAGAAATGGCACAGGCACTTTGACGCGCATGGTTTCCAGCAGCGATGCTGTCGGCCCAATCAAAATCTTCCTCGACGTATCGGATAGGAATGGGGCCACAACCACTCAAGCATTTGAGATTGCTGTCGCGCCAAACAATCATGCCCCTGTCTTCACCAGCACACCCAAAATTCGTTTCGAATTGGCGGGGCAAGACTTGTCGCCTCTCGGGGACGTTCGAGTTATCCAACCGACCGGGCAAGCAAACCAGAAACGGCTCTGGTTCAACCTCGCGAAGGGGGACAAAGTCAGCGCAAACGTTCGGTTCTCCGTTTCGGCCTCGCCCCCAAAGGTGGATGTTATGTTGTTGCTCGACGATACCGAGAGTTTCGAAGGGCCAAACTACTTATTGAGCACTCGCTTCTTAGACGTTGCCAACAAGCTGCGCATGGATTTCCCGAACACCGATTTCGGATTTGGTGTTTCGCGTTTCGAAGACTTTAAAACATTTTATAGTCAAGAGGCGACAGAGGCTCGCCCCTTTACCCTCAATCAACCTGTTCTCGACCAGTCCTACCCACGCTTTCAAGAAGTCATAGAGTCGGCACTCAAGCGAGCCAATCAAGGCCATGGTGGACTTACATCCGAAGAGTCGATCATCGAAGCGTTGTACCAAATTGCTGCGGGAAAAGGATTTGACGGCACCACAAACGGAACGACACTGGACGACGGATCGTCAGGTAGTCTGCAATCTCAAATTGGCGGAATGGCTTTAAACGACGTTCCCCGTTCCCAATTTGGCTTCCATGGGAAGAACGATTTCGTTCTGGACACGGCATCCAAGCTCATGTACCGCGTCGCGAAAATTAGCGACCAGCCAGCACTCCCTTTGAATCAACCCATCTCGGGGAAACTCGACAACTCGCTCAAGGCTACGATATACCGAGTCGTTGCACAGAAAGGTGACATACTGGCGTTGTCAGCAAATGACTGGCAACATATCGACACGCATATCGATGTGCATTTCCATTTACAAAACGGACAACGTTTAATGCCAACATCGACCATTGGTCGTATACGCCAGTTCTCAATCCCCGAAGACGGCACATTTGCGTTGGTCATTGATCGTGAACCACCTGCCAGTCTTCGATCCAACATACCTCTTACGGAAGTGGAGTACAACGAAGCAAAAGACTTCAATGCGGACTACGAATTTCAATTCACGGCAAGCCTAAACGAAGGTATCGCTATCCCTCTGCCAGTGGCAAATCCCATCGAACTTAATGAAATAATTTCCGTTGGGCCGTTAGCACCGGGTGTGCAACGCGAATTCTCTTTTGAATTGGACTCCACCAAGTTGATGTTGTTCAGACCTCTCCAAGGTATTGGCAATTGGACTTTGCGATCCGAAGTAGGCAGCCCGCTGCGCTGGGGCAGCACAAGTAGTACCCAAGTTTTGCACGCAACACAGTTCAGCACCATCGGCGGCCTAAATGGTGCAACGGAGGATTACTCGCAACCCGGACAAGGGGGATTGCCGGCCGGTAAGTATCGGATCGCAATATCCGATCAAGTGGGTAACCAGGCCATTCAGTTTCAGCTCTTAGATGCGAAGTCGAATTCACTAACCCTGAAGTTGGGGCAGGAAGTCCAAGGCCGAATGGATGCAGAACACACATCGGCAGTGATTCGGTTCAAGGGGAGAACAGGACAAGAAGTCTCGTTCGAATCGGCCGACACCCCCAGCCCATTTTCCGCGGCCACTCTCATCACGCCGTCCGGATCGGAAATCAGTTTTCAAGGTGACGTCTACCCGCTTTTTCAAAAATCAAATCCTATTCGTTTGCCTGCTGACGGCGAGTACCTCATCCTGCTCTCGGCTTCAAATTTTTCAGGACCAATAGTTCCGTTCGCTTTTAAACTCAAGAGCAAGATCGAAAAGGAACTTACACGACCGCATTTTGAGGTTTCTACGGCTAAGTGGAACGCCAGCGAAAGTTTGTCCGTATCGGACCTTAGATCGCATCAAAACCGTATCCAAGTCTCAGCGGGTGACCAGGTCTATTTTGATGGAATGAACGCCAACGCTCGAGTTCGCGTGGACTATTTCGATGCCGATGGAACGAATCTTTTCTCCTTGAAGAACTCCGAATTCAATCGTATGTTGCCCGTGGCGAAATACACGAGCGATCAAGTTGTAGCTTTTGAGCCGATTGATTTGATTGCAAGTGTTCCTCGCAATCGTGTGGGTGGGGGCGGATTCCGGCCCGGTGCGCTCCCCATTATTATTACCGCAACAGACAACGGTTCGGTTTATCGGGTCGATCTCGATCCGAACGGGTGCGCTGTGCTGGATGTCAATGGCGTTGGCAACACAACCGTCGATATCCGAAAAATGGTCGGTGAGTCCTTTCGCGACGTCGTCGCTGCAGGATGTGTACAACACGATCCGAAATTTGATGCGGTATATGGCCACGCCCACGTACCAAACGGCGACGCTGCATCGGTGCAGGATGCTGTTTCGGCGCTCGTCGATATCGGTGCACTAGTCATTGGAATTGGCACTGGACCAACGAGCACCACGGGGAACCCACGAACGCCCGGCTCACTCCTTTCCGAGCTAAGCAGACTGACCGGGGCTCTCAATAGTTCTACGCAGACCATTCTCAATGGCACCATTGCGCCAAACGAACCACTTTACGTCGAACTAAATGAAGCGGATCCGGAGAGTCTAAAAGTCTACATTCAGCAGGCCATCGCTTCGACACTTAGTTATGCAGGCTACGATGTCGATGTTGCGATCCGTGATTATTCAGGGGTATCGACCAACATTTCGCCCAGCAGGTTGGCAATCAATTCGACGGAATCCAAAACGGTTGAACTGGAGTTCACTGGAGATGGAGGTTCGCATGAATTTTATCTCGAGTTCTTGAGACACGGGACCAACATTGTACTGGGTCGCATGCCCATCGGGATCAACTACTCTTACTCCTACGATGCAGATGCAACGGACCCAGATGGTGATTCGGTAACCTATTCGCTCCTCGACGACAATCATGGCGCAACGATCGATTCGAGTACGGGACAGATCTACTGGCTGCCAAATGCCGTCGGACGGTACTCATTCACTGTGCAAGCGGATGATGGCCGCGGTGGGAAAACCGTTCAGCTTTGGGACGTGGACGCGAATCCCATCAACGTTGGAAACCACCCGCCCACGATGAACCCAATTGCAAATCAGAATGCCTTCGCAGATCGACCCTTCGAGCTGCAAGTGGTTGCCTCCGACCCCGACTCCGACGTTCTATCCTTTAGCCTAATCGAGAACGGTAACGCTGATTCGATTCCACCCGGCATGACCATCGATAAGCGATCTGGACTGATTCGATGGACGCCGACAGTCTATCAATTGGGGTGCCCATTCAATATTGTGATCGCTGCTAACGATGGACGAGGTGGAGAAGTCAGAGGTTTGTTCCAAATTGTCGCTACCGCTGAACCCAATTTCCAGAACCGAAGGCCAGTCATTTCGAGCTCTCCGCCGATGCTCGCGGTCGTAGGAGAACGATATAGCTACGAGTTCATCGTCAGCGATCCGGACGGCGACTCGCTTCAATTCAAGTTGACCAATGGGCCAACAGCAATGGTCCTCGACTCAGCCAAACGAACTCTGTTCTGGATGCCAGGAGCAACAGATGTCGGACAAAAAAATGTCAGCCTCCAAGTGTCGGATGGTCAAGGTGGCGTGACCTACCAGAGCTACGCGTTGACCGTGGTCACCCCCAATCAGTCACCGGAATTCCTCAACGTTGAACCTTTAGTCATCGAGATTTCACAGGCATGGAATTTTGTACCCGAAGTGATCGATTCAAACGGAGACACTCTCGTCTTCACAAAAGTTGCTGGGCCAAATGGATTGTCTGTCAGTACCGGTGGTCTGGTCAACTGGACTCCTAACGCACTTGGAAGTTTTCAATTTGCCATGCAAGCTGACGATCGACGCGGCGGCAAAACCATACAGCAGTTCAGCCTCGACGTACTGTCCAAAGTCTCTGAACTGCCGGTAATCTCCAGTTTGCCAGTCGGTCCAGCGATCATCGGCACTATTTGGAGATACGAAATTCTTGCATCGGATCCAGACAACGACCCTTTGCAGTATCAGTTGCTTGATCCACCGACCGGGATGAAACTGGGCACCAACGCAAATGGCAAGCCTGAAATCCAATGGGTGCCAGCCTCCCTTTCGGGTAACTACCAAGTTCACCTTTGGGTGACCGATGACGCCCAGGCAAAACATGGCGTTGGCCAGAAATTCACATTGCCCGTCTCACAACGAAACCAAGCGCCATTCATTCGGTCCGTCCCCTTCGATGCGATGACTGGCTCAACATGGACTTATGCATTCAACGCAGTCGATCCCGATGGCGACGCATTGTCTTTCGAACTCGTCGATCCACAACCGGGAATGACCATCGATTCCAACGGAGTGATTCGATGGACGCCCACACTAGCGGATCAAGCGCGATTCGGTGCCACACGGACAACTGATCCCGTAGTGAAGATACGTGTCACCGACGGCCACGGCGGCGAAGCGACCGAGCAAGTCTTTACCAAGGTCGCACCTTCCGTCAACGATGGCGAGCATCCATTTGTTACCAACAATGCGACCGGTCCAGTCTTCTTGAATCAAAAATGGACACATCAATTGATCGGAATCGACCCCGATGGTGGTTCCGACAAGATCGTATACAGCTATGTGCATCTTCGAAAAAATGGCAGCCCGGTGTCGGATGGAGGGGCAATTCAAGTGTCCACGTCTGGGCTTGTTACTGTCAATGCGACTGCCCTGAGCGGTCTGACACTGGACGATCCAAGCTACGAGATAGTCGCTATGCTCACGGACGATGAAGGCGGCCAGACGCAATACAAAATGCAGGTACGCTTCCGTGTTAAAAACGATTGGCCGACTTTTTCGAATTCACCCATTGGAGAACTGATCCCTGGGCAGCCCTGGTCATTCGTTTCAACAGCTACCGATCCGGATGGCAACATGGTTACCTTTTCTAAGGCAGTGGATTCCGTTGGATCGGTGACGTCAACCGGCCGAGTCGATTTCGTTCCGCCTTCCAGCGGATCGGAGTCCGCATATCCGCTAGTGTTACATGCCAACGACGGTTCACTCGCGCTGGATGGGTCTGCCATTCGCCGACAACAAGCCACAACGCTCATCGTCACGCAACACTCCGATGGCTATCCTCGTATTACTTCGCATCCGCCCGTCGCCGTTCTCTTGAACGACGACTCAGGCTACCGCTATCAAGTTACGTCATCGGATTCCAATTTGTCCTACCGACTGTCAACCGGTCCACAAAGCATGACGGTTGACTCGAACGGTTTAGTGAAATGGAAGCCGACGCAATATGGAAACTTTTCGGTCGTGCTCGAAGTGTCCAATGCGTTGCAACAGACCACGTTTCAGCGGTTTTCGGTTTCAGCGATCAAGCCTTACGTGCTCAACGAGCCACCTGAATTTATTTCAAAACCGGTCGGCCCCGCTGCTCGCGATGCCGAATACAGCTACCAAATCAAAGCATTCGATGCCAATGGCGATGTACTCGAGTATTCACTTCTGGAAAGTCCAGCGTGGATGTCCATTCATCCGAACACCGGAAAGGTAACGGGCATACCAAAAACTGCAGGCAACTATCCGGTTAAGATTCGGGTTCGGGAAGTCAAAACGAACGACCATGAAGAGTTCGAGAGTTTTCAAACGTTTGTTCTAACGGTTCTCCAAAATGCTCCTCCACGAATCACAAGTTCCGCACCCGAAAACGCGACCCTTGCTATCGGAGGTTCCGCCTTTAGGTACGTCGTTAGCGCTACCGACCCGAACAGCGAAGATCGGTCAGGGCTGAGGTACTCGTTGGTTCATCCGTTAGAGGGCGCAGAAATCGCACAATTGACTGGTGTGTTGACCTACGCATCCAATGACATCGCGCAACGAGGTAAGCATTTGTTGACGATCCGAGTAACGGACCCGCAGGGCGCATTCGATGAACAGGTCTTTACGGTTCAAGCGCTCGGGCCAACCAATGCATCCCCAGTCTTCGACTCGAGCCCACGCACAACACTTCCCGCCGGTATCCTTTACGCGTTAGAGCTCAAGGCAAACGATTTGGACGGAGACGCTATTACGTATGAACTCGTCAATCCACTCTCCGGCATGAGGCTCGAGAATGGCAACATCTTTGTATGGACGCCGCCAAAGAGTCTCATCACGTCACCAAGTGTGCCACCCGTTTCCATTCGATTTCGAGCTACTTCGGCTCGCGATCAATTGACGACCGATCAACAGAATCTAGTAATCATTACGAAAACCGTTGAAAACACTCCGCCCGTCATCCACTCCATTCCACGAAAAGCAGCGGTCGCTGGACTCGAATACAATTATCTACCCAATGCCGCGGATAGTGACAACGATGTCCTCCACTGGAGACTCGAAAAAGGTCCCAACACTATCAAGGTAGATGCAGCGACCGGAAGAATGTCATGGGTACCTTCGATGTCGGATCTCGGTTCGCAAGCTATTGTGCTCGCCGTATCAGATGGTTACGGGGGGATCACAAGACAATCGTACGAAATTGCGGTTCGTGCCTCGAATACACCACCGAGAATTTCCTCGACTCCTTCGCCATACGCAAGATTAGGTCAGGTCTATTCCTATTCAATTGCGGCGTCGGATTTGGACGAAGACATCCTCACTTACTCGTTAGCTGGTGATAGGGCACTCGCCACCGCTCAAGGTTGGAGTATGCATGCTACCACGGGGCAACTCACCCTGCGGCCTGTCGTTTCGCATGGTGCTGAGCAGTCCGCGACCATTTCCGTTCAAGACGGGCGCGGCGGTCAATCAGAACAACAAGTGAAAGTGAACGTTTTCGATGCGATGGTAAATAGCCCACCTGTTTTTACCAATACCCTTCCCGACCTGTGGATACTCGGCGGTCGTATTCAGTTTCAAATGATCGCGGCGGATTCCGCTCCAGGCAGAACGGATCTCTCGTTTCGACTTGTTCAACCGCCACTCGGAATGACCATCGATGAGGTCACTGGGGTTATCACTTGGCGAGCAACAGAGTCGCAGATCGGACTGCATCAGGTGACCGTTCGGGTCGATGACGGAGAATTCTATTCGGTTCAATCCAAACAGATTCGAGTCCGAAGAAATGCATCACCTGTTCTCGAGGATCTGGAAAACGTAACTTTCACGGGTGGCTTGGATTGGTCCACAAAAGCAAATGCAACGGACAGCGACCTGGATTCCATCGAGTACTCTCTCGCGATGCAGTCCGGTCAACCGCTCCCTCCAGGTCTGGCGATCGATTCCAAGACAGGGACGATTCAGTGGGATTCCAATGTCGTTTTGACGACAACTGCCTACCCATTACGCGTTATAGCAAGCGATGGACAAGGCGGCGAAGATTCTACGGATTTCACGGTCACGCTAACGCGTGACACGATTCCGCCTTCTGTGCAATTCCTTTCCGATCCATCCATACTCGAAGTGAATCGGGATGCTCGTGTCTTTGTTAGCGCAAAAGACGAAATTGGAATTCAAACCGGCAGTCTGTCCTTGAGACTTGTTGGCTATAGCGCAAACAACATCACCTGGATTCAGCGTAACTTAGTCATCGTACTGGATGACCAGGGCAGAGCTACCGTCAACTCCTCGGAGTTGGCCATGGCCGGCCAAGCGAGTCAGATCGGTTACTATAAATTCGAAGTTACCGCCAAGGATACCTCCAACAATATTGGCTACGCGGGTGCAAACAATGCGGTCGTCCTGCAAGTCGCACTCGATGGTGCTCCGCCCGATGTCTTCATTCAATCCCCAATTTACAACCAGACCATTCTGGAACCGATAGATATCCTTGCCACCATTGATGATCCGTATGACGAACTTGCCGAGTACTGGGTAACGGTCCATCCCGCTGACAAACCAAACCAGGCCATCGAAGTCAAACGAGTTGTCTCCAACAAGGAAATCAGGGGTGGGGTCATTGCGACCGTCGATACTACTTTGCTCGACAACGGACTTTGGATACTGAACGTCTATGCCAGTGATACGCATCTCAATGTTGCCAAGAAGTCCGTACCGATCCAACTCGACGGCAACTACAAACCGGGCATATTGTCGCTCGTTTTTTCGGACCTTAATTTGGCCACACCGGATGTGCCGCTCAAGGTTCAGCGTTCCTATAGCAGTAGCCGCGCCAACAAAGTACTTGATTTCGGTCGCGGATGGGCTCTCGATTTCGGAATCCCAAAAGTCGAAATCGCCTACGCAGAGAATGCGTCGCCGGGCTCAAGCGGGTTCCCTGTCCTACTGGATGGCACGCGTATTACGGTTACCCTCCCTGATGGCTCTCGCGAGGGATTCACGTTTCGGCCTTATCCTGAACACCCGAACATGCTGGGCATCAGTATAAGCTGGCTCCCCTATTTTGCGCCCGACAAAGGCAACACGTCGTTCCTCGAGGTCGAGAAGACACCCATGTTGCGAATAGCCAGCGGCGAATCCGCTTGGGAGTATGTTTCGTTTGCGGGTGCGGAATCGTTCCACCCAGCTTCGCGAGCCTTTGGTGGCTTCTGGAAACTGTACCTGCAGTCCGGCATTCAAATCCACATCGACGCTCGCGTCGACAACACAGCTTGGATCGAAGATCGCAATGGGAACAGGACTACGATTACTCCGGACGGGATAGAGCATTGGTCTGGCCGGCGAATCGCAGTGACTCGCGATAAAGCCAATGACAATCGCATCACCAGCATCCGCGATGAGATGAATCAAACCGTCACCTATTCCTATGACGCCATCGGAAACTTGATCTTTGTTACCGATCGCCTCGGCCAAACCACTCTACTCACCTACCATTTATCTGACACAATGGTCCCAGGCAAGCAATTCTTGCTCAAGTCGATCATCGATGCTGCTGGCCGCGAACAGCTCCTGGCTTCGTACAATGCCGAACGGAGACTTGAATCGCTCAAGGATGTGGAGAAATGGACGACTGGCTATAGCTACGATATTCGCAAACGCGAACAGGCGATCGATAATGGGGCGGACGGTACCGGTAACGACATCAAGCTGCTGCTCGATCGTCGTGGCAATCCAGTTCGATCCGTAGATGCTCGAGGTGTGCAAACGCTTAGCAACTATGACTCGGATAACAATCTTCTCCAACAACGTCAGGTGATCGGCACAGCGGACGGCAACTCCGGCGTGAGAGACGACTTAGTCACGTACTATTCTTACAACGAATTTGGCCAACCGGTAACCGTCACAGATACGCGCGGAGAGATTACCCGGTATGTTTACGATGATAAATTGCATCAGGTGACTTCGCTAGTGAGTTCAACAGGGATCGCGACCAGCTACAACTACGATTCGAAAGGCAATCTGCTTGCGACGACCACCCCGACAGGCGAAAAAACACTTCTTAATTACCTAGCGCGTGGGCAAGTCGACAAGATCAGAAACAAAAGTGGACTGCTGCTCATTGACAATGAGTATGACACGCAAGGAAACCTCATTTCGGTCACAAACACCGATGCCAAACTAAATCGATTTGAGTACGATGCGAACGGCCGCCAAACTGCGAGCATCTCTTATGAAAAAGATACAAATGGTAAACCGCTCGAAGTTCGCCAAGAAAAAGACTTTGATGCCGCAGACCGAATCACCGCGACGCGACTCGTTCATCGAGTCCAAGATGCGTCAGGCCAAATTGTCTCGGCCTTGCAATGGGCGACGAGCACCGTTTACGATCCAAAGACAGGCCAAGTCCAAAGGCAGACCGATCAACGCGGACTTCGCACCGACTATTTTTATGATCGTCGTGGCAAGCAAATACAAATGCGACAAGAAGTGGAGACACGCATCGCAGGTCCGAATAGCACTTTTGCGTTGTCGCGTGTATGGACAAGCCAATGGACTGTCTACGACGTACAAGGTCAAGTTCTACTGGTGACCGATTCCGTACCTGAGAATTCGGCCCAGCCCGCGACAAGTCCAACGCTCAATGCGAGCAAAACCCTTTACGACACTGCTGGTCAAGTCATTGGCACGCAGCGATTGAAAGACGTCGTCGTACAAGTAGCAGACATGGCGGGCGCCCCTCCAACCTCGAATTTCAGCAACTACCATAGCCTGCAATCGAAGATCCTTTCGGCTGGGATGATCATTAGCTCTACGGAAACCCTGTATGACAACGCCGGTCGGGCAGCCCGAGTTCGCAATGAGAACGGACTCTGGACAGAGCGGTACTATGGCCTCGCAGGCGATGTTGTTCAAACGCGCACGCAGTCTCTAAACGACCAAGGGAACATTGTGTGGATAGTCTCCCGATCCGCAGTCGACGAAATTGGGCGAACAATTCTCGTTGCAGACTCATTTGTCGAGGGAACAAACGCCGCTTTGGCTGGTACAACGGGCACACGAACCTTTTACGATGATTTGGGACGAGCGTTCAAAGTGGAACGTCGTGATGGCATCAAGCTGGCACTGCTCGATCGGTACGGGGCAGTCGTACTAGACCCCAACAGGTCGGATGGACCCTACTCGATCAAGATTCTCAACCAAGGGGTCGATGCAAGTGGCAATATCAATCTGATCAGCCGGTCGCTGTCGTTTTTTGACGATCAAGGGCGCACGATTAAATCGGTAACGGGCATCGGCCCTGGACATCCTGGTGTCGAGACGCGATTTGAGTTCGATGAGCGAGGTCGCCAGGTGCGTCAAATTGGAGCGCCAGTCATGACTGTGGAATCACCCGAGCCGCTCCGGTTGGTTACGGAAATCGAATACGACGACCAGGGACGTGCGTTTCGGACCTGGACAAACATCCGTGGCCGAGATGTGAATGGAGTTGTGCTTCTCGATAGAAGCGAGGCTCGATCCAATAGCCAAGTCTATGATCACTTAGGCAGGGCGTACAAATCGATTGCCGCCGATGGCTCCTACACCTTAGTGGAGTTCGATAAATGGGGGAGTGTTATCAAGGAAACAGACCAGGGCAATAACAGCAAACAAAACGAATACGATTCCAATGGGCGTCTTATTTCCGTTACCCTACCCGCAGTTCCTGATCCATTGGATAGCGACGGTGATGGCATCACCCAATTGGACGAACCGAGATTTGATTATGGCTATGATTGGTCCGGGAACCAAACGCTGCTGCAAGACCCGTTGGGTCGTCGCACAACGTTTACCTTCGATGCCTTAGGGCGCCAAATTTCGCGAACCTTGCCCTCCGGCAACATCGAATTATTTACCTACAACGATCGAGGTCAACAGGCAACACATACTTCGTTTGAAGGTGTCGTCACCGAGTCTGTATACGACAATGGCACGACTCATCTTCCTGCCTCGGATCCAAATTATCGAGTAGGTACTGGCCGTTTAGCGGAACAACGGTTTTATTCCAATTCGATTGCGTATGCCGCCGGTGTTGCCAATGCGTCTGAGAAGTGGCAGTTTAGCTACGATGCGTATGGCCGAAAAAACAAAGTGGTTCGATCGTCCAATAGTTCGGGTGCGTTTATTGTGGCCCGCGCTGAGCAATGGATATACGACGAACGCGGGCAGCTCATTCAAGAGTCCACCCCCGAGGGGACGATCAACTATGCTTACGACAAAGTGACCGGGCGTGAGACTCGGATGTGGATAACCAAATCATCGGGACTTTCCCCCGCTAACTTAGTAGATGCTGTGGAAGACACGCGTTACAACTACAATGAGCTTGGTTGGCTGACGGAAGTCATCGTAGTTGAGAAAAATGACACGTTGCTTTCAGCTGCGCAACAAGAGAAGACAATGTACGGTCACGACCTTAACGGCCGTCCGTTGCGGGTCGTCTTGCCCGACGGCGTGATTGAAACGACGGCAGTGAATCATACAGGAGCGATCACGCGCATGCGGCACTACGCCCCCGATGCAACTCCCTATGATCTAGGGGACAATCCCAAGCGGGCTGAGTTCGTCTATTCGTATGATGCGAGCGGCCAACGAAAACGCATGGTAGAAAAGTTTTGGATGGACGCGGATCAAAATGCAACCACCGCCGACACGCCACAGCAAACGATTTACGATTGGGCATACGATGCGGACAAGCGATTATTTAACGAAACGATCGACAGTTTCGACAACGCGTTGGACCGAACCGAGTCGTTGATGCTGGACCTTTTTGGCAATCGCATGAAGCGAACAGTCAACTTGGCCTCGACGCCGAACTCGGTCGACGAAGTATTTGCGTATCGCTATGACGTCAATGACCGACTCTTAGATGAGTTGCTAGACCGTGACAATAATGGCACCGTAGACAGGCAAACGACATACACGTGGGTCGGCACGCAACAAGCATCGAAGGTTGTGGTAGCGAGTGCAACACCGGTATCCTCGCAACTGTTTACGTATAACCTGCAGGGCAGACTGTCCTCGGTAGTCATGGCGACAAACAGCGGCCCCAGGACCCGAGTGGAATACACCTACGACAGTTCGAGTATTCGCATCAGCGCGACGGAGTATTCCGATATCAACAACAATGGAACATTCGAGCCAAGTGAACGCTCCAAGACGACAAACTACTTGATCGACCACAACAACCATACGGGGTATGCCCAAACACTCGTTGAGACAACTACGAACGCCGCCGGCCAAGGGTTGAAGCGAATCGTCTATCAATTTGGAGCCGACGAGATCAAACAAACCGTATATTCTCAGTCTCCGACTGGCAACGGTTGGGGCGAGGGTACCAGTCTAGGTTTCGGGCACGACGCGCACGGTTCGGTTCGCGTACTGTTCGATGCGGCGGCGGCGATCGCACAAGCGTACACCTACGCAGCCTACGGAGAATTGATTGCGATCCACAACGCAGCAGGCCAAGCAATCGGCGGAGCAAATGCCACCGGGCTTGAAGCCCAAGCTTTGACGAACATGCTGTATTCAGGCGAGTCGTTTGATTCGAGAATCGGGCAACAGTACTTGCGAGCCCGATGGTACCAACCCAATCTCGGCCGCTTCAATCGACTAGATCCCTTTGCGGGAATCGCCACCAATCCGCAAAGTTTTAATAGGTATGCGTTTACCCATGGTGACCCGATCCTACACAGCGATCCCACCGGCATGTACGAGGGACTCGGCGGACTTCTTGGCAGCTTTTCGATCGGTGGAGCAATAGTCGGGGGGACCGCAGGTGGTGTGATTTCTTCGTACTCGGGTACGAACTTGCTGGTAGGAATCTTAACAGGTGCTGCGGCAGGAGCACTCTCGGGGGTTGGACTTGTTTGGGCTGGCTCTGCGGCATTTGGATTTGCAGGTGGGTTGGGGGCGACTCTCATGGCCCTAGTTGCAAATGAAGTTCTCTTAATTTCATTTATTGAGGCTTGGAAGAGTGCGGAGCGTAATCAAAATGGTCCCCCACCTTCCGCAACGCAGGCGCGTTACGATAACGACTATGCTATGTTGAGTTTGGATATCTACGATGGCGACGTAGAATTACGGCAACGTATTGCGGACGCAGGTTGGACAAGTGAAAGGAAGACTGATGAAACAGTTCACAGTGGTTTTTCGTATCACTCTCGTTTGTACACAAATCGTCGGCGAGGTGAAATGGTGATGGTATACGAAGGTTCGACGCCTACACTCTCGCATTTTGGCGACTGGGCGAATAACTTCCAACAAGGCACCGGTATGTTTGCGGAGGGATGGCAATTTGAGAAAGCGAAAGAACAGGCAACATCTGTAGTTGCTCGCGCGAAGGCAGCTGGATTGAATGTTCATTTTACGGGTCACTCTCTGGGCGGCGGCTTAGCAACGGCTGCAGCATTGCATACGGGCAAACGCGCTACAACCTTTAATGCGTCTGGGGTGAATAAGTTTACAACGTCAATTAATGCGGCACGGCGATCCATAACCAACTATCGCGTCAAAGGTGAGATTCTAAGTACCTTGCAGGACTCGCCCTTGTTCGGATGGTCGCTTCCGAATTCGTCTTCAGGCCCAACGTATTGGTTGAAAGCGCGTAGTGCGGATCCAATCACGCGGCATACCGCGGATATCCTCCCTGGGATGGCTGACTTCTTTTGATTGCAGGTTTGGGTAGTTAACTTGAAAAACAAAAAGGTTTGGCTCGTTTTATGGTGCGTCCTATCTTTGCTATGCGCCTGGCTGCTTAGCAACTATGGTTACCGCATGTATCTAATTCGACTTGGAAATCAATACGTTGTAATGCGCGACATAAACAAAATTACTGCACTTGTAGAGGGGCACGACGAGTTAGCAACATCATTGCTAGGTAAAGCCTTTGCGAATAGGGACAAAGAAGTATTCGAGCTACTTTTGCAGAAAGGAGCGGATCCCAATAAAGCACGAATTGCGACAAAATGGGGCTTAGAGCCCTTATTCATGCAGGTCGCAAGCGAGGAGGACAGCTTCTGGACGGAATGTATATTAAAGCATGGAGCGAATCCGAACCAAAACGACAGTCCAAATCGCGTATATCCGCTAACCATCGCTACGCAAAGTCACCAACCGAAAAACGCAAAGTTGCTAATTGAATATGGTGCGGATGTGAATAGTCGTGTGAATGACCGATCGCAAGTTGATTTCTCGTGGTCTCAATGGCAACACGAAATCACTTACGAACTTTTAGTACATGGAGCTGACGTAAATGCGTCCGCGCCTTTGTTGAAAAGCATGATAGGACAAATGCAGTTTGACCTGCAAGGAAATTCGAACATACGCATTAGAACGAGTGCAGAGCAATTTGGAGACTTACATTACCTCGATAAGATACTAATGTGGTTCGACGAGCATAATCTAGATTGGCGCAATGCAACGCATAGTGACCCGACCGGAAAGACGCCAGGTGTTTGGAGCATACCAAAGCTCGACGCGACGAAAGAGCAATCGAAGTAAGGGCGCGTCCAATCCGTATCAACCCTCCCGTGCGGCCCCAAGCGGGAGGATTACTTGATCGCACTTTCCAAACCGGACGATCTCCAGCGGGAGCGTGACTTTACTGAAAAACCCTGCAAAACAATCGGCCGATCTCAGAAGAGACAAAACGGATCGCTTTAGCCCCGTAGCTAATTGCGTGTGTCATAACATAAACTTTACCGTCGCGCTCAACAGACTAGATGTTCCCTGATTATGTTATTCTCGACGAGAGTGACTTTTCCAATTCGACAAGAGACACGCAAAGCATGGCCAAAAAGAGTAGTGGTACGCCAACCGACATCATGGCACCGTCGAATCCGGGTGCGCCCAATCCTGCTATTGGCGCGTTGCCACAGGCTGCGATGCCGATGGGCATGCCCGTCCAAATGCCCGGCAATCCCATGGCTGCCAATCCCATGTTCGCGATGATGCAGATGATGCAAGCCATGATGGGTGGCGGAGTCAGCCCAATGGCAACGGGGGGCATGCTGGACCCCTCAGCCGTCCCTTTCGCTGGCAGTGCACCGACTACCGACGACGACGCAGGTCTCAATTCGGATATTATTCGTCCCATGCTCCTCAAGAACCGGATCAAGAACCAACAAGGCATTTCGCTGGGTTGTGTGCTCGATCATCTCTGTTTGACCAACGATCGCAAGAATTCGCTCGGTGGCGTTCCGAAGGGTTGTACGATCGCGTTAGCAGGTCCACCCGGAAAAGGTAAGACGCGTTCTAGCTTGGCTGGCCTTTCGAAGGTGGCGTTGACCGGCATGCCTGTGGCCTTTGTGATTGCGGAAGAGGGTTTCTACAATCCGCCCGAGTTTGGCCGCGACGACCTGTGCAGTCGCATGACCAAGATTGGGATGAGGGCAACGGGACTTGGCGAAGAAGAATTCGCCCAAAAAGTCCTAAGCAATATTTTTGTGATGCAAAGCCAGTATCATCGAGGCAAGAGCTGGGATGACTTTGTAGGCAAATACCGTTACTTGGTCGAGAAGGAAAACATCCGATTTGTGGTCATCGATTCGCTCAATATGTTGGACCCAACCCGCAACCGCACGGCTGACAATCTATCCGCACTCAAGACTTACAATCACGAAAAGGGGATTACTTGCCTTTGCATTGGACAGATCCGCGACACAGGGATGCCGGTCGGGGGTGAAGCCCTAATGCACACGGCAGATGTGGTCTATTTGGTGGAAGAGATGAGCCTCGGGTCTAAAGAGATCGCAGATTTTTGGGGTGGCAAGTATCGCGAAAAAATCGAAGTGGTCAGTGCGATCAAAAGCGTGACCACGCCGATCTTGCAGTATCCGATTCGGACCGACAGAGACCCAGAGACGGGTGTCATGGTTGCCCATGCGTCCCAGCCCGCGGATTATCCCGTTCTCCCTGTCTTGTCTACTTGAGCGTTACGCATTTCATTCTGTCAAAGGATTGTTGCCGGTGCGACTGATTCTCAACGTCCCTTTGCGACAGGTTGCAACGATATGACCGGGTAGTTCCAATCGTTTTGGATGGGTCGATTGCGATCCTAGTTCGATGAGTTTTTGGACTTTCCGCCATTGCTTATAGCTCATTTCACGCAAAGGCCATCGCATCCGATGCCAGATAACAACCAGCGCTTCGCGGATAATAGGCCACGGCTCGTTTCTGCACAAAGGGAGCGGAACCGAGAAGTGGTTAGACTGCGAGAGCAAAAATTCCTCGGATGCATATCCCACGGTAGCGAGCCATCGATCGGCAAGTTCTCGAAAAACGGAGTGTTCCTCACCGATCAACTCGCATGCTTGAAGCAACTTGCGATCTATCGATTCCGAGTTTGCAAATGTTCGCAGCATCGGAAGCAACTCATTTCGAATTCGATTGCGGGTGTATTCGGGCGATGCATTCGAAAGGTCGACTCGAAACTTTTGATCGCGTTCGGAAAGGTAGTGCATTATTTCTGATCGATGAACACCAAGCAACGGTCTTGCAATGTCGATTAGTGGGGCAACTGGCCGAAATGCTTTGATGGCGGATAGTCCGCTTGGTCCACTGCCTCGCAGTAGATGGTGCAAAAATGTTTCGACTTGGTCGTCCGCATGGTGCGCCATTGCGATCCAACGTGCGTTGTGATTCACTGCAACACGCTTGAGGAACTGGTAACGCAACTTGCGAAGGCAGTTTTCAGAGGCTTGAACAATATCCCCGGCACTTGCTCGTTCCGTCACGCATTGGACGTTGAGTCGGGCGGCATGCGATTCTACAAACGCTTGATCGGCCTCACTATCTTTTGCTCGCAGCGCATGGTTAAAGTGAGCCACGATGAGCCGATCAGGATCTGGTCGTAGTCGCGTAATCGCTTCGAGAAGTGCGGTGCTATCCGCTCCGCCGCTCGCGGCAACAACAATGATGGACTCCTGCCACACACTTAGTGGCCAAGTCTCCATTATGGCCTGCTCGATCGGGTTAGTTGATTTCATGGCAAATGGAAGGTCTTTGGCGTAGTAGTTGGAGCTTTGAGGACGTTTTGACGTGCCGATTGCGTGGAATTCGACAACACTGTTCCGATGCTACCGATTTCACGTCAACTTTGGAAAATGCTTTCGCTTGGGCTACTGGCACGGCAGGGTACAATGAGTATCCTACTACAATAGCGAAAACCTCGGATTCAATAATCATGCGAATTGCGATCCGAGAGACAATAACAAAACTGCCATTGTTCTGATGCAATGGCTCTACTTGATACCTCTCTGATGTATGGGTCATTGATATGTTGCGAAAACCGAAAGCACTCCCCTTTTTGTTATTATGTGGCCTCCTGTTGGGTTGCACGACTTCCGAAGAGAGCAAGCCGACGACAACGGGGAAAGCGGCTGAACCCGCGACAAGTGGTTTGAAGCGTATCGTATTGCTCAACAACACCGACTCCCCGTTTTGGGATGCGGCAAGGGCGGGTATAAGCAAGGCTTCGGTCGATCTTAAGCTCAGCGAAGTTGGGTTGTCAGCGGGAATGGATACGAATGACGGTACCGAGCAAGGGCAAATTGAGAAACTTCGGCAGTATGGTACACAAAGCGACATCGTCGCAGTCGTCATATCCCCAACCTCGGCCACCAATCCTGCGATCGCTGATGAGCTGAAAACCCTCAAGTCCAAGGGGATCATCATCGGTTGCTTCGACAGCGATTTGGACACCAAATTTCGTTCCAATCGCGAGTTCTACGTTGGAACTGACAATGAGAAAGGCGGAAAAGTGCTTGGTACGGCAGCCAAGAACCTGAAGGCAGGGGGAGGCGAGTATGTCCAATTTGTTGGACTCGACAGTCAATTGAATGCAATACAACGCATGGACGGTTTCACAGCATCCGTAGGTTCGGGTTTCAAACAGATTGCTCGCCGAACGGATGACACGGATCGCCAGCGCGCGCGCGACAATGTTCGCCAGAGTATCGATCAGAACGCAAACCTGTCGATCCTAGTTGGCATCTGGTCGTACAATGCACCGGCGATCGTAGATGTGGTCAAGGAACGCAAGCTCAGAGACAAGATGACGATTGTGACCTTTGATGCCGAACAATTAGCAATCCAGCAGATGAGTGATGGGATGATCGATGCGATGGTTGTCCAAAATCCGTTCGGAATGGGATACGAGTCGGTCCGCTACTGCGTTGCAAAAATAGGTAAAGACGCCAAAACCCTCAAGGAGATGTTTCCAAAGATGGGCTCTGACGGTGGCGATATTCTGGATACTGGCCTGAAGGTGGTTGTACCAGACAGTGGTTCGCCACTCAAAGCAGAGATGTTCGAGCAATATGGCTCCGGTGTGGAATTCACAACAATGAGTAAATTCCAAGCCTGGCTGAAGCAGTATGGGCTGACAAGCTCCTAGCTCACCTTTTGCGACATCCTCTATTTGAGTTTGTGAATGATTCCAAATCAGCCAAGCCTAATTTCGCGACTTTGGTCCTCCGTGGAGTTCAAGTTGATATTGGCATGGCTGTCGGTCGTTTTGGTGACCGTGGTGCTAGATCCAGGCCATACCTATTTGAAGAACCCTGGCAATGCGGCCGAGTTGATTATCCGTAACTCGGTACTGCTTGGTTTTTTCGCTCTCGGCAGTGCTGTGATTATCATCTCAGGTGGGATTGATCTCTCAAGTGGTTCGGTGATCGCGATGAGTGCGACCGTCTTTGGATCGCTACTTATTGCTCTGGATCCAACGGGGTTTCGCGACGGACATATTGCAAACTGGGCTGTTCTTGTTGCATTTTTGGGGACGCTCCTGTCGGGAGCCATGGTGGGAACCCTGCATGCCTGGTTGATTACTTGTGTTGGTTTGCCTCCTTTTATTGCTACGTTGGCGACATTGGTTGGGTTGCGCAGTTTCAGTCGAGGGGTCACTCTGGCAATAACGAACAACAAGTCACAAATTGACTTTCCCGACTTAGCGCTTCGCGATTCGCTCAAAAATGTAACGAGCGTTTCCATCGTTTTCCTAGTGCTCGCATTCGCAATTTGGTTCTTGATGAGCCGGACCGTAATCGGGCGTCATCTGCACGCGATGGGGGGCAACGAGCAAGCGGCCCGGCTTAGCGGAATTAGGACCGAGCGGCTCAAGTGGCTTGCCTACGTGATCGGTTCTGTTTCTGCGTCGATGGTAGGCATTGTGTATTTTGCAGACACAGGGTCGGCCAAGCCGGACATCTTGGCTCGGGGCTATGAACTGAACGCCATCGCGGCGTCGGTAATCGGCGGTTGCTCCTTGCAGGGCGGTATAGGCACGATCCCTGGGACTATTTTGGGTTGCCTGTTTCTAAGAACAGTCATCGATGCGGTCAATAAAATTGTTGGTTCCGGAGCGGATGTATACGAGGGAATGATCGTGGGAATTGTGGTGGTGATGGCGGTTACCTTCAGTCAGCGAGTAGGATCGGCAAAGACGCAGAGGTTTTTTGCGACACCGATTGGATGGGCATGCATCCCTGTACTTAGTCTGCTCACCGGCGTCTCCTTTCTTCTCTTTTTCCGCGACAAGCCATGGTTCTCGTCCATGCACGCGATCGTTTTCGGGGGCATGGTTGCATGCGTGCTGTTGACGCGAGGTGTGTTGGAACTTCGCGCGAAGCGCGCGTGAGAATGCAAACGAACCAGCTATGACAGAAAACACGCCGGTTATCTCTATTCGCAATGTTGGCAAGCAGTTCAACGCTGTTCGAGCGTTGAACGATGTGAGCTTCGATGTTTTGCCTGGCGAGTTGCATGCGGTGATGGGAGAAAATGGTGCTGGCAAGAGCACTTTGATGAAGATCCTGTCTGGAGTTTATAGTGAATACGATGGCGAGCTATCCCTGCGCGGTAACGCCGTGCGTTTCCAGAGTACGCGAGAAGCGGAGGATGCAGGGGTCGGCATAATCCACCAGGAACTGAACTTGGTTGAACAGCTTTCTGTCGCAGCAAATATTTTTCTGGGTCGTGAAACGAAGCGAGCGTTTGGAGTTCTGAACCAATCCGCTATGGATCGCCGCGCCTCCGAGTTGTTAGCACAACTTGAGTCCAATATATCGCCTCGCGCGTTGGTCAGTTCACTCCGAGTGGGTGATCAGCAGTTGGTCGAGATTGCAAAGGCAATTTCGCTTGAGGCAGAAATCCTGATTATGGATGAACCGACAAGTGCACTAACAGAATCGGAGGTCGCGAGGTTGTATAGCGTTATTGAACGTCTACGAAAGCGGGGCGTGACCATCCTCTATATCTCACACAAGATGGATGAAGTGTTCCGTCTCGCAGACCGAATCACTGTTTTGCGCGATGGCCAGTTTGTTCAAACCGTTGATCGAGCCGAGGCAACGCCTCGCTCGATTGCACACTTGATGGTCGGCCGGGACATCGAGCCATCGCGTCGCCGAACAAGCAATCGTGAGCAGAGCATCGTCCTGGAAGCCAAGGGGCTTTCACTCGCATGGCCTGGCCATCCTCGCGGGTGGCGCCTGAAAGACATCCATTTCCAACTCCATCGAGGTGAGATATTGGGCTTTGCCGGCCTGATGGGTGCAGGTCGGACCGAGTTGCTCGAATGCCTCTTTGGAGCGAGTTCGATCGAACCACAGGGGAAGCTTTTTGTTCATGGAGAAATGAAACAGTTTGTTCATCCTGCCGAGGCGATGAATGCTGGGATAGCGATGGTGACCGAGGATCGAAAACGACTTGGGCTTTTTTCCCATATGACCGTGCGAGAGAATACGACGGTTTGTTCCTTGAGAGATTGCTCGACGGTTGGCGTGCTCAGCCGACTGCGAGAATTAGCTGCGACAGAAAAGCAAGTTCGATCATTGGCGATCAAAGCCAGTGGTTCAGAAGCAATGATCACAAGCCTTAGTGGAGGCAATCAACAGAAGTGCATTATTGGCAGGTGCATGCTGACGGAACCTAGCATTCTTCTGCTGGACGATCCGACGCGCGGTGTCGACATCGGTGCAAAAGCCGAGCTGTATCAATTGATGGAGCAGCTTGCATCCGAGGGGGTCGCCATTATAGTCACTTCGTCTGAGCTTCCTGAATTGCTGACCGTAAGCGATAGGATAATGGTTTTGTGCGAAGGTGTCGTCACAGGGGAATTCACCCGGGAGGAAGCGACAGAGCAACGGATTATGGAGGCTGCCACGCATCAGCCGCAATGGAACGCGGCATCGGCCGCCAAACTCAGTTCGCAAAATCCTTAATCGCCTTGACCAAACCATCTACGACTTGGGCGTATCGCACAAACTCGATCTTGTCGACGGTATCGGTTGGTTGATGGTAATGAGGATATCGAAACAGCGCCGTATCGGTAACCATCAGGCCCATGTATCCCTCTTGCCAAAAGGACCAATGGTCAGACCATCCGACACCCTGCAACTCGCTTGGCAGAGAACCGATTTGAATGTCGACGGTGCAGTTCTTGCGCAATCGCTTTTCCACCTCTAGCAACAATGGTCTCGATTTAATGTCGGAAACCAGGCCGATGAAATTACCTGTACTTGGATACATTTTCGCCAAAAGAGGTGGGTACTTTTGACTATCCGCTGCGTCGGTAAAGTAGCCCATCGTCTCGAGGCTCATAACCATCTTGAGATCGTCCCCTTGTTTTCGACAGGCCTTTGCATAGACCCAGGAGCCCATTTGACCGTCCCGTTGGAAGAATGGGGGTTCTTCGTTTGCAAAGAACACGAAACGCACTGTTCTTGAGGACCTATTGCCGCGCATTTGATTGGCGATCTCGATGAGTGCGGCGACACCGGAACCATTGTCGTTTGCCCCTGGAGTACCTTGTGCACTGTCATAATGCGCGCAGATTAATACTATTTCATTGGGTTTGTCTTTCCCGAGCACTTCTGCGATCAAGTTGTGACACGGAAACCGTTCGAACCCGACCGCTTCAAACGTCTGTCGTTCCATCTTGTAATCCATCGCCTCGATGGTCTTTTGGATATAGTCCGCGGTCTCGGCCAATTTTGCCGGTTTTCGCAGATTTCTCTCACCTATGGTGTTGCTGAGGTGCACGACCGTTTCTCGGAGACGATCCGCAGTCGACGGTTTCACGATGGGCTCATTCTTTGTCTGTTTCGGGGGAGGCCCAGAGTGCGTCGCCGTGTTCGCAGGTTCTTGAACCAACACTGCCAGTGGGATGGCGAATAAACCGGGCGACAGCACGAACATCCAGAGCCATGCAGCAGCAGCATCAATTAACGGAATCGGGTGCGACACGTTTGGTACTCGAATAAGAAAAAAAAGTGGAGCAAGCGCCTCAATAATTTTCAGACATCAATCCGTTGCTCAACGACGGAGGGGAATTGTTCTACAATGGTGGAAAATCACTTTTCACGGGAGTAGACCATGCGTTTCCAGATGATTTTCATTCTTGCAGTTTTGGTCTTAACAAACAAGCAGGTAAGCGCAGCCGAGCTTTTTGCGACGGCGAACAGAATCGTCGCCGAGAATGCGTTGCCCGGAGCAACCGATTGGCAACTGACTCGAGTTCGTGTCGACGGTGGCAAGTACCGATCGCCTTGGATCGAGGGTTACTGTTCTCGTCAAAGTGTTCGGGCTGGCGAGTCGATCGACATCAAGGTTTCGGCGAGTCCTGCTCGTTTCTTCAACCTCGAAATTTTTCGAACGGGGTATTACGGAGGAGCCGGTGCCAGGTTGATGAAGGCGATTGGTCCGTTGGAAGCTACGACGCAACCGACGCCGTCGCCTGGAGAAAAGGATCTCCACGAGTGCCGGTGGACCACGACACATAGTCTGACTATTCCAAACGACTGGCTGAGCGGAGTATATCTAGGACGAATGACCACGGTTCCGAAGGCCGAATCGGAAGCGTATTGGCAGAGCTATGTCATCTTCGTAGTCACAGACGATCGAGCTTGCGATGTTTTGTTTCAAGTTTCCGATAACACATGGCAAGCTTACAACCGATGGCCCAGCCACTACTCGGTCTATTCGCACCCAAAAGGGAATCAAGGGGCATGGGCCGACGTGAGCTTTGATCGGCCGTATGGTCGGGAAGCCCAATACGATAGCGTGGTGAACGACCCGCTCACGGTGGGCGCAGGTGAGTATCTGCCGCTCGAGTTTCCGTTGGCCTTTTGGCTGGAGCAGCAAGGGTACGATGTATCGTACGTTTGCAACAGCGACATGCTTGCACCCGACCGCGGACTAAAGAGTCGTACGTTCATCAGTGTAGGGCATGATGAGTATTGGGACATGCGTCAATTTCGGAGCGTTGAAAAGATGCGCGACGAGGGGGTGCACTTACTGTTTTTGTCCGGCAATAGCGTTTGTTGGGTGACTCCGATGCGAGCTGCATTCGACGGTCGCCCCAACCGGATCATGTTTCGAGGTGGGCCTTTTGGAGGCGATCGTCGGGTCGCAAAGGATCGGATCAAGGAGCATGGCCCGTTTCCTGAACATGGACCGGACGAAGGTTTTTTAATGGGAGCGCGAAACGTGGAACCAGTTAATGGGGGAGGTGATTGGATATGCACTAACGCGAAGCATTGGATCTTTGAGGGGACGGGCATGAAGAACGGGGACAAGATCCCGGGGCTCGTCGGTTGGGAGTATCACGGCGACCCGGCAGAAATCCCAGGGCTCGAAATCGTGGGTTCTGGTACCGCGTGGGTTAGCGGCGAAACACCGCAGCAATGGACTGCCACTGTCTACCAGGGCCCCAAGGGCAACACTGTGTTTAATGCATCGAGCATCTTCTGGGTGCAGGGATTGTCGTCACCACCGGGGCATACACTTCCGTGGTCGCATTGGAGCCGACCGCATGGGCCAGATGCACGCGTACAACGTATTACGAAAAATGTTCTCGACCGAGCGATTAAGGACTCTCAAAAATAAGTTTTAGCTGAAGGGCGTTGGCCTCGGTACTTTGGCAGACAATCGCAGCCGAGGCATTACGGCCAATCCTATCAACAAGCCGTCAAAGCTCTGGATTCGATCGGAAGGGTATGCATGATGTTCGAAAATGCATGAGCATTCCGCAACTCTGAAATCGTCTTGAAGCGGAATGCGAACAATTTCGATTCGCCGGCGTTTCGTCTGGGTTCCTTTGTTGGGATTGCCGGCTAGAATTCAACTCCTCACCATTACGTACCCACCCAAGGCATTCCAAATGTTTATGCTCTTATCTATCGTACTTGCGTCGCTTGCGACAGAACTTAACTCGAACGATTGGTCGCAATTTCGCGGTCCCAACTCGGATGGTCATGCGACTGGTCCAGCTACTCCCATGGAATGGTCGGACACGAAGAGCATCCAATGGAAAGTTCCGATCGCCGGCTTGGGTTGGTCTTCACCTTCGATTGCCGACGGCAAGGTTTTTTTAACGACGGCCGTGCCCGATGGCCCAGGGCTTTCGCTGAGAGCATTGGCTTTAGACGCAGCCAATGGCAAAGTAGTCTGGGACCGCGAGGTACGCGTCGTGGACAAAGTGCCAAAGATTCATGCCAAGAACAGTCATGCGAGTCCGACACCGATTGTGCGAGACGGATCGGTGTTCGTTCACTTTGGAGCGCAAGGCATGGCTCGGCTTTTGGCCAACGATGGAACCGTTCAGTGGATCTGTAGTGAGCTAGATTACCCGCCGATGCATGGAAACGGTGGTTCGCCGATTATGCATGACGGCAAATTGTTCATTGCCTGCGATGGTAGTTCGAATCCATTTGTCGCAACTGTCGACGCAGCGACAGGCAAGGTCGCATGGAAGAGGCCTCGCTCCATCGAAGCCAAGATCAGCCATTCGTTTGTTACTGCAACGGTAAAGATGGTGGATGGTCAGCCGCAGATACTTGCTCCAGGACCGGATCATTTCGCCGCATACGACTTGAAGACAGGGGCCGAACTGTGGCGAGTGCGTGCACCAGGATGGTCCGTAGTTCCTCAGCCAACGATCGGTCATGGTCTTGTCATCTACAATCACGACTATGACAACCCAGAATTGATGGCGGTGAAGCTTGGAGGCAAGGGTGATGTTACCGATACAAATGTCGTGTGGAGACTCAAGCGAGGTGCTCCAAGTACGCCGTCGATGTTGTTGGTGGGCGATGAATTGTATTTTGTATCCGACAAAGGGATTGCTTCGTGTATTGACGCGAAAACAGGAGAGAGCCATTGGATGGAAAGATTGGGTGGCAATTTTTCGGCCTCACCCGTTTATGCAAATGGCCGAGTCCTTTTCTTAAATGAAAACGGATTGGCAACCTGGGTGGCCTTGGGGAAGAACTTTGTCGAACTTGGCAAGAATGAAGTGCCCGGCCGAACGCTGGCAACGCCTGCATTTGCAGAGGGAGCCATGTACCTGCGAACCGACGAACACCTTTACAAAATAGCGAATGGAACGAGTGGTTGATCGAGGTCTTTTCGCCGTCGCGTTTGGTCGCATGTGGCAATGAGCAGTGCGACAGACTTCGCGGTCAAACATCGGCATGGCCATTAACCAACTTGCTTCCGCATCCTCACTGCTGCAATCACGGTAACGACTATTGCCATTACCCACAGTACCGCGGCATGTTTCCAAAGCGTACCCCAATCGGTGCCACGCAAGATAATGCCGCGCGATGCATCGATTAGCCATGTTGTTGGAATAAAGTACGCCACCGTCTTGAAGATGTCCGGCATCGAATCCAACGGGAATACATATCCTGACAAAAATATCGATGGAATGATCGTGCCCATCGCCATTTGGCCAGCAGCGTCCTTGGTGTCTGCTTTGGTCGAGATCAACAAACCAAAGGCGAGCATCGTCAAAGTGAAGGGGAGCAGCAGCACAAATAGCAAGAAGACGTGGCCACGAATCGGGACTTGAAAAACCGTAGTCATCAATAACAAAATGAGCCCGAACTCGATCGTCGTTTGAACTACGTACGGAATCATCTTGCCGATGATGACCTCGAATCTTCGGACCGGAGTCATGAAGAATTGCTCCAGTGTGCCGGATTCCTTTTCACGCACAATTGCATTGGCGGACAGAACAGTGGCCATCATTTGGCACATGACGACCATCAAGCCTGGCAAGAAGAAGTATGCAGAGCGAGTGTCAGGATTAAAGAGCACACGCGGCCGTGCTTCGATTGGCAATTCTCGTCCTTTGAGCAATTGTTCCAGGGAAGCCCGCAGGGCAAGCGCATTTCCGACATTGAGTGATTCGGCTGCTATGCTCGAGACGGTTCCGTCCACCAAAACGGCAAATGGGGATGTTTGGCCTGCCTCCACCTTTCTTGAGTAGTCCTCCGGTATGACGATTCCAACTTGCGCACGTCCCGCTACGATGCTAGCGTAGGCGGCCTCCGCCGATGTTTGAAGCTCAACGACTTTGAAATCTCCAGAATTTTGAAACTGATCGATCAATCGTCGACTTTCCTGCGTCCTGCAAAAGTCTACAACCACGGTGGGTATATCCCGGACATTGGTGTTGATTGCGAACCCCAACATGAACATCTCAACGATGGGCAAGAAGAGTGTGAAGAACAAGGTTTGAGGATCGCGAAGGATGTGTAGCATCTCTTTGTAAGCGATGAAGCGAATGCGTTGCCACGCTGCGAAGTTCATTTTGCGCCTACCTTGATCGTTTGCTGTCTTGCAAGCGTGACAAAGACATCCTCCAAGTTCGGTTCGGCAATGGAAAGCTTCAGGCCCCTCGCTTCGAGATCGTACAGAGGCACGTCATTTTTGATGAGTGCGTGGACCGCTTGTCCAAAGATGGTTGCCTCATGCACGCCAGTCCGTTTTCGCAAATCCGCCAGCACCTCGGCAGCGATTCCTCCGCGAATCTCCCAACGCTTGGAGTCCATTGGCGTAATGCTGGGTAGATTTTTTAGTTCCGTGGGTGTTCCTAGAGCTAAGAGTTCCGACAGATAGAGGTAGCCGACTCGACCGCATCGTTCCGCTTCGTCCATGTAATGCGTCGTTACAAAGAGAGTGATCCCCTCAGATGCCAATTGAAACAACAGGTCCCACAGTTCGCGACGCGCCACTGGGTCGACTCCGGCTGTGGGCTCATCAAGAAACACGAGTCGTGGGCGGTGCATCAAAGAGCAGACCATCGCCAACCGCTGTTTCCAACCACCTGATAGTTTTCCGGCAGCGCGAGTTCGATACGGACCAAGACCCGTTAAATCAATGAGTTCTGCTTGACGCGTCAGCGCTTGACTGCGATTCAACCCGTAGATGCCACAATAAAAGTCCATATTCTCTTGAACCGTGAGGTCCGCATATAAAGAAAATTTTTGAGACATGTATCCAACTTGTTCACGAATTCGTTCGGATTGATGTTTGACATTGAGTCCGAACACCGACGCCTCACCTTCGCAAAAGTCAAGAAGACCACACAGCGCGCGGATTAGCGTTGTTTTGCCCGAACCATTTGGGCCCAACAATCCAAAGACCTCGCCGGCGTAGACGTCAAATCCAACACGATTCACGGCCCGAAACTTCCCGAATTGAATCGAGCATTCTCGCATCGAAATGACCGCTTTGCTTTGTTCGATGTCCATTTTCGGTTTCAAAGTGGAGATTGCTATTTAATCCCTTGGGTTCGTATCGTCGCAGCCATTCCTGACTTAAATACGCCAGTCGCATCCTTGACCTGGACCTTGATTCCAAACACTTGGTGGTGACGTTCGTCAGGACTCTGCACGTTTCGGGGGGTAAATTCGCTGATGTTGGCTATATGGATCACTTGACCCTCGAACTCGCGTTTCGAACCGTCGTGCGTCACGCGAACGGTTTGATTCAGTTGGATCCAACCCAATTGTGTCTCGGGAATAAAGGCTTTCACCCAAATGTCGGATTCATACAACGCGCGTACGATCGGCACATTCGGTGCAGCCATATCCCCGTGGCGAATTCCAATGACCTCTACCAAGCACTGGTCTGGGGCAACGATGCGACACTCGGCTATCTGTGTGTCGAGTTCAAGAATTCTTGCGCCCACTTCCGCCACCTGCGCTTTCGCTTGTCGGATCTCTTCTTCCCGAGCACCTCGCTTGATCAACTCGTAGTCCGCTTGTGATTTTGCAACCGAGGCCTTCGCTTCTGCGATGTCTTCAACTCGAGAACCATTAAGCATCATTTCCAGTTGCTTCTTGCTGGAGTCCGCTTGCGACTTGGAACGAAGCATGGTGGCTTTAGCCGTGTCTAAGTCGGTTAGGCTGATCGTGTTGTTGCCTTGTACCAGCTCCAGTCGTTTGAATTCGCGAGATGCTCGATCTGCTTCTGCACTCCACATTTCCAACTGATGTTTGGCCATTTCAAGTTCTTCGCTCCTCCAGCCCGACAGCAGTTTTTGGAGCCTTGCCTCCGACATGTCCAGGGACGCTTTCGCAGCGGCGATTTGTTCCGGCAAAGGACCATTGCACAACAGATCCAGTTTGGCTTGAAACAACTCTTGCTGAGCGATTAATTGGGCACGTTTGGCATCCAATTCGACCGATTCGAGTTGCACCAACGCCTGTCCCTTTTTGACAACGTCCCCCTCATTCACAAAGACCGTTTCGACTCGCCCGCCGACCTTCGAGCTTAATCGCACTTCTTGAGTCTCAACAATTCCAGGTAAAATTAGGTTCCGAGATTCCGATTGAGCGCAACCCAGTTCGAACACAAGCAAGCTGACTCCGACCCAAATCACTAGCGTTATCAATTTCATCATTGAGGGGTATTGGCATGAAAGCATTTTTGAACGCGAGTCCATTTGCTTTTTAAGCATTGTCAATTGTACTCTTTCAATCCAAGTATTTGAACGTGCATCATTGGGCCGCCCGAGCGCACTTCACATTATCAAATGGCTCCGTTGCGTCTGCGGACGACCCAACTTGTGATCCATGCGCCAAGGATAGCGAGCATCACGACAGGACGATCCCAAACGGTCGTTCGAATAATCTGCGGTGGGCGATTTTCGTAGAGGCGTTGCTCAAATCGATCTACGACAGTCCCCACCTGGTCAAGTCGCAACGCATCGCCACCACTGATTGCAGCGATTCGCCTCATTAAATCGGGTCGAGCGTCCGCTTCCAACTTCTCAAACCACGGGTCTCGAACCTCGAGCGCTGTATCGGCGAGGACCTTTTCGTTGTCCCCCTCGACTACGGTTGCCGTGAAATAACCTACATCCAGAACTCCGAGCTCCAGTCGAAACATCTCCGGTTGGTCAGTTGGGATCGGCACAACTCGTTTTGGTAGCGAATTTTCATCGCGAGATAGCAACACGGCCAAATTCAATTTGCCGTTTGCATCCAAAAACTCTTCGCGATTGCGTACAAGTAGCGTCGCCGTCACCTTGTCCCCTGTGAGGAAAGTGGCGCGGTCGGGCCGTACAGCAACTTTTTGTCCTGGCATCAAATCCTGCTGCGAAACAATCCATTGAACCAAAGACTGCCAAAGCGTTGCATAGATTTTTTCTTTGTCCGCATACTGTGGAGCCAGGAACGCCCAACGCCACATTCCAGCACCTTCGACTACGATCGTTTGGCCACTTCCGACAGGTTGATAAGTCACGACGGGAATGTTTTTTCCAGTCGCATCGGAAATGCTCTGCAACAGAACCTGTGGTAACCCTGAGCGAGTGGTTGGTTTGTTCGCAGTCGACAAAGAAGGTAGTTGTGAGAGTGGATCTCCCTCGATCGTAAGCGCATCAAAGACCGCTGAGTCGAAACCGTACTGGCTGATCTTGGTTCGGAACCGGGCCTCAGCTTGTTCGCTCCACTGAATTGGCAAAAGCGCATTGAGTTTGGTATTTCCAAGTCGAACGGGTTCTCCGCGGGAACACACCAAACAGCCACCTCTGGTGTTGATCCATTCGCTTAGGTTCTGCAACCCTCGCTCGGACAAGAACACCTCGGCGTCACGACCAAGTATGACAACACGGTATTGTTCCAGTGTCTTGATGTCCTCTAAAGGGGACTCCAATTGATCCAAGATCATCCAGTCGGTAGCCACATTTTCCACCGCAGCGCGAATGTCGATTTCGGGCTCGTCCGAATTTTCGGACTGGGGATCAATCTTTTTCAATTCAGGGCGTGGGTACTTTTTCCTCAAGAACCGCTTATCGCTGACTCGAATTAAACTCGTCAACTGCATCGTCGGGTTTGTTCCCAAATTCGCAGCCAGAAACTTGCTATCCCAGTATGGCTTGCCCTCTAGCAAGATCGCTCCGATGGGCTCATCTAACCGCTGAACGACGACCGATGTCTGGTTGTCCAAATCGGTTGCTTCGCCAGCGATGGGGGTTGCCATGATTCGAAACCGGGTCAATCGTTGTGACGGAGGCCGTTCCATGACGAAGCGCACTTCTTGCGTTGGCTCTTTGCCAAGTCGAACGGTTTTGGCCTGAAGAATCTCGTTTCCCTGCATGAGAGCGATCTGCGTCGATTCGCCTTCAAAGCCGGAATGCCCAACGCGTACTTTGAGCGAAAGGGGATGGTCCGCGAAGGCTACCATTCGAGGGCTTCGTGCAGCGATCGACACGTTTTGCGCTCCAACGGCCTTACCAAGCGTAACTGTGTAAATGGGTATGTCTAGTGATTTGGCCTCGTATGCTGCAGCCAAGACGGAGTCGACATTTCCTACATTGTGAGCGCCGTCGCTAATCAATACGATGGCCTGACCTGAATCTGTATTGTTGCGATTTCCCTCACGAATAACGGAACTCAAATCGCTTCGATGCCCCCGCTGCGACGTTGAACCGGAAGTCTCAGTCGATCGGACGTTCGGATCCATCGCGACCAATGGGTGAATATCCGAATCGAACGCGTTCTTGCGGACCTCCACGGATTCGGTACTCTCGCCGACCTCGTCTGCTGCCTGGATCGCAGACTGGTGACGCGTCATATTGGGACGTTCATCCACATCGGAGATGTCCATGCTCATGGTTTGGTCGACATAGACCATAACCAATGGTTTCCCCGGTGTTGGAGGGATTTCTTCGACCCAAGTTGGGTTGAGAGCGATGAGAAGAGGACCAACGACGCTGAGGCCGAGCAAGACGGTCAAGAGCGAGCGTCGCCACGAGCCTAACGTCTGGTCACTCCGAAACCAATACGCAGCCAATGCCGCCGCGCAGACGAGGACCAAAGTGAACCAAAGGTAGATCGGGATCCGAGGCTCGAAACTCCACCATGCAAACATCATGCTGAAAACCATCGCAGTGTGATGATTTCGCTAGCCAAACCAAGGATACAGGCAACGATCAACCAATTCCACCATTGGTCCGACTTTTGGTCTGCGGATTCAGCATTGCGGAATGCAATAGTGCGAGTGCCGGCCAAACGACCTTGGAGCACGTCTGCCGCGAGTGTTTTTGGATCGGACTCTGCGGCCGGGGCTGCGACTGCAGTCGCGATCGCCGTTTCTCGTTTGTTGAGCAATTGGTAAACGCCGGGACCAACCGGATCTGGCCAAGACCATGTGAAAGAACTTTGGGCACCGTTCCATTCCCACTTGCCCAAACTCTCTGCGACGAGGGAGCGTCGGTCGCTTGCGTCTTCGGTGAGGACGGCGGATTCAGGGATGTTGCTGGAAAGTTGCCGCAAGAGTGGTTCGCCACCGTAAGCTTCTGGATTCGCATTGCGGTTACTAAACGTAGCGTTGATCAACTCATTGAAAACCGGAAAGAAACTCGGTTGCGAACACCAGTTGCTCTGGTCAAGGTCTGCATTGAGAACAGCAACCGAACCAGCATCGCAGCTGGTCAAAAACAAGAGCGCAGACGAGTCACTCAACTCAGCTAGCACCTGATCGCGGAGCCCAATCTCAAGGGCGCGTGAAGCAAGCCCGCCGCCGAATCGGACGGTTTGCATCGCGCCGGTTGCTTGTTCTCCGAAGATGTCAAAGGGGGGCTGCCGGAAACGAACATCCCTGACAAAAAGTTCTCTTCTTGCGAGGTCATTCTCGGGTGGCACCAACTGAATCGGTGGTTGATATCCGGTTCCCATCGACGTAGCAAATAGGTCTAGGTTGACCGCATCGACCAACTCGCTGGCTATGTAGATCAATCCTTTACCCCGTCGAACGCGTGCAGCGATCAAGTCGATCGTTGAGCGATCCAAAGCGCCGGCATGATTTACCAAAAAGATATCGGCTTCGTTTAGGATGTCCACACTTGCTAAGGCGGGATCGAGCGTCTGGACTCGGGTTGTATGGAGGGGTGATTTTTCATTCGCTCTCGACGGACCTGCGATTACCTCGAGCGCTTGCCGAATAAAGAATGCGCTGTTTGCATCCTTCTTGTTGGAGGATTTGGTTAGCACCAGAACTCGAGGAGGTTGTTCGATGCGAAAGGCTATAGGTCGCAAGTCATCTGCTGGCATCGAGTCATTGTTGGCTTTTAACTCAATCCATCCCGTCACCCATCTAGCTTGAGTGAACTTCATCGGCGTGGTCAAGGTTCCGACACTTTGAGCGCTGATCTTCCCAGACACCTCGATTGGTATGTCCCCCAAATCGAGATTGGCTCGTATCTCGGTATCTTGATCCGAGTAATTGGCGATATCGAATTCAAGGATGACATCGCAATCCACGATGGCACGACCAGACAATCGAAAGCCCGTAATCGCAATATTGGGGCCGGGATCCGAGGTCGTGGATTCGAGTAGAATCTTGGTATTGCTCGGAATGGAATCTAGGTACAGGTTACTCCAGTTCGACCGTTGGAAATCGCTGACGACGATAAGCTCGGTCCTCGCTGCGGCCGATTCGGATAACATCGAACCGATGACGTTCGTAGCCGATTTGACATCAACTTTTTCGCATCGAGGCGCCGCGGTTCGAACGGAATCGCGAAGGATGGCAAGATTTGGCGAAACCGTCTTAAAGACTGGTCTGGTACGCGCTCCGACAAAAACCACATTAGCTTGGAGGTTTGGCGAGTACTCTAAGTACTTCAATGCAATTGCCTGCGCTTTCGCAATGGCAGTCGTCCCAGCGGATTTAGCCAACATGCTTTGGCTAACATCGATGGCAATCACGCGCGCTGTGGTGTCGGCTGGAATTGCTTCAATGGCCTGAGAGTTGCTAAGCCATGGCCGAGCCAAAGCCATAGCGAGAAGTCCGACAGCCAGCATTCGCAATAGTAAAACAATTAAATCTCGGAGACGACTGCGAGATCGCTTCTCTTCGATTACCTCTCGCAAAAAGCGAATAGTTGCCAGCGGATAACTGACAGGCCGCGGCTTGGTCAAGAAATGGACCGCGACCGGAATGGCTAATGCGCCTGCACCAATTCCAAGAGCCCAAAGGTGCAGGAAGTTCATGAGTGCAAGTGATGGTAAAAGGTCTGTTCTGATCGCAAAACCTGTTCGACTCCCGCCAGAACTAATCATACCTTCTAAATTCGAATCGGGTTAACCGAATTGGTCAATTCTCGAACTGCAGAGGCCACGCTGTATTTAAAATCTCGCCAAAATCACGGTAACACACAGAAACAGTTTACGCAGAACTCGCCAGAGTCTCATTGGTGCGTTACGTTACATGAAACGCATCCTTGCAGATTTCGATTTAGAACCAACATAGACAATTCATTCAAGTTTTTGTTACTCCATTGTCCCAAATTAAACCACCGCTCTTGTACGAATTGCTAAGTGTCGCTTGGATGACGCTTTTCCTCTGTCTTTTGGCGGGGATTGGCTTGTCCGTTACGTTTATTTCAGTGCGATCGCATGCGGACCTACTGTCCTGGCGTGAGAGTCAGCGGGCAATTGTCGCGTCCGATTTGCTCGCGATCAAGACCGTCTATGAACACGCAAACTCTCAACTTTCTAAGAGTGAATCGCAACCCGCCAAGCTCACCGAGTTGGATTCGAAATCGCAAGAAGTCATTGAGTTGCTTGCCAAAGGGGGCGACTTGCTTTTTTCGCAAAGCACCGATACAGGTACTGTTGGGGCGATTGCAAACGATGAACCCAGTCACCGAAAACAGGGTGAAGTGGCTTCCATCTGGAACGTCGAGCCGAACGGATTCAATCGATTGCAATTGACTTGTCCATTCGTCGCGAAAGTCGCAGATGGAAATGAACTGTCGTTGTCGCGTCGATTCGGTGTCCATGAAATGCCCGCACGGAGCGTGCTGGATTGGATTTGGGCCTGTGTGCTTTTTTGCACGCCAGTGTTGGTAGGTCTTTGGTTGGCAAGATCAAAATTGGTTCGGAAGCAATTTCTTGTTTCACTTGCCTCTTGGTCAAAACTTTCTTCTCAATCTTCGACAACTGCTCTTCAAAATGAGGCCGTTATTGTGCTGGAGCGCATAGACCCTTCTGTCGCAGCAATCCTTCAGCGGGCTTCTGATGGCATGCACGATCGGCTTGATTCTATCCAGCATTCGGTCGAGCAATCGTCGCGCGTCATGTCCGCTATGCCGGTCGGAGTTCTGGCGTTTGATCAGAACTTGAATTTACTGTTCGTCAATCGTGCTGGTATTGAATTGCTAGGACTGGGCACCGCTGTTCGATTTGGCCAATCCATGATCGAGGTTATTCGACAGCCTAACGTGGTCAACCTCATACAACAGGTGTACTCGGAGCCGCAGGTCCAAGAGGTAGAATTGGAATTGCCAATTAGCAAAGCCACGTTGAGGCTGCGGGCTCATCCATTGTCCGATCCCGATCCGTCAAATGGTCTGGCAATCGCCGGTGTGCTTTTGACACTAACCGATGAGACGCGACTTAAGCAATTGGAGAATGCCAGACGCGACTTCACCGCCAATGTTTCTCACGAATTGAAAACACCATTGTCCGCTATCAAAGCCTATGCAGAAACATTGCTAATGGGCGCTCTAGACGATGAAGAAGCACGCAGTCGATTCGTGGAACGAATTGCAGAGCAAGCCAATCGACTCGACTCCCTCATTCGCGATCTACTGCAATTAACGAGATTGCAGTCCCAACCGGACAAGCCGCAATTATCGGATCTACCGCTCGATGAAGTATTGAGAACATGTGTCGAAGAGCATCAAACAATCGGTCAAGCCAAAAGGATTTCGATCGAAATCTCTGAAGTCGAACGGGATTGCCGAGTCGAAGCCGACTTGGAATCGCTTCGTACGGTCATTGGCAATTTGTTGAGCAATGCCGTTCGATACAATCGCGACGGCGGGTGGGTGCGAGTTTCAACTCGTTGCGAGCCGTCCATCGTCATTTTGACGATTGCAGACAGTGGCATCGGTATCCCTCCCGAAGATTTGGATCGAATTTTCGAAAGGTTCTATCGAGTCGAAAAAGCCCGCAGCCAGGACTCTGGAGGGACTGGACTAGGCCTTTCGATTGTCAAGCATTTGGTGCAGAGCATGTCTGCCGAAATCCAAGTATCCAGCGTTCTAGGCAAAGGGAGTTCCTTTGATTTAAAGTTGAAGCGGGCCGAAGCTAGCACAAGAAAACAAACTTGAAACGGTACAGGAATTGATGGTATAAGCTTCTGGCTTGCCAATGAAAACAGCACCACAGGCTGGAAGCGTTGACGACCTAACGAACCAATCAACCTATGAACACAAACGAACCGTCTCCTACGAAAAGTAAAATATCTCGGCGCTTAACGAGGCGACGCATGATGCTCGGTTTGGCAGCAGTTGCGGGTGCTGTTTATACCGACATGCGATACATCGAGCCAAATTGGTTGGGAGTGGGGAGGCACCGAGTGCCTGTACTTCCCAAAGGGTCTTCCCCCGTCCGAATTGTCCAACTGGCTGATTTGCATGCTTCTGGCGATGTCCCACTTGACTTCATCGATCATGCTGTCGAGATGGCCCTTATGGAGAATCCGGACTTGGTTTGTCTCACCGGTGATTTCATAACGCACAACTGGGATGACTGGAATGCTTATTCGCGAATCTTGGGACGACTTTCCAAAGCGTCTCCCACGTTCGCAACTACCGGCAATCACGACGGTAGCAACTGGATGGTTCAATTCGGTGGTTACAGCCGGCCGACGAAAGTGATTGAGATGTTGGAAAAGGCCAATATTAAAGTTCTTATGAACGAACGGTTTCAAGTATCGCTCGCGGCAAAAACCGACTTCGAATTGATCGGTTTGGGGGATCTCTGGGCACGAGATTTCCAGCCCCGAGGACTGCTCGATCGCGATGAGAATCGTCTGCCGCGTGTTTTATTGTCCCACAATCCCGACACCAAGGACTTCATCAGGCAAGAGGATTGGGACTTGATGCTTTCCGGCCACACCCATGGAGGGCAATTGACTTTGCCCTGGGGCAGCACACCATTTGCACCAGTGGTAGACATGCGTTTTGTTCGCGGACTCCACAAGTGGCAGAGTCATTGGTTGCACATTACCAAAGGTGTTGGCTCGCTGAGGAAGATGCGATTGAATTGCTTTCCGGAAATCAGCGTCGTCGAATTGGTGTGACGATATTGGAGAAGGTGAAGACATTCTCTAGGAGTCAGGAGCAATCGTTTGGTTCGCAGCAAGAACTTGAGAGCGAATTCCAACTTCGCCGTCGAGTGAAACAATTACTAAGGTAGTTGCTGGAGATTCACGAAAAATGTATCGCAAGTCCTCGCACTCAAAGCTATTGCAAATGTTGGCGCGCAGTTCGCGGGGCAGTCCGCATCCGCGTTCCTGATGATAGACACACGAACCTTCTTGGGTGATCGACGATAGTCTCGAATCGTACATCTCCACTATTTCCTGCTGCGTTGCTGTTGGATGGTGCCGACGTATTCGCACGATGAGTTCTTTTGTCACAAAGGCATGCGTTTCTCCTTGTCGACAGCAATCACCTCGACAGGTGCTGCATGCCGCGATTACCACTGGCGAGGGCGGAGCAATTTGATTGTTGGTTTCCGTTTCCTGTTCGGTTTCGGACGCTTCGAACAGTGGTTCCTCGAACGCTTCGGTAACAGACTTTTGCAAGTGTTCTTGAAACTGCGCTCGTCGCTCCGCAGGTAGGACGGTCAGTTCGCCATTCATGCATGGGACTGGATAGACGACCGGCAAAGTCGAGTCTGTTGAATAACACTTAGGGTTATCGATGTGTGCGAACTTGAAAGCCAAGGCCTTTCTTGCTTCGTGCCTGCGCTCCGCTGCAAGTTTGAATTCACTCAGTTCGAGCTGAAACAAATGCGCCTGACATTCAGCGGCTTCGCAAGTACCTCGAAAGACGTGCTGTTGGCTAAAAGTAATTGCCTTGCCGCAAAAACGGCAGCTCGAACTAGGCTTTGTCATAGCGACTTCCTGTAGAGTCGCTACTTTCCATGTGCGATTTTTGACCAATATTTTGCATAGTCAAACTCCGGGCTATTCTCATGATCATGGCATCGAACACATTGCTCTCGCGCGAGGTAAGTTGTTTTCATCTTTGGGTTGAGCGCATGTGAATTGGACGGGCCGTGACAGCTTTCGCAACCGACATTGACCAGCGGTGATGACCTAGCTACTTGCAGGAATCCGCCTGGGACACCGTAGCCGGTTGTGTGGCACTGTTGGCAACTTGGGTCAACCTGCGAGCGCTTATCAACCAAAGTTTGCCATGCATGCGAATGCTTGGATGCATGCCAAGACTGGTCCGACAATTTGTGACATTCGGTGCATACGTGAGTGCCAGCAATCTGGTAATCAGGCGAGTGAGAGCCCGTTGGACCACTACTCCCTACGAGGCCAGACTCGATCGACGAAAAATCCCTGTCCGCCAAATCACTTAGGTATTGATCAAGGTTTTGGGATTGCTGAGGGTTGCGATCTAAGGTGCTCGATACTTCGATCGCACCCCGCTTCGTTGGCTTCCAGACTTTTCCTTTTTTTTCCCATTCCGTCCTGGCCAAAAACTTGCCTTTGTTCGTTGCGGACATGATAGTAACTGGACCGACATTCGATGCAGCCAACATCTGCCCCGTTGGTCCGCCAACCATAAAGTCCACTTCCGGTAATGATTCTGCCAATGATCTCAAATTTGGCTCATCCATGTATGCCAGGACTACGGTGATGTCCGCTTTGACTTTTTCGACAATAGATAGCACGCTGGCGGAAGCATCTTTCGCTTTCCACTGAGGGTTTTTAACGAGTCCTGGGTCAACGACCCCGGTGATTAGTATGCGCACGCCGTTTCTAAGCACGACTCGATGCGACGAAATCGAAGACTGCGTCGCAGCATGGTCCTTGGCCGGTTGTAGGTTTGCTGAAAGCCATTGGCAGTCGGCACCCGTTCCGATTTTCACTAGGCTTTCTGGAGAGAGTTCTGTTTCTGGGGCTCCAATATTGTGCACTTCGAGGCCCATCAATTGATTGCCTCGAAGGATCGATTGCAACTTGACCTGTTGATACTCCGATTTGCCGGCGGTTGAACCACCCACATCCAAGTAAACAACTCGATCCGGCGGACCAAGAGATTTCAAAAGGGTAGCACGTCGCTCAAGACCTCCAGATTGATTCGCAGTACAACCGCAAGGCGTGATCCAACCAGCTGTGTCACCACTGACTACGATGGTCAGGCTGGTAGTCTTCGATGCACTGCAACCCACGATGCATGCAACAGCTAGCAAGCAAAAGGCGATCGGCATTGTTGCCCTCATTGCGTGGATACTCTATTGCAGAAGGCTATAGATTAGTACGTTGACATTAATCTGTTCTGCGTTGGTAATTTCATTCCCGCCACAGCAACAACAACCTTGTGTATTCGATGTGTCGTTGAGTCCGTCTTGCGAGTAAAGCACTCCGAGCCGTGTTCCGAAATGCAGTCCTTCGAGTTGTTGTGGCGTACCGTGTTTGGCATTGAGTCCACCGATATCGTAGACCGTGTGAAAGACGAGGTGCTCCATCCCGATTGTCTTAAGTGTTTGTTCGGGGAAGACGATCGCCATCTCACGACGGAAAGACTGATTCCATTCCTTGGAGGAACAACCCGCCGAGGCTAGCAAGAAACCGCCTCGTTGAATGAAGCGACGTAGATTGTCACGTTCTTGGGCTAGGAGTGCAAACTCTCCTTCGCCATTCATGATCAACATTGGAAAGTTATACACCTCATCGCTTGCTAGTTTGACCGAATGAAGTCGCCGACTGGTGCTGATCGACGAGGACTCCTCGGCGCGGCGCAAGAAGTGATCCGAAAAACACTCGCTGGTCTTAGTCCCTGCATAGATCAAATTGGCAACTTTAATCACCGAGCCAGATTCACCCCCGATGATCGCCGGGTCGGCAATCGTATTGCTAGACTTCGCAGTCTTGTCGGCTTTGGGAGTGATTGCTTTGGTCGCATCGTCGGCTCGCAACATCGATGTACACCAGAGCAGAAAACCAACGGACAACCACAAGTACGAAACGGACGTCGTTAAGTTGTGCAATCGCATTGCATTCACCTCGGCATTTTTTTGCAAGTGATTTTTAGAGGGGTCACAAGAGAACCGTAATTGTAGCCGACCCACTGGTTTTTCACCGTTGCATTCAATCAAGTGTGAGTCAAGAAGGTCACTCTTGCCTAAGTGACTTTTTCTAGGTAACGCGCTGATAGCGATTGGAAGTCCCTCCAAAATAGTTGCATTGCAGGTTGAATTAATCTACAATGTCGCGTTTTGAAAGGTCGCAGCGTTATCTCACAGCCCGAAACGAGGTGCACGATTCTTTGCCCTTTTTTGCTTCGCCATCGTTCTGGAAAACAAACTAGGCAACGCAATCGAGTTCAAAAAAGCGACCCAACCGATGTATCGGGCGGCGCTTTCAACCAGCAATTAAAGCACATTCGAATCTTCGCATCGGACATTGCCTTGCTTAAGGACGTATCAGTTGAAATATCGGATGGAATTAAGGATTTTGTAGAAGCAATTATCGCAACTGCAAATGAGGGCTCTCGTCTCGAACTGAGAATGAAGGATGTTCCAATTCCTCGGGGAACGATCCATGGCGACTTGATCATGAAGGGAATCGCATTTGCTCCACGAACCTTGAGCATTGAAATTCGAGAGAAGCCGCCAATTGAAATCTTCCCGAAGGTACTCTACTTTGGATCAAAAAGCGAAGGCTATGTTTCCGCGACTTCAATCGTGAAATTGCGAAACGTCGAAATAGAGAAACCGCAGGATGATTTGCGTGTCGCTTGTTCACTTCCTGACGGGAAAAGTGCTGTCTCGACGCTTACGAAGTTGTCAAGAGGAATATATCGACTCAGTGGTGAGATCCCAAAGACAATTGCAAAAGAATATGGAAACGACACTGTCGAGTTGAGCGTTGCATTCAAGACTTCGAACCTTGACGAAGTGCTCATTGGCAAAGCGAGGTTCACGTGGTAGCCCGCGTTATCGACCTATTGTCACGTATTTGCTCTATTTCAATTTTATTTACGTCTTCCTACTGTTTTGCACAGTCGGAAAGTGGTGTCTCTCTAATACAGGCTTGGCGAGCGAACGCCGATTCGTTCCGCAACTACGATGTTAGCTTTCGCCATTGGCGAGGTTATAATCAGCCGGATCAAAAAGCAGAAAATGATGATTTCGATGTTACGGAATCTCTTACGAATGGACGAATCGTCGTCGATCGAATGCAACAACGCATTGCATTTGCAAGTGAATGTACGATGTATTCCGATGCTAAGCAGACGCGAAATTTTGAGTATGTCACATGGGACAATGGAATGGAGGCAAGCATGTCAGAGAGCGAGCCATTTCCGCGTGTTGTGCCAAGAACGTTCGAACTCTTCTGTAAAAGCCGATTCATACCCATTGTCGAGTGCACTCTTACCGAATTTCCTTCAACGTTGTTGAGGAAAAGCCTAAATGAAGACTCAGCCGGAACTATTCGCTTTTGGAGTGAAAGCACTGCGGTGCCACATCCGGATGGTTCAGTAACCGTTGGCCTGAAATTTTCTAACAACAGGTACGGTGTGCGCATGGAGTTTGATCCGATAAGTACGATGCCGACAAAAATCGCGATGGACGACTACGATCCCAATTCTGGCGCGTTTTTGAAAACTTTCCAATCCGGAAATCCGCGATACGAGAAGTTTAAAGAGGTTTATCGCATCATCAGTCATGAGTACGATAATCGAACTAAGATTCGCAATAGTCCGCGAAAATTGGTGGGCACAGTACAGTTCACATGGCATCAATTCAACGAAGAAGTGATTCGTTTTCCCAATGCGGATGGTGCGTTTGAGACAATTGACGACGCTAAAAAGTTTTTGCGACTCGGTATCGAGGAGGAAGTCAAATGATGTTCCATCGCTGGCTAATTGCCGCGCTTGTCATCTCCTGTAGTATGTACTTGGATTGTAGTTACTTTTCATTTGCTCAACAATCAAACAAAAGTACTCGATTCTTCCGATACGAACTCCTGTCAATCGATGGCCTTTCAGCGGAAAGTTTTGACTTGGGGGAAGTTTGCGCTGGGGACAAATTAGGAGTTCAGATTTATTTGAATAACCATTTGGCTAAATCCGTCAGTGTTACCACACCACCAAACGCATTCAAACAGGTTCAATTGGTTTCAGAACAGACAATAATTGGTCCCAAAGATGGTCAATTAATCTTAGTAACGATCAACGTTCCAAAGAATCCAAAATCATTGGAACAGTCCTTTACGCTGGAATGCCTACTCAACCAGGAAGCCAGATTCATGTTTGTTTTTAGGCCGAAGATCGTCAAGGTAGCTACGTTTCCAATGGACGATTTTCAACATGAGTTTACAGTCACTGATTTCCAGGCATCAAGAATTTCTTTTTCCGTTCCGTTGCTTCTCTCGGACATCGGCGATATGAAACGCCTTCGCGCGACTTGCAATGCGCCTTTGACTTTTTTATCCACCGAGTTCAAGGAGAACAACGGCCAACCGACCATGCAAGTGAGCTTTGACTCAAAAGATATGCAACGATCCAGAATGCAGGGAGAGATCCTATTGGAATGCGAACCGATTGGGGCCAGTTCGTCCTTGCATCTGACGCTCAAGCGATCGAACGAATTGGAAATTTTTCCTGATCGCATCTTTTTGAAACGGACTACTGACTCGTCTATTTTCGTTGGTGAGGCTATCTTGAAATCTCGAAACCCGATCGTCGACTTGTCGTCTGTGCAGTTGGAATGCGAGGCTGACAATGGTGAGTTGTTCGAGTGTCGACTGGAAAGAATGAGCGATCATATTGGACGGGTTTACTTGTCGCTCAAACGCAACAAGGATTCCCCTAAGAATTCTGATTTTGAATTACTGTTTGATTTCAGTGGCGACGGAAAAGATTGTAAACTCTTTGCCTCTGCACGAATCGCGAATTAGCGAATAATTGTTTTCGGGACGTCTCGATATAGCTTGAAGGAATGTAATGTCATGATAAAAAAATTTGTCAACCTCGCCGTTGTGTTGTCTGCTATCGCTTACTTGCCATGTTGCGGTGTTGAGGCCTTACTCCAGGACCCGGAATTTTGCGCTGTCCCGTGGGATCGGAGCTGTCAGGATTTTCATATAGACGACATGCATCGGTTCGCCATGATCCAAACATGAGCGTTGATCTTGGCCTTACGAAATTGCTTTTAGGATTCGCAACAATCGGAGGGTGTTTTTAGCTTCGAACTAGCTTCCGCAGGACTTCGATACCGCGGTCCAACGTCGCATCTGGGGCAGCGAACGAGATGCGGAAATGGGTGTCTCGATTCGAAAAAATGTTACCAGGGATAATCAAAAGTTCGTGTTCGACTGCACGTCGCACAAAATCCGTCGCTGTGCCTGTTGGGACTTTCGGGAAGATATAGAATGCACCACCCGGTTCGGTAAACTCGTAATAACCTTTAAGGCCTGCAACCATACGATCCCGTTTCTTGGCATAGTCTTGGCAGTGCTGGGTCATGTCATGGTCCATTGCCGCCAAAGCTCCCCATTGCATTGGTGTGGGGGCGCAAACGAAGGAGTACTGCTGCAATTTGATCATCGTTTGTATCACTTCGTCCGGACCATGCACGTACCCCAGCCGCCAGCCTGTCATGGCATGACTCTTGGAGAACCCATCGATGACGATCGTGTTGGGGTTGAATTCGGCTGGGGATCGCATCGGCCCTGAGAAATGAAAACCGCTATAGATCTCGTCCGAGATCAGGACGATGTTTTTTTCCTCGCACAGATTTGCTAAGCCTCGCATCTCATCCAAGGTTGCCGTCACGCCGGTAGGATTGCCTGGGCTGTTGAACAGGACCATTTTTGTTTTAGTGGTTATCGCATCGCGTACCTTGTCCAGGTCGATGCGAAAGTCAGGATAGGTATCGATCAGAACCGGGACGCCACCCACCAGCTGAATAAGAGGCACATACATAACGAAGTATGGGTCAAACACAATGACTTCATCGCCCGGATCGACCATGGATAGCATGGATAAGACGAGTCCTCCGCTGGTGCCTGAACTGATAAAAACCTTTCGATCCGGATGCTGGTATTTGCGGTCGATGTCCTCTTGAAGTTTTGCCCGCAATGGACCGATTCCTTGCGTCGGAGCGTATGCGTTTTTGCCCTGCTCGATCGCATCCAAGCAAGCCTTTTTGATGGGTGCTGGGACGTCAAAATCAGGTTGCCCGATCGACAAGTTGATTGGGTTTTTCAGAGTTGCAGCCAATTCAAAGACGCGTCGAATACCGCTCGAATCGAAGGCCAATGTTCGTTTAGCGATCCAGCTGTTTTTGATAGAAGAGTTCGTTTTTGAGTGAGACATTGCGAAACATTTGCTCGATTTGGCGGTGACGATTTTTATTCATTTGTTTACTAAAATAGACAGGTAGACTATAGGTTGCGACTCGAAACAGATCAACTGAGGCGGCCGGTCGTGCTGAAGTTGGACACTGGAACCAGAATCGAGTGCCGGTTATCTTCTTAGGCAAAGTTCAAACTCAATTCATCTCTGACTGCATGTTGGCAAATGGCTGTTCTTACGCAACCGATCAAATGGCATGGCGGAAAGTACTATCTTCGCAAGTGGATCATCGACCTGATGCCCCCTCATCTGCATTATGTTGAGCCCTTCTTCGGTGGCGGCGGGATCCTGCTTGCTCGAGATCCAGCTCGCGATTGGATGGCGGCCGGAAATCAGAAACTGACAGCTGCCCATCAGGGAAGCAGTGAGGTTGCCAACGATATCCATGGCGAATTGATCAATTTTTGGCGAGTACTACAAAATCCGGAGGACTTCGAGGCGTTTCGACAGCGGATCGAGCTGACCCCATTCTGCCAAGAGGAATTCGAAGATGCTCGAGACAAACCAGAAGCAAAAGCCGATGAGGAACCCGCGACCCGACTCGACCGGGCTGTTCGGTTTTTTATTCTGGCAAGGCAGTCAAGGCAAGGACTGATGCGAGACTTTGCTACTTTATCACGAAACCGCACCCGGAGCAGGATAAACGAACAAGTCTCGGCCTGGCTCAATGTCATCGATGGGCTGCCCGATGTGCATGAACGACTACGCAAGGTTGTTATACTGAATCAAACCGCACGCGAGGTCATCCAAAAGCAAGATGGCGAACACACTCTTTTTTATTGTGACCCGCCGTATTTACACGAGACCCGATCTACCACGGGCGAATACGCATTTGAAATGACCGAAGCTCAACACCGAGAGCTTCTTGACGTGCTGGCAGCGATTACCGGACGATTCATGCTCAGCGGCTATCCAAGTCCACTCTATGCAGAATGGGAACTGCGGTATGGTTGGAAACGCCATGAGTTTCTTATCGACAACAAGGCTTCGTCAGGAAAAGTCAAAGAAACTAAAACGGAATGCCTGTGGTGTAACTTTTGAGTGATGTAACTTTTCAACGGTATCCCAAAAAAAGTGTTGCCGTCAAGCGTGCCGAAAACGATCAACAGCTTGACCTTGATTTCATTCCCCGTTTGGCTACACTTCCCCTCGGTCGAGCAATAATTTTGGTATACCGGTCTGCAAGTTAGAGAAGGAATTGTGATTCGCAATTGGCAAGTCTAAATAGAGGGCGCATCGTAGGAACTTTGGTATTTGGGTTGGTGCTGCTGGTGCTTGTGCCTGTGCTTATTCTTGGGAATGTTTTCGTAGCTACATTTCCACCGATTGAGAATGCGACTGCCAAAAACAATGCAGAATCGGTAGTCTATTACAAACCCGAGTTGCCATCGGATGGAGAGACTGCGGAAGACCCCAGCGACGCTCCCGACTCTGACATTACTTTAGCACCATCGGAAATGGAAAACACCTTGGAGGATCTCCCCTCTTTGGTAACAGTGGATGAAGCTGTCGAGAGTGACGGACTCTCGTCCGAAGCGCTCGACGAACTATTCGAACCAACGGGTGTTTATGCAACGGCATTGGCCCTTGCTGCCGCAAATAATACAAAGAGTTTCAATGACCAGAGACCACCCGTGATGGAGGTTACTGTTGAAGCGGCACCGCAACAAAAAGAAGAACAGCCTATTGAGAAGGCAGCCGTGGTGACTGCGTCGATTTCTGCGGATGGTCAGGGCGAACTCATGCCGCTCGTACTCGCGGCATTTGAAGTGGCACCACCCGTCGCACCACCCGTGGCACCACCTGAGGCTAAACCCGAAGCAAAACTCTATGCAAAACCTGTGGCACCACCTGAGGCAAAACCTGAGCCGCCGATGCCGAAAGAGCCCTCGATCGTCAAATCGCCATCGGTTCCCGTTCTTCGGGTTTGGCGGAGTCCTTCTGGTAAGGAGGTCGAAGGAACACTCATTCGCGTCCAAGGGGAAATCATTGAGTTTCGAACCAAATCAGGAAAAGTAGTAAAATCAGCTACGAAATTCTTCAGTGAAGAAGATCAAGTCTATATTAAGACGTTCGAGCACCTTAAATAGCTTTTCTTCGGTGTGCTCGCGTAGCTATTGCTTCGCAATCATTGTTTTACATCTTGAATTTCGAGGTTCGTTTTATGCCCAATTATTTGAGCGAGTTGTTTGGAAACATTTCACAACAACTTTCAATGCATCTCCCCCGTTTCGCCGGGGCAGCATTGATTCTGCTGGCGGGCTGGGTGATCGCACATTTGGTTTCACGAGTCATTCAATATTCGGTTTCCAAAGCTGGAATAGGCAACCAATTGGCTATTCGTTTCGGTCTAACCGCGAGGCGAGGAACGATTTCCGCCATATCTGGAAAACTTGCCTTTTACTTAGTCATGGTTTTTGTTCTTGTAGCCTTTTTTAATACGCTTTCCCTTCCGGTAGTTTCAGAACCATTGAATGCGTTTTTGAAACAGATATTCGAATTTGCACCACGCCTTTTGAGCGCCATCGCGATTGGATTTATCGCGTGGGTTTTGGCACGAGCCGCTAAAGAGGGTTCCTGTCGGGGGCTCGAAGCCATAAATGTGGATGAGTGGATTGGTGCGATTGGCAAAGGGGCAACGACGCGGACCGCAACCGAAATCAGCCAAGATGAGACATCCGATGTAGTCATAGGAGAGGCACATGTTCGCAACAGATCCAATAGGTCCGATGAGACGATTCGATTAAGCAAAACACTGCCAGAAGCAGCTTATTGGCTTGTGCTATTCATGTTTTTGCCCGCTATCCTTGGGACGCTTGAGCTAAACGGTTTGCTCGAGCCAATCCAATCGATGTGCAATAAGGCGATGAATTATGTCCCCAACGTTTTAGGTGCCGCGTTCCTGCTGGTTGCTGGCGCAATGGTTGCCAGAATCGTAAGAAGGGTCGTGAGCAATCTAAGTGTATCGTTAGGCGCCAATCGATTGGCTTCGCGTATTCGAATTGGGGATAAGATTGGAAATCGAAATTTATCGGACGTCGCAGGGGGAATTGCCTATGCTTTGGTATTCGTGCCAATTATCGTTGCTGCACTAAACACTTTGGATATTGATGCGGTAACTCAACCCGCTAGCCGTGTTCTCGGAAAGATCCTCGACTTAGTTCCAGGGGTGCTTGGTGCGCTCGCTGTGACAGGAGTATCCTACTTCATTGGAAAGGTAGTATCTGAAGTTGTCTCGGATCTGCTTGCGAACATTGGATTCAATGAGTTACCTTCAAAACTCGGTATTGTATCTCGGACCGCTTTCTCCCAAACACCTTCGAACGTTGCTGGAACGGGGGTGTTTGCGTTGATCATGTTGTTCGCGACGATGCAAGCCTTACCCATGATGGGGTTGGATTTGTTAGCCGAACATCTCAAAGATTTTATCGCTTTTGTGCTCCAGGTGATGCTGGGCAGTACCATAATAGCCGTAGGGGTTTACCTTTCCAGAATTGCATCCGAGGTAATCCGGGCGTCTGGGATCACACACGCCCCACGGTTCGCAACGATTTCGCAAGTAGCCATTATCCTCTTTGCGGGTGCTGCCGGCCTGCAACGCATGGGGATGGCTCCGTTTATCGTGAATGTTGCGTTTACAACTTTTTTTGGCGGTCTTGGGCTGGCTGCAGCGATCGCTTTTGGTTGGGGCGGCCGGGACGCGGCCAAGAAGTTCGTCGATCGTTTTATCAGCTAGGGTAACCCATGCGACTCTTTGGTCAACACGTTTTGCGACGCACATTCATTGCCCAGTTGAGTGCAGTTGCCTGGGTGACCTCGATATCTGACTGCGTAATGGCCAACACTGCCGACGATGAGCCCTTTGCAAGAGTGCCGCAGGATTTCGAGGGAGAATTGGCGGCTCTTCGATCTCCTTTGCTTTTTACGGATGGTTCAATCGTAAAGTCTCATGACGATTGGCAGCGACGGCGAGCGGAGATCCTTGCGGACTGGGAGGGTATATTGGGCAAGTGGCCAGCCATCGTTGAACACCCAACGATTGAAGTCATAGAAACAACGGATCGGGTTGGGATCATTCAGCGCCGCGTACGTGTCCAGGTGGCGCCTGACCAAATCTGCGATGGCTACGTGCTCGTACCCAAAGGACCAGGGCCTTTTCCTGCTGTGTTTGTGCCATTTTATGATGCAGAAACAAGCGTCGGGTTAGGCAAGAACCCGAGTCGAGACTTTGCCTGGAAACTCGCGCAACGCGGATATGTGGCGCTCGCAATCGGTTCTCCTGGTGGCGATGCTCGCAAGCCGGTACTGAGCGCACAAGCGAAATGCCAACCACTTTCGTATCTTGGGTACATTGCAGCCAACGCTTGGAACGCGCTGGCAAACATGTCTGAGGTAGATTCCAAGCGAATCGGAATCGTGGGACATTCGTATGGAGGCAAGTGGGCCATGTTCGGTTCCTGCTTGTGGGAAAAATATGCGTGTGCCGCTTGGTCCGACCCAGGGATCGTCTTCGACGAAAAGCGTGCGAGCATCAACTACCAAGAACCTTGGTATCTCGGCTTGGACTCCAATGCGACTCGCAAGCCTGGGTTGGTACGAGAAGATAGCCCTCGAACCGGCGCTTACAAGAAACTCATTGACCAAGGGCATAACCTACACGAATTGCACGCCCTGATGTCACCTCGACCATTTCTTGTTTCTGGAGGAGAGGAAGACCCCTTGTCACGATGGGCCGTGCTCAATCATTCCATCGCTGTGAACAAAGTGCTCGGCGTTGTCGATCGAGTCGCCATGACCAATCGGGACAAGCACGAACCAAACGAAGAGTCCAACGAACAGATCGCCATGTTTTTTGACTATTGGCTCAAGGCAACTCAAAAATAGCCCTTGATCAGAAATTGCTTAGCAACGCCTGTATTGAGTAGCGAACCGCGGCTCAAAGCCGATCAAAACTCCCTACCATCTAAATCCAACATCTGTCCATCATGTCGGTTGCCAAGCTTTTGAAGAAGTGCCGGAAGAATGTTGGCTGAGACATAGCGGATCGATCCGTCGCCGAACGCGAAATTCGCACCGCCAGTATGGTTGCTACCGAATCCCCCGACAAGAAAAGCATCCTCCTCTTTAGGGATTGGCATGGCACCGTTTCGGGCGCTGAATTTGCCCTGAAGCGAACCTGTATTTCGAAGCGTAGCTCGTGTCCCTGAAATCCAACCGAGCGCATCGGGGTCCGAAACTTCTCCAATAAAAATCGTATTGCTTGAGCCGTCCTCGATGTCATCGAACCGAATGCGACTATTCAAAAAGAAGACTCCATTGTTGTCGGAATCGATCGGAGCCTCAACATCATGGTGACAACCCGCATACGTCGTAAGCGAGACGCCGTCGACCTGGCCAAAGGACTGGCTTGGGCAGTAGATAGAGTAGATGGCTTGGCTTCTCGCTCTCGCATTTTCAACAGCATAGGCTCCCAATGCCTGGTTGATGCCATTGAAGGTTGCACGCTGTTCCAAATACGGCAGAATCTGAACAACCCAACTGATATGTTGTCCGATCGGCTCGTTTCGAATAGGTCCGGTTGCATTGATTGTTCCTGCGGGAAATCGCTCGAAACTAAACTCATGATTGTGTACCGCCAGGATGAGTTGACAAACATTGTTCGCACATTGACATCGTCGCGCTGCGTCACGCGCCGCTTGTACAGCGGGTAGCAACAATCCAACTAAAATGCCGATGATGGCAATGACCACGAGTAATTCGACAAGCGTGAAGCCCTGGGGATGGAATGGGTTCTTCTTCATGGGTTTTCTCCTTGGGATGTTTCTGGCAGTATTTCGTGAACGAGACGCGTCGTGAGCGAACGCTGGACCCGGTTACTGTTTCCTAGTAAGGGATCTTCTATTGATGCTATCACTTGTACGGTAGAGTGAGTCGTACCGCGTTCGAGGAAGACGATGCTTACCTCAGCTTGTTTACCAGGTAGTTCAGGGAGAAGAGGTTTCCATGTTTCGCCTGTATACTTGGGCTCTTGTTGGCGGCGAGCAGCACGTACCAACCCTGTTTCACATAGCAAAGTGGTCTGAGACACCAGGTGTTGCTTGACTATCTCTCGGCGCATTCGCAACGCTGTTTGCAACGCTGCAACGGTCAACGCCAAGACCAGGCTCAAGCATGCAAGTACAGCAGCTAACATATAGCCGGCACGTTTGGTTCGTCTTTTCGTCATTGTTTTAGTTCCCAAATGTAACTCCTCGCGGCTCTTGCACAACCGAACTCGGGCGTCCCAAGAGCGATCGAACATACAACTCCAAACGGTCCGCACTGGCATGATCTCGATGCACTCGATGAACCGAAACCAAAACACTACGTTGCCCTTGGACCTCAAAAATCGCTTTGTTTTCCGCAAACAACGCGAAGGAATCAAAATGAAGCTTTCCGGTGGAATCGATTTGCTCGCGGTCGATGCGGTTCAATCGACTGCGGTAGACGATGCGACTGTCGTCTGGACGCGAAAGGTGCAGTGACTGAAGACCGGTCTTGTCATCCCGTGCAACCGTGGCTGAATTGGCTTGGTGAACGTCCTGTCGCACACATTGTTCTAACTTGGCTAAAGTGCTAGCCAGTTGCCCTCGGTCTTTGGCTAGACGTGATATTCGCATCGTTTGATGCACCGCTCCGATTGCAAGTACCATGAGCATGGAAAAAATTGGTAACGAAACGGCTAACTCGATCAATGTGGAACCTGGACGTTTCATGGCGTTGCTCCGCCATTCAGCCAACCTACCAATACAATCGGTTCCGAGCGTACCGAGGCTGGCAATTGAAAGGCGAGAATGACCCGATCGCCATCCGCGGACGACTCCATTCTTCCCGTCAATTGCCCATTGGGTATTGCCGCTCGAATCGCAGATGATATCCGCATTTCGTTTAAGGCTTCGCGGCACTCCGGGTGCGAAAGTTGAGTGATCTCCTCCATCTGGTTCATCAGTTCTTGTGAAGCGAGTTGGTACCATCGCGTCGAATTCCAAACTTGATTGAGCCGTGAAAAAAGAGGTGAGGCGAGCGCAATCATGGTGGTCAGAAACGATGCAGACACCAGCAATTCAAGCTTTGTAAATCCTTTTTGCCGCATGACTAGCCATGCCTTTCCGCTAAAACGTAAACCATCTGAGTCAGCATTGCGAATACGGCAAACGCGATCACAAGTACGAACGATCCAAATATGAGGTTGGCAATGGGTTGCGTCCAAGCATTTCGTCGCAATGAGTCAAATTGCAGGTGCTCACGCCTTCGTAAAGCGAGGTGCCGGAGCGTCCAAGCTTGAACCTCAGGGAAACTCGTCGCGGCGATAGCATCCCTTTCGGCTGGATTCAATAGCTCGGCGTTGACTAAGCTTTGCCATGCGTCTGTCCCCTTCGCGATCGAATTCGTAGCGACATTTAGTTTGCGTTGCATTCGATCGTCTTCGTGCAATCGGGCAAGTAAATTGATGGAGGATTTTGCAGAGGCATTCGATGCTAGATTCATGGCTATTAAGCGCCATATGCTGGTTTCTTGCCGAACGTATTCACCACTTATCCTTGCAGTGAAGCGGCTCAGCCAGCTTTTTGGATTCCATGTCGCAAATCGCCAAACGATCCAAGTCATTGCAAATAGAACTGCTCCTCCGATGCCAAAATAAATAAACCAATCCAAATGCAAAATCAGAAAGGACAATTCGTAGTTTTCGAATTCGAATTCTCTGACCAGCCCTTTGAGAAGTGGTACGATACTCGATGCTATGTAGAGCGAGATGATCATCATCGTAACCGCAACGGCAATCCAGTATGCTTTTCCATTGCGCCAAATCTTGGCTGTCTCTAGATGGATTGGGCGTTCCCAAAGTGTCAATTCGTCCCATGCGGCCGGAAGTGATTCGGTAGCTTCGGCAAATCGCAATGCAAGCATAGCGTGTTCGCCAAGAAGCCACGGTTTTTTTCCGAGTGCATCCATCATTGGTTTTTTGCGGTCCATTCCGCCGATGAACTGTTGCAATCGGAATCGATGAAGACCCCAGTGTTCCTGAGAAAACAACTCCACTGCCCTGCGAGCGTCTAGCGAGTTACGATTGGTTACGGCCAAGAGTCGCACAAGGGAATGCCGAACAGACATTGGATCCTCAGTCATCCAAGTGGGCGTGAGGGTCCAACGCGAGAACCAGGATATCGATTTCGGTGGTTTCGGTCCCATTTCGTAAGCCCATTCAAGAGACGTCAGTACATCTAACTTAGTGAAGTGATCAAGGAGGTTAATGGAAGGAACAATGCGATGACCACGAATGCAAAGAGGCCACCAATCAGGAGGAGGAACAGCGGCAACAAAAACTTCAACATCCATTCGTGTCGATGGCGGGCTCGCTCGCAATAAATAATTCCTAACTCGCGCAAAAGGTCAGCCGTGCTTGCTCGATCTCCCCTTGTGAGCCCTTCGTCTTGCAGTGCATCGACAACGATGGGCGGAAAGGCCTTGGCAGACGGGCACTGCTCAATCGGAAGTGATTTCAACTCGATCGAGAGTCGCACGGCATGTTGCACCAACTGTTCGCTTTGGCTGGCTCTCCCTGCGATGACAAGCGATTCACGCAGTGGAGCACCGATTTTCAAGAGGCTCGATAAAGCAATCATGCATCGACTCATCGCAACGACTCGCGAAGTGCTGCCTTTCGAGAATCGCTGCGCGTACGACGCAATGAATCGATCTTGAGATAAGCGTCTCATGATGCGTTTTCCAATCCAAACCATGATATAACTCGATATCACAATTAAGAAGATTTGTTTCGCATAAGGACCTATGAACGAACCAAACCAAAGTACAACCTGTGTAGGCAGTGGGAGTTTTAGGCCAAAATCCCTAAAGAGCTCGCTAAAAACCGGTATGACCGTTGCACACAAGAACACAAAAGTTGCGAACAACGCTAACAGCAGGGCACCCAAGTAGGTGAGAGTTAGAGAACGAGTCCATCGAATGTCGGCATTCCGTGAGATTGCAGCTGCCAACTGCGAAATTTGAGCGCTTCTGCGTGTGATTCCCTGGTCCCAGTCAAGAATTGCGGGAAGCCACGCAGAAAACGCCCCTTCCTTGACAAAATCGCTCGCTTCCAGGTCACTCTTCAATGCTGTAACGAACGCGTCGATTTCGGACCGAAAGCCTTTTGATTCCGAAGCTTGTCGCATTGAAATTAACTGCTCGATGATTTCGAATCGATGCTTCAAGGCAGCATTGATACGCTGGAAGTAGATCAATGGCGGAATCGCGTCCACGTCTTTGATGCTTGTCCCACGCATCACTCGGCCACCAATTGCTTGAGAAGTTCGACGGTTACTCCCACGACGCTGAGTGCTTGCAGTAAAACGAGTACTCCGAAAGAAACGACAACCCAATTTACCAGCCACTGAAATCGAGCTGGTCTGGAGAACAATCCTTGAAACTCGGTCAAAGCAAAGGAATCGTCTCGCACCGGGGCAATGCGTGCCATCAGCCGCTGTACGATTGCTCCGCGAAATAGGAATGCAATGAAAGCGGTAGCAAGAATCAAAGGGGCCCAATACGGCAACGTCCTTCCCACCAGGGAGAGCCAGCTCAAAGCTATTCCTGGTTCCACGAAGGAGTCCGCTTGGATCGTTTCCATTTTTGGTAGTAGGCACAAACAAATACAAACTATCCCTACAAACCAGAAGCCAAAAATGAGCGAGGCTTGCAGGAGGACAAAACCGATGGCTTTCTTAAAGTACCGCTGTCCTTCCGCGCCAGCGGTCAGCCGATCTAATGCGTCTGTGCGAGCTCCAAGGAGCCACTGTTGCAATGCGATACGATAGGCATTCGGCAATTTCTCAACGGCAAAGTAGCCATCGATTGAGCCCTCTCTGCCGATATGTGTTTCAAATTGATCGCAAATCTGCTTTAGCAAGCGTGTGGAATCGCAACGTTGGACAGATTCCAGGCAAATTGGGATCTTGGCATCGATCAACAAACGAAGTTGGTCATGAAAGACCCTAACCCCCTCGACTTTTTCGGATTCAATCGGATTCAATCGGCTCCACCCCCAGAATGAATTAGAGTTCGCTGCACGACGGATTTATCTAAAAAAGTAATCGCGAGTGACAAATTTTCAGGTAGTAAAACTCGTCATGAGATTCGGCCCCCCTGCAAAGCTCAAAAAGTCTTGAGGACTTTCGCTGCGCTCGGAAGCGAAATTCTTATCTGTCGTAATCATTGGTGGCGGAAGCTACCAGCTATCGGGATTTCCAACTCATTCCGACTGGTCGGCAGGTTGCGCAGGATGTCTGCCCCGCATTCTTAGAATTGAAAGGAAAGTAGGAATCGGGCCTTCGAGAAAGATGGAATTGCATTAGCACCTTGAACAGCATTTACTGGTCTTTGCCAAGCCAACGGCAGGCGTTTGCAATTACTTGGACCATTTCAGCTTGTTTGTAAACGGGGAATTCTTCGTGCCCGGGTCGGAAATAAAAGACTCGTCCTTTTTCAATTTGCCAAACCATCCCGCTTCGGAATCGTTCACCTAGTTCCCAAGTCTCTTCGAAGATTAACTCATCGGGCTCGGGAACATGAAAGGGTTCATTGTACATTTCCGTCTTGTCGACCTTGAAGGTCGTTGGTAACCCCTTTGCGATGGGATGCTGAGGCGATTTGACGGTAATCGTGCTAGGTTTTCCATCCGGCCGATAGTCAGGAAAGCAGCACCAAGGCAGATGGACAATACCGGTTACGGAGTCCTTGTTCGTCTTGTAGGAAAAATAGGCGGGAGTGAGAACACTGCCATGCGTTGGCACCGTCTGCGGCCGGGGCGGCGCGACTGTTTCAATGGTTATTTTGTCGCCGGGCGCCATTTTCGCAAAGCGTCGTCGACCGTCATCGATGCTTCGCCAATTCATTGCCGCGACGAAAGGACGAGCCCAATGGGCCGAATGCAACGCGATCAAATCCAAGTCGCCACGCTTGATGTATTCAAGAATTCGCTGCGACGTTTCCTCTTTGATTTCACCTTGCCTGACATGGCCCCACCAGACAATTACGTCAGCCCATTCGAGATTCCCTGACGAAAGTCCTTGCTCCGCATCGTCGAGCGCGACGGATCGGAACTCCAAATCGTCCGTGATCGCTTTGAGCCGTGCAACGAGTTCATTCCCGAGGTAATTTTCGTATGCCTCCTTTTGACGGGGTTGTCTCTCATCCCATACCAAAACATGGATCTGTGCCGTATCTTGTGCAAACAGAGTAGAAGCGAAGAGTATTAAAGATAGCAGTAAAAGAATTCGCATGAAATTAGGTTTGCTCCGTGTAATACATCCTGAACTCCCGTCGTTGCGAACCTATAGAGTTCCCAGGTACGCATACAAATCTGCGACGTCGGCCGGGGACTTCTCGTCGAGAAGTCCGGATGGCATCAGCGATTCTGTCGCGTAAGCTTTGTCCTCGATATTCTCTTGATTGATGCGAATGATGGCGCCGGTCGCAGTTTGCAACGTTGTTCCGTCAGCGGCATTGTACACGATCATCCCAGTAAAGATTTCACCATCGACGGTTAGGACGCGAATCGACTTGTAGCGATCCGAGATGTCGCGGCTCGGTTCGAAGATCGCCTTGGCCAAATCGTCTCGCGAGAACCGTTTAGTGACACCGACTAGGCTTGGACCGAGAGAGCTTTGCCCGCCATGGCACAGCGCGCATTTCTGTTGATAGAGCGATTGACCTCGCTTGATATCGCCGGCGATGGTGTTGGCCTCATTATGAAGTATGCTCCAGTTCAAGCTCGATTGCGGTAGGGTCAGTTTGGAAAAAGACTCTGCATCGAGAACCTCTCGGAAATAGGGCTCCCAGTCTTTCCAAAGTTCACTTGCCGGCGGATCGCTGAACTTAAGCTTTACCGCAGAGTTTCTCGCACGCTCTAGAACTGCTGCTCGCGGCAGTGTGCTCACGGTGTTGATCGCTACCGAAACGACTGGAGACAGAGCCTGCCATTCGCGTTTCGTGTCTTGTGGGGGGAGCGCATTGAGCCCTTTCCAAGCGGACGGCCATTGGCTTCGATCGTTTGTTTCAAGCACGGAAAGAAACAGATCATAGTCCGCTGCAGTGGGACTAGCAGACAGTAAATCCGCAGCAACACTCTTGAGGCTCTCGATGTCGGAACAAACCCGAATGGCAGCTGCCAACTCGTTATCCAAACCTGATTGCGTGACATAGCGCAATATTGGAATGGACCATTCCTTCGGTCCGGTTGCCAGCAAATGCTGACGCATCTTTTTTTTGCAATCAACCTGAACATCAAGAGGAAAGGCCTTTAGCAGAACCAAATCCTCTGGGCAGCAAGGGACAGGTAATTTGACAAACTCGGCACTCATGGCTGGATCCCGTTTAAGAATGGCGGACACCAATTGTTGCAAACGATTTGGCCATTGATTGTCGGTGTAAAGATTACGTGTTTTGACCTTGCGAACAATACCTGCCAAAGCAGATGCGGTCTGCTGGGACATCTCTAGAGTTCTAGGATAACGGCAATTGGCTGAACAGCAGAGTGCATGAATATCCGAGGTCGGGTGGCTCTTTTCATCGATTTGATTTAGGCAGAACGTCAGCGACTCCCTATCTTTGGGTTCGAGCATTGCCAGCGTACGCATTGCCTCAGAATGCACCAGCTTACGGTCAGACTGTGCGGCTTGCTTAGCCAGGAATATCGCCCAACCGACCCAAGCACTTCGTACATTTTCAGGAAGCTTTGACGCACTGATCGCTTTGAATCCATCGAGTACATCGGGCTGCGGTGGGTCCTGTTGTTGGGGCAAAGTGAACCGACGCTCGCCCATTGCCGATTGGAGAACAGTCAAAAACTCCAAGACATCGCGGGTCGCCCACTTGGATTGATTTTTCGGAACCCAACCTGCGAGGGCATCGAGCAAAGGGGAATCGATGCCGGTTTGCGTTGTCCCAAAGAGTTGCTTCGCCGTCAAGAAATCGATGACGTTGTCGTCCGTTTTTTTGGCAAGTGGGACACCGGATCGGGACAGAGCCCACAACCAAGTTCTTCGTAATGCATTGCCTGCTTCGCTGTCCGTAACGTGCAGGCTATTGGCGGTGTTGAAATTCCATTTTCGGACACCGAACGCTTCCCATCGCAGTCTCTCGTCAGCTGGTCCCAGATGAGGCTCCCAGGCCGATTGATCGGTTGCGTCTGTGTTGAGCGCACGCGACGAGTAATCCAAGGCTGCCAGCGCACCTAAAACATTATTGTCATTTGTCGAAACAGTAACATTTCCGCGGCCGACAAGCCACCAGCCAGCTGCACGCGTCGATCGAGAAGGTGAACTCAACGCGTTCTGAATTCTTGAAATGGGGACTGATACATTTAACCGTGTAAGAATATGGGCGCAACGCAACTTTGCTTCTGCCATCAACTCGGGCTCCGCAGACATCGAAATCTCGCCAAGCATGACGCCAAGTAGAGCCTTGACACTTGCCTTTTCCACCTCGGGGATCCACCTCGATTCGGACCAATAATCCAATGGGTTCTTAGCTGTAATGACCTGCTGCAACGATTCCGCTTGGTCCGACGTTAACTGCCCCTTTGAAACGGACTGGCTAAACCAATTCTTGGCTCTGTTGTCTTTGGTTTGGACACCAGCAGAGATTCGGTAAATGGCACCTGTCGTTCCGCGACCGCCGACACTTACGAGCAAACTACCATCGGCGCTGACGCAGATATCCGTTGGTGCGAACCCAATCGTTCCGCTCGGTTGCATGAAAAGTTCTGCCGGTACTTTGTTCGGTATACGCTGACTATCTTCAAGGTTGCTAGACGGAAAGACAGCAATCACTCGACCAAAAGTCCAGTCAAGAACGAACACGGCGCCCCGATACTTTTTTGGAAAAGCTCTATGTTGGTAGACAGCAACACCTGTTGGCGACCCCCGCCCCAATTGAGCTAAGACCAATGGCATTGTGATGCGATGGTCCTCGTCCTTCCATGCTTGACCGCACCAACCCGCATCGGTTCCCGGCCCCATTACCATGACGCGCGTCGGCCGATACCAAGGCATCGTTGCTTCGCGTTCACAGTCGCTATCGAAGGTTACAATCTGTCCGTCCGGCATGAAGTCAAAGTCGTAGCAGTTTCTCATTCCGTGCGCCCAAACTCCTCGCGTAGCGAAATCGGGGCTTATACGCCAAATCGTGCCGCTTCTGCTCCTTGGAATCGGGCTAAGCGGGTCGTTTTGAAGCGTAGAAATGTCCCGAGCAAAATTGCCAGCAATCAAATACCAATAACCGTCTGGCCCGCGTCGAATGGCATGGGCAAAATGCTCATCGCCAGTCGGTAGTTCCAAGAGCTTCTTTGGCTTGGGATCTGCTGTCAAATCGCCATCGCTATCTTCACTTTGCCACAACCCGCCATCGCAAACATAGTAGAGTTTTCGCCCCTCGGACCATAAGCCCTGCGCTCCTTGCTTGGGCGTTGACCAAAGCACCGCTCGATCATATTGCCCATCTCCATTCTCGTCGATGAGAGTGCGAATGTATCCGGGTCCCGAAACGACAGGGCGTCCCATACCATCCAAGGTCATGCAAAAACAATCATGCACCATGGAATCATCGGCGACTCGTTGAACTGAGAATCCCTCGGGCACACGGAAGGGCAATTCGTTCTCTGCAACCATCGCGATTGACGATGCAACAGGTCCAACGAAACAAAAAACGATGCTCAAGCAAACTGTCATAGACATTCGCAAAGTCCACACTCCGATCGGGCGTATTAACAAGACTCTGAGGTAAAATCCGTTCAAAGACCTCAAGAACATAATATTAGCGGTTTTTTGTTTTTTAGAAGCCCGAAACAACTAAGTGATGCTAAATACCACGCATTCCCATTATATTGACGCTCGGGTCGTTTCACTGCCCCCACTGAACAGCTTGCGTGAAGAAGTCACGACAGTATCGTGTTTGCCGATATGCAATTAGACTGAGTAATAAGCGATGTGGGTTTTACTGAAACTGCATTGCATTCACTTGGTACAGATACTGACGCTTATTTTTGTTAAGGCATTGCTTTGTCAGACGCAAACTCACAACTGCTCAACTTTGTGTGCCCGAAGTGCCAAAAGAAGCTTCGAGCCCCTTCCAATTTAGCCGGTCAAAAACTGGCTTGTCCTAAGTGCTCAGCACCGATCCGCGTCCCGGGCGTCGTTGAAAGCAGTAATGACGATGACGATTGGCTGACATTGAACGAGCCGATCAAGCTGCAAGCAGAGCGAACTACAGAGATTCGTTTCAAAGGGGGAGATGCTCCACGGAATAAAACGGGTGAGAAACAAAAGTCAACGACTCCCAAGTCCGCCGAACCGTCTGCCGTAGCTGCAAAGCCTGAAGCTTCGAAGAACCCGCCTGAAGAACTGGACGAATTTGTTTTGGCCCCACTCGAGACCGCCGATTCGAAGTATCAGCCAGAAACTGCGATTCCAGTCACGCCGCTCAAGACACCCGGAAAAAGCGTATTTGACGACGAACTGCCTGACTTAGCACCCTTGGAGGTTCTCCCTTTAGACGCTCGCAATTCATTGACTCAGACCGCTAGCACGTCGCTTGCCAAGCCTGCTATCGCGCTGCCAGATGTGCCATTGCCGGAACTTGAAAGTCCAGCTTTGATCGGACCCTCGTCCTCACTCGTCGATGAGGAAGTTCGTTTTTCATGCAAGGTCTGCGGCAGTTTGCTCGATTCTCGTCTTTCGCGAATCGGCACTTCGATGAGTTGTCCCGACTGCTATTCAAAGCTTGTAGTCCCAGGACAGAAGAAAAAAAAGAAACACGTCGAAGTGAAAATGGATGAGGAAGCTGCTAGCGTAACGTTTGCTCCTATCGACTCTCTCAGTGTCCGCGACCCGAGGGGATCAACCGAAAAAACAAAAGAGATTCTTGATCGGGCTGAGCAAACCATGGAGGATGAGCGGGAAGAATTCCTTGACGGCTCCTTCGACACAAAACGCTGGATGGGTTTGTTGTTCGGTTTTCTGCGAGACCCCCTTGTCATTGCTGCTGGAGTGGGGGCGGGGTTTGCGACAGGCCTGTGGCTCTTTGCAATAGCGGCCATGGGGACCTGGATAAGGCTGGAGCCAGCCCAGGTACTCATCGCAAGAATTGCGCTGTTGTGCGTATTTTGTCTTCCTATCGCAGGCTTTATTTGCATGTGCGGGATCGCCATTTTGACAATGTCGGCTAACCGAGCCAATCGCGTTCAAGAGTGGCCATTTGCGAAACTCTCCGAGTCACTAGTTGAGTGCGGAATGGTCATCCTCTCGGTTCTAGTGGCTAGCATCCCCGGCGGGATGATTGGTGCGATAATGAGCACGCAAAACGCGCACCCCATGGTTTCGCTTGCGTTCATTTTGATCGGGATTTGGGGACTTACTCCAATCCTGCTACTATCCATGATCGACAACAGTTCCATCTTCGAACCGTACTCCAAAGCCGTATGGCTTTCCATCAAAATCCACGCCGAGGCCTGGGGCGCGATGTACATGCAAACAGGGATGGCCATTGCCATGTTCTTCCTGTTCATGCTAATGACCAGCTTTCAACGCCCTGTGGGTGACTTCTTCCTGGGGCTGATGTTTCCTTTTGCCTGCTTCTTTATGTTCAGTCAATATGGAGTGCTTGCGGGCAGAATTAGCCAGGTCACGGATATGGGTTTCGAAGGTGATTTTTCGGATGACTGACGTGGTACCGTCAAAAAACATGAAGGCCATGTCACGAGTGACATAGCCTTCACGATTTATTTTTCGGGTTGGATAGGAAATCGAGCTAAGCCGAGGTTTCACCAAGGATAAAGTGAACGAACTTGTTGATTTCTAAACCGTTGGACTTGGCATATTGACCAACGCTTTGCTTATCATCCTTAACGAATGGCTGCTCAAGCAGTACTCGCTCAGCAAAGAACTGCTTCAATCGGCCTTCAACCATCTTGTCGACAATCGCTTCGGGCTTACCTTCTTTGAGGGCCATATCCCGCAGTGCGGTTCGCTCAGCAGCAACGATCGAAGGGTCTAGTTCGCTTGCCGACAACGCGGCAGGTCGCATAGCTGCAATATGCATCGCGATGTCCTTGGCGGCCGTGTCATTGCTTCCATTGAGCGATAAAAGAACGCCGGCGACGGTTGTAGCGTTGTGGCTATAACCACCGCTGGCGCCATCGATGCGTACCATACGTCCCAAATCGAATCGTTCGCGGATGCGATTGAAGAGTTCGTCTCTTTGTTCCCCAACGGTCATGCCAGGCTTGGACGGCGAAGGCTGCTTTAGCAATTCGTCATGCGACTTTGCGTCGCTTTTGGCGAGTGCTTCTGCAAAGTCGTTTGCAAGCTGAATAAACTCGATGTGGCCAGCGACCGGAGCGCTTTCGCATTTCAATTCGACCATGGCACCGGCGGTCTTGTCGCTACCTGAAAAGAGTCCAAATCGACCGAACGCGGTTTCTCGGTCGGCTCGCTTTTCGCCAAGTTTGATCCCTTTCTCACGCAGGATCGCGATCGCCTTTTCTTCATCACCGCCCCCTTCGACAAGCGCGGCTTTGCAATCCATGAGGGGCAAACCAGTTCTTTCGCGCAGTGCCTTGACTGCTGCAGCAGAGATTTCTGCCATTTCTAAAACTCTCCTAAAACAATTGTCAACCGAAATAAGTATGTCTTACAAATCAAAGAGCACTCGAACCGAATAAGGTTCGAATGCGGGGATTTCAACTTTCATTCAGCCAATTCCCATTCAGAAATTGAATGGCTACTATGCCATGTCTTCCGCTTTGGCAACCATCTCGCTTGTAGGATCTGGTGCGTTGCCCATTGTCTTGAGCAATTCCGGATTTTCCGCTTTGCCTGCCAAGACTGCGTCCGCCAACTGCTTCATTATCAAATCGATGGATCGTATACCGTCGTCATTGCCAGGGATCGGTAGATCGATTTGTGTTGGATCGCAGTCTGTATCGATGAGAGCAACAGTCGTGATACCCAATGATTTGGCTTCGCGAACCGCGTTCTTTTCCTTCTTTGGATCGACAATGACCAAGCACTCTGGCAACCGATTTAAAGAACGTAGGCCGTTCAAATTGCGATAGATCTTGCGATACTCTCGATTCAAACTCGACTGCATTTTCTTTGAGTATTCGTTGATCTTCTCGCTGTTCATAATGACTTCGAGTTCTTCGAGTCGAGCCATACGATCGCGAACGGTTCGGAAGTTAGTTAATGCTCCGCCGAGCCATCGTTCGCTCACAAAGGGCATTCCGCAACGAGTCGCTTCTCGTTGGATCACTTCCGAAGCTTGACGTTTGGTGCCGACGAAGAGCACCAAAGAGCCACCGTTGGCTACTTGATTGAGGTACTTCTTTGCACGCAACATTCCGCGTAGAGTTTCGCGAATGTCGATAATGTGAATTAAATTTTTACGCCCATAGATGTACGGTTCCATCTTGGGATTCCAGCGACTGACTCGGTGTCCAAAGTGCGCACCGGCTTCGATCAATTTCTGCACTATCTCGTTGGCCATGAGGTCTCCTCTTTTATAAGTGCTTCCAAAGCGATGCGAACAATCGATTGGCCATCGATCATGCACAGGAATCAAGGCGTCACGGATGACGGCAGGATATCCTTCTGCTTTATTAGGAAAGCGGATTTCCCTTGCGGCAAAAAATCTGTTGCAACCGCGGTGGCCGCAAAATTCAGAAAGTTTGTTTTCTTGGGACCGCAAAGAGTAGCGGCAAAGGGTGATTGCCGTCAACCGAAAACCTGAAATTAACCGAAAGCCGCCGTAGTTAAGTAACGTTGTAACCGAGATTGGTAAGCTGAACCGCCAGCGCGGCTTTTGCGGCAGCCTCCCCGTGCACTAGTCGAATTTCTCTAGGTTTTTCGCCAATTCCTTGCACGAACCGCAAAAGATCGGACTGGTCAGCGTGGGCAGAATATCCACTTAGAGTATAGGTTTTGGCCTTCACCTCGAAGGGTTGATGATCGATCCAAACTTTTCCGTTTCCACCTTGGCAATTCTGGATTTCTCTGCCCAGTGTGCCAGCTCCCTGAAACCCAACAAAAAGTACGTCGGTGTTTTCGCGACCCAAGAAAGCCTTGAGGTAATCAACCACGCGACCTCCTGTGCACATACCGCTACCGGCAATTACGATCGCCGGTTTTCCGGATTTCAGCAAGTAATTGAGCGTTTGGCGATGATCGCCACCGCGATCGATCTCGACAAGGTTTTGGAAAACCAGCGGCTGTTTGTCCACTGTCAACACTTCATGTGCTTCCGCGTCCCAGAATTCTCGCATCTGTTCATAGATATCCGTTAGCTTGATCGCCAACGGGGAATCGACGATAACGTCAATCTGTTTTAACAAAGAACACTGGGTTTTATGTCCTATCCCTTCCATGATCAGATTTAACTCATATAGCAATTCTTGTGTACGGCCCAGGCTAAATGCCGGAATAATGGTAACCCCATGATTTTGTATCGTTTCACATAAGATGGCTTCGAGTCGATGCAATCGCGATTCTCGTCCTTCGTGATTTCGATCGCCGTAGGTGCTTTCTAGAACCAGGACGTCGGCTCGCTCGGGGCTGATAGGGTCGTTCAAAATCGGGGTCGAATGAGATCCTAAATCTCCACTAAAAACGTAACGTTGGCCGCTGAACTCAGTTTCGACATAGGAAGAGCCGAGGATGTGGCCAGCCGGTTGGAATCGAAATTCCAAAGTAGAATTGCTGTGCTCAGGTTGATCTGTGTCTCGCGATTTGCCATTTTGCAGATTCGTCCATTTGCGGTAAGGGACGGGTCGAATGAGTTTTCGTAAGTCATCCAGGAATTCCTTGATGACTCTTCGATTGCGAGTAATCCCCAATCGCATGGCATCCTCCAGCATGATTGGAAGCAGTTTTGCAGTCGGCTTAGTACAGTAAATGGGCTTGTTAAACCCAGCATCTAAGAGGTAGGGGATCCGTCCGATGTGGTCGATATGCACATGCGTCAAAATCAAAGCTTGCACATCCTCTATTGAAAAATCGATCTTCATACTCTCGCGTCCTCGCGCGTCCAGTCCTTGGAACATACCGCAATCGATCAAGACGGACTTTGATTCAGTGAAGTGCAATTCATGGCAAGAGCCCGTTACTCCTTGATGACCGCCGTGATGTTGGATTTGCATAGAGATTGTTTTCGATCGGGAAGGAACGGGTTTAGAGGATAAGCGAGATCTATTGTAGTATGGATCGGGCGCTAGTTTGTTCTCGGAAATACTGGCAAACTGTATTTGTCGTTCCATGGCGATGCGAGGGGAGGGTGAAGTGCCATCGGCAATCGTGTAGGTCAGTTCACCCTTTCCGAGCCGTAGGCCAGAGCCGCGAGCAAGCTGGAGGCTTACATTGATAAATAACTTGCCAGTCAACCGGACCATCTCGTAGGAGGTTCGTTGGGCTTTGCATCAAATTACTTAGAATCGGTCGTTTTCCGGGGAGTCCAGACCTGTTGTTCAAAAGCATGAACGCGTAAGTGGATATCGCGTTGATTCACGAGCTTACGACCGTTGTCACTATTAAAGAGAAGGTAAACAGAAACCACTTTGCATGTCGGTGATTTATCGGGCCATGGCAAACTCAAATGAAAACCTTGAGAAGTTCCAGAGGGCTCCAAGATTTCAGCAAGTTGTTCGGAGGAAAACTCCCAAGCTCCGATGCGAGGGTTTTCTTTTGAGGTAGGGTCTTCGGCAATCACAGTAAGGGTTCCGATCTGATTGATGACTTGGCCTTCGGCGTTCAAAGGTGTCACAACCAAATATAGGCCGTCATCGCCTGGTTTTTCATCGAAATTGTGGCCTCGGCACATGGTAGGGTGGAACGCGATCTCGACCATTCTTTGGTCGATAGTTTGGTTTGACTTTCGCGGCGCTGTCGTCTCATTGGCGGAAGCAAACTGCACTTTCGATCCTTCGGGTAATTGAATCCTCCCGCTCTGGCTCGAGCCTTGAGTTTCGGCGTCGCGGATTGTCGGCAATCGTCGTAGCAATGTCGGTAGCATGTTTGGACGTGCGGCCTTCTCTGCAGGCATCGTAGTGGATGGCGAATCCAGGCGCACATCGGGCGCCACGGTGAGCTTTGGCTGCCGGGCCGATCTAACGATGGAATCGGGCAGGCTTACTTGTTCTGTCAGACTGCCTGGATCTGGCAGGTTGGATTTCTTTTTTTGCAGACGGATACCGTTGGCAGCCTGTGGCTCCTCCGTTCCGTTGGCCTTTTCTAGCAAGGAGCGTGGTGAATTCTGGGCATTTCCGCCTGGAGGTGGCAGCAGTTCCTCGACACTCGGAGCGGGATTCTTGTTGGTTGGCGTAGGTGGCGTGACGGTGGTTCTAAGTGGCGGATTAGCAATTGTTTCAGGAACCAGAACGGGCGGAATTTCGTATTGATTGGATGGAACAGCAAGTGGTTCGACTTGAGTTTTTTCGCCCTGGTCCGGTTTCAATCTTAGCGGCCGAGCGGGGTTCAACCGCACATCGTCCTGGTCGTGTTTCTGTGTTGTTTGCTTTCGTTGAAGCTCCGAGTTCTTCGATTTCAGTCGTGCGACTTCTTGAACGAGCCGGTCGTATTCGGAGTCTTTCTCTCGATAGGCAGCGTCGTACTCCCAAATACGGTCCTCAAGCATGCGTACTTCGCTAGCCATGTTTTCTACGTATAGTTCCGTGTATGCGCGTTGCCGGCAGCCCGCACCGACGACGCAAGCAACCGCGCAGCAAATGCATCGGAGGCATTGGCCTAGATCGGTTTTTCGGTTTTTTATGGGGTGTGGGGCCGGCATCATGTCAACGAGGGGAATCTGCAAAGGTCTGCAAGCTGCTGGGAATTAAGAAATTTGCGACTTTGAGTCAAGATTGCTTCAGGCATGAATTGTGGAGATCGCGATCAAACCACTGGATTGATCGCGTTACGCAAAAAAGGAAAAAACTTCCAAGATTTCTTGACTCACCCCGAATCTCTTCATGTCCGTGCCCCTCATATTCGGTCGGCTTTCTCAGGATTGTTGGTTTGCAAAGGGCAAACTAGCCTTGAAAGCGGCGTGATGAATGGGAGCGGCAGAGCGGGGATTCCTGTCTCTGTTTCATCAGCTTTTGGGGGAAATACCATGCTTAAGAAAGTTTTGTTAGGATCTGCGATTGTTGTTGGTACAGGCGCTCTCTTGGCCGGTACATCGGGGATCAGTTATGTGAGGACCGGCTTCCATAGCCTCAAAGACTCGATCAAAGAGCAGATTCCATTGGATGTTCAGATCAGCAATGCACGCGACCAAATTCGCGACCTGAAGCCAGATATTTTAAGCAATCTCAAAGTCATTGCTCGCGAGGAAGTTGAAGTCGCACGACTCCAACGCGAAGTGCTTGCTAAGAATGAACTTCTTGGTAAGTCCAAGCAAGCCATTTTGAAGCTCAAGGACGATGTGCAAAGCGGGGCGAGATTTGTCAAGTACGGTGGGAAAGACTGGGACATGGATGAAGTCAAGAAGGAATTGGCTAGTCGATTTAAGAACTATCAGACACAGGAAGCGACCGCCGACAAAGTAGAAAAGATTTTGGCGGCTCGGGAAAGAAATCTAGAAGGAGCTCGTCGCAAGCTAGACGAGATGCTGGCTAACAAACGCGAACTGGAAGTTGCTGTTGAGAATCTTCAGGCTCGACTGACGATGGTGGATGTCGCCAAAACGAGCAACAGGTTCTCGGTAAACGACAGCCGTGTTAGCTCTGTGCGTCAGATCGTTGCGGATATCGGCACAAGGATCGACGTCGAAGAGCGCTTGGCGGATGTAAGCGACGTGAGCGTTGGGATTCCTGTCACCGAGGACTCTGCACCATCAGACCTTGTTGATCAGATTTCCCATTACTTCGATCGCGGCATCGGAGAAGTGAAATCGTTGGTCGACAATCGATAGTTTTCGAGAGTCGTTCATTTCAACGCAAGCGACCCAAGCTCGCTTGCGATTTTTTTAGGGTCAAAACGAGAGGATGATAGTATGATGAGCCATCTCGCAAGACCTGTTTCCTCCTCTGGCCCGACGATTGCTATGGCTCAACCAAAAGTCCTTTGGATCGATGGCGTTGGAAGCTATGCGATTTGCGATCAGAGCGAAGTGACGATCGGACAAGCATTTCCTGGCAACCAAGTAGATTTAGCGATTCGTGGAGACCTCAGTCGGCGAGCTGCGGTGATTCGGCGGCATGGCGAAGATCATTTAATCCAGCCGCTTCAGCACGTTCAAGTGAACGGTCTGGAGATAGATCGAGCCGTTGTTCTCTGTCACGGTTCCATCATTTCACTTGGTTCTCGCATTGAACTTAGGTACGTCAAACCAACACAGTTGAGTGGCTCTGCTCGGTTGGAGTTAATCGGGCATACGCGTTGGCAACCGCTGCTATCTGCGGCCTTGCTGATGGGGGAGTCGTGCGTGCTTGGCCCAGAAGCCAATTCGCACGTCGTCTGTCCCGATTGGACCACTAAGGTGGTACTATTCCGCAATGGAAAAGAGTGGATGTGCCGCGTTTGTGAAGAGGCAAACATTCAAATTGACGGAAAACCAGTGCGCGCCCCATTTCCATTGGTTCAGGGCCAAAGGATTCGAGGCGACGAAATTTCGATGACGCTCGAATAATGCGACCAAGCTTTTACCTGCGGAAACGAAATTCACACAAGAGTATACCTAATATATCCATGGTTCGGCATCAGATTACCACGACAGTGTTTGCAGAGAAGGTTTCGGAGAGAACATAATGTTTACTATGCTTCGGCGCCGACCCCAAAAACTTGTAGCCATTGATTCCGTCGAGGGCAGGTCCCTTGGCATCCAATCCAACGAACTCAGCAGACCAGAACCCATCGGTGTTTCGATGAAATTCCAATACGGCAGCGGCGACACTCCTCTTGATGGTTACAAAATCAAGCGAGGCGTCGGCTCGGGCGGCTTCGGTGAAGTCTATTTTGCAGAAAGTGATTCTGGCAAGGAGGTCGCGCTAAAGCGAATTCAAAAGAACTTAGAGGTAGAAGTCCGAGGGGTTCGACATTGCCTCAATTTGCGCCATCCCAATCTCGTCGCCATCTACGACATCAAGTTCGACAGGATCGAACAGGGATGGATCGTAATGGAGTTTATTGATGGCGATTCGCTCAGAGACTTGATGGATAAAGCCAGAGATGGAATGTCCCCAACCGAAACCATGCAGTGGTTTGCACAGCTGGCTGCTGGCGTCGCTTATCTGCATGACCAAGGCATAGTCCATCGGGACCTTAAGCCGGCAAATGTTTTCATCGACGGTGGTCTGGTCAAAATTGGCGATTATGGATTGTCAAAGTACATCAGCGCATCACGACGTGGCGGACAAACCGAAAGCGTTGGGACCTTTCATTACATGGCTCCCGAGATCGGCAAAGGGGAGTATGGGAAAGAGATCGACATCTACTCGATGGGGATCATCCTTTATGAGTTGCTGACGGGAAATGTCCCCTTTGATGGTGAAAGCAGCCAAGAAATCATTCTCAAACACTTGACGGCGGACCCTGATTTGACAAACGTCCCGCAGCCGTTTGCATACGTCATACAGAGGTCTTTAGCAAAAAACCCATTGTCTCGATTTCGAGATTGTCGTGAAATGCTTAGCGCCCTTGGTTGGGGACTCGATGCAAGCGGCCTTTCGGTCAAGTGCCCAAACGGAAGTGAATTCAATGTACCGCCCGTTTTACAACCGGCTCGAGCAGGGGGTGTTTTTCACGAGATTCCGATAGCCAAACCGATCGGTAGTTTTAACGAAACTGTTGCTGGAGCTCAATCGCCAGCCGGTAGCGATCCTTGGCGATATCGCAATGGGGGAGGACGTGCAATGTCGGGCGAACAGCTCTATCGAGAGCCGGTAGCCCGAGCGGTTCATCAAGCGGTTGGCGACGCTTGTAAAAACCTATGACCGCTGAATGATGATCTCCTCGCGTTCATTCGCCGCGCAGGTCGTTCGACGCGCGTGTATCGTCAC
>JANMGH010000063.1:0-43253 GCA_031374515.1 Pirellula sp. | reverse complement strand
ACGCAACGCTGGATAAGATGGACGACGCAGACTTGGTTCGGGTCAAACTGTTCAGCACGGGGTGTACGAGGCATATCGATTCTCCTTGAGAGCTAACTATAGCAAAGTCAAAAGACCAGTCAAGACAGGTGCCTGGCACCTAATAGATTCCTAATAGATTTCATCGAGACCCGCAATGCACCTAGGTCGCGACAGGTCTAATGTGCGACCGCCTTTTGATAGGCGGCTGTTCCTCCCACGATTGGCAGGTCCAGTTGCGTCGCTTGCAGGTCCACCGTGAGTTCGGTTCCAGCTTCCGGGAGAAGCGTAAATTCGGGGTCGCTAGAAAAAATCATTAGTCCTACCTTTTCACCAGCCGCAACAACTTGATCATCAGGTTGAAGCAAGAAGCTCAGTTCGTAAAACTCGCCAGGAACAAGAGGCTTGCTTTCACGGAGGGAACGGTGGTTTTGAGGATCGGCCCAGCCCCGAGTAATTAAGTTATCAGTGAACTTTGTTTGAGAGCCTTCGGTCCAAGGTAGTGAAACCAACCAAACCGACAAGTTAGCTGCTGGCTTACTTGACGCCAAGCGAATGCGGATTTTCGAGTAGCCAGAAATGTGCAGCGGCTCTTTTAGTTCTGGTGTTTCGAAAAGCAATCTGCATTGTGAGGACTCCGCTTGAGCTAGGACAGCCCCGAGCTTTGAGGAATCATCAACGATGGTTTCATGTGCTTGAGCGGTTTGTGATTCGGTCGTTAATCCGCCACGAGTATTTCCACCCTTGGTCGGATGCAACGATACCATACTGGCTTCAGGGTGAGGGTAATCTGGATAGGAAGTTGGCTGCGTTTTCTTGTCAGACTCGCGCACGATCCAGGAACGCGGATCCATTTCGACTCCGTTGTCGATTCCGTGCAAGTACTTAGTAAACCAACGATTCATCATGCGTAATGGGGGTTCGCCACCGTGCCCCCCTTGGTGGCAGTAGAATTGGGCAGGCAAACCTTTTGACTTGGCGTACTCATAAATCCGCACGCTATGCTCGGGAACCACATTCCAGTCGTTGAATCCATGTGACATTAGGAGAGCCGCTCGCATGGGCCCCATGTCATTCAAATAGTCTCTACCGGCCCAAAAGTCGTTGTAGTCGCCGGTAATTCGGTCCTGGCCATTCGCCATTTCTTTGTCTCGGACTTCGCAATCGCAATGTGAACGTTTTTCTTCGTTGCCGCTATGGATAAAGTTGTAAAGGACATCGATGTCTTCACCCATGTATCCAGCTGGATGCCGAACGAGTCCGTTTGAGCGGTAGTAGTGGTAGTACGATGTGTTTGGTGCAATCGGAATGATCGCCTCAAGACCCTCGACGCCAGTCGTGGCTGCAGCCAACGGAATGGTTCCGTTGTACGAAGTACCAGTCATGCCGACTTTACCTGTCGACCACGAAGCGGTGACGGTCTCCGTTCCATCGACTTCGGTGTAGCCTACAGCGCGACCGCATAGCCAGTCGATTACCGCTTTGGGCGCGAGCGATTCGTTGTCGCCTCCAACGGTTGGGCATCCTTGCGATAGTCCTGTTCCTGGAGACGACGAATGAACCACAACAAAACCGCGAGGAACCCATTGCCTTGTCAAGGAATTTGAAATGATAGGTCGTTTCCCTTTGGCCTTGAATGCGGGCGGGTCATCATGCTTGGGTGGAACCGCACCGATCGGATGCTTGGTATTCCAAAGGTGACTAGCGTTAAGCGAGCCTGTGCCCGCAAAATACGGACTCGACTCATAGATAACCGGCAGCTTTAGGCCCTCGGTATCTGTTTGTTTCGGACGCGTGACAGCAACGTGCATTCGGTCACGTTTTCCGTCTGCATCGGAATCAAACTCCGTCTCAACCCAGAGGTCGTGACGTATCCAATCTTTGGAATCCTTAAAGCCCTCAACGATTTGGGCCTCACCATTTTCAAAAGTGGGGGTCGATTTTTCCTGCGCCCAAGTCAGCGTGCATGAAACGACTGAAGCTGCAAAAAGGCAACGAGACAAGAGTGTTGAGTTTCGGTGGATCATGAAATTCAGAAAGTTAGGATTCAGAAATAGTCCAGAGGATCCGTATAACGTAACTTGAAATGGTGTGCATTGCTACAATGCATCTTGCATCCCATGAACTTTCGGCCTCGAATAGCATGTGCGATGAGCGGGGATAGCAACCGCCAAGGTGTTTACAAGGCAGGAGGACTTTTCAATTGGGAATGCAATTCGCAGCTGTCACGATGGCGGTCCCTCCACGCATCCAATCGGCTTACGAATTAGCCCCCCTGATCGGTCGCAGCGAGGAATGGATCCAGCTGCACTCAGGCGTGCATCGACGGAGGATCGCAGAGGACAGTGTTTCCCCAGCAAAGCTTGCCGCCGCGGCTGCCAGGCAAGCGATTTCGTTAGGAGGAAACCCCGATTTGATCATCTACGCAGGTGCGTTGACGCAACAACTTGTTCCAGACACCTCGGCGTTTGTTCAAAGCGAGTTGGAACTCGAGCGAGTCCCTTGCTTTACGATTAATCAAACATGCCTTTCCTTTATTGCCGCATTGCAAGTCGCGTACGGCCTATTGAAAGTTGGCAGTTATCACAAAATTCTTATCTGCAGTGGAGAATTGGGTTCACGCGGACGCAGTTTTGACGAACCCGAATCGGCGGCGCTACTCGGTGACGGTGCAGCTGCAGCCATCGTGGAATATGATGCGGACTCCGAAAGTGACATGATCCATTGCGGCCTCGAGACTTGGTCGAGTGGGATCGATCTCTGTTCGGTGCGTGCCGGCAATCACCCACCACCGCGACCGGACATGTCATACGACTCTCTCTTTTGTTTCCACATGCAGGGGCCACAGCTCTATCGGTTTGTACGTCCGCGATTGAAGCTTTTTTTGAAGTCTTTTCTAGAACAAGCGGGTCTTAACGCCAGACAAGTACAACTTGTCGTTCCACACCAAGCTTCGGGGCCTGGGTTACGGCTTCTTGAACAAATCGGGTTTTCTTCTGAACGCATTGTGAACATTGTCGCAGATTATGGAAATTGCGTTGCTGCTTCGATACCGATGGCGCTTACTATTGCGGAACAAGAGGGGCGGATTGCTCGAGGCGACGTGGTTCTGCTGGTTGGAACGGCTGCCGGGGTCTCCCTAGGAGCCGCACTGCTCCGATGGTAGACTCGCGTGTACTCGATGCAGTCAGAGAGTTGCTCCATGGTCGCCATTTGCGCATTCTCATTACTGGAGGTACCGGCTTCGTTGGTTCACGCCTAGCGATATTGCTCGCTGAATCAGACCAAATCGTGACTGTGACCGGTCGCAATCGATACCGCTCTGGGGTAGCATGGCATCGAAACGTCCGATTTGTTCCGTCGGACATCTGCATTGCTAGTGACGTCGCGCGAGTTTGCTGCGACCAAGACGTTGTGGTCCACACCGCAGCACTCGCGTCCACTTGGGGGAAACCAAGTCGGTTTCATGCAGTAAACGTACGTGGAACTGAAAATGTAGTACTCGGGTGTCAGCAACAACCCAATACGCGTCTCATACATGTTTCGTCGACAGCGATTCACTTTGAGTTCCGAGACAAGTTGTCCGTCCAAGAAAATGAAGATTTGCCACGGCGATTCGCATGTGAGTATGCCAAGAGCAAAGCAGCGTCAGAAAAGGTGGTGCAGCAAGCGGTAACTCTCGGCTTGAACGCGATGGTAGTGCGCGCGCGTGCTGTTTTTGGACCCGGAGACAACGCCCTGCTTCCTCGAATTTTGGTGGCAGCCAGCAGAGGTCGATTGCCCATCATCGGTCGCGGAAATAATCGTGTCGACCTTACTTATATCGACAACTTAACGTATGCATTGTGCCTTGCTATGGTCGAGGGCGAGCCGGGGAGTGTTTGCACGATAACGAACGAAGAGCCCGTATTGCTTTGGGACATTCTCAACCGAATATTTGCGAAGTTGGACTTCCCAACTTTGCGGCGTCGACTCCCCTACTCAGCTGCAATGGCGATCGCATTAACGGGCTCGCTCTGGCATTCGTGCCTCGGGCGAAAAGGAGAGCCTACCTTGACCGCTTACGGTATTGGCCTGTTATCAAAGAGTCAAACTTTCTCGCCTGACGCTGCGCGTCGTGTGCTGGGTTATCGACCCATCGTATCCATGGAACAAGCGGTCAGTCACACGCTGGAGTGGCTTAACGCTCGCAATGATAGCGACGCCAAATGTTCGGCTCAAGTAAAACTATTTACTACAGGCTATACGCCGCAGCCCTACTTCTTGGCAGAACGTGGACGAGGACGAAACAAGACGCCATTTCATGCGACCTGTGCACTGATTCATCATCCGCTTCACGGAATGTTTCTCTTTGACACCGGTTATTCACCCAGGTTTGCCGAGGCAACCCGTTCCTTTCCGTATAATATCTACGGACTATTAAGTCCAATAGTCCATTCACCATCACTTACGATTCGCTCGCAACTTGCAGAACAAGGAGTTACCCCTGAGCAAATTCGGGGGGTAATCATTTCGCATTTCCACGCGGACCATGTTGCCGGATTACGAGATTTTGAACACTCCGATTTGATCGCCTCGAAACAAGCGTGGAGCGATGTGGAAGGTCGCCGCGGTATTTCTGCTTTGCGACGTGGCATCTTGCCATCGTTGCTTCCAAGCGATTTTGAGGCTCGGTTTCGTCCAATCGATCACTTCCACGATCCTGGGATCGGACCGTTTGAACACTGCCACGATTTGTTTGGCGATGGTAGCGTAAGGATCATACCCATCCCAGGTCATGCCTGTGGGCAGATCGGCGCTTTAGTCCAGACTGGTCCGGGCAAACGAGTCTTTCTTGCGGCTGATGCAACCTGGACATTGGGTTCGCTACGAGCCAACCGCTTGCCGCATTGGCTGACCTACAGCTTCATCGATTCTATCCCGGACCTGAAAAAGTCTCTTGATCAACTGCATGTATTTTCCGAGCTATATCCATCGATCGAGATCATTCCAACCCATTGCCCTGAGGTTGCGCGCCGCTATGAGTTCGGCAGAATAGTGAAAGAAAGAATGTCGTTATGAAGCGAATCCTTCTCACTGGCGCACGAGCACCTGCCACTTTGGATCTGGTCCGTCATTTCCATCGCGCTGGACATGAAGTTTATTTAGCCGACAGCATACAACTTCCTCTCGCTCGACTAACCCGTTTTGCAAAGAAGACCTTTGTCGTTTCGAAACCAGCCATAAAGCCAGTCAAGTTCGTAGAAGATCTAGCCGTTATCGTTAGCCGATACAAAATCGATTTGCTCCTGCCGACCTGTGAAGAAATATTCTATCTTTCTGCACACTTGCACCTTTTCCCTAGCTCGGTCTCCGTGTTCTCCGAACCCCTTGCTCGGCTTCAAGTTTTGCACAACAAGTGGACGTTTACTCAGCTAATCCAAAAACTCGACTGTCCCATCCGTGCACCCGAGACGCACCTCATTTCAAATCCAGGGGAACTGGCCGTATTTATTGGCGATATTGAACCGGACCAATGGGTGTTCAAGCCTGTCTTTTCTCGCTTTGCAGCCAGAACACTTATCGGGCCTACAATCGAAAAACTTCGAACGATCACCCCCAGCAATGGCGACCCTTGGGTAGTCCAGCGCCGGATAAAAGGAAACGAGTTCTCAACCTATAGCATTGCAAACCGTGGTAGACTGAGAGCCCATTCTTGTTACCGATCAAAATACCGAGCGGGCCTCGGTTCTGGAATCTATTTTTTGGCAGTTGACGATGTTCGCATTCGCGACTTCGTCGAAGTGTTTGTGACGCAGTTGGACTTTACTGGGCAGCTTGGATTCGACTTCATGCAAGATTGCAATGGAAAGCTCCATGTCCTGGAGTGCAACCCTCGCGCCACCAGCGGCGTGCACATGCTCGACCGACAACCGATTGCAGACGCGTTTCTCTCGTCCGATGGGCCATTGCTGGAGCAGTTGACTTCAAGGCCAGCGATGCTTGCAGCGGTTATGTTTTTGTTTCCATTGCCCGTTGCCATACGCCAGGGAGGCGTTGGCACACTCTTCCGCGATATGCTCGCGGCGCGTGACGTAATGTTTTCGTGGAACGATCCTCTACCTTCACTTTTGTCCCCTCTGACATTGATCGAAGTTCTCTTGACTGCCATCCGAACTCGCAGACTGCTGACTCAAGCGGCAACATTCGATATCGAATGGAATGGAGAGCCAATGTGAACCAAGTTTCATTCGAATTGGTCCATCACCTCCCAAAGGGTGAAACTGAGGTATTCGAGATCGATTCTCGTGACGAAGCTTGGGTAAGACTCCTGGTCTCGCGACCCACCGAACGATTGGTCGCGAACCTGCATACGCGTTGGGCATTGTTGCGAATCGGCAAGGTAACGATGCCCACGACGATCAACGAAGCAGAATACGAAAACTCCTACGTTTGTTCTCCGTACACGGGATGTGTCCTTTATCCTCAATCGGAGGTAAAAAAGCTGGGTAGTCTTCCGTTGCGTTTCTTTATTCTGGCTCTCGTGCGAGCGATTGGACCGGTACTGCGTGCGTCACACATCAACCGCGTCGTGTGCATCAACAATTGGCTTCTCTCGACGAATCTTTATGACAGCTTTGATGTCAGAACAATACCTGAAATGACCAGGATCATTGCAAGCCGATTCCCCAAACATGCAATCTGCTTTCGGTCACTGAATGAGGTGACGAATCGTACTCTGCTAAGGCAGGTACATTCCAGCGGTTACCTGCTCGCGCCGAGCCGACAGGTATATTTCTTCGACGGTAAATCAGGGGACTATTTGCGAAAACAGAACAACCGATTTGACAGAAAACTCTTGGGAGAATCCGAATACCGGGTTATCCGACACGAGCAATTCGCGGCCTGTGATGCGGTGCGTATTGAACAGCTCTACCGTTTGCTATATGTCGACAAGTACTCGGAACACAATCCTCAATTTACCGCGGAGATGATCGAAGAATGCAGGCGCTGCAACCTGCTGACGATGTGGGGGTTGCGTTCGGCGGATGGGCGTTTAGATGCGGTTGTGGGTACTTTCACTCGTGAAGGCGTGATGACTGCACCGGTCGTCGGTTACGATACAGCACTTCCCAAGCGATTGGGGCTCTATCGAATATTAATGTCGATCGTATTGCAGGAAGCCGCTCGATTAAAACTCAAGCTCAACCTAAGCAGTGGTGCATCGCAATTCAAAAGGATCCGCGGAGGAGTCCCTTGTATCGAGTATACGGCCGTCTATTGTCAACACCTATCGTTCTTTCAACGAATGGCCTGGCAATCACTGGCACTTCTGACGCAGAAGGTCGGTGCTCCCATCTTACAAAGGTATGAGTTGTGAATACGGATCATGAGCGATTGCGGGAACACTGGCTTGTTGGTTGCCAAGCAACGGAGTTGGGTTTACGCCCACTTGGCGTGGTGGTTCTCGGTAGGCCGCTGGTACTGTATCGATCAAGTGGTAGCGTGGTTGTTGCAGAGGATCGATGCCCCCATCGCAACGCGCCACTATCACACGGAAGCATGCATGGCGGGTTGCTGCGATGCCCTTATCATGGCTGGAGTTTTAATGCGGAGGGGCGATGCGTCGACGCGCCGGGAATATGTGATGGAGAGCCGCCATCGCTATCTTTGAATCGATGGACCGCATGTGAATCCGAGGGTTGGATCTGGGTGGCAAGGCCCGGCGCTCCTCCAGCAAAACAAAGTTATCGTCCAGCCGTTGCGTTGGATGCGAGCTACCAGGGCTTTAGTATGCAAACTGAGTTAGACTCGAATATTGCCGATGCAATCGAAAATTTACTCGATGGCACTCATACGCCATTCGTTCATGCAGGTCTCGTTCGTAGTACAAGTACGAAACAGTCCTTTTCGGCTGTCATTCGTCGGCATGACAATCTAGTCGAAGCTGAGTACCGCGGTGAAGCTGGTCAGAACGGATTTATCTCCAAGTGGTTTGAACCTGATCGCGAGGTTAGTATCGGTAGGTTTGTACCTCCATGTACTGCGGAACTGGAGTACCGTTCTCGCCGCCGACTTGAATTGCTGGTCGTGGCCCATTTCACGCCAGCCAGCGATGGAAAACTTAGAGCTTTCGTGCGTTGCTATTTACCGAACGGGCGGTTGCCCGCATCGCTGCGGTACCTGGTAATTAAGCCATTCTTTCAAAGAGTGCTTCGACAAGATCGCGAGATACTACGTTTACAGCAGTGGAACGTGGGGCGTTTTGGCAAACCTGCTTATACTAATTGGACTGCGGACCTGCTTAGGCCTTGGATAGACGCTTGGCTCACCAATGGGGAGTTTCCCCAGCAACCTGATGGACCGTGCACGGTCCAGTTTCGTCTTTAATATTCATTTTTTTACTAAAGAACAAAGGACCAACCAATGGCTTTGGCCAAAACTTCGAGCGCATCTATCCTGGGACTACTTTTAGCTATGTTCGCCCCCATAGGGCCGTGTCTATCACAGGAGATTGACAAGGGGATGAGCAATGCCGATGTCATTCACGACCAGTTGAGGGCATTACGAGAGGATTTCATACAGGCGCTCAACAGCCGAGATTACGAAGCAATCATCGCTTTGCTCCACCCTGATGTAATACTGACCGCACAGGAAGGCAAAAATCTTAGCCTTATCCGCAGGCAGGAGGGGGTTCGTAGATATTTGGACCGATTGATGGTCGCTACTGGACACGGTGTCGAGAGTTTGAGAATCACTCCGAGGGTAGACGACCTTTCCATCCTCTATGGGGATGACACCGCTGTCGCATTCGGTAGTTCACAGGATCACTATCGGCTTGTCAACGGAAATGAATTCGATTTGAAGACGCGTTGGAGTGTGACTGCAGTCAAGGAGGGGGACAAGTGGTTGCTCGCCAATATTCACGTTTCAACAAATTTGTTTGACAATCCCGTGTTGGCAACGGTTTCACGAATGGCGATTTGGCTGGCAGTTGGTTCTTTCTTTGTCGGCCTAGTCGTCGGCCATTTCGCGCGCCGTTTGCGAGGGCAGGCAATCGAATAGCCATTTTGATTGCCCTGTTTTAAAATCGCCATATGCCATTCAAGGCATCGAACCGAAAAGCGGTCAATCCTTGACTTTGCGTTTGGCCGTTATCGTTGTATTGCACGGTGTGATAACATTGATTGGGTCCGTGATTCCGACCCAAGCTCCGTCTCTATCTCTTTTGGTAATTGTGCGGAGACAAGTGCAGCCAGACATGTCAGAACATCCATCGTTTGTGAGGAGCCCTTCTGGATTGTATTCGCAATAGCCGCCATCGCAGGCAATCAATTCTTCCCTGCAAATGCAGACCGTCCACACCAATTCAAAGGGCTTGCCAACTCGAGCTGGTGGCGGCTTGAAGGGAGTCGAACCTTCAGTGCAATTTGTTATGACTGGAAACCAATCGCCTCGTAATCCGATCCCTAACCAAATCCATAATGTACGTCCACAATCGCCTGTCACGGGGGCCGCCACTTTAGACGTCACCTTGGATTTCTTTGCTTGAGCCGCAGAAGCCTTCTTCATGATGTCACCCTTTTTCAATCAACTCTGTGAATTCCAAAAACTGCCGGTGATTCTAGCACACAGAAAAATCAAATACAATTATCAGGCTTCGCCTGCCGAAGCGAAATCCTAGAGTGTCTCCCTTTATCCATAGGGCTCACAGTGGACCTACTGCCCTATTGCAAGTCGGAATCCGAAGACCTTAGCGCGAAACGTCGGGTCGCCAGAATCGCGGTGGGATGGCCGACAAGACTTTGCATTAAATTCCCAGCAGCCGCCTCGCAGCATACGCTTCGAGCCCGAAGCATCAGTGCACCACTCAAAGACGTTTCCAAGCGCATCGTGTAATCCCCATGAATTGGGCAGTTTCTTACCGCAGACTGCAGTCTGTTTCGTCGGATATGCTTGACAATAGGCCGACAAAAACGATTCATCATCACCAAACGAGAATTCGGTTTGCGCGATGGCACGACAACAATATTCCCATTCCGACTCCCACAATAAACGATAACCGGTGGCGCGCGGAATCAACCTCCAACTGTCGTATTCTCTGCCCATCGGATCGGTATTCATTCGTTCGTAGCAAGGAGTGCGGTATTCGCGTTTGCTTAACCAGTTGCAGTACATAACGGCATCATTCCAACTTACGCCATGAACCGGGTGTTCGGGCGTTGGACTTACCTCTTGATCGACTCCCTTCCAATCCACAGGTTTTTCGGTAGTTGCGTAATTCGGATCTTGCATGAATGAAACAAATTGGCCAACGGACACCTCTCGATCTGCCGCCCAGAATTCTTTGATGACCTCGGTTGGGCTTACCTCTCCTGTGCTTTTCGTCGGCTTTAGAAATCCAGGGTGGATCCTTAACATCGTCGCACCGACGGAATTTACAAACCAATCCTTGTCCACAACGATCCTAGTTTGATCTATGACTGGAGGCAGTGCGGCACCCCATTCTCGTAACAGCCAAGCAGCTGCACTGTGAGTGGATGAGTCAGGTTGATCTGTGTACCACTTTTTCGCAACCGCCAGCCATGCTTCTTTTTCGGTGTCAAGAATTCTTTCGGGGCGGATCTGACCTACAGCTAAGCAGATGCCGGAACGCAACGCCGGACTCTTGTTGAGAGTCACTGCTTCACGTGCTAACCTGAGATCACCCTCCCAGTAACGAAACTCGTCGATGAAAAGCGTCCTTTGTTCAGGATCCACTCGATCTTCTATTTGGCATACGTCCTCAACCAATCGTACGTCACCCAAAATGCAGGCAACAGAGGCCAACTGCACCTTATGACGCCACTGGGATTTGTCACGGCATGTCGCCGCAGTCGACTTGATCGCATTGACGGCCGCAGCAGAATCGACTCGAAGCGCGTCAAGGCAATTCTTATTGTCCATATATCCCATGTCATTGATTCGTGAGGCAAGATATCCCGCCTCCACTTGCTTGTATTGCGCTAACCCAAACGCCAGCGCCAGTTTCGATCTTGGGTTTGTGGCAGAGTCAAATCGTTCCCTCAACATAGGCCGCACCAGCCTATCGGGGAGCGTCGCAAGCTTTTCTAGATTAAAAGGTATACTTGGTCCGGAATTATTCTGGAGGACATCAATCGCCGTGAGAGTGCGATCATGAAGATTTTTTTCCCCCTGCACTGCAAACCATTGCTGGATCGCAAATCCAATGATCAGTACCGACGAGACAAGACCACCCCATGTCATGCCATGAAAACGAGCGGCGCGCAGCATCATGCTTCGTTGTACGTCTGACCATTCTCGGGAACTCGTCAGCAACCTAATGTTTAGCCATTCAAGCAGGGTAGGAAGTTGTTTGTTCTCTCGATTGACGATCCATACCGAAGCTCGTTCAGCCAGTTTCAATTCTGCTCTTCCTTTGGGTGACTCACGTTGCTTGCGTGTCAACCATTCCCGGAGGGAAGGAACTAGGTAGTCGTGCGTTAGTTGGTATAACTTTGCGGGCTGATCTCGGCTGGTGGTCGATGCTAACTTGGACGCATCGGTAGTCTGCCCATTCCATTCGCATTTCTCTTTACTGTCGTCAGGTTTCTGTCTCTCTTCCCCATCGGACTCCGTTGGCGTAATAATCCTCAACTCTTCGAGAATGCGCATGACTTCTTCAAAACCGGCTATATCGCTTTGGTAACCTGCAGCCGCGCGTAAGGTGCCTTCGGGCTGCATGCCACCTCGGATATCGCTACCACCTGCGGGCAATAATGCCGCGAGTACCTGTCGAATTGCACTCGCATGAACGCGGTGAGAGGGTAGAGCGGTTTTGTTGCTAAAAGTTTCTTCTAAAAAAGTGACACCTACGCCGCTTACGCCACCAATTTCCTTTAGGCTCGACGCAGTCCATGGGCGAGACTTTAACATGTCAGCAAACAATGACAATCGAACACAAATAACCTTGTCATTTTCGGCCAATTGTTCGACAGCTTGGATCACAAACTGCTCCTGGACTTCCGAAAGCGTTTCCTCGAATTTGCCGTAGGCGCGACCGAAGGCTGACAACACCTTGCAAGCGTGTTGCATGTCAAAGCGGTCCACCAAGGCGTAGTTTTTGCCTTCGATTAGTGGAGTCTCAAGCTCTTGGAAAAGGCGATGTACGCTGGCGAAAAAATCGTCACGGACGAGCAGGATTGCCTGAAGGCCTCGTCCATCGCATTGCCGAAGCGCGTCGATCAATTGGGTGCGTTTGAGCTCGGAGTGTGAGTGCAGCCACTGCTCGAATTGGTCGATGACGATTAGCGGTTTACAATCCCTTGATGTTCCAGCTTGTCTTATCTCCGCGAAGGTATCAGCCAAAGATAGGTCCGTCGATATTCCCGGCAGCTGCCTGCGCAATTGTCTTAAAATCCTTAATTCGGTATCAGCAGGCGTTGCCTCAACATAGATGGGTAAGACCGATTCATGTAGTTTAGGCAGTAATCCAGCTTTAACTAACGAAGATTTACCGCAACCTGAGGGACCATAGATTAGGCCTACCGAGAATGTTCGTTCCGAATCATTCTCTTCGATTCGATTTTTCCAAAAACGAATCGAACCCGGCAGACCGTCACGATCACGCGGGCCCGGTATCAAGTCCAAGAAGAAATCCGCGTCTTCACCATCGAACGAACGCAGTCCTTTGGGGATGATTGTTGTACGTTTTTGGGTTGACGAATCGCGTACAGGCGACGCAGCGGATGATTCTCTCGAAACGATAGTGGGTGATTGGGGAGATTCAAACGACACGCTAGAATTTAACCAAGCCTGCAAGTCCTCGCGAAGATCATCGGTGGTGTTGTAACGCTCGGTTCGCCTCTTCTCTAGGCATTTAAGACATATCCGTTCCAATTCTCGCGGCACTTGGCGATCGATCTGTCGCGGAGGCCTTGGGTCGAGCGTTTCAATTTCATTGAACAGCTCCTCTTCACTTCGGGCAGCGAAGGGTTTCTGCTTTACAAGCAATTCGTACAACATAACTCCAATCGCCCAAATATCGGTTCGTCCATCTAGTCTGTGTCCTTCGCCTCGCACCTGTTCCGGCGCCATCATGAACCGTGTGCCGAATCTTGCACCCTTATGCAATGACCGCACACTCTCGTGTACCGCGAGTCCAAAGTCGGCAACGTAGGGGCGACCTTGCTGGTCCATCAGCACATTGACAAGTTTGAGATCGCAATGGGTCAATTTCTGCTGATGGGCGTAGCCGACCGACTCGGTGATACTTATTAATATTCTCGTGATCTGCTCGTAGGTAGGCGGATACTTGGACACCCAAGCCGCCAAGTTCCCGCCGTCAATGTAATCCTGAACGATAAATGGCAGGCCATCAAATTCTTGAACGTCGTGAACCGCCACTAATCCCGGATGTTTCAGCTTGGCAGCCGTACAAGCCTCCTGAATAAAATTCTCCACTTGTTCGGCAGTCTTAAATCGTTCGCGAATCGGGACTTTTATCGCCACCAGCCGGTCGAGTTTCGGATCGTGAGCTAGGTAGACGACACCGAAGCCGCCTTTACCCAAAACTCGTTTTAAAATGTATCTTCCAAGACGATCCGGCAAGGGAGGTTCTACCTCAACGTCAGAGTCGATCCATCGATCCGACGTTTTTGCCATTTTTGTAATAGGGAGGAATATCTCTTCGACCAACGTAACATGGTCGGGGAATCTCTCGAGATACTGTTCAACACTTGGTATCTCTGAAGCAAATTGCTTAAGATCTATCTCGAGCGCGATCAGCTCTCGCAATAAATGGACGTGTAAACTCGGATTGTTTGCGACGATGCTTTCGATCGAAGGTCGATGGCCACCACGGAACGCCGCTTCAAAATCATCAGCGATTCGATCGATCAAAAGACGCTGCGAAATTGTAGGTGATCCCGGATCGTCCAAGGTTCGGGCCCTGAAAATGGTAGTGTCAGTAAATGCGGTTGCCGTTCAATAGCTTAGTTGCAGTTGCATGCTATTTCGAGCCACCATTTTGAAGCGTTTCTGGCTTTTACTATATCAAAGTCCTTCAAGCGGAACTTCCAGAAACGTGTTTGTTGAACAATTGTTTCTAGGATTACTTGGAATCGTTCCATCGATCCGATTTTCCATGGAGGCAAATCGTTACATCCCATAGGTGAAGTGGTGCCAGCGCAAGTGGTAAAGTTCGCGGAACGACCACCGCTTTGAGGACAGAATATCCAAGACCGTGCTGCCCCTGTTAATCAAAGAGACAATTCCATCTCCGACGTTGACAGAATTGGAGCCTCAAGTATTTGCCCACGTTTTTCTGCCAACACTTGAGCATCAAGGTGACAAAGCGATAGCTTGCAGGTGTTGGACAAGTTCTCGAAACGACGATTTTTCACGCAGATGATAGAAGTCCAGCTCGGATTCAAGATAGACTGGATCTGCATAACCCGCATCGATCGCTTCTTTCAAGATGTTCGTTGCTCGATCTTCCCACTGCAGTTTGTGTATAGGCTCAAGGAAACCTGACAATCGGGAAGCAGACCGTGCAATGTCTATTCGCATTTCATTATCGAGTTTTGCGAACGTGACGAACTCTTCAATGAGTCGTGAAGCGATTTCCGTATTACCTACCGCTGCACTTGCAAGCATCAAGTCAAGTCGTTTGCGATCGTTTTTGGCATCGGTTGAAGCGGCTTCTTTCCGCAAATCCAAGCATCTCTGAAAGCTCTGTAAAGTGGTATCGATTCCACGAAGACTCCTCCATTGTCCGAGTCGATAATGTATGACCGCGGCGCTGCGTCGAATTTCGGCGCTTAGCGGATCCAAATTAACAAGTTGATCTGCAAGTTTGGCGGCTAGTTGCAATTCCTGTAGGAACTCGTTTGCTCTCTCTGAAGTCGATTCTAGCTCACTCAAAATCCCGACATAGCCAATGTATCGGATCGACTTAGATATAGAAGCGGAATCCGTTTCATGTTGCTGCTTAGTACTTGCAAGTACCCGTCGAAGGGAACTCATAGCAGCATCCTTGTCCCCCGTCCGATAACGCGTGACTGAACTTGCCATCGATATATTGGCAATCAAAGTCTGAGAGCCGACATGGATCGACTTTTTTACCTCCTCTTTAATGGGGATCTCGGGTTCTGGAAGAAAGGCAGCGCCATTCAAACAGCTATCGACGATTTGTTGGTATAGGTCGGAGGCCTGCATGTACAATTCCATTGCTTTGTGCGGATTACCGATTCGATACTCTGCCGTTGCAAGGCGATTCTTAATGTCGGCAAGTTGCGAGCGAGTTTGAAAGAATGGCAGTAATCCTTTGCCGTCATCTGGCGACTTTCTGGGGTTGTCAATGGAATCTTGTGCCAATCCTTCTGCTCGCTTGAGCAACGCCAAATGTTCGGCAAAATCACGGTTGACTTCCAACCTTACCGAAGCGAGTTCGACCAGAAACTTGGCTAAGTTGACACGAGCCGCGTCGCTGTGTCCTTTGATTTCTAGTCGACGCTCTCCAAACGCTACTAGCTCGCGGAGTTTTGATTCTGCTTCGGTATGGTGGCCCTGCTCTCGGAGTGCTTTGCTAATCTGAATGACTCCATTTGCACGAGTCGGAGCCGCTTGTTCGGTCTCAGGGAGTTCTTGGATAATCTCTTCCAGCAATGGCAACATAGACGAGTAGGTTCGATTTACATAATCTCGTACTCCAGGATTATCGACGACGTTGATCCGAGTCACTTCGGTCATAGCATCTTGGATATATTTTTTCAAACGATCGGAGCGACGATTCGCTTCGACTGTCTTTTCGTTGGCAACGTTGGCACTGTCTTGCGCTAGCTTCGTTTTGTTCGCTAGATCCACGTTCTTTTGAGACAGGACCACGGCAAACCATGTTGAACCCGCTGCAATCGCCAAGAGCAGTCCTAGGGCAGTTGCCGACACGGCAGAAAGTACGGGATTGCGTTTGCACCACCGCCACAATCGTTCAGAGTATCCGACGGGCCTCGCTACAATCGGCTCACCACGTCGAAAGCGTTGAAGATCGTCGGCGAGTTCGAGGCAACTTGGATATCTATCTTTACTGTTTTTTTGAAGGGCTTTCAAGCAGATTGTCTCAAGGTCGACAGGTACTTTCGTAGCAAGCAACCGTGGCGGAATTGGCTCCTCCCGAATGACTTGCAAGACCGTATCCATTGGATTGGCCGACACAAAAGGGGGACGCCCCGTAAGCAATTCGTAGAGAATGGCGCCAAGCGAATACTGATCGGAGGCAGGACCTATTGCGTGAATATCTCCACTTGCTTGCTCAGGTGCCATATAGCTTGGCGTTCCCATGATAGTGCCAGTACGTGTGCTGCTCGAATCAGCAGAATTCTCAATCTGCTTGGCAAGTCCAAAGTCCGCAATCTTGGGTACGCCATCCTTGGTCATCAGAATGTTGGCAGGTTTCAGATCCCGATGCAAAATACCTCGATCATGGGCATAGGCAATCGCGCGTGACAATGTCTCCGAGAGAGACGCTGCAAATGATGGCAACTGCGGTTGAGAGCGAAGCGATTTTGAAAGTGTCGGACCGTCGACAAACTCAAGCGAAAAGAAAGGCAAATCGTTGCATTCTCCGATGTCGAACACTTGGACAATGTTCGGATGTTGCAGGTGTCCGACGGCTTTGGCTTCAGCAATGAAACGGCGCAGTTGCTCTTCACTCGCATGAGCGCCGCTCAGCACCATTTTGAGGGCAACGGTCCTATCCAATCCCCTTTGATAGGCTTTATACACCACGCCCATGCCACCTCGCCCGAGTTCACTTTGTATCTCGTAGCCGCCCACCATGGTTCCGCGAAGTTGCCGGTTCGCCCGAACCGCGAGCTCCGGATTGAAATCAAGTGTGGCGTTCGGATTCTGCACGGAACCATTTGGTATCGGTTCAAATCCTTGGGTCGGGGCCACTGTTTGAGGCTGCGTATCCTGATTTGGATCGTTTGACGCTGTCGCTGGACATTCCGTTGGAGGTAACACTTCGATCGTTGGATCGAAGAATGCATTTCGCTGTTCATCTGCTGAGTTGGGTTTCGCCATGTTTAGAACTCTCACATGCAAGTACTTTATGTGAATTCGTCTTTTCGTTTGACGATTCAATCAAATATCGTCAGCCCATTCACCATTTTCGAGATCCTTAAGTTTGTCCTGCTGAGGAACCGGCCCATTCAATTCCAAGAGATACCAATCCGTCCCTTGATCTCCGCGAAGAACATCCTCCGCATCGTCATCAAAAACGGTGTCGATCAAACCAGTCCCTGTACCGCTAGATCCGAATCGCAGGAATGTATTTTCATTTCGCCTAGCGTTGAAAGTAGAATGTGCGGTGCCCATAAGGTTCTTGCGTCGACGTTCGTAAGTCGCATCCGAATCCTCTCGGGTCCATTCTGCCATGATGAGATCGAGTGCTGCTCGGCTATTGTCGTGGATCGTATAACCAGCGATCAAGATATCATCCCCCTTATCTCCGCTTAGATTGTCGGTGCCAACGCCACCCACCAGGAGATCTCGGCCTTCCCCGCCTGTGAGTTTGTCCGCCCCTGATTCTCCTAGCAAAACATCATTTCCACTTCCTCCAGCTATTTTGTCATCCCCATCTCCGCCCCAGACTTGAGTTTGAACAGTAATGTCTTTGTCGATGTCGATGTCGTCGCTTCCGCTTAGCCCAAAGATCAAAATGCGTTCGACGTTGGCCGTAGGAAAGCCCCTAACCTGGACCTCTTCTTCACGATTATTGACTTTGACTCGGAAGGAGTCATCGTTTTTGTTGTTGTCTTTCACTTTGATCGAATCATCCGATTGAGAACCAACGATCGTCAGCATGCGACGCAAGTTGTTCAGTGGATCAAAGCTGACAGTCCAGCCCATGACTGCCTGATCTCTTGTCGCTGGAAGGCTTGTGGCCCCCCTCGCATCCGTTACCGTTGCCGAAATGCGAAACACGCCTTTATCGGCGGATACACTCGCGTAGGTCTTGGTCACGTTAACAGTTGCTCCGCCGGTTACATTGGTTGATGTTCCGTCTCCCCACTGAATCGCGTAATGAAACAAGCCAACGGCGTCTATGGCATCTGCATCGGTTGCGACCAAAGTAAAGATACTCACTGAATTCTGGACGCTATCGACTGCACCTGATAGCGCGAGTGTCGGCGGAGTATTGCTCGTATTCCCCAATACCGTAACACTCGTAGAGTATTCGCTGTACGCATTGTCTTTGTCGAATATGCGAGCATACAAGGTGAAAACCCCAGCGTTGGGGTATGAAAACGTCTCAGAAGACACCGCAGATGCATCGACGTAATTGGTTGCAAGTGTGGAAATAGATTTCGCAAAGGAATAGCGAAGCCCCGACGCGATATCGATCGTACCAGGATCGTTTTGCGTGTTAACCTGTGCCGTGACCGATTGTCCTACGGTAACTGTCAAAGCGCTGAGCTGAAGTATTCCCGTCGGCGCGACATTGTTCACAACGACCATCGTGGAATAGGTATTCGTTCCACCATCCTTGTCGTAAACCCGACCATAGACCGTGTAGGTCCCATCGTCAGCGAAGGTGAACACTCCTGAGTTGCTGCTCGCCGCAGCCGTATAGTCCGCCGCAAGGCCCTGCGCACTCAATGCCAAACTGTATTTCAGCGTGGTGGCATCGACACTTGACGCGTCGGCACCCATCAACGTGATGGTCGCCGACGAGCCTTCGTTGATCGGAGCGGGTGTGCTGATGATTGCAGTTGGCGCGACATTGTTCACAACGACCGTCGTGGAATAGGTATTTGTTCCACCATCCTTGTCGAAAACCCGTCCGTAGACCGTGTACGTCCCATTGTCTGCGAAGCTGAACGCGACCGAGTTGCTACTCGCCGCAGTCGTATAGTCCGCGGCAAGCCCCTGCGCGCTCAGTGCCAAACTGTATTTCAGCGTGGTGGCATCGACACTTGACGCGTCGGCACCCGTCAACGTGATGGTCGCCGAAGAGCCTTCGTTGATCGGGGCTGGTGTGCTGATGATTGCATTGGGCACGACGTTTGCGATCTCAATGGTTCGACTAGCCTGATCCGATCCTCCGTCGCCATCTTGAACAAACACTTCGAATCTGTAACTTCCATTGTCGTTTGAGGAGAATGCGAAAGATGGATTTGTATTGGAATAGACGTAGACCGGCGACGCGCCATCGTCTTTCCAGACGCAAAGAGTGTAGACCAGTGGATCAAATTGGCCAGCCGGATCGGTGCCCGACGTGCTGATCGCAATTATGCCGCCTTCCAGGAAGGGCGCACCGAAGATGTCAACGTTTCCTAACACGGGCGATTGGTTGGTAACCGCAATCGCGATATTGCCCGTAGCTAACGCGCCCCAGTTGCTTCGAATTGAGAAGGATAGGGGGTAATTCCCGTTGTCTTGGTACTGATGGTTGAGAATGATATGTGGCTGGGGCGAGAGAATAACCGCAGCCGATTGTAGGCCACTACCATCGCCATAATCAACTTCAGCGGTGAAACTCAGACCTCGCTCGTCCAGGAATCCGATGGCTAATTGAAAGCTGGTTGCTTCTCGCGATGTTGCCATCTGCGGAAAAGTGCCCAATTCAATAACTCCGTAGTCCCCAGGACCGCCGTCAATGATGTCTTGGCCTCCACCACCAGCCAATCGATCGATCAAGTCGCTTGAGGACGACTTCTGGAACCGATACATGAATACTTCGTAGTTGCCGACATCTTGGTCCAACAGCGAATCGTTTAGTAATTTGATTAGCTGTAGCTGTTCTTGTGTCGGTGATGCCACGGCCAGGAGTTCATCTCGCATCCGAATCGTTTCGGCGTAGAGTGGATCCGTTAATAGCCGCGAGAACGTATCAACTTCTAATGTATAGTCGCCGTCTGTGGGAATCATGACGTCCAACAGCAGTGAGTCGGACGACTCAAACTCGTCGTCGTTCGTCGCCGTGGACGTGTGGTATGGCACTAATTGGCCATTGCCATCACGAAGTCGAATGACCGAATCGATGTATCCATCGACGCCTTGACTCAAGTACCGTCTCAATGATTTCGAAAGTACCTCGATGGTCACTAAATCTCCTTTTCGACCGGAGAAATGATAGTAGTCGCTTTGGCTTTGAGCATTCTGATCCAATTCAATGCTTCCAACGATCGAAGCGACATCGACCAAAAACGACTTAGGTTGATTGAGCCCGCTCGTCAAACTATTCGGTACGGCGATCGGAACCCAACTAATCGCTTGCGGCGAAGTAATGTCCGCGGACACCTCGTTGACGGTTGTTCGCAATGGATCTAGGAGCGAATAGGAAATCTTGATTGCTTCGCGTTCTCCAAAGAACAAGCCTCGTACGTCGTTGTTTCGGGTCGAGCCCACGGAGGCCGGCGAACCGATCAAGTGATCAAAGGTTTCGAAAGCTGCCGATGGCCCAACGAAGAGCGGTTTGAAATCGGAGTTGCCAGGCGGTGAATGGACTCCGAAGCCGATCGGTCCAAATGAGTCATAGTGCCGAAGCCCCAACAAGTGAGCCAACTCGTGAGCCGCAAGCTTCGCAGAGATTTCGACCATGTTGGCAATGGTTGCTGCAGGCTTATCTTTTCCCAAGTGCGATTCTGAGTCCTCGGGCATTTTCTCCATGAAGTCTTCGTTGTCGGTTGTCGGAAGCTCGATTCCACCAAGTAATCCGTTAGCTTGAATGCTAGCCGAACCGCCAAACGAACGGTTGCCCAAGTCCACTTCGCTAGCGTCACCACCTGGTCGGCCCGATTCGGGAGTTCGATTGAAGTACAACGTGACGTGATCGGTTCCCAAAGGAATTTCATTGATATTCAATGTAAAGCGAATCGCATTTTGGGATTGATTGAAAACCTGATACGCTTGCTCGAGCCGAATCACGATCGCCTGCTTGTCCGCCGCGGTATAGGTATATTCACCTCGCAAGGGTTCGGTTTCGCTGAAGTCCAGATAGACCCATTGATTGGGTCGGGGCGCGACAAGAGGAGTGCGCCCGCTGTCAGGGTAGAAAAATTCGGCGCCGCCGATGTAATTGTCGCGAGGATTGCCTCGCAGGTTGTCGGCTCCGGTCGTTCCGATCACCCGTTCGATGCCCATTCCATCGTTGAGTGTTATTATGACGCCGTTCGGTTGAACTTGCTGTGTCGTAATCGCAAGGTTTAAAATCGCGTAACCATTCATCGACGAGAAATCGATCAGATCGCTGCTAGTGTCTGAGACTCCAACATAAAGTTCGACAACGTTGTACATGCCAGACGGGGAACTTGCGAATTCGTAAGCGTCATCGCCTAAGCCGCCAACAAGGGTCGTGGAAGTCGCCTGGGCACCTACAACGAACCGGTCATTACCATCACCCAACGAGACATTGCCAGATTGAATTACCCCGCGCAAGATGGCTACGTCGGCGTCGTCCCCTCCCGTGAATTCGAGTTGAGCAACGTTCGAATCGAGCACCAGCGAGTCGACTCCGCCCGCACCGTCAAAGTTTACGGCCGAAAGACGATCGCCAGTTAACTGCATCAAGTCCGAGTCCGCTCCACCTAAGAACACGATGCTTGAGATATCGTTGCCCACATGGATGAATGAATCCGCACCGTCATCGCCTTCAAAATTTAGAGTGCCAAGGTTAGATCCATTGTTCAGAAAAGTATCTGTCCCTCCGCCACCCTCGAAGCGAATGTTTGTAACCGAATCGCCATTATTCTGAAATGCGTCCGCATCCGGTCCACCGATGAAATCGATCGTCCCAACGTCAGAACCATTGTTCTGGAATCGATCCGCTCCGCCATCCCCTTCGAAGCTCAGATTGGCGATGAAGGAACCAAAGTTAGTGAACACATCTGCGTCTTCTCCGCCATTGAAAATGAAATCAACGGCCCGATTTCCTCGCTGGATGAACGAATCGGTGCCCCCGTCTCCTTCGAACAAGATGTCGAACAATTCATCGCCGCGATTCTCAAACACGTCCGCATCAGCACCACCGACAAAGTGGAAATCGCCTAGACCGAAACCAGTGTTCAGGACGGTGTCTTGCCCATCGTCTCCTTCGAACGAAAGGTTGACAACATCTAATCCGGAGTTTTGAAAGACGTCCGCGTCTGCACCGCCGACGAAGACCAGTCCATCCAGTGCACTCGCTAGATTGACAAAGACGTCTGCCCCATCGTCGCTGAGGCCGGCATTGAACGTAATGTTCGCGGCTCGAACGGCGAGTTCTCGGTTCACGAACGTGTCGCTCCCCGGCCCGCCTACAAACGTAAAGAACGATAAATCGCGTCCATCATTCCAAACTCGATCGTTCCCCGCATCTCCTTCAAACGAGATGCCGCTCAATTCTGCACCTAGATTTGCAAAGACGTCGGCTCCATCATCCCCCTCGAAACTGACTTGGCTCATCCAGTCCCCTGAGTTAACAAACACATCAGCATCCGCACCGCCGACGAAGTGGATTTCCGATAGAAGGTCACCACCGTTTGCAAAAACATCGGCGCCGTCGTCTCCTTCAAATGCAATCCCAACCAATAAATTTCCATTGTTCTCGAAGACGTCGGCACCGTCGTCCCCTTCAAATTGGAGGTCGGTCAATGCGTCGGCGTTGTTTTGGAAGGCATCGTTGTCCGCGTTGCCAAAGAACTGAATCTTCCAACCGCGACCATCATTGCGAAGTGCATCATTCCCTCCAAATCCATAGTAGGTCAATGTTTGTGCACCCGTTGGCGATGCGGTGGAGCGGTTGACGAACGTATCATCACCGGTTTCCGATGCATTGCCAGCGAACAGGATAGAGCCGATGTTGGTTCCGTAGACGGCCAGCACATCGGCGCCGCCATCTCCCTCAAAAGAAATCGAGCCAATGGCATCGCCTAGACTGACATACACATCGGCGCCATCGTCCCCTTCAAAGCTAATCGACCCTAATGCATCGCCTGCATTGCTAAAGACATCCGCCCCGTCGTCTCCTTCGAAGCTAATCGAACCGATCGCGTCGCCTAGGTTCACAAAGATATCGGCGCCATCATCACCCGAAGTTGGCGCGCTGGAAGAACCAAGAAAGCCGACATAGCGGATTGACTGGATTCCGGAGTCTGAATTGAGCAAACGATCCGAATCAGCCCCGCCCGTGAAGACAATCTGTCCTAGTGCAGATACGTCCCCCAAGTTTTCGAACACGTCGGCTCCATCGTCCCCTTCGAAACTGATATTGGTTGCAAAGCCATCGAGCGAGTTGACGAATACGTCCGCATCCGCTCCGCCTATAAACACGACAGCACCTAGCACACCCAACAAATCACCTTGGTTGACAAACGTATCAGCTCCATCGTCCCCTTCAAAACTAATTGTTTCGGCGATGCCCGTTCCCAGGTTGGTGAATACGTCCGCGTCGGCCCCGCCGGAGAACACGATACTGGCCCCTCCGACCGCGTCGAGCAATCCCGCATTGATAAATATGTCGGCACCGTCATCCCCCTCGAAGCTCAGCGATTCAAGAATTCCGATGCTGGCATTGGAGAACACGTCCGCGTCTGCACCTCCTGAGAAGTCGATTGTTCCTCCTATGACCGCGTCTAACAATCCGAAGTTCGTGAAGACATCCGCACCATCATCCCCTTCGAAGCTTAAAGACTCTAACAACCCTGTCAGTGTATTGGTAAAGACATCCGCGTCGGCACCTCCTACGAAATGGATACTGCCGAGTGCCACTGCATCCAGCAATCCAGCGTTGGTAAACACGTCAGCCCCGTCATCTCCCTCGAAGCTAATGGACTCGACAATGCCGCCGACAGCATTGGTAAACACATCCGCGTCCGCACCACCGGTGAAGTTGATTCCCCCTCCTGCAATCGCATCCATCAGTCCGATGTTGGTAAACAAGTCGGCTCCGTCGTCCCCTTCGAAGCTGAGCTGCTCGATGATGCCAGAAGCGTTGTTGGTGAAGACATCTGCATCGGCGCCGCCCGTAAAGACGATCGTGCCCCCCAAGGTTGTGTCGAGTAATCCCGAGTTGATGAAGACGTCCGCTCCATCATCCCCTTCGAAGCTAAGGATCTCAAGAACCCCGGAATTGCCATTGGTAAACACGTCTGCATCGGCCCCTCCATGGAATTCAATGATCCCTCCGACGGTAGCATCCGTGTATCCTAAGTTGGTAAAGACATCAGCTCCATCGTCTCCCTCGAAACTAACGTTGGAGAGGATTCCATGCAGTTGATTCAAAAACGTGTCTGCCCCATCGTCTCCTTCGAAGCTCAAGCCATCGACCAAGCCAGTACCCGCATTGGTAAATACGTCCGCATCGGCACCACCCAAGAAAACCACTTGTGTTAGCAAATCGCCTGCATTGGTGAAAACGTCCGCGCCATCGTCTCCTTCGAAGCTCAATGTCTCGAGAATTCCTGTCGACAAATTGGTGAAGACATCCGCGTCGGCGCCACCGATAAATGTGATGCTGCCACCCAACACCGCATCTAGTAATCCTGCATTCGAAAAGACATCGGCCCCGTCATCACCTTCGAAGCTCAACGATTCCAGCACTCCAGTCAAAGTGTTGGTGAACACGTCCGCATCGGCACCACCACGAAACTCGATATCCACACCGAGTGACCCAAGATTAACGAATGTGTCTGCACCATCATCGCCTTCGAAGCTGATAGTCGAGAGCCCCGCGCCGGATGTCTCGAACACATCTGCATCTTGACCACCCGAGAATCTCGCATCCGTCGTGCCAGCTGTGGCCTTCAACTGATCAGCTCCTTGACCACCGGACACTGTCGCGTACGACGACCCTGTCAGCCGATCGTTCAAGCTACTTCCAACCAATTCATTGAATCCCCCCAAGGCAGCAACAAAATGTCCGCCCGTCGTCACTTCTTGTGGGACCAACGTCGCACCACGTGTTGTTGCAAGATTGAAATCGACCCCCATGCTCGCAATGCTAAAGTCGAGAGAGTTTTCCAACGTCCCATCCAAATCGACTACGGTCAAGGTGCTGTTCGGTTTCAAGAAATATCGATCGCGTCCACCGTAATTCGGAACAACGGGCGGCAACACGATACCGTGAGTCTGAGGTGGATAGGTTGCACTGACGTTGGCGGAATCATTACCTAAACGCAAAATGAACGTGTCATCTCCCGCCCCGCCGTAGAGTAGGTCAGTTCCGTCACCTCCGTCGAGGATGACACTTAAACCAACTGGGAGCGAGGACGCGTCGAGCACATCGTCCCCTCCAAGGCCGAGAACGACCAGTGTGGTCGTCTTGAACGTCAGGTCAGGGTTCCGTGGAAAGTCTGCGGTTGTAATGGAAAGAAAGTCTACGACGGCGCTCCCCGTCTTAAGCGCGGCCGAGTAACTCCCGACACCTCCGTCGTCATCGGATACCGCAAGGTTCACGAGGACCGGGCCGGCCCCAAATGAAGCTAAAGGGACGTTGAAAAGTATTCCTGTTCCGTTCACGGTCACGGAGCCATCTGTTGCGGACCATGCGTAACTAAGCGTTTCCGTTCCCGGGTCGCGAGCAATCGCTTTGAGTGGTATCAATCCGGGCGTCGTGACAACTTCCGGTACAAACGACGCTACGGGCGCCACATTCACTACTCGAAGATCGCGAGAGACAATGGCGGTTCCACCATCGTTATCCGTCAATGCAACTTGCACAGCGAGGTCGTCGAATGCCGTTCCGATAGGAAAGTCATCGCTGTATTTGTACGAAGCCTGAAACGTGCGATTGGATCGACTGACGGATGCGTTTGTCGTCACGCCACTGGCCCAGCGGACCTGTGCGGAATGTAAATCGCGCAGTCCTGGATCGGAATAGGTGCCGGTGACACGAACCTCGTCGCCCTCCAAGATCGAACCCCCAACGCCAATTGCTGTCCAACCTGTGCTGGTGCGCTTTTCTAATTGCCACGAAGTGATGTCAGGAGCGACGTTTTGCACGGTAATAGGTCGACTATCAACCACAAATGTGGCAGGAGGCATATCTTTGTCACGAACGCGAACTTCCAAGGTGTATTGAGTTCCCAAGGCTGGGTCGTTCGCATAGAGATGTGTTTGGCTAGGAACAGATGTAACACCGGGAGCCAGGTTGACCATCATGATTCCGCTTCCGTCTCCCCAGTTAATGAAGACTTGGTGATTGTCTAATCGTCCGCTGTCATCCACTTGGATCGCAATCGTGAGGATACCGCCTTCATTAAGCGAAGATACCGATGTTGAAATCGATAGCACAGGCAACTCGTTGGTGACCGTGATCGACTTCGTAGCCACTGTCGGATGAAGCGGATCGTCATCGTCGGTGACCGTGACGGTGACCGTAAATGCGCTCGCCGGCAATGCGGGATTGTCAGCATATCGGTGAAGCACATCGAATGCATGGAACGATGGATCCGATACCAGCGTCGAAGTGTTAACGATTTCCTTCGCAGAGCCGTCCCCCCAATCGATCGTGACTAGATGAACATCGACCAATCCGAGATCTGAGAATAAACCACTGAGCGCGAACGTCTGGTTCTCGACCACCGTGCTGGGGGTAATGATGGATAGACTGCTCGGCAGTGCGTTGGTGACTTCAACGATGTACAGGCCGTCCGGCGTGTTGGCGATGCCTCCATGGTTGTCTTGGATCGTGACTAGGATGCGATAAAACTCACGATCGTTGTTGAAATCCCCATCGTCCACATAGACGTGAGTCGCGTTGAATGAACGCGAGCCAACCGGAATGGCTACCGTGGTAAACGGAGTGTTGTCGCCCCAATCGACGGTCACGATATGTGTATCGGTAACACCCGTATCAGAAAATGCTCCGGTGAATGTAAACACGGAGCCTTCTTGAACGACCGGCTCGAAGTGAAAGCTGTTAAACGTCGGTTGCGGCGGTTCGTTGGTAACACTCACCGCCATCACGCCAATTCCAACGCGATTCGAATTATCGATCGCTCGGACAGTCACTTGGTAAGGAACACCGCTTGGCGAGGCCGTGCTGTACTCGTGCTCCAACACAAAGGATCGATCCGGCGCGTACGCGAGTGGTTGAATGCCCGTGCCATCACCATAGTCCACCGTCAATGTCCAATCTGTTGAATCATCATCGCGGAACGAACCTTGCAATCGCAAAGACTCGCCTGGAAGCAGCGTGATCCCGGGAGGCAGTAAAACCACCGGTGCCAGTGCGCTGACCGAATCACCGATCGAGATGGCGTTGCCAAATTCGGAAGTGGAGCCGAGGGCGACCGCCGTAATGAGAGAGCCATATCGCAATTCGGGCGGAAGCGTATTGAGCGGAATCCGGAACTCGAACCGATTGGAAGTCACGGTTCCAACGGCTACGCCTCGGATGTCTGGACCATACTGGCTTGCTCCTGTCAGATAGTCCTGATTCGTTCCAGGACCGGGCGTATCATCGGTGAGAACTCCGATGCTGGTCGCACCCTGGCCGCGGCCGTCCACGGAAGGCGTTGAGACATAGAATTCGATCGATTTGCCAGCACTCACCCAACCGCGAATGAGCAACTCTCCACCTACGATGTCAGAATACTCAAGGACGGGAAAGTTAAGCACTCCGTCGCTTTCAGGATCATCATTGAGCGTCACGCCGATAGCCCCCGCATCGATAGGCAGTCCTAAATTGCCAAAATAACGGTTCCCAGAAAAAGAATTTGTGTTCGATGTTCCGTCGAGGAGTCTCAGCCCAACCGAAAGACTATTTGCGATCGTGTTATCACGAATCGAGAGCAAAGACGCACCTCCAGAGATTTGCAATCCGATCGTATTGGGCATCGCGGCCACTTGTAGATCGTCCGTGCCGATCCGATTCTCGCGGACTTCGCCGCTTGCACTCGCATCCTTGATCCAAATGCCTACATCGTGACCGACGACTAAGTTCCCTATTGGCAGGTTCCCGGCTGCTAGGTTTCCGATTTGGGCGTTCGGACCCGTTGAGAGAATGCCGAAGTGACCGCCCGTGCTCGCACCCGATCCTCGTCGATTGCCGAGCGACTTAAGACCGGAACTGTTTGCACCAATAATATTGCTAAAGATGGTGGATCCGATGCCATCGTTGCGAATTCCGGCTGAGTTGCCACTGATGACATTGCGGTCGAGCGACGTTGTGTTAGCCCCTGAACCAATATGGATGCCATATCGATCGTTGCCGATCAGAAGCGAACCGGTGACATCCAAGCCAATTCGATTCTGTGCGATAACCTGAGATGCAGTTCCAGCGCCTGAAACTTCAACGCCATCTTGGGAATTACCGCTGATCGTGTTATTGAAAACAGTTGCGTTGGTAAATCCGCCATCGATCCGAATACCTGAATTTGAATTGCCCAGATCCTTGAGCCCGGTTGGATCTGTGCCAATGAGGTTGTAGGCGACCGAACTAGAGAGTGCTCCTCCAGTAAGCCAAACACCCGGACCGCTATTGCCGCTGACAGTGTTCCCAGACAATGGATCGCCGATAATATTGCTGTCCGAGCTTCCGTCGAGAATTACGCCAGCTCCATTGGGAATGCTAGCCGCGCCTGGTGCGTCAATGCCAATGTAGTTTCCGCGGACCGTGTTGAGTTTTGTTCCTACACCGGAGATTTGTATGCCCGATATCGAATTGCCACTAATCACGTTTCGACGCGAGTAAGTGGCGCCGATGAAATTATTGTTTGCACCGGAATCGATGCGAACTCCTACCGGATTGGGAATCGCAAAACCCCCGTTTGGATCTACGCCGACCAAGTTCTGATAGACCGTATTGAACTCGGCACCAGATGTGAGCCAAACACCAGCGACCGAATTGCCGCTGATGACATTGCCTGCACCGTCAACGTTACCACCCACTTGGTTGGATTGAGCGGCATCGATTAGGACGCCTCCAAAGGCATTGGGGATGGAACTGGTTCCCATTGCATCAACACCGATGTAATTGCCTTGAACATCATTGCTGACCGTCGACGCATGATAGAAAGCCACTCCAGCGCCGGCATTGCCGCTAATCAAATTGCGATCGGATTCAGATAATCCACCGATCAGATTAAAGCTAGCGCCGGAAGAGGCCACAACACCACTGAATCCATTGGGCATGGCCCCCATTCCTGTCGCATTGACTCCTATCCAGTTTCCCTTCACTTGATTGCTATTGGAATTGACAAGTTGTATGCCGAAGCCGGTGTTGCCGGAGACTAAGTTGCGAGCGCTTGAAACGGTACCCCCAATCACGTTGTCATGCGCACCGATATTGAGCGTTATGCCTTGAAATCCGTTCGGTATAGCGATCATTCCGTCCAGATCGGTTCCGACTTTATTACCTTCGATGCGGTTGTTCGTTGCACCGGCCCCTTGCAAATAGACTCCATCGTTTCGGTTACCAGAAATGAGGTTGCCGGCTCCAGGAGCGACGCCACCGACGTAGTTGCTTGGTGCATTGTCAATGACTACACCCGCTGCGTTGCCGATTGCGTAGGTTCCCGTCTTATCGACGCCGATGAAATTGCCCTCGACGTGGTTGCCGGATGCGACCGCCCCGTTGATCCGAAGGCCGTCACCGATATTGCCTGAGATGAGGTTTCCTGCGACGGGCGAAGAACCGCCGATGACGTTGTTTGCTCCGCTGATATAGACTCCGCCAAATTGGTTTCCCATAGCGATACCGCCGATCGGGTCTGTACCGATAAAGTTGCCCTGGATTGTGCTGGAGCTGTTTCCATAAGACCCAATTCCAAATTGGCCGTTCCCGCTAATAACATTTCGTTCCAGATCGTCATGCACACCGTCGGCGTTCGTACCGATACGCGTGAAGAGCGCCGAGCCCAAGAGAGCGATGCCGGAATCGCTATTGGGAATCGCCGATTGGCCGGTCGCATCGATCCCGATGTAATTGCCAGCAATGACGGTGAAGTCAGTCCCGAGGTCATTGACATTTATGCCGTTACCATTGATGTGTCCGGAAATAACGTTGCGTTCGCTTTCGTTAAATTCATCATCGCTGCCATCGGTTCCGATACGGTTATTGCTTCCACCACTGCCGATCGCAACCGCCGCGCCGGGCGTTGACGCATGTCCATTTGGAATTGCAAAAAGGCCACTCGCGCTGACGCCGACGTAGTTGCCTGCGATGATGTTGGAATGAGAGAGTACGAAGATGGCGACTGCACGATTGCCTGAAATGATATTGCGTTCACCAAAGTCATTGACGCCATTTCCATCCGTCCCGATTCGATTATGGTGAGTGCCTAGATCGAGAAGAATTCCGGAGGTATAGCTGCCAATCGTGCCGTTTCCGAGTCCGGATATCCCGAGAACGTCGGTGCCGATGAAGTTACCGGTTAGCACGTTATTCGTCGCCGACGCGCCCGTGATCCAGATGCCTTCCCGGGCGAATCGATTGATCGCTAGGCCCTTAATGGTCGTGTTTGGCGCGGTAATTCTTAGCCCTTGGCTGAAGATCCCGGCGTTGGTTCCATTAAGTTCCACTTTGAGCACCGCATTGCTGCCCACAGCCAAAGTATTTGGGCTGGCTCCAAGCTGCGCATAACCATCGATGGTGACAGGCTGTGTGATCGCTGGAAGTTGCGAGACAGGCGAGATCGTATGGGGGCCCACTCCCGGAATATTGAAGAGAATCCGGTCTGTATCGGATGCTGCGTTCGAGTCGAGAATCGCTTGTCGGAAGCTGTCCGGGCCGGAGTCATTCGTGTTTCGTACGAGGATGTTTAGGCTCGTCAGATCGTAGAAATTCGAGCCAAAATTGGTACCGAAAAGCGGATAGCCTTGATAGATCGCGAGGTTTTTTGTTGCGAAGTCGCCCACTCGTGACGCAGCAGTTAGAAATCGAAACGTCTCCCCCTTTTTCGGTAGAAAGCCATTGATCACGGAGGCATTTAGCGTTCCACCGAGAGTAGCGGTTCCGGACACAATCAGTTGATCGAAGTCAGGAGTCGCTGCATTCGTCCCGCCGACTTCAATATTGAACGTTCCCGCTGCTCCTTGTATGTAGTTGCCGGTGATGTTGATCTTGCCAGGCGATGCACCTGGGCCGACCACGCCTCCATTGTTCGACAGATTTGTTGTGATTGTGCCTGTACCTCTCAGGATGCCGCCGCTCAGCGTCATTGCGGGGGACGTAATCGAGCCGCCCGCAAGAACGGTTGAACCGGCGGTTTGCGTATAGCTCGGCGATGGATTGGTGTTAGGTACGGTAAGTGATGAGCCTATTTCTACCGTAATCGTCCCGCTATTGCTAAATTGACGAAAGGTAGAAAAACTTTTCCCGCCCTTGATCGTAAGTTGGCCTTGATTGCTCTGCAGTTGGCTTGCTTCAAGGCGAGAAAAACTCGCTGATCCACCGTTGAGCGTGACCGAGGCTCCGGCCCCAATCGATGTCACCGCGCTACCGCTTGAAGGGAAGCTAAGCGAACCCGCGACATTCCATGTGCCTCCCAACAATGTCGTACCGGGATGCTGCGTGATTGCGCCGGAAATCGATAGCAACTGTCCTGCCTGAACATCGACGACGCCTATGTTATTGAGGGGAGGAGTGATCGACGCACCGCTCACTGCAGTGCGTAGTGTGCCTTCGTTGACGACTTGGCCGGCTGTCGAGCCAACTTGCAACCCAACCAAGATGTTGCCTACATTTAAAGTTCCGCCGGGCTTAATATGCAGCACACCGGGATTATCAACCGCGAAGTTGCCGGCGCCCTGCGTATTGAAAGTCCCAAACACTTCGAGTTGCGTAAAGAGAATCTTCGCCGTCGTCGAATTAACAGCGAATACCGCTCCGGCCGGAATCGTAACGACTCCTCCCGACATGCTGCCACCGGACCAATTCATGCCATTTGGAAAGTTCAGGGTGAGACCTGCGGGATCGACCGTAAATCCGCTCACGCATGAAATGTTACCTGCACCCGTAAAAGTACCTTTCCACGTCCTCGTGCCAGATAGTGTTAGCGTGGCTCCGCTCGCCGCATTCAATGTCCCATTTTCGAAGCTGCCCGCCGAGCCGCTAATCGTCAGCGCACCAGCCTGAACATCGATCGAGCCTCCGAGCAAGTTAAGAGTTGGGGACATAACAGAGTTGTCGGTGCTGACCTTGCGGAACACCCCGCTGACATTGAGGGTTCCGTTTCCTTGAACAGCCGAAATGTTTCCCGTGGTGTTGATGACAATAGCGCCGCTTGGCTGAACTCTGAGTTCCCCTGGAGTGTTTACAAAGAACCCCGACGCTCCGGCGCGAAGCAAGGTCCCAAGTACGTTCATACGGTTGGTGATAAGTTGCGATACGGCGCCGCCGCCGACTTGAAAGTACGATCCCGCAGCGACCGTTACTTCCCCGCCGCTCATCCCGGTGGTCCAATTCATCATGCCACTGGGCAAATTGAATATCGCTCCCGCTGGGTCGATCGTTTGGGTTCCGGAATCTACCAGTACCATACCGCCTCCCGATCCACCAAAAATACCTTTCCAAATACGAGGATTGCCGAGATCCAGCGTAGCGCCTGGCATGACATTAAAGATGCCGCCATCAAACAACGGTCCTGTTCCAGAACTCGCAAATGCAAGTGTCCCCGTCGCAACTTCAATCGCCCCGTTTCGATTCGTCACGGGGACATTGATCAGCGCAGTCGCGATGGTATTTATTTTCCGAATCGTACCGGAGTTAGTAATCGTCCCAGCAGTGCCCGCGAAGGTAATTGGCGAAGCTGAGGATGCAGTGTTGGCCAACTCCAATATGCCGTTTGAGAGATTGTCGAACAAAGTTCCGGTATTCACTTGGAGAACCGATCCAACCACGGTACCTTGGAGCGAGAACGTCCCTGCATTCTCCAGCCTCGTCGGAATAGCCCGGGCAGCGGTCGTGGCAAAGACCATCACACCTTCATTGCGAAAAGTTCCTCCACCGACGATTGTTGCTGTCCCCGTCCAAGTCGAACTACCGCTGACCGTGACGGTGGAACCGGATGCCAGTGAAAGGCTACCGCCCGCCACGGTGATGCCTGCTGAAAGGGACGAGTTGGTTAGCAATGTCCAAGTGCCCGAAGTGAGTTGGATTTTCTCCGCCGAAGCAAGGCTTCGTACGGAATTTGTTGCCGCGACGACTATGGTCGGTGTCCCCGCGATAACTGGAATCACATAGTCATTAACCGCCGATGGAATTGCATCATTGTCCCAGTTGTTCGCATCCAGAAAATTCAGCGTTCCCGCCCCGCCGTCCCAAGTGACGGTTGCCAAAAGCGAGCGATCTTCGAGTGATTCGTAGCGAAGAGTTCTTCGGCGAAGGTCCTCGAAAAAGGCTCGACGGATCTGGCGTCGTCTTGCAAAAACCTCGCTAAAGCGTTGGCGGAAGGTTTTCGGATGGCTTTTGTTTGGATTGGATTGAGGCATCGATTCTGTCTCCAAGGAATGAGCGGCTCCTGCAAGTGGAGAAGAGTCCCGCTAAACCTGTGGTTGTTCCGAACCCCACCGTCCGCCGCGCAAAAATCAAAAAAACGACAAAACTGCTTGCAGCGAAAAACCTACCCATCCACCCGCCGAGCCGGTGGGATTTGGAACGAGCCGGTGGGATTTCGGCGAAAGTGAATCCCATCGGTTTGTTCGATGGTACTTTAGGTCTCTTGCTACAGCAGCTATCGCCCGCGCGCGCTCCTGTTTTGCGCCAACACTAACGAGCCTCCGGACGAGCCAACGAAATTTCCTCCAACTCCGCCAGCAAAAGCGGGATCTCCATGTTGATACGTGACATCTGCATGACCGAAAAGGTCTTGTCCCCTAAGAAATGTCTTTCAAGATAATCTCGCTTCCAATCGTGAAGCTCGGCGGTGTACGCCGAAGGACTCTTCAGTTTCAGTTTCGCAATGTCTGCTACGCTGGACTTTGATAAGTGGTCTGCCTCGCTTTCCAATCGTTGGAGGCTCATAGCGAGGATGATCCAATCGAGCGGGTTGACGGGCGATCTTCCTCGAGTCGCCAACGACTTGTGCGAATGTACGATCGCATCTCGTAATCGATTCTCACGATAACGGGCCAACGCCAACGTCGTGTTCGTATACCATTCGGGAGTTTTTGTGTCTTGAACCTTCTTGTCAAACAGCGCAATCGATGTCGTTTGTTGCTCGAAGGGCTCTTTGGATAGACAGAGTGTCCAGCAATAGGAATTGAGAAGATTCATGGCACTTCCTCGCAACTTAGATTCCGCTGCCTTGCACTCTTTCAAGTAGGAATCGCGATCCCCGAGCAACAAGTGCGCGCGCGCCAAGTACATATGATCGAGTGACGTCTTTTGCGAGTACTCAATCTTCGCGTAGTCTTCTCGGGCACCACTCAAATTTCCATTGCGCAATCGATCTAGGGCTCGCATTCTCAGATTGACAGCACTCGGACGGAGCTCAAGCAAATACTGGAAGTGAGATTCCGCGGCTTGTGGCAAACTCTCGTTGCTGGCCCAATTAGCTTGCTCCAGATGCCAGCGAGCAATTCGATCTTCTTCGCTCTCCAAGGTCTCGGAGCGATCCGATATTTTTACCCCTAGGATCAAGGCGTGCTTTTGCCTTAAGTACCCTTTTCCATCAGGGCGAAAGCGTACAATTGTCGAACCACCTACGTCACCGGACGCGGACAACAAGACCTCACCGGACTCCAAATCGAATAACCTAGTTGTTTCGTCAAGGCTGCCTGTAACAAGACGTTTGCTGTCTGGACTTACGTCCATGCTTATGATGATGTCGGTGTGACCCCTAAGCTCAAATTGAGGCAACGTACTTCCATCGCGAATCAACGATTGCGATTGGAACACGAGTCCATTGGGCGATTGAGTCGCAACGATGATCCAATCCCCGCTTGGACTAGAGCACATTCTCGTGATCGCTTCGTTTAACATGACACGTTGGATAATTTTTCCTGTCGCAATGTCGATGAAAACGATTTCGCCGTCCGCGCATGCGGTACACAAAATGCTTGATTTACCCACGGGAGCTATGTCCACTATCCGGTTTCCGACCTCAATGGCATGAAAGAGTGCGCCACTTGCTTTGTTCCAAACGCACACGCGTCCAGACGCATCTGAGGTTGTCGGGATGTCTCCAGCGGGCAAGAAGCAGGCCGAAGTGATGGGGGCCATATGACCATCCAAGGCGTAAACCTGCTTGCCGGACTTTGTTTCCCATATTCGGACTGCGGCGTCCTCGCATCCCGCCATGATTTGTTTTCCATCATTGCGATAGGCGACACAAGTCGCCCATGCATTGAGCCCATTGATTTCTCGTCGCAGTCCAAGCGTATTGGCATCGCGTATTTCGATGCGGGGTTTTCCGCTGTCCGACCTACTTCGCGATGCACGAACGTTGAGTGCCAACGCGAATTCCGAGGAGTTGGGGTGAAATGATGCTGCAGCAGGAAATGCGGACGGAAGCTGAACATTCGTAACTTGTTCGAGCGGTTTGCTTAAATCCCAAATGCGAATGCGACGATCGACGCCACACGATGCTAAGATGCGACCCGTATTGTCAAAGGCAACATCTGACGTATGCCCCCCATGCGTGTTAATGGTTCGAGCCAATGCTCGCCTACGGGAGTCGCGAATCTCAATCCCACCTCCGATTGCAGACTGAACGACATGCGTACCATCCGGGGAGTAGCGCAGAATCTTGAGCGTTGAAATCGTTTGAACGTCGAGCAGCTTGAGAAATTTATTTCGGCAATCAAAAGTTCTAATGATTCCATCATAAGTACCCACGACGAGTTTAGATCCAGAACACTCAAAGGCAATGTGGCGAGGGTCACCCATATCCGTTTTGCGATCGATCAACTTGCCCGAGTCCATATCCCAAGCGCACAGCGTACCATGCCGTCCTGACGCAACGACCCAACTCTCATTCGGATGAAAGGCGATTTCATTTACCATCTCACCCGTCCCAGAATAGGATCGAATGAACATGCCGTTTTCCAGCGAGAATCGTTTGACAAGACCGTTTAGTTGACCAACAAAAACCGATTGACCATCCGGGCAAAAACGTGAAATGTGTGCGTTGTTTTCTCGAAACGATCGCAACAGTTCTCCATTCACGGCATCGAAGACAAAGGCACCTGCTGATGGCCTCTCTTGGTTATCCTCCGTTTGAAATATCACGGCTGACACAAGTATTTTGGAGCCATCGGGACTAAACTCGATTTCGCTGACCCAGCAATCGGGTATACCCTCAAGTTCGCTGGCGACGGTATTATTTTGCGTGTCCCAAACCTTGAGTCGCTGTGCACAATTGCTACCAAAATGCCCGTACCCAGCAACCGTATATCGGCCATTGGGTGACAAAGCGACACGCGAGATATGTTGCTCGAACCTCGGCGATTCCCAGGTGGACTGATCGAGTTGTTGCGCCAACAGTTGCCATTCCAAGTTGCGGAACCGAGGTTCGCACCGATCGAGAATTTCTCGGCATCGATCGATATTGTGGGACCGATACTCAATATCGGCATTCTCAATTTGTTTTGCATAGACAAGCCGCTCGGCGCGAATCCTCGCAAGTTGTTCCCTCGCGCGGCTGGCCTCAGATTTACGCCAAAAAGCGGTTGACACCATTGCTAGAATTATAAGCGATGCAATGAACGCAGTCAGGCTTCGGTTACGTCGCATCCATTTGACAGATCTTTTCCAAGGTCCAACGCTTTTGGCAAGGATAGGTTGGTGAGTTAGAAATCGACGTAGATCGTCGGCTAAATCGGCTGCACACTGGTATCGATCGGACGGCTCATGGGCCGTGGCTTTTTCTATAATCGTGTTAAGTTCAGATGGGATGTGATTTTCGATAGTCCTCACACCTTGCAACGGCTGGTGTTGAATCTTTTCGATCAATTGGGCGCGATCCATTGCGTTAAAGGCAGGTCGCAGTGATGCCAATTCATACAGCACCAGTCCGATTCCATAGACATCTGAGCGAGAATCAGACTTTCCAGAAAAACGCTCCGGGGCCATGTAACGAAGCGTTCCGGTCAAATCCGTCGTTTCCGTTGCGTCGTCGGAACAGTCTTTGGCAAGTCCAAAGTCGTTGATCCAGACTTTTCCATCCGTATCCAAGAGTAGATTGGACGGCTTGATGTCCCGATGCAATATTCCATGTCGGTGGGCATAGTCGAGAGCGGTAGCGCACTGCATGCCTATGCTGGCAACTTCATTAAAATAGTCTGCCGACTTCGCGGCAGACCTGCTATTGCTATGGCTTGGTGAAAACAGATTCTTGATGTCGTTCCTCCATTTGGAATCGACTGAGTTGGCTTCATCCGTTGCACGCTCAAAGTTCACGGAATCGAATTCCTCGAGAAGGCATTGGATGACTTGATCAAGACCCAATCCATCAATCAGCGGCATCGTGTAAAAAAGTACGCTGTCGTCTTCGTTCGACACACCATGAATGGGTACGATGTTCGGATGATGGAGTTTCCCTGCCGCCTTGGCTTCTCGCCGAAAACGGCTTATCGCATAAGCGTCTCCCACAGACTGGGATGATAGAACTTTGAGGGCGACTCGTCGATTCAAGTCCAGATGTTCCGCTTCGAATACAACTCCCATCCCGCCGCGACCGATCTCACGAATCACCTTATAGCGATTGAGGCTGGGGAAACTATCTCCGTTCGAATTCTCCTTTTCCATCGGATGACTCTTGCCTGATTGAGCCGTATTGAAAGTCCCGGGCAGTGCGAACCCAACAAACTCAATGGCCTCAATGCATGGTTCGAGTTCTTTAGCGATCGCAGCATATTGACTAAGGAATTGTGCGCGATTCGGTCTCCGTCCAGATTCGAGGAGCTGTTGGTACTCGGACACTGCATTTGCGAGTTCTGCGTCAGTGTCGTTCGTCTGCAATGGTGCTTTAGTGCTATCACTCGATTCCATTTTACGTCACCTATTTTTCGATCATCGCCAAGTAGGCAACAAAGTCATCGCGAGAACGAAATGCCTCCCACTTTTCAGAAGCATCGTATTCTCTGAGAGTTTTTGCACTCGGACGCCAACCTGCTGCGTATGCCCTTTTTAAGTGATCCACAACCTTGCCTGCTGCCGCCTCGCGTTGATCGTCCGTGCAATAGACACAGTGTTCATAGGGAAGCCGAAGCAAACCGGTGGCCGCATCCGCTACCCCAAGGGCATACCAAGGATTGCTGCGACCATTCTCGGCACTGAGCGGCTCCCAGATTTTGAGGCATTCAAGTAGGTCATCACGGGCCGCAGCGTATCGTCCAGATTCCACCAGGGTCCGCGATCGTTCTTCGTAAACCCACGCCACGTTATGTCTATGATTAGGCCTGTCTGGTTGATCGGCGACTAGACGCTGAAAAGTCTCTTCAGCCTCTGTAAAACGCTCGATCGCCTTTTCATATTCACCGGCGCTATGAAACCATTGCCCTGCGCGAAGGATGGCCAGTCCCAATTGACGCCGAACCGAGTGGTTGCCGGCGGATTGCGAAATGATTTGCCTCAAGCCATCGATCCCAATGGTCAGCTCGTCGATGGCCAAGTGGCTGGAGTCAATTTCACGAATAGACAGGGCTCGGCTGACGTGCAGTTTTGCAGCGATCGTTCGAAAATGCAATTCGGTTTCAGGTCCAGCAATCAACGGCGCAATCGATTCCAGCCCTCGTTCGTACGTTATCTTGGATTCGGCATAATCGCCACGATCGGCTAGGACTCTGCCAATCAAGTGGAGACAATCCGCCTGCGAATACCTAGCCCATGGGTCATGTGGTGCTTGAGCAAGAATCGCTTCCAGTGCGCTCAATCCCGATTGAAACGTTGCCATGCCAGCTCCTACATCACCACTGTTTTGACGAGTCACGCCGATGCTGATCAGCGCCGAGGCGAAAACGCGTTGATCACTCAGCCGATCGGGATATTGCTGCAGCAGCGGTTCGAGCAAGGTGACAGCCGACTCAAACGCTTCCGCGGCTTTCTCCCATTCGTCTTTCTGTTCCAGGCAATGCCCAAGCGTCCAATAACTCTTGGCCAAGCCTGCAATAACTGCGGCGTCAAAGGGTCTACGTTTTTGGACAGAACTTTGTCGCGTTATGGCATCTTGAAGTATGGTCTCTGCGTCGTTCACGTCGCCAATTCTGTTCTTCAGCCCACCGAGAGCCGTCAATGCGGCCGACACTTCCAGCTGAGCATTGTCATCCATGGGCGCGGAATCGGCCAAAATCTTAAATTGCCTGACAATCGTTTCGTAAAACTCTCTTTGTCGCGGCGAGATTTCCTTCTGGCTACTCAAGTGGTCCTCCGCGCCGCCGGAGATGACCGAGTCGAGTGCCTTGAATAGTTGTCTCCGTGCGTCCGCAGCGCGATCCACTGCAACTTGCAAATTGCTATTTGCGCTCACCAACCTACTACTGAGAACGGCTAAACACGAAACCGCGATCAATAGAGCTGCCAAAAGACCAGTGACCACCGGATAGCGTCGGCACCAACGGACCGATTGTTCCATCCAAGTTGCTCGTCGAGCGACGATTGGCTCGTCTCGCAAAAACCGTTGAAGATCGTCGCGGAATTCGCCCGCGGATTGGTACCGTTCGCTCGGATCCTTGGCGATGGACTTTCGGCAGATCGTCTCCAGATCACGCGGTATGCCGTTCCTGCGACGGCGAGGTAACACCGGCTCTTCCTCCATGACTTTGCGTAGTAGGGCCCGTCGATCCTCAGCGACAAATGCGGGAGATCCCGTAATGAGTTCGTAAAAGGTCACGCCCAGCGAGTAGACATCGGAACGACCATCTACCGATCGTCCCGCAACCTGCTCCGGACTCATGTAACGCAAGGTACCGATCAAGTCATTGGTAGCGGTCAACTCGCTTCCAGGAAGTTTCGCTAATCCGAAGTCCGCAACCCATAGTTTCCCCTTCCTGTCCAACAACAAATTGCTCGGCTTGATATCCCGATGGACGATTCCAAAATCGTGCGCATGCTGAAGCGCATCAGCGACGTCGCGAATCAGTTCAGCCATTTTCCCTAGTGAGGTAACCCGGCTCCACAACGACAAATCTCCGTTCGAATCATACAACTCCTCCCTTTTGCCCAAATGAACATGAAAACCAGTAACCTTGTTATTCGCGGTTGCATCGGTCTCTTTTTTTCGTTCGCTGTTGGTGCTTAGAAGACCATTATCCACATGATCGCGATTCTTTTGATCCAGCAGGACAGATAGAGATGCACCTGAGATCAGTTGCATCGCATAGTAATGGACTCCTTCGTATTCGCCGACCGCATACACAGGCACAATGTGTGCATGCTGAAGCATACCGATCGCCTGAACTTCGTTGTGAAATCGGCGCACCGATGGAGCATGTTCGGACCCGAACGGAGGCAATACTTTAAGGGCTACGCTTCGTTTCACAGAACACTGTTGGGCTTCATAAACGACGCCCATTCCACCTCGTCCGATTTCGCGAATGATTCGAAAATCACCCACGACACTGCCTTGACTCAAAGTCGGAACAACCGCAGGCTTGGGAATATTCGGGGTGACAGCCGCGTCGACATACATCATTGCAACCAAGCAATCCCTGAGCTGCATTTCGATATCTTGATAACGACCTATCAATTCCTCGATTGCAATGGGCTTGCCTGATTCTTTGGCCCGCTCGTACTCGCTCAAAGCGGCTGCTAGCCTCGAATCCACGTCCAGCTCAAATGCTTCGGTTCGAACCCAGTGCGTCTCTTGTTTGGGCATCACTTACCCCATTTACTCTTCCCAAATGCCAGGCACTAATGCCTCAATCTTCAGGTTGTTCGCAACGATCAATTCCGCCGCCGACTTTGACAAAATTTCCAAAAAGTGTTATTCCGTCTGAATGCCAACGAAAACCAGCCTTACTTTGCGCCTGCCTGCATGAGTGCGCGTAGAGCCTGCAATCCGCGAACCCATAGCTTCTGAACGCTGTCTTCTGTACGGCCAATTCGGGCGGAGATTTCACTGATGGTTAATCCCTCGATTTGACGCATCACAATCACTTCGCGATAGTCACTAGGCAATTCCTCGAGAAGTCTCGCTAGTGCAAGCAGATCTTCACGATGCCGAAGCACCTCGCTTGGGGTTGCTTCTGGACTGGCCAATCCTTGGGACAAACGAGCGGACGACGAGTCGAGGTCTTGTTCGATCGAGTACTCAAGCCGAACATCGCGAGCTTCGGTAGCACAGTAGCGTCGAACTAATTGCGCAAGGTGCCCGGCCATGATCTTCCTCAACCACGACGCCAATTCATCAATCGTTTCACCACGAAAGTGGCAGAATTGTCGATGCGCATCAAGGAACGCTTCTTGAACGACATCATCCGGGTCCGCTTTGGATTGCAACCGTCTACCGATTTGAATGCGTGCCAACAGCGTCAGATAAGTTCGAAAGCCATCAAGGACCATACCAATCGCAACCTTATCACCCGTTTTGGCGAGTTCTATCGTACGAGCTGTCGTATTGGTAACCTCACACATTCACAATCTGCTTAGGTTGGGAATTGGGATTTCAGGAGGGATTGCACATGCCAAGATTGCAAATCCAAGGATCATTGTATCATATCTCCAAAACGTCCGATTCGCGGTGAAATTTCGCCCAGCGATCGGTTCTTCGCCTTCAACGCGATCGAGCACCAATGCTGGATTGGATAATAGCAATGCGTTTGGCACAGAACTGATCCGGATGTCTTCTGTCGATTTCTCAAAGCCCGGTACCACTCCTGTGCAAGCACACATTTTAGAGCATTTGACGATATGAGAGTGGTGCCCGTCTGGTAAATTCTTACTCGCCAATTCTATTGATTGAAACGTCGACAAATGTCTCAAACTGTATCTTACTCAAAATCGCATGAAAACAATCCTGTTTCTGGTTGCGGTCTTTCTTCCGGTTTCCGTCATAGCGATTGCTGCTGAAACACTACGGGCCGTGGAAGACGATAGCGACATGACGACCCTGCGAGTCTTCATTTTCGCCGGGCAGTCCAATATGGTGGGCTCCGATTCGCGAGTAAAGGACATCCAACGCTTTCCGCCTTTTGCCGGATTGGATATGCCGCAAGACAATGTCTTGTTCTCTTACAATATCGGACGTGAGGAAAAGCAAACCTCCAACGGCTGGGTTGCTTTACAGCCGATTGGCAATGTTGTCGGCCCGGAATTGAGTTTTGCAAGACGAGTATCGCAAGAAATAAGAGCTCCTATCGCCATTATCAAATGTGCCGCCGGTGGAACGACACTGGGAGGCGATTGGAATCCCGATGATCCAAGCGGCTTCCAACTTTACCCGCTGGCCCTGCAATGGATTCGATCCGCACTGGTGGATTTGGATGAAAAGAAAGTCGCCTATCGAATTGAGGGCTTTATGTGGCATCAGGGTGAGAATGATATGTTCAACAAGGAGTACAAGCCAAACTATGGCAAGAACCTAAAGAACTTCTTGGCATGCTGGCGCCGTGACCTAAACACACCCAAACTGAAATTCTACATCGGTGAGCTGTGCACTAAAACGATTTGGGGGATGGACAATCGCGAGAACATGTACGCCATCCGCGCCGGACAAAAGGCCGTCACCGATTCGGACCCACTCGCAGAGTACATTCCAACGTCGCATGATGCAGTAGAAATTGGCGGTGGTGCAGGATTGCATTACCACTACGGAACACTTGGGCAGCTTGAGCACGGCGCGAACTACGCAGAAGCCTATCTGAAAACGATCGGGAGAAAAACCACCAACGAACGCAAACTCAAAGTCTGGCCTTATGAAAAGGGTAGCAAGATCAAGCTGTTTATTCTGGCCGGGCATCGCAACATGGAGGGTGAACGGGCTTTTAAACAAGAACTTGAGTCGATGGAAGAAGCCAAGATGTTAGCCGACGACAACCATACAATCGCATTCAATTACAACATTGCAGGCGGCTTCAAAACCTCAAACGGCTGGGAACCCTTGGGGCCTGTTGGACTCTACGATACCTTTGGCCCTGAACTTAGCTTTGGCAGAACCCTGCAACGCAACGTTCAAGGAAACATTGCCATCGCCAAGTTTACGCATAGCGGTTCGCAAATCAACGACTGGACCCCTCAAGGAACAAATGCGAAAGACAGAAATCTGTATCCTCAGTTCATTGCCTTCGTCAAGGAATCGATCCAGGACCTTAACGCACGAGGTCATGAAGTCGAATTGGCCGGTATCTTTTATCATGTCGGTGAAAATGATATGTCCTATGGACCCTAT
>JANMGH010000059.1:0-215170 GCA_031374515.1 Pirellula sp. | reverse complement strand
ACGCAACGCTGGATAAGATGGACGACGCAGACTTGGTTCGGGTCAAACTGTTCAGCACGGGGTGTACGAGGCATATCGATTCTCCTTGAGAGCTAACTATAGCAAAGTCAAAAGACCAGTCAAGACAGGTGCCTGGCACCTTGTTTGCCTTGTTTGTTGTTTGTTGGTTTGTTGTTTGTGCATTGTTCGTGTCGCTAGATTTCTATCGGTTGGCTAGTTACAATGTCGCAAGGGCACAACCGAATACTGACTTTGGCAGACAATCACTTCGCTTTGCAAAGAATATCCAAATGAAGTCCTTTCGAACCGTTGCCAACCTCGTATTTGTGTTTTCGTTTTTGTGCGTCGCATGGGATTCGAATTCGTTTGCGCAAACAAGCCAAAAGCAAACAGCAACCAGCGATGCTGCTTTTGCACTGTCGTTTCGGACGTGGCTAGATGCAGAATGCAAGCGGCATCCCATTTTCTCTACGCAGCAAGGCAATCGCGAATTTGATGGGCAGATGGATGATCTATCTCTTAAGGCGAGAACAGAGGACACTAAACGCGATGTGGATCTTCTCCAAGAGTTGGCAAAAGAGTTTGATCGGTCAAAACTTTCTCGCGACGCTCAAATCGATTTGGAAATTTGGGAGAGCTTTCTGCGATATCGAATTTGGCAATTCAAAAACAACGATGACTTTGCGAATGACCCTCGCATTTATCTTCTTTATTGCTCAGATAGTGTGTTTGGCTTGTTCACGCAATCGACTCTGCCCAAGCACCGCAACGTTGCAAACGCCGTTAGCCGAATCTCGCACATCCCAAAGGTTGTTGCTGCGGCCAAGGAGTCGATTAAGAATCCACCCAAACTATTAACGGAGGTTGCAATCAAGAGGACCGAAGGGGCTATCGCCTTTTACGAACGAGACATCTTTGCACTTGCAGAAGAGTCGCCGCAAATCAGTTCTCTAGCCGTGCCTTCTCGAAGGGCAGCCGAGTCCCTACGCGATTACAAAAAGTTCCTGGAGGAAGAAGTCTTACCGAGAACGGATGGGGAATGGCGCATCGGCGAGAAGAAGTTCGCTGAAAAACTCGCTATGGAATTGGATGCGGGACTATCTTCTAAAGAAGTAATTGAGACAGCGGAAAGCGAGGCAAATCGCGTGGAGCTTGAAATGTACTATGTGGCAAAACAGCTTTGGAGTTCCACGATCAAAGACCAACCACTACCGGTCGATGACTCTGTCGGCCGGCGCGATACGATTCGGCTTGTTCTTGCTGAACTTGGAAAGGATCATGGTGTTGCGGAAACTCTCCTAAGCGACACGCGAGCTACCGTTAACAAGATCAAGTCGTTTATTCGACAAAAGAAAATCCTCACGCTTCCCGAACCAGACCAATGCTCCATTATCGAAATGCCCGAATTCCAACGTGGCTTCTCTGCCGCATATCTCAATCAAGCGCCTCCCTTAGATGCCAAGGCCAAAAGCTTGTACGCTATCTCTCCTCCACCTTCGGACTGGCCCGCCGATCGACAGGAAGCGTTCTTCCAAGAATACAATCGGTCAATGCTTCAGGTCCTAACTATTCACGAAGCATATCCAGGGCACTATGTTCAGTTGGACTATAGCAACCGAGTTGAATCACTGGTGCGAAAAGTTCTTTCTTCAGGAGTTTTCGCCGAAGGCTGGGCTGTGTACACGGAGCAAATGATGCTCGACGAAGGCTATGGCGATGGTGACTTATCACTCCGATTGCACCAGCTGAAATTTTATATGCGTGCAGTATTAAACGCAATTTTGGATTACCGAATGCATTGTTCAGCCATGTCCGATAGCGAGGCCTTGGCATTACTTATGGAGCGAGGTTTCCAAACATCAGGAGAAGCGGTCGGAAAGATCCAACGGGCGAAGCAAAGCTCTTGTCAGCTATCCACTTATTTCGTAGGGCGCACAGCCTTCTATCGACTTCGACAAAATGTACAGCGAGCTCGCGGCAGTGAATTTCAGCTTGGGCCATTTCACGAAGAAGTCCTTATGAAAGGTACTTTGCCAGTGAAGTACCTACCGGAGCTGGTGCAGTAGTTTTCGGTTGTAGCGATATTTCCGGATGTCAGTATTCTCGAGGTGAAAACCTTAGCAATTGTTTGCGTTTGCGCAATTGCGAAGTAGAGTTCGCATATACGAAGCCGCCCCAGCCTTCTCGTGAAATGCAAACAAGATGACCTCTCTTGACGAATCAACCCAAAAGAAAAGTTACACGAACCTTTGGTCAGTAGACTTCTTTCATAAGAAGCTTACTCCGCCAAAAACTCCGACCGGAAACTGCTTAAACAGGCAGGATTTGGAGAAAATGGTTGAAGCGATTTTTGAAAATACAGTCCTGAAGAGTCGGCAAGTCGACTCCGCCCGATAGTGCTCTGCGCAGGGATATGAAGTAGCCTTCGCCGCAAGTGTCCTACACTGCTGCAAATGCTGGGTTACAATATTGGAGAATCGGATTTACCGTAGCCCGCCTCGCACAAGAGATGTTCCACCCATGCGATTGCTCTTTCTCTGCTTCACCGTTTCGCTCCTTTTTTCCCGCTACGCATACAGTGAAAACTGGCCTCAATGGCGAGGTGCAAATTCCGACGGTATCTCTTTAGAGAAAAATATTCCTACGACTTGGAGCAAGTCCGAGAATGTCGCTTGGCGCACACCTATGCCGGGCCAAGCTGGCGCAACTCCTTGTGTCTGGGATAATCAAATCTACGTTACGAGTGCGGAGGGAAGTGATTTGGTTTTGCTTTGCCTTAGTGCCCTCGACGGCAAGATCAGATGGAAGCGAACTATTGGAACGGGAAACCAGGACGCTCGTGCAGGTGAAGGAAACTCTGCTTCGCCATCACCATCGACCGATGGCCAGCACGTTTGGGTTTTCTTTGGAACTGGCAAACTAGCCTGCTTTACCAAGGAGGGGGAAGAGGTTTGGAAGTTGGATGTCGGAGAAAGATTTGGAAAACTCGATATTCAATTCGGGATGACATCAACCCCTGTTCTCGATGGGGATGCGTTGTATATGCAACTGATACACGGTCGTATGAATCGACAGGATCAAACGAGAACCGGAAAGGTAATCAAGTTAGACAAACTAACCGGCAAAACAGCATGGGAAATGGAGCGCGTGACCGACGCTCAATTTGAGTGCAAGCACTCGTATGCGTCCCCTTTTATGTACGACGGCAAAAACGCCAAATTTCTAGTTGTTCATGGCGCGGATTGCACAACAGGACATGAATTGAAAACGGGCCAGGAAATTTGGCGACTTGGGATGCTGAACGGCACAACGAAACTCAACGCCAAACCTAACGATTCAACCTTTCGCTTTGTCGCTTCCCCTTGTGTCGATCCGAAATCGAACACCATTATCATACCCACGGCAAAAGAAGGACCAGTTATCGCAGTCATCGCAACTGAATTGAGTGGCGACTGCTCTGAAAAAGCCTCCGTCGTGAAGTGGAATCTGCCGAGGACACCCGATGTCTCAATTCCATTGGTAGTTGATGGACTGGCTTATCTACTAAACAAGGATGGCCAATTGCAATGTGTCGAATTAGCAACAGGCAACGAAATCTACATGAATCGTACGTACACAGGACAGCACCGAACGAGCCCGACTTTTGCAGATGGGCATATTTATTATGGCTCCAATGACGGACACGTAACGGTTGTCAAAGCTGGTAGAGACTTCAAAATCGTAAGTACAATCGACATGGGGGAAGCGATTACGGCTTCTGCAATTGTCTCTAATGGGACGCTATATATTCGCTCGTACGAAGCGCTCTACGCGATCAAATACAAGAAATAAAAATGCGACAAAGGAAGTGCCAAACCGTTTGCCCTCTAAATTAGACGCTATTCTTTTCAGGGTGAACCCACGGACCACGGTAAGGGCGACGTAGCATGTTGGTGGCTTGTTCGTCGTTCACGACAACATGTTTCACTGGATCCCAAGTGAGCGACCGACCGAGTTCCATGGACATGTTGGCAAGAATACATGCCGCCGTCGAAATGTGCCCTTGTTCGATGTCTGCGACAGGTCTTGATCGATCCGCAATGGACTTCAGGAAGTCCAACATGTGTACTCGGATTGCGGGCGCAACATGTTGTTCGAGATCCTTTTCCGTTTTGTCTTCCGGATACTGTTCAAGCTCCATTACGACGTCGCGATGGATTGGTTTGGCGTTGCCTCCACGCGGTGTAAAGTCATATTTATTGACACTCATCCTGAGAGTTCCATTCTCTCCATAGAGGGTTGCACCCCACGGGTAATCTTTGTCAGGAGCATCGCCCCAAGTTCGGTGCGTCCAAACGACATTTAGCTCTGGAAACTCGAATGTCGCGGTCTGTGTATCGGGGATATTTGCTTTGGAATTTTTGTCCACAAAGATTCCGCCGTGGGATGACACCTTTGTTGGCCATCCAAGGTCCATAATCCAACGGACCAGATCGAGCATGTGAATGCACATGTCTCCGACAATTCCATTTCCGTACTCCTTAAATGCGCGCCAAGAACGGGGGTGGCACAATCGGTTGTAAGCTCGCATCGGCGCGGGGCCTGTCCACATTTCGTAATCCAATGTAGAGGGAGGTGTTTCGTCGGCAGGGTTGTCTTTCGCTCGCATATGGTAGTAGCAATAGACTTCGGCGTGAGATATTTTGCCGAGCAAACCAGGTTCGAGAATCTGTTTTTTCGCTTCGATGAGGTGCGGTGTACTTCTGCGCTGTGTTCCAACTTGAACAACGCGATTGTATTTGCGAGCTGCGGCCAACATGGCTTGGCCCTCGATCACGTCGACACTTATCGGTTTTTGCACGTAGACGTCTGCGCCATTCTTTACCGCCTCGATCATTGGGAGCGCGTGCCAGTGGTCGGGTGTTGCGATCAAAACGATATCCAGGTCCTTTTCGGCAAGCATTTTTCGGTAGTCGCTATAGATCCTTGGTCGTTTCGATGACTTCTGTTTCATTTGAACCATGTCTGCTGCATCAGAAACCATTTTGCTATCGACATCGCAAAGTGAAACAACGTCAACCGGAGCCACTTGCAGCAAACGAAACAGATCGCACTTGCCATACCAGCCCGTTCCTACAACACCAACCCTTTTCGCAGGGCCGTCAGCGAGTGCCGCAAGAGTCGATTGATAGTTTGCCATAGCGAAACTGGTAGCAGCGAGCGAAGTGGAAAGAAAATCGCGACGATCCATTGTTGAAACCCTCAAGGAATGACGATTTGCGGAATGATGTAATGCTTGGTGACGATCGGGGTACTAGTATACTTGCAAATGCGTTTTCCGTCTTGAGATCTAAAGTTCCCACTCAGCTCTGGGCATAGTTCTACGGTTGATCGGTTCGACTTTGAGGGCCATGCGTACTGGCACCTCCATCCTGCTTCCGTACTGTGTATACTCCAGTTCAACACTTCATAGGGCACTTTTGCAGTTTTGCGCAATCATGATGGAATTGGGTTATCTAGAGCGATTGACGTTGCAGCTCACTGCAGGCGCGGCCATGTTGCCGGACTCGGTTCGAGATCCTCATTCAAAATTTCTGCTTTCCCGGCAATGCAGTGATGGTGGCTGGTCTGGGCGTGAGGGTGAAAGCGATCTTTATTATTCTGGGTTCGCCTTGCGATCATTAGCTATCTTGGGAATGTTGACGGGAGAAGTCGCTGAAAGAGCGAGTCAGTTCCTCCTTTCGCGAACGGAGCATCAAGAATCGGTTATCGATTTGCTTTCTTTAGTCTATGGAGCTGCATTGATTGAAGCCGCGACGGAAAGGAATCCGCTCAATGGAGTGACCGTGGACTGGCAGCAGCGCGTTACAGATTTGCTGACGTCGCTTCGCCAACGCGATGGAGGTTTTGCAAGAACGGCACAGGCTTCGATCAGCAGTACTTACCAGACTTTTTTGGTGTCGATCTGCCTTGAATTGTTGGGGCATCCGCTTCCAAAAGGCGATCCATGTGTCTCCTTTTTGTTGTCACAACGCAGGGATGATGGCGGCTTTTTAGAAGTACGCGTGGCCAAACGTTCGGGCACCAATCCGACGGCGGCTGCCATTGGAGCGTTGAGGACGCTAGATGCACTGTCTGACGAAATTGCAAAGAGTGCAGCTGAATTTATTTCGGAACTTCAAAGCGACGAAGGGGGCTTTCAGGCGAATACTCGAATGCCATTACCCGATTTATTGAGCACATTTACAAGTTGTGTGACTTTGTGGGGAGCCGATTCGCTCGAAAAAATCGATCTCACGAGCGCCTGGCGCTATGGGCTAAGCATGGCTAGGCCCGAAGGGGGATTCGCCGGGTTTGAACTCGATCCAGCCGAGGATGTTGAGTATACATTTTACGGGCTCGGCCTCCTAAGCCTGCTCGCACCGTGGCAGCTCGCGTAACTGTCGAAAAGCCCGTGCTTTCACCATGAAAATTCGCATTTCGTTAGCTAATGCCTTGTTTTTCCGTCTTCGCAAAGGAGGAGGGAAGGGTTTCAAATGTTGCTTTTGCCCTTCCTTAAAAGCGTCCGAATTGTACACTTTTGGTTGAATACTATCGAATTTGCCGCTCAGCCGTCAGGTGCCAACGTTGGTGCCGGCACCCGCTGGGCGATTTTTGTTTCCTTTTTGGCTGCGTTTTGGGAATACTGAAACGCACAACGCTGGGTGGAGTATGGAACTAACCAAACTACGCAATATTGGCATCAGTGCTCACATTGACTCGGGAAAGACAACACTCAGCGAACGAGTTCTGTTTTACGCAGGCCGAATCTACAAAATTGAAGAAGTCAAAGGTGACGGCGATGGCGCCACCATGGACTATATGGAGTTGGAAAAAGAGCGTGGAATCACGATCACCAGTGCGGCAACACAGCTGCAATGGAAGGATCACGTCATCAATTTGATTGACACTCCTGGCCACGTGGACTTCACTATCGAAGTAGAACGATCATTGAGAGTTCTTGATGGTGCAGTTCTGGTCCTTTGCTCGGTCGGCGGGGTCCAAAGCCAGTCGTTAACTGTGGATCGTCAAATGCGGCGATACGGAGTGCCTCGTTTAGCCTTTATCAACAAGATGGACCGCACAGGCGCGGATGCGTATCGAGTCGCCCAACAGGTTCGCGACAAGCTCAATGCGGACGCGATCATGATGCAAATCCCGATCGGAGCGGGTGAAACATTTGAGGGCGTTATAGACTTGGTCGCCATGCGAGCTTCGTTTTTCGACGGAAAAGACGGCGAAATTGTTCGCGAGGAGGAGATTCCAGAGGCCCTAAAGGACAAAGCGAAGGAGATGCGTCAGAAGATGCTCGAATCGCTTGCCATGTATAGCGACGAAATGATGGAATTGCTCTTGAGCGAAGAAGAGGTTCCTTCGGATTTGGTTTATCGAGTTTGCAAAGAAGCGACTCAGCAGCTTCGCATGACACCCGTTTTTTGCGGAAGCGCTTATAAGAACAAGGGCGTTCAATTGCTTTTGGATGCTGTAATCCGCTACCTGCCTAGTCCTCTGGAGCGCGAAATCAAAGCCAGAAAAGTGGGCGACGAGTCCGTAAAGCTGGACCTCAAGCCAGATAGGGACCTCCCCTTCGTTGGGATGGCATTCAAGATTGTAGAAGATCCTTTTGGCCAGCTCACTTTTATGCGCATCTATCAAGGCAAGATCAGCAAAGGTGAAATGTACATCAACCAGCGAACGAGTAAAAAAGAACGATTCAGCAGAATTGTTCGTATGCACGCTGACAAACGAGAAGAAGTTGACACCGCAGAAGCGGGCGACATCGTCGCGATCATGGGAATCGACTGCGCCAGCGGTGAATCCTACAGCAACACTCGTGATTACTGCACTTTGGAAAGTATGTTCATTCCCCAAACAGTGATCAAAGTCGCGGTTACCCCGGCGAGTCGTGCAGATGCCGACAAGATGAGCAAAGCACTCAATCGATTCCGAAAAGAAGATCCAACGTTCCAAGTCTACAACGACGAAGAAACGAGCGAGACCATCATTTGCGGGATGGGTGAATTGCACCTCGAAATTTACGTCGAACGTATGCGACGAGAATACAAGGTAGAAGTTACCGTTGGTGCTCCAAAGGTTAGTTACCGGGAAACACCAGGCGCCGCCAAGGACTTCAACTACAAGCACCGAAAGCAGACCGGTGGGTCCGGCCAGTATGCACACATTGTAGGCAAGTTGACACCGATCAACCCAGAAGGGGAAGTCACATTCGAATTCGAAGACAGTGTCACCGGAGGACGTATTCCAAAGCAGTTCATTCCACCGGTTGAGAAGGGCTTTCGCGATTCGCTTCTCAAAGGGCCCCTTGCCGAATTCCCGGTCGTAGGTGTCAAAATGGAGCTGATAGACGGAAGCTATCACGATGTGGACTCGAGCGAACGTTCGTTCTATATCGCAGCTTGCGATTGTTTCCGCGAAACTATGCGTGAAGCAAATCCGTTGTTGCTTGAGCCAATTATGAAATGCGACATCGAATGCCCTGAAAACGACCAAGGTCCTGTTGTTGGAGACGTTATTTCTCGCCGCGGTTTGGTTACACAAACCGACGCGCGCGATCGGGTCTCCTATATCAGCGCTGAAGTCCCTCTGGCCAATACGTTCGGCTACGCAACGGATTTGCGAAGCATGACAAAAGGTCAAGGTACCTTCTCGATGGAGTTGGCCAAGTACTCTCCGGTACCGCGCAGCCTCCAGGACGACATCATCTCGGAACGCAAGAAGCAACTTGCCGCAAGAGCTTAGCGATTACACCATCGCTTTTCAGTAAATCAAAGGCTTGGGCTAAATACCCAGGCCTTTTTTCGTGAAACTGAGTGCTGAAACACACTCTGCGACCCCGTGGAGGCACGTCGCACTTGCAATGCGCAGCCGAAAAACAACAGTCTCAATGAGTGTTACGTTGGTCGGATTTCTTGTTGCCAAGGATGGCAAGCCAAAGCGATTCATATCGCATCATTTGTGTTTCCAACGCAAACTCGCGCTCTGCACGGACCCGATTGTATTGACCAATTTGTCTACGCTCGTCTGGTGAATTGGCAACGACTTTCACTTTTCGAATGAATTCCTCCCAGTCGTTTTTTGCAACCGATTGTCGCTCTAGTTCGTCGCCTAGCATTTCCGTGATTCCTTCCACTCGGTTGGAAACGACCGGTAACCCCTCGGCCATTGCTTCCAAAACAACGTTTGGCATCCCCTCATATCGAGTTGGCAAGAGTAGCAATTCCGATCGAGCCATCCAAGCTCGAACATCGTTGCGTTGTCCCAAACAATGCACACGTCCCTTCAACTCTGGTTGATTGGCAAATCGATCCAACTTCGATCGCATGGAGCCATTTCCAATGAGGACCAAATGATGTTCAGGCAGTTGGGCTAGGAGCTCGTTTCCACGCTGAACCAAAATATCAACACCTTTTTGGTATTCTAGCCTGCCGACGAATAGCAATATCCTAGCCCTTTCTGGGACTGCATGCGTATTGCAATCGATCGTCTTACTTGTCACCGAGGTCGAGACGCCATTGGGGATGACGACCAGTTTGCTCGCGTCCATCTTCTCGGTTTCGGCGCACCACTTTTCGACCCCTTGACTAACGCAGATCGTTTTGGTCGAACGGAAAGTAGCCCAGCGGTCGATTCGGTGTCTCGACGTTCGCGGTTCAGCTACTCGAACGCCGCAGAAGACAGGTATTCCCAGCGATGGTCCAATCCCAGCCGACAAAGCGTTTGCGTGCCACAGAAAGGACTGAATCAGATCGGGTTTGTCGGACCTTAGCAATTTCCTCAGTTTAAGAGCGACGCTCGTTAGCATCCACCACCCTTTACCCCCTAGAAAATGCGTTTCGATTCGATGGTTCTCGACCCATTGGATCAAAGCCTCTTTTTGCGTCGAAGGTCGAGGCCCCAATGCAATAACGCGAACTCGGTGCCCTCGATTTTGAAGAAAGAGTGCCAGTTCCGCGCAGCACTTCTCTGCTCCGCCCGTGTCGAGTTCTGTTATGACCAAATCTATACGCATTCAGGGGCTCTGGGCCAAATAGGCTGTCGGCATAAACCAAAATAGGAGCGGTATTGTAATGAAAAACAAGCCCAACACCCCGCGTTAGCAAGAATCCAAATCAGATTGTGCTGAAACCAGGAAAAGTGTACTTACTTTGCATTGCATAGCGGCATGGTAAAGTTAGGGAGGTCATTAATGATCGATAGCAATCAACTTGTGGAATACGCCAAACAACCCGAGTTGGCGTTAAGAAAACTAAAGGAATTGCTTTGCCTGTTGGAAAGCGATGACGAAACGGAGCAAGTCTGTGCAACTGATTTGCTCGAAAATTGCGGTGCTCCCAGCCGATCGGATATTCCATTTTTGTGCCAGCAATTGGTTTCCTCTAGTTCGTCTCGAGTGTACTGGTCCAGCACGCTCCTGGGCCGGCTTGGTCCAACTGGGGGAGAACAGTCTGAGCGAAGCAATATTCAATCGCAACTTTGCAATGTTATCGACAACGAAACGATTGAGCCATCCGCTCGCGAGCGAGCGGCGTGGGCCATTGGCGAGCTGGGCAGTATTACAGGCAGTATTCGCGACGTATTAGAAAAACACCTTGCAACAGCGTCGCCTCGTCTGAAAAGACTCCTGGAGGCTGCTCTAGCCATGTAACGTTTAAGAAGAGACAGACTACATTGCTAGGATTGCGATGCAATCGGCAACAACGTTGTGTAAGGCATTGAAACGACACTAACCCGAGCAAGGAGGCGAGGGGAATGAACCGTCAGGCATCGATCGTATTTGCATTAATGTCCGCATTGGGTGGACTCTCGTTGTTCGCAGGCTGTGAGCCAGGGAACGAGATTGCAAACAACTACAACGCCAATAATTCCAATGCCAACAGATCTGTTTCTCAGGAGCAATTCGTATCCGCACGTGCACCTGCCACGCGCATGCAGGGTTTGCCTGCACGAACGCCTCAGACCATCCTCATCGCCAGCTTCAATATTCAGACTTTTGGAAAAAAGAAAATGGAGGATGCATGGATTCTTGAACGAATCATTGCCGTAATTCGACAGTTTGATGTCGTTGCTATTCAGGAGGTTCGCGCTGAGGACCAAACGACCATCCCGCGACTTGTTCAGTACATCAACGCTCAAGGTGCACGATACGACTATTTAATTGGGCCTCGCTTAGGCAGAAGTGTTTCCAAGGAACAATACGCATACATCTATGATACAGCGACTGTCGTATCGAGCACAGACGCAACGTACACGATTGAGGACAATGCCGATCTATTGCATCGCGAGCCGCTTGTAGCGCGTTTTGTAACGCGTGTCCCGCCCAATGTTCGTCCATTTTCCTTTTCGCTGGTCAACATCCATACGGATCCTGACGAAGTAAGAACGGAACTTCCCGTTATGCACACGGTGCTCAAGGGAATTCGCGAGTTTGAATATGTTTCTGCTCGCGAGGACGATGTGATTCTCATGGGCGATCTCAATGCGAGTCCGCAACAGTTTGGAACTTTGGGGCAAATCCCTGGAATTTACTGGACGGTAGATGGCGAACCAACCAACACCATTCGAAAGAGTACATGGGACAATATTATCTTTGATCGCGGGTTGACCAACGAGTTTACCGGACGCAGTGGTGTATTAGACCTATGCGAAATGTTTCGAATCAAGACAGAGGACGCCGTACGCATTTCTGATCATTTGCCTATATGGGCGGAATTCTCTTCGGTTGAGCAAGTGCCTGGCGCGAACACGCAGTTTGTAGACAGGAACCAACCTACGGTGAGAAGGTAGTGCAGTCAGAGGACGGGGCAATTAGGCTTGGGATGCATCGATGATTGGACAGGGCAACTCGGTGTGTGTATTCTAGGGACGCCACCATTGGACAAGAGTATTCGAGCATGCTTATTCCCTACTCAACCGACGCGCCAATCTATCATTATCCGGTAGCTACCGTTTCATTGATTGTTCTCAACATCGCTTGTTTCTTTACTTTCTGTTTAGGGATCTCGAGCACTTACCTGGGTGGCATCGAGGAATTTGAGGACGCGGATGGAAACCGTGTCCAGGCATTGGAACTTCTACAGCGGTTGCAGGCAATGCAAGCCGCGGGGCAGGACATCGAACAAGTCCAAGACGAATGGACACCTGTGCCGACAGTCCATTCCAACTGGCGTGACGAACTGACACTTCATTATGGGCGTGGACTTCGACCATGGCAGTGGATAACTAGTTTGTTCATGCATTCCGATCTTGGGCACCTCATTGGCAATATGATTTTTCTATGGTCATTTGGACTTCTGCTTGAAGGGAAGCTGGGTGGGTTGCTATTCTCCGCGGTATACATTGGCATGGGTATGTTTCAATCATTTGCGGAACAGACGATCATGCTCTTTGCCGATGGTGGATCGTTGGGCGCATCGTCTGCCATATTTTCGTTGTTGGCATTGGTGGTAGTTTTCGCGCCGTTGAATTCTTTTGAGACGTTGCTTTTTATTGGATTCCGAGTGTTCTTTTTCGAAGTTCCCAATCTGGCATTTGGAGCACTCTATATAGCGATGAACGTTTTTTTCTTTTGTTTTGGTGGGGGAACTTTTGGATCGGAGGCGCTCCATCTGATGGGTTTCGTGATCGGCTTGCCCGTTGGACTGTTCATGCTTTCCCGCGGGTATGTGGACTGTGAGGGATTCGATATCATTTCGCACTACACGAACAAAGAGGGGGCGGAATCACAGGTTGGAAAAAAGGAACTAAAAGCTAGAGAGGCCAGACGCCATGCGAAACAACTTGCTTCTCTCCCCAAAATCAATCAAACCGCTGTCAGGATACAGATGGCAAGTCAAGTCGATCAAGCGATTCAGGAGGGCAACTTCGATCTTGCGGTCGCCTTACAGGCTAAAATCTCCGTGAACAATCCGGGTGCTATTTGGACTCATTTGCAGTTGATTGCCGTAATCCAACACTATCTCAAGTCACAACAGTACGCGAAGGTCGAACCGCTGCTTGAACTGCACATTGAACAATTCGAGGAGCATCGATTTCAGCTTCAGCTCAAGTTGATAAAAGTGTGGTTGCACAATCAACGCCCTCGACACGCATTGCGATACATTCGCGGACTGAATCCAGCGTTTTTGAAGGATATCGAAAAGGTGGATCTTGGGAAACTGGCTGTGTACGCTCAGAAGCAAATTGATTCTGGGGTACTGGAAACGAGCTAGCTGGAATCCGGCTGGGGGTGCTATTAAGGCAACCTATCAACGGAGAGTCAAACGGAAGCGAGATTTCATCCCTTTTCCAGATTGTCATGTGAGCGAAAGGCCTGTAAATTGCAGGAGCCTGTTGTTTCTTGTTTTACTGGTTTTTGTTGCGGTTCATATGACTCAAGCTGATAATCGTCCACTTGTCGATCGACACCTTTTGGGCTATTTGTTAGCCGTCACCATTTTCATCAGTGCGTTTTTACTATTCCAAGTTCAACCTCTCATCAGCAAATTTATTTTGCCTTGGTTTGGTGGAAGTCCGGCGGTTTGGACAACCGCCATGCTATTCTTTCAATGCACACTCTTTCTAGGTTATGTTTATTCGCACTTACTCTTTAGCCGATTGAGTTTGGTAAAGCAGGTGCGAGTTCACCTTGCCTTGCTTGCAATTGCATCCATCATGGCGATATTCGTCGTACCGCTGGATGTATTGAAACCCAACGGCACTGAAGATCCCACGCTTCGCATTCTTTTGCTGCTTACAATATGTGTTGGTTTACCGTATGCCGTGCTTTCGACGACGGGACCTCTGATTCAGGCTTGGTTTTCTCGGGCATACCCTGGCCTCTCACCGTATCGGCTATTTTCGCTGTCCAACCTAGGTTCGCTCATTGCGCTCGGGTCGTTTCCATTCTTGTTCGAGCCGTTCATGGAATTGAAAACGATGGGCCGTTTTTGGATGATCGGCTTTTGGGTATTCGCGGGCCTTTGTGCCGCGTGTGGGATTAATATGCTTCTTCTACCTCAGAGCGATTCAAGAGAGAAGGAGGGGATCGAGGAGTTTGCAAGCTCGTCGCGCCCATTGCTTTGGCAACGTCTTTCTTGGATTGCTGTGTCAGGGCTGTCGTCATTGATGTTTATTGCAACGACAAACCATGTTTGTCACGACATTGCAACAGTCCCATTCCTTTGGATCATTCCGTTAGCCTTGTATCTATTGACATTTATTATCTGTTTTGATCATCCTGGCTGGTATATACGCGGACTCTGGTGCGGATTGTGTGTTGTGGCCATTTTTGCGCTTGCGTGCTTAAACCTGGACTTAGGATTTGTGCTGAATCTGACACTTCATTTTGGAACGATGTTTTTGATTTGTATGGTGTGTCATGGCGAATTGGTAAAGCTTCGGCCTGAGAATCGAAAGTACATCACTGAGTACTATCTATTGATTTCAGCAGGCGGTGCATTGGGTGGTCTTTTTATTACTCTCGTGGCAACCCGCTACTTTGACGAGTACTACGAGTGGCCGTTGGGATTACTGTTGAGTTTTGCCATCGCCGGTGGTGTCTTGGGGACAATTGCGAGCCGGCAGCAATGGATGGGCGCGGCAAGCTCATGGTTCTGCGGCATCGGAGTCATCCTCGCAACATGTATGGTCGGATGGTGTCTCGATCCATTCGATTGGCTGAGTACTGGCGAAGGATCCGGGATACAAAAGCATTTGCTACTTCAAGCGAGGAACTTTTACGGGACGGTGTCGGTGACCGACCGTCAATACACAAAAGAGATTGCTGCGGAGGAAAACAATGGGATTTCGCGAGGATTGGATTCTGGCTATCGGAGTTTTTGGAGCGGTAACGTCCTGCATGGTCGTCAATGGACAGATCCCAAGAAGCGGATACTCCCATTGACCTACTACGACAGAGACAGCGGCGTTGGGAAATCGCTTCAGTATTGCATCGAAGAGACACATCGCGATCGACCGATCAAGTTTGCAGTTGTCGGACTTGGATCGGGCGCGCTTGCGGCTTACGCTAGGGCTTCCTCAGGCGCTCGGCCCGCGGACGAATGCGTCATGTACGAGATTAATCCTTTGGTTGAGAAGATTGCTCGCGAGCATTTTTGGTATCTGCCTGAATATGAAACACGGCTTGGAAAACCAATCGAGGTACGATTGGGCGATGCTCGCTTAACCATGGAACGTGAAGTCGCTCAAGAGTATGACGTTATTGTATTAGATGCTTTTAGTGGCGATTCTGTCCCGGCGCACCTGTTGACCCGAGAAGCATTTGAAATTTATCGCAAGCATTTGAAGAAGAATGCAGACGGGACGCTGGCTGGAATCATCTGTATTCACATCACCAACACCTATTTGAATCTGTATCCCGTCGTCAAGAACGCATCGGAACAGGTGCTCAAGTCAAAATACACAAGTATCTACAAAGTGAGCAACTCGCAGGAGTTGCTAATGAGAAGCCACTATTTCATGATATCCAACGACCAAACGTTTCTGGATAGGACCCCAATGATCCCGCCTTTCGAATTAGTGGATGACGCAAGTGGGGTTGAAAAAAGTCGCAAAACCATTGCACAGGATTGGCCCAATATCCCCTTGTGGACAGACCACTATAGTACGATCTTTAACATACTTTGGACGGAGTAGGCAATTTTGAAATGCAAATTGACTTCACAACTCCTGCGCTCCTCTTCTCGACAATTTCGTTGCTCCTGCTTGCTTATACCAATCGCTTTCTTGGATTGGCGAGCATTATTCGCAAATTGCACGCGGATCATTCCGAGTCACCTAATCAGATGTATGTCGCGGAAATCAAAAACCTGCGTCGACGTGTCTATTTGATTCGCGACATGCAAACACTTGGTGTTTGCAGTTTGGTTGCCTGTACCGTGTGTATGGGAACGCTCTTTCTAGGCTGGAATGAACTGGGCAAATTGATTTTCGTTGGCAGTTTGTTGTTGATGGCTTGCTCATTGTCACTGTCCATCATCGAAATTCGAATGTCCGTCGGTGCATTAGATGTCCATTTAAAGGATATGGAGCCATAAGGCGAGCGGCAGAGTGAAAACTACCGGCCAAGGTTCTAAATGGGAGAGCAAAGCTCCGGCCGAGCTTGGCTTTAGTTCGGCAGGAGCCTGTCCGCGTCTCCCGCCCGGTATGTCCTCCGTTGCCGCTCGCCTAAGAGGCGTTGCTTCCGATTCCGATGCGAGAACTGGCCATTGCCTCGTTTTCTCTCAGCCTTTGTGGATGAACGACGGAAATTGGCGCATCGGATTCCGCTGTTGATTTGTTAGAATCAGGGTAATTTGGTAAGGACTTGCCCGAAACTGAACAATGCAGGAACTCGATGTTGATCCGTCGTCTCGTTTGGCTATTGGCTATTGCAGCGAGCAGCTTGGGATTACCGGCGATCGCCGAAGTGACGCGTTCTGTAATCGTTGTTCGTCCAAAGGCTTGGGAAGTGGCGGTACGAGAATGGGTGCAATACCGTGAACCGGAGTACCATGTCATCCAAATCGACTCAAAACCGACGGCCAATGAGCTGAAGCGGTCCATTCTCGACGCTGCAAAACGAGCCCGCTTCCCCGTTATTGCGGTGCTACTGTGTGGCGATATCGGAATCGAGGAAGATCCCAAGTCCAAGACCCCTAAGCTTTTGCCGATCACCCCAACCTTTATCGTTTCAACGACTGTCAAGTTTGGTCCATTCACAACGCCGACGATGGCGACCGATCTTTACTTTGGTGATCTGGACGGCGACGAATGCCCCGAATTGTCTGTTGGGCGATTGCCTGCGAAGAATGCTGAGGAGTTAGCGCGTATGTTGAGGCGAAGCATCGACTATGAGCAGCTACAATCCTTTGGTCCCTGGCGCGATCGCATTTCGGCAACAGCGGGTGTAGGAGGCTTTGGAGTATTGGCGGACACAGCTATCGAGAGCGTTGCAAGGAGATTACTTTCCGATGGCATTCCCGACAGGTTTCAATTAAATATGACTTACGCCAGTCTGACTAGTCCGTATTGTCCAGATCCATTTTCTTTGACGAAATCGTTTATAGGCAAAATCAATGAGGGGGGCCTTTTCTGGGTCTATATCGGACACGGCAATGTCGATCGGCTTGATGACTTTTTGGTTGGTAATGACGTGATCCCCATTTGCTCGAATGAGGATGTGTCTCAAATCAACATTCAAGACGGACCTCCAATCGCAGTTATGTTAGCCTGCTTTACCGGTGCATTCGATGCGAGGGTTGACTGCTTCGCAGAGACTTTGCTTGCAAAAAAAGATGGTCCCATTGCGGTAATTGCTGGGTCAAGAATAACCATGCCGTATGGTTTGAGCCAGTTGTCCACAGAGCTGATGGAAGGTTGTTTTCGCGATCAGATTCCAACGCTCGGCGGAATTGTGCTCAACGCAAAGCGCAACATTTGGACAAGAAGCGATTCTAAACCGATCGACGCAAACACAATCAAATTGCCAATCGCTGAACGGCTTCGTGCAAAACAGCAGTCGATGTTTGAGCAATTGGCAAAGGCATTGAGTCCAGAGGGGCATGACTTGGTGGAAGAACGCCGAGAGCATGTTCGACTGATGAATCTGTTAGGGGATCCTCTCCTTCGAATCAGGCATTCTTTAAGTATTCCCATTGGTTGCGATGCCGAAACCGTGGCTGGAAATCCAATTGTCATTTCCGGGAGCTCGCCACTTGCCGGCAAGCTCAAAGTCGAGTTGGTTCTAACACGGGATCGATTGCCCGATGGCATACGCACTGTCAGCGACTTTCGCGGCACCGAGGAACAACGCAAATCGATGCAAGAAAACTATTCACGAGCAAGCGATTTAGTTCTTGCAAAACTAGAAAAGAATACTGAGGCGGGAGACTTTCTTGTGGAGCTAACAGTACCCAAGGATTGTCGTGGCAGGTGCGTTGTGCGAGCATTCGTTTATGGACAAGATGAGTGGGCGACCGGAACACAACGCGTGAACATTCAGCGACAAAAATAGTTTTGGCCACATCGAATAAAGAAGTTCCGAGACTGGCAATTGGCCGACCGCAGCAGAGACTATGCCAATATTTCGATTAACCGATCTTAACTCTCGACGACTCGATCCGTATCGCAGTTTGCGAACGACCAATCTTACACGAGTAAGTGGAAAGTTCATTGCAGAGAGTAAGCCGCTCGTGCAACGGCTGGTAGCCAGTGGACTTGGCATCGATTCTTTCGTGATCGACGAAAAGCATATTGATGAAGCGACTCGTTGCTTGCCTGCGGATGTAGATCTGTTTACCATCCCAGGAGACTTGGTATCTGAGTTGATCGGGTTTGCGTTTCATCGCGGCTATTTGGCATGCGGGATTCGACCGCAATTTCAAACGGTCGAGGGGACTGCGTGGGCGTTTACCGCAAGATGGGTGGGGGCAATGTTGGTCGGTTTGCAGGACCCAGAGAACATGGGATCGATTTTCCGAACCTGTGCCGCTTTGGGGATATCGGACATACTCATCGGTCCCGAATGCGTGGACCCGTTCGCACGTAGAGTTCTCCGCGTTTCGATGGGAAACGCTTTTAAATTGCGTTTTTTTAACGTGTCCAATCCGATGGCAGCGCTGAGATGGTGTAGTGAAAACGGGGTGGAATCGATTTCCGCTTGCTTGTCCAAGCGGAGTGAGGAATTAAGTGGTTTCGAGCGAAATGGACCAGGACTTGTTGTTTTTGGCAATGAGGCACATGGGTTATCTGAGGAGATTCAGAACACCGCAAGCCGAAGTGTCCGCATTGATATGGCGCTTGGAACGGACTCACTCAACGTAAGCGTTGCGGCCGGTATCATTTTGCACAACTTGTGTAGGGACTGCAGGACCGGCAGGCTAGATTCGCCATGATTTTCGAAATCGGATGCGATCAGGAATCGAAGCTTTACGAGGCTCGTGGTATTATGTAGATGTTGTGTTCCTTGCCTTTCCCGGCCGATTTCTGCCGTTTGTAAATATCAAGTATCTTGCCTCAATCATTTCCATCTTCTCAACCTTCCTGGCAAGACTCTTTTGCGGTCGCATCAGCTACTCACGTGGGCATGCGACGGCGCAATAACCAAGATAGTTTTGCAGTTGTGATGGCAGAGGACGAAGCCGCTTGGCAAAAGGCGGGGCACCTTTTGATTGTTGCAGATGGGATGGGGGCTCATGCCGCAGGCGAATTGGCCAGTCGGATGTCGGTCGAATTGATTCCTCACCATTACGGCAAATTGCTAAAGGGGATTCCGTCCGAAGCGTTACAACGTTCTCTAATTGAAGCCAATAACGAGATATTTAGGAGAGGCCAAGCGAATCCTGAGTTTCGTAGCATGGGCACCACAACCTGTGCGTTGGCTATTTTGCCCGAGGGTGCCGTGGTAGCGCATGTTGGCGATAGCCGCGTTTACCGTTTGCGGGGTAACCAGTTCGAACAATTGACATTTGATCATTCGCTCGTTTGGGAGATGAGAGCCTCCGGCGAAGTCAGTGAAGAAGCACTTCGCAGCAACGCGATCCCGAAGAACGTGATCACGAGGTCCTTGGGACCAAACGGAACAGTTGCTGTCGATTTGGAAGGGCCATTTCCGTTGCGTGTTGGGGATAAGTTTTTGATTTGTAGCGACGGGCTCAGTGGCCAACTCACGGACGAGGAAATGGGGGTTCTTTTACAGGTCGTTGATATTCAATCCGCTGTGAACGCCATGGTGGACTTGGCAAACCTAAGGGGTGGACCGGACAACATCACGGTGATAGTCGGCGAGGTGAGGAACGAAGGTCTCATGAAGAGCGGGGCGGCCATGGATACGAATCCGTCGGCTGTTAAGGCACAGTTTCCAATGGCCTTCGGGATTGCAACCGCAATTGGCATGCTTAGTTGCGTTGTTCTTCTTTTGCTCGGGCAATTCCCCGTCGCCTGCCTAGCCGCAGGTGCTGCAGCCGTTGCATTCGCGACCGGCTGGTTCAAGTACCAAGGGCAACGCATTGGCAATGAAGTAAATGGGCACTATGGTCGCGGGCCTTACCGCAAAGCGACGTGTAAGCCAGATGCTGTGTTCGCGAACAATCTAGGGCAAGTCATCAACGAGCTTCGAGATTGGGTAAACGAAAACGGTTGGAAAATCAATTTCGAGAGAATTGATGATGAAGCAAAGGCCGCTAGGGTGGCTGAGCAGTCCAAAAACTATGGCGAGAGTATTCGCCGCTTTGTCAACGTCATCGCGATGACGATGGAAGAGGTTCGAAAACAACAAGACGGGCAGGCAAACGATTCTGCGATCGATTATTAGCTCTGCCCCACGTTTCGACGATGACCATCAACAATAGAAAATTTATTCGGAACCAGCGAGTAGATACTTCGTAACTTCCGTGCACCGACTATCTCTTAGGTGTCGCTTGGCGAAGCACCATCTCATGCTTCTGAATCTCATTTTGTATGATTTTCCAAGTCGGATGATTCTCGCCGTAGTTTGATTGATTGGTTTTCAAGATTGCGAGTTTCTGAACAATCATTCGATGCTCCCGAGGATTTTCAGTCTCTTGAGAAACTCGCGTGTCCGTTTGCTTCGACTCGTCCGTCGAATCGGGGCTTGGAGGCGGCAGGAGTTCTTGTTGGGAGATTTTGCTCAACGCCCATTCGTGACCACGAATTTGTTCGCCCGTCGATTTCTTGCTTGGGTGGTTCTCGCCTAAGTGCTTATCGTTCATTCTCAAGAAACGCAGTTTTCGAATGATCAACTGCACTTCTGGACGGCCGGACAGCGATTGCGGCAACGCATCTTCGACATTCTCTGACCCTTCCACCCCGGTAAATGTTTTGCGACGTCCGTAGACCTCGATGATATTTGTCAAATCGAATTCGTGCTCTTGAATCTGAGTCTGAGTGATCTGTTTGCTGGGGTGGTTTTCCCCGAGTAGAGATTCGTTCATTCTCAAAAAACGGAGTTTCGCGAGGATTTGCTGCACATCTGTGCGGTTCTGAAGCTCTATAGGTATGACGACCTCTTTCTTTGTCGCGACCTGGCCGAAACAAGTCGATGAAACCAAAACTCCAGGGAGGCTGAGAGAGACGGCTCCTAATATTGCAATGTATCGACTTCGCATCATGTCATGTCATCCATCGTCTCGGATCGGTATAGTAACTACACACCAATTCTAATCTGGATCAATCCCTAGGCCATAAAATGGATGCCGATCCCTTAGCGAGTTTAACGCCATAGCGTTTCAACTGTTCTTGATTCTGGATCGATCCGTCAACTTCCACGCATACTACGTCATATTCATAACGCAGCGTTTTGCCTATGTCGCGATCTCCGACCAATGATTGATGAAATGCGTTGCAGGGTTCAGATTCGTTGCTACCCCAATGGATAGAGACTCGCCGGTTTTCTTTGCGAGATTTTGCCAATGCTCTATCGATTTGTTTGGACACTTCCGTAGTCAATTCGAAGATAGGAGCCCCCTTTGCCGCCGAACTCGCTGGCGCCTGCGCCTTGGAAAATTCGGTAGCGATTAGTGCAATAACAAGAGACAGCATTATTTTGCGTAACATCAGTATGTCCTTCAGAATTGCAAAAGGTAACTTCAATCGATGGGATTCAGTTGCTCACCGGCGAAACGCAGTCGACGCGTTTAACGAGTCGGCAGGACGTGGCAGGGGTTGTAGCCTCCGAATTATTGCAGCAGGTTATATTACCACAAGGAAGCTAATTGCACTTAGGTTCCACGTCACTTGAGTTCAAGATTCCGCCGTTCGAATCGCTGAGTTTGTCGTTCAGAATCCAGTCACCGAGGGTATCGTGCGGCGGTTAGTCAATAGGAAAGTCAATGTTGTGTATCAATTGCCCCCGCCGCATGGCCTTGTTAAACTGTGCGAAGCACCGAAGTGTCTACCAGAAGTGAAACGGCTGAACCAAAGATTGAGCAATAGAGGACGTCATTGCGAGCAGAAATAATTTCCATCGGCGACGAATTGACTAGCGGACAACGTCTTGATACGAACAGTCGATGGTTGAGTGAGCAACTCGGCAATCTTGGCGTTAAGACCGCTTTTCATACAACGGTTGGCGATTGCATGTCCGATAACGTGGATGCATTCCAAACTGCTTCGCGTCGGGCAGATATTGTGGTTGCAACTGGGGGTTTGGGGCCGACGGCCGACGATTTGACTCGCGAAGCGATGGCTGAAGCATTTCATGCTCCGTTGGAGCTCAGGCCCGAAGCTCTAGCTCACATTGAGTCCCTCTTTGCGCGGCGAAAGCGTCCGATGCCGGAACGCAATCAGTGTCAAGCGATGTTTCCAACGGGCGCACGCATTATCGATAATCCACACGGCACGGCTCCGGGTATTGATCTCATTGTTGCAAATTCCGGGGTTGGCAGGGAAGGAAAATGCAGGCTCTTTTCGCTACCAGGTGTGCCGGCTGAGATGATGCAAATGTATTTGGCCACTGTTGAGCCAAGACTGATTCAAGAGATGGGAGTCGGAGTAAAGCGATGGTACTTTCACGGCTTGAAAGTGTTCGGCATTGGCGAAAGCGATGTGGAAAAGAGGCTCCCCAGCCTGATCCATCGAGATCGTGATCCGATAGTGGGCATCACCGTTTCCAAGGCCACTATAACCTTGCGAATTGCCGCCTTGTGTTCGAATGAACTTGAATTTTGGGAGAAGATTCAACCGACGATTGATGAGATTAAGAAAGAGCTAGGATTGTTGGTATTCGGTGAAGGGGAGATCGATCTCGACGAAGCCACACATCGATTGTTGGTGGATCGTGGGACCTCGCTTGGGGTCATTGAGGTTGGAGCGGGCGCATGGATACAGCACAGCTTGGCGAAGCTATTTATGCAAGGGCCCAACGGACTACGTGTAGCACATTGGTGTCCGACCTTGGACTCGCTTTGTGAAAAAATCGATGAATCGGGTATCCATGACGCTTCAGCGGGAGTGGAACTGAACGCCTTCGTCATGCAAAGACTTTCCTCGGCCGCAGAGCGATTCCGAAGAGAGCATGATCTAGATTTGTGTTTGGCGGCAGGCATCTATCCAACATGGGAGGCGGTCTCGACGTCGGCAATGCTCCCTAGTTCCGATTTTTCTTTTTCGCTGGCGAGGAGAGGCAAAGAGCCCAAACAAACTACGGTTTCGTTGGGGGCTCATCCCGATGTTCTTTATCATCGACTTGCCAAGGCGGGATTGAATTTCCTAAGACTGGAGTTGCTGCAACGTGGCTGAGCGGATCACGGTTGCCAAAACGTCAGATATACCTCTCAACGAAGCGAGGGCGTTCCCTGTGGGCGATCGCATGATCGCGATCTTCAATCAGGACGGCAAGTTCCATGCGATGGATGACTTCTGTCCGCATATGGGTGCATCGCTTGCAGGTGGTTGGATTGAGAACGGTACGGTCGCTTGCCCATGGCATGCATGGAGATTCTCGCTTGCCGACGGTTGCTGGCTAGATAACCCCAAGATCAAAGCGGACATTTTCCCTGTCTTCATTGTAGATGACCAAATTCAAATCGAGATCGAAGATGCAAAATGAATTCGACGTCGCAGAGCTTCGGAGGCTCGACCGCACCGTCGTCTGGCACGCCTTTTCGCAGATGTCCAACTACGACGGTTTGATCATCGATACCGCACAAGGATGCTGGTTGACCGACATTGAAGGGAAGCGGTACTTGGATGGCGCGAGTTCGCTTTGGTGCAATATTCATGGGCATCGCCACCCGCAAATCGATCAAGCGATTCGAGATCAGTTGGAACAGGTGGCGCATGTAACCAATCTTGGAATGAGCCACCCGACAACGATAAGGCTTGCGCAGCGGTTGGTTGGATTGGCGCCAGCGGGATTGGAGCATGTCTTCTTCTCTTGTGATGGCGCATCGTCGGTTGAAGTCGCGATGAAGCTTGCGTTCCAATACTGGCGACAATGCGAAGTCCCGGAACCCAAGCGCACTACTTTCTTGGCGTTGGGGAGCGCATATCATGGCGATACGCTGGGAACAGTAAGCGTAGGTGGCGTATCTCGCTTTCACGCGTTATTCGAACCGTTGCTGTTCCCTGTTTTGCGAGGACCATGTCCAGACGGTTATCGTTTGCCAGCGGGCATTGCCCCTGACCAAGCGGCCGATCACTACCTGCAAGCGTACCGTCAGATTCTTGCGGCTCATTCAGACGAAATCATTGCGTTCATTGCGGAACCCCTTTTGCAAGCGGCTGCGGGAATGGTCGTGCATCCAGTAGGATTCCTTTGCGGTCTCAAAGCACTTTGCGATGAATTCAATTGTTTATTCATTGCTGATGAAATTGCGGTCGGTATGGGGCGAACGGGCAAGATGTTTGCTTGCGAGCACGAGTCGGTTGAGCCCGACTTCCTCTGCATTGGAAAGGGGCTAACTGGCGGCTACTTGCCCATGAGTGCTACGCTGACTTCCAATCGTATTTGGCAATCGTTCCTAGGCAGGCATGAAGAATCGAAGAGTTTTTTGCACGGACATTCTTATGGTGGTAATCCGCTGTCGGCTGCAGCCGCGCATGCAACCTTGAATGTTTTTGAATCGGAGGGGACGCTGCAGAATTTACAACCCAAAATAGAACTGTTAAAGAGTCGTTTAGATTCTCTCCGACATTACGTCGATGTGGGTGATATCCGACAACGCGGAATGATGGCTGCAATCGAGCTCGTGTCAGACAAAACGATGCGAACCCCCATTCCATGGCAGTTTCAACGGGCGGGACAAGTGTGCCGCCGCGCACTGGAGAAGGGAGTATGGCTCCGACCCATTGGAAATGTCATTCCGATCGTGCCCCCCTTGTCGGCAACCGACGATGAACTTGAATTGCTTATGGATTCGTTAGAATTCGGGCTTTCTTGAGGTATCCAAGGGAGGAATCCAGGCTTGCGATTTTACGCCCCTTCGGGGATTATAGGAGTCCGGATCGATGCCGATCTATTTACTTTTGTTGAGTCTCTTACCGTTCTGAAGTCTCCATCCGTGAGTAGTTTTTCGTCCATAAAACGTGCGTTGATTAGTGTTAGCGACAAAACAGGATTGCTCGCTTTTGCCAAGATCTTAGCGACCCAAGGTGTTGAGATATACAGCACCGGCGGAACCCGCAAACATCTGATCGATAATGGCATTCCGTCGGTAGAAGTGGCTTCGTATACCGGTTTTCCAGAGATGATGGACGGCCGCGTCAAGACTTTGCACCCCAAGATATTTGGAGGCATTCTTGCTCGTAGAAACTTGGCCGAAGACAGGGACGCGCTGCAAAGCCATGGTATTCAAGAATTCGATCTAGTTGTGGTCAATTTGTACCCGTTTGAAACTACCATTCAGGCACCTAATGTAACACTGAGTGAAGCGATCGAGCAAATCGATATTGGCGGCCCTAGCCTGATTAGAGCAGCGGCCAAAAACAATGCTTTCGTTACCGTTGCAACGAGCCCTAGTCAATACGGCTCGATCGCAACAGAAATTCAAAGCAATGGAGGAACGAGTGATGCGCTTCGCTTACGACTCGCGGCGGAATGCTTCGCTGAAACAGCGAGGTACGATGCAACGATAGCGAAGTACCTTTCCGACGCATCGACGACTGCACGACCGACGTCGGCGATTGTAATGCCCCAGAATGTCACGATTTCTATGAAGTTACAATGCGGCTTGAGGTACGGTGAAAACCCGCATCAAAGCGCAGCGTTGTATCGACTTGGTGGCAATCCAATCGCATCGCTGACCGACGCAAAACAGCTCAACGGCAAAGAATTGTCATACAACAATTTACTGGACTTGGACAATGCATTGTCCATCGTTCGATGCTTTGCTAAGCCGTCTGCAGTGGTCATCAAGCACAACAACCCTTGCGGTGGGGCTTCTGCGCACAAGTTGTCGTTCGCGTGTCGCAAAGCGTTAGCAGGCGATCCGCAGAGCGCGTTCGGAGGTGTTATCGGTTTCAATACATTGGTGGACGTCGAGACTGCGGAAGTACTGTGTCAACCAGGTCTTTTTATCGAAGCGATCGTCGCGCCCGAATTTTCAGCCGAAGCCGTTTCACTCTTGCAAACAAAACCAAAGTGGAGAGAAAATGTTCGACTGATGCAGACGGGACTTCTTGGGACCCAGCCGGTCGAGCTCAACTATCGATTCATCAGCGGAGGTGTATTGGTGCAGCAATCGGACAACCAGCCCCCGACCAGTTTGAACTGGAGGACAGTGACTGAAGTCGCAGTTGCAGAAGAACTTTGGGATGACATTGCGTTTGGTTGGGAGATGGTACGGCACGTCAAGAGCAATGCAATCATTTTGGCGCGAGATGCGGCATTGGTCGGCGTCGGCGCGGGTCAGATGAGCCGTGTTGATAGTGTTGAAATTGCGATCGAGAAATCTGGCGATCGTTCGCAGGGGAGTATACTTGCCTCAGATGCATTCTTTCCGTTTGCCGATTCCATCGAACGAGCGGCAAGAGCGGGTATCATTGCCATTATTCAGCCGGGTGGCTCAAGGAAAGACGATGAAGTAATCGCGGCCTGCAATGCGCATCGCATCCCCATGATCTTTACTGGCCAACGGCACTTCAAACACTAGTGATGCCTCGGCTGATCTCCTCCCCTCGTTGCATTGGTAACAATATGGAACAGGCACCGTCAAATCCTCTCCGACGAGAATTTCTAGCCAAGAGCGCTGTAGGTCTCTCAGCACCTTTGCTTTTATCTCGCCATTTAATCGCTGGATCGGGCCAGACTCCGCCCAGCGAAAGGATTCGAATTGGCGCTATTGGAGTCGGCGGCAGGGGCTCGTTGCTGCTTCAACAATTACCAGAGTCTGCCGAACTCGTAGCGCTTTGTGATTGCAACGAATCGCGAGCGAATGATTTCAAGAACAAGGCCAAAGGAAATTGGCCAGTCTACAAAGACTACCACAGAATTCTAGAACGCAAAGATATCGATGCGGTCATCGTGGCAACTGGCGAATTCCAACGCGTACTGCCATGCATTGAAGCGTGCCAAGCGGGAAAGGATGTATATGCGGAGAAGCCACTATCTCTATATATCCATGAAGGACGATCGCTTGTCCAAGCGGTTCGTCGCTATGATCGCATTCTGCAAGTTGGGACTCAGCAACGCTCGATGGAAATGAATCGTGTCGCTTGCGAAATCGTTCGCAACGGCGGTCTTGGCAAAATACTGGAGGTACGCGCGATCCGTTACGCGGGTGCTCAAGCCAGTCCTAAACAATTTTTTCCATCGCAAGAAATCCCTGCTGGGTTGGATTGGAAGATGTGGCTGAACCAAGCAGCAGATAGGCCCTTCAATTCTCAATGGATGGGCTGGATGAAATGGCAGGACTTCGCAGGCGGCGAGATGACTAACTGGGGCGCACACGGAGTCGATCAAATCCAGTGGGCACTTGGGATGGACGACACAGGACCTGTTGAGATCGTCCCCTTGACAGATGGCCCAAACGGAAACGTAAGCATGAAGTATGATAACGGGGTCCAGGTCAACTTTGTCATTGAGCCAGGCAAAGGCCCAATGGGTGGCGCGATTTTCGTCTGCGAAAAAGGCAAGCTTGAAATCAATCGCAATAAATTCACTTCCAATCCGCCGGAAATTGCCCAACAACTTCTCCAAAACATCAACATCGAAGAAGAAGAACGCAAGTGGAGCGATTCGCTAGCGCTGTGGCAAGCGAAATGGCATTTGCAAAACTGGTTGGAATGTATTCGATCACGAAAGCTACCGATTGCGGACGTCGAGATTGGACATCGATCCATATCGGTTTGTCATCTTGCGAACATTGCTCGCGCTGTTGGCCGCCCACTTCGATGGAATCCAAAAGAGGAGAAGTTCGTCTCCGACGAACAGGCAAACCAACTTTTAGTGCGTGAGCGCCGCGCAGGCTTCGAATTGCCAAGCTAGTGCACTGTCCATATTAGTTTTTAGGGTAGCGAAACGCGTCAAGAGTTTCGGAAAGTGCAAATCACCGAAAGTCTTGACGACTTTCGCTACATCGCAAAACCGTCAACCCCAAGTTCTACTTTGGGGAGAGCACTATTTGTAAAACGGCAGATCGGTCGTTTGGGATACGGACAGCTCTCGAGGCTTAATAGCCAGAAGCAGTGAAACAGTTTCCCACTTAAATGCGACACTCCGCTCACCTAGCGACTTATCGCCCGATGTAAAGCGAGAAGCCCCCCCCGCCATACGATCCACCGCGAGGAAATGCTCCGCCACCGTAGGAACCGCCGCGTGGAAACGCCCCGCCACCGTAGGATCCACCGATTGGAAAGCCGCCCATTCCATAACCGCCACCAACGTAGTTACCGTAGTTGCTGGAGTAATTGCCGTAGTTGCTCGAATAGCCTGTATATCCTCGAGAATATCCGCCCACTCCGTAGTTACTACCGTAGTAGGGCAATGTCGTAATTGGGCGATAGCTATAGTTGTTATAGCCCGCATAAGGAGAGCATCCGTGATGATGCCCATATATGTCCTGCCCATTTGCCGCGTTGGCGTAGCCTAAACCCGCTATTGTTGCAAACGCGCCCAAGCTCAAACTTCTGATCCAATTCATAATCCACACCCCTCATCAAAAGACTTTCGCACTTGCAGTCAGCGACGCGATATTGACTGCATAAATCTGTTTTGCACGCGTGCGATATCTAACAACTACAAATTGCGTGCCAAAGTCGGATTTGACTGCATTGCCGACGAGATTGTTCGGCGAGCATCTGCAGGAATCTTGAATAGTTAGGCGTTTTAGGTTGTTCCCTGCGTTGAGACCTGCCGAGCATCCCGCGATTGGAAACCAGTGCGTGTTCAAATCGTAGACACTAAAGTCGCTTTGAGCGCGCGTTGGGTACTTTAATGGGTGAGCCGCTTTTGGATGAAGAGGATACAATAGCGACCGCCATTCGGTTTCATTACCAAACTCGAACACCACCACTTCGACCCCATGCCATCTCCGCTCGCGAGCGCGCTTTACCGATTTGTTCCCGCAATCGATTCGCTGCGCACTTACAGTTTAGGGCATTTCAAACGAGATATGTTTGCCGGACTAACCGTGGCAGCGGTTGCGGTACCACAAGCTATGGCTTACGCCAGTATCTTTGGAATGCCGGTAGAAATGGGGCTTTATACGGCGATCATTATGACCGCCGTCGGAGCGTTGTTCGACTCCTCCAAGCAGTTGATCAACGGGCCTACCAATGCGATTTCAATCGCTATGTTCAGTGCGCTCTCTGCAGTTCCAGAGGAGCAACGGATATCGGCTGCCATTATGATGGCATTTTTGATTGGCTTGATCCAAACGGCCATCGCTCTACTACGTTTCGGAGATTTGTCTCGATTCATTTCTCATTCGGTAATAGTTGGTTTCACACTAGGTGCTTCCGTTCTTCTTTTTTTAGACCAGTTGAAGAACGTCTTTAAGTTGGCTGGCAAAGCGGAAAAGACGGCTCCCTTCCTAAGTCGTTTTTGGAGCGATATGACAGAGGGGGGCGCTTTTCATCCACAATCGGTGGGCGTTGCGTTGCTAACCATAGTGACGGCAGTCGCCTTTCGTCAACTCAATCGCCGATTTCAATTTGGGCTTCCGGAGCTGTTACTGGCGATAGCCATTTCTGCGGCGGCGGTTTTTGCTCTAGACCCCGTCAAGCAAGGTATATTGCTGCAACCGCCGGTTCCTCCTGCGCTCCCCCAATTCGAACGTCCAAAAATCGATTGGGAGTTAGCCATAAAATTATCCAATAGCGCTGCCGCGATCGCCTTCTTGGGTCTCTTGGAAGCGATGGCGATGGCCAAATCGATCGCATCCAAAACCGGTCAAAAACTGGACATGAATCAGCAGTGTCTGAGTGAAGGGCTTGCAAACATTGCAGGGAGTTTCTTTCGTTGTTTTCCCGGTTCCGGTTCTCTGACGAGATCCTATATCAATCATTCGACTGGCGCAGCCACACAATGGTCTGGCGTGATCAGCGCTGCTGGGGTCGCCGCAACTATTTTGGTTTTGGCGCCTTTCGCTCAATACATCCCCAAGGCAGCGTTGGCTGGCGTGCTCATCTTGACTGCAGCGCGTATGAACGATTTCAAAACGCTCAGATATTACTTGCGAGCGACAAAGTTTGATCGCTGGATTCTCATTGCAACAGCCTTATCCTCAATTCTGATTTCGGTCGAGTTCTGCATCTTGATTGGTGTTTTCCTCTCATTTGCTTTCTACGTCCCTGCCGCTGCCAAAATTAAAATGAATGAACTTACGGTGACAAGCGATCGCGTGATCCGCGAAATCGTCTCGTCGGACATTCCTTGCTCCTATATGCGAGTTTATAATTTCGAGGGAGAGATGTTCTTCGGTTGTGCGCCTGAGCTGGAGAAGCAACTTGATTCCATTCTCGCGGGAGCCCCTGACTCGCTCAAGGTCATTGTATTGCGATTAAAACGCGTCAACAATCCGGACGCAGTTTGTATGGATGTTCTCCAGAGATTCATTGAAAAAATGCATAACCGGAGGGTCGTGATCATTATCTCCGGCATCAGAGAGACCATGGCACAGACTTTGAAAAACGTCGGCATCATTCAACTCGTTGGCGAGGAGAATGTGTTCCGAGAAGAATCCGAGATTTGGGCAAGTACGCAAACTGCGATGATTAAGGGCTACTCACTACTCGGGGGCAACTACTGCCAGCACTGCCCAAATCGAGCAATAGCTCGCGAGCAACGCACGGATTGGTCGTACATGATTTAGATGACTCCATGAAAGCAGTGAAACCGAAATCAAAGGGCAGAGTCCCTTTATTAAGACGCTTGGCCAAGATTGCCATTACGATGTATTTGGGTACCCTGATTGTGTTGATGTTTTTCGAGCGAGCACTTCTATTTCCTGCACCATCCATCGAATATGGCAACTGGGAAGCAAGTCAATTTGGCGCCCTGGAAAGCTACGTTGAGAATTCCGGGGCCAAGGTTCATGTATGGACGCTCGCCAAGCAGGATTCTTCGAAAACACTCATTGTCTGTCATGGAAACGGGGAGACGCTGGGATTGATGAGTGACGAACTTGTTGAAATCCGAGATCGCTGGAATGTCAACGTAGTTGCTTTCGACTTCAGAGGGTACGGCAGGACAGGGGGGCAGGCAAACGAAGCGGAAATCTTGTCAGATTCGGTTGCTGTCGCTAAATGGACTCAGGAAAGCGATTTGTTTCTGGGGCACAAAATCATCGTGCTTGGGCGATCATTGGGTGGAGCGAGCGCCGTCGAGATCGCTGCAACGATCAAGGTCGATGGACTGATTCTAGATAGGACGTTTTCCTCGATTGTGGACGTAGCCGCAGAGCGGTACTTCTTTTTCCCCGTTCGATGGTTGATGCGGAATCAGTTTCGGTCGATCGAGAAAATTTCGAAATACACCGGCCCGTTATTGCAGATGCATGGCGACGTCGATGAGGTGGTTCCATACCGATTTGGAGCGAAACTTCATGAGGCTAGTAATGCGAAACCGAAGGAATTCCTACTTGTAACGGGACTCTATCACAACGATCCATGGCCCGAAGCGTTTTGGTCCGCTGGGAAGAAGTTTTTGGAACAACTGTAATCAATATGAAACGACCAAAGACTACCGAATTGCCCGAATTGGAACTTCTCGAATTCGACTGGGATGATTCGGCTGAAATACCACTCGCAACCCAAGCGATCCTGAAGGACGCGGATCAAGTTCTGCAGGCTTACTGGGACCAATGGACCAAGAAGCCGATCGAGCAGTATGTCGCCTGCGATTTCCGGGATGTCTGGCGCGCTTTGGCATATTTGACGCAAAGGAAAATAGCCAATGGCAACACTTTTTGCGAATGGGGGTGCGGATTCGGCATCGTTACCGGATTGGCAGCGCAACTCGGTTGGGAATCGATTGGAATCGAGGCCGAGTCATTTCTGGTGGACCAAGCCAATCGCTTTCTTGCTCGCAACAGCTTAAAAGGGGAAATACTTCATGGCAACTTCTTACCCAGAGGAAGTGAGCGGCTTGCGGGTTCGCAATCCAACCATGCTTCCCTGTTTCATCAAGTTGCCAACGCATACGAGCAGCATGATCTCGAGTTGGACGATTATGCTCTCGTATTTGCTTACCCATGGCCCGGTGAGCATTATTTCTTGCAGGAGGTGTTTCGACATTACGCTCGAGAGGGCGCGCTGATGCTTATGTTCCTTGGCCCCTACGAGATCGAGCTCTATCGCAAGAGTATAACTTAGTTATCCAGCTTGAACAGAAATCCAAATGCGGGCTGGAACCTTTGGACGCCCATGCTTCACCACTTTCCAAAATGGCGTTTGCGTTATTGCAATTGTTCCTTGAGTTTCTCCAGCCGTTTTGGTGACACGCTCACGCGAGTACCGAGTTGCTGCGCATACATCGAAACTCGCAGTTCCTCAATCAACCATCGGTATTCAAGCAACGGGCCTGTTGGTTCGATGCGAATGACCGCTCCTGCAGGTATGGATTGCACTGTGGTCGGCGTTGGTTGGATGTTGGCCAATCGCAATGAGCAGTCCTTCCAGTAGCTCGTCGCAGATGCATCCAACGCTAGGTCTTTGGTTGGCCCAATGGATTTAAGCCGTTCGAGACGAACTGCGATCGCTTGCAGATAGCGAGGGATCTCACGCACGTAGCACCAAGGGACATGGTATGAGAGGGACTCATGGAACAAGGCCGTGAGTTGATCGCGGATGGATCGGACACTCTCGGCCCAAGTGGCCGGCGTTTTCTCCAAGAGAGAACGGACCTTGTGGTTCGCTTCCGCGAAACGCGGTAACCAACGACCGATTTCTGCGGCGGCACCAGCAACGCGTTCAATCCGCTTGAGTCGACTTATTTCAAACTCTACCTTCGTGCGAAACACGGGCGCAACCGATTCACTGGTCCACTGGGTATCGATAAACGCGAGTCTTGCCATGAGATCTCCGATTAGCTCCTTCAGACGATCGCCTGCATACCGATCGGATAGCCAGAGCGACGAAGCCGTCCACTGAGGCAAAAATTGGATTTGACTACGGATTTCGCGACGTTCTATTTTGCTAAAAAGTGACGTCATTGCTCGTCGAAAAAGTTGCTCCGCGAAGGGCCCATGATCTACCAGTCCAGTTGCAATGTTCTCCTTAACTGCTACCAGTGTTGGATACATTTGCAATCGCACACCTCCTCGCACTTCGATAATGCTTTTTGGTAGCGTTTCGATATCAAACGTATCCATTGAGGCACGAGCCCAATCATAAACTGCTGGCTTATCGGCCATAGCGATCGGTAACGCTTGAGTGGCAACCTTGCGTTGAGCCTGTTGTAGCTCGTTCAAATCACGACTCGACTGAACGGTCACGCCGTTATCATTCACAAGTTCAACTCGCATCCGCAAGTGCTCTGGCATTCCCATCAATTCAAAGTCGCTCGCCTTGATGGTCTCCCCGACGAAGCTGCTGAGGACTTCGCAAATGGACTTCCAGAAGGGAGCCTGTTGGCGTTCGCGCTCTACCATTTTGGGCAACAATTGTTTCACCGTGTCCGGGACTGGAACCAACTGACGCCTGAGTCGCTTGGGTAATGATTTTATCAAGCAAGTGAGCTTTTCCTCGAGCAGGCCCGGTACCAACCACTCCAGTCGTTCGTTGTGTAGTTGATGCACAATCGCTTGTGGAACGACAAGACTGATACCGTCGGCTTGATCGCCGGGCTCATATAGGTATTTTACAGGGAGCTGACTTACCCCCACCTCAATTTTCGATGGGTAACGTTGTTGGATTTCATCGCGGTCGATGTCTACTACGATATCATCCCAAGTTAAGTAGGGTGATGGAGTTGGGGCCTCGTTGGCCTTGCTATCTTTCGCTCGCGAAACGGAACCACCTAGAGGCTGAATGCTGCGGTCCCATTTTTCAAGTGTCACCCGATCAACGACCTGTTCTGGAATTCGCATTCGATAAAAATCAGTGAGGATATATGGATCGACAACTAAATCACGTCGCCGTGTTTTGTCACCAAATTCCTTGACTGTCTCTAAAAACGTTTGGTTGTATTGCCAAAAACGGGCTCGCGAAACAAGTTGGTTTTCTGCGAGTCCTTGTTCTATGAGGATTTTGCGAGCAAGGATTGGGTCAATCGGAGCCAGTGTCACGGCAATGCGAGGTGAAACAAGCATGCCATAGAGCGTTCCGCGGCGCATCACCAGGGCACTGCCCTGTTTCTTGCTAAAGTGCGGCTCATCGAAACTGTACTTGATCAGATGATGCGCTAACTGCTCGATCCATTCGACCTCTACTTTTGCAACCACGCGGGCATATCGCTGCGTCGTTTCGATGAACTCGCCCGCCACGATCCATTTGGAACGACTCTGCTTCAAGCCTGACCCGGGCCAGATAGCAACCTCTAGGTTCTGTGCTCCTTTGTACTTGCCGGTATCTTCGAGCATGGCGACGCTGGAGAGCAAACCACTTAGCAGCGCACGGTGCAATGATTCGTAGCCGGCAGGAATTCCGATTGGTTGTAGGGCTTGCGGTTTTTGCTGTTGGTCTTGGGGTAAAAACCGTTGTTTGTGTTTTGGCGTGATTTCAATGGTGTGCGCGGGCAAGTCCGCAAGGACCAACTTGCGTTTTCCGATTGTTAAGTTCAATTCCTTGCATTGTTCCAGCAATTGGCGGTGCACGTCGGCCCATTCTCTGAGCCGAACTAACGACAAGAACGATTCGCGACAAGCTTTTTCCAGCCGCGAGCGCCCAAGCTCCTCTCGCAGTTTGTGATAGAAGTCCCAGATCCGAAGGTAGCTAAGGAAGTCGCTGTGCGGATCGCGAAACTTGAAATGCGATTCATCGGCTGCAGAGGCTTTTTCAGGTGGACGAACGCGAGGGTCCTGTGTCTCGATCGCCGCAGCAATGATCAATGCATCGTTGAGACATCCATTACGCTCTGCCTCGATCAGAATTCGTCCGACTCGCGGTTCCACAGGCCAGCGGGCAATCTTTCTACCAATCTCGGTAAGGTGGCCTGCCTCGTCGACTGCGCTCAGTTCCCGAAGTACATTCATTCCCTCTCGAACCGCTTCAGGGCGTGGTGGATCAAGCCAAGGTAACGATTCGACATCGTCAATTCCAAGCGACTTGATATGAACAATAGTTGCAGCCAAGTCACTTCGACGAATTTCGGGGGTGGCAAATGCGGATCTTGAGAGGTAATCTGCCTCGTCGAACAATCGGATCGCAATGCCTGGACCAAGTCGGCCGCAACGGCCTGAGCGTTGGTTTGCGGACGCTTGAGAGATCGGCTCAATTGGGAGTCGTTGCACTTTGCTCTTGGCTGCGAAACGGGAAATGCGAGCAGTTCCGGTATCGATCACGTAACGAATACCTGGCACCGTAAGAGAGCTTTCTGCTACGTTCGTAGCCAGGATGATGCGTTGATTGCGATGCGACTGGAATACGCGTTGTTGTTCCGCTTCGGTCAATCGTGCATAGAGTGGCAAAACTTCAATACTGTTTTGTTGCCCACGATCGGTAAGATGGCCACGCAGGTGTTTTGCTGCATCGCGTATATCTCGTTCGGTAGCAAAAAAGGCAAGAATGTCGCCTCGGCCCTCACCCAGCAATTCATCGATAGCCTCGCAAAATCGTTGCGTCATCGAATTGAAATCGAGGTCGGTGTTGCCTTGGTTTTCTCGGGCACTCATGGCTCCGCGATACCGAATGTCGACAGGAAAGCTTCGACCTTCGACCATAACGATGGGAGCGGGACCAATCGCATCGGTGAAGTGATTCGCATACTGTTCGGCATCAATGGTCGCGCTGGTGATCACCACTCGCAAATCAGGGCGAACTGGAAGCAAACGTTGCAAATAGGCCATCAAAAGATCGATATTCAGCGAGCGTTCGTGCGCTTCGTCGAGAATGATACAGTCGTAAGCGTCCAAAAAACGATCTCGTTGAATCTCGGCTAGCAACACGCCATCAGTCATTAATTTAACAAGACTTGTGGGTTGGGTCTGGTCGTTGAATCGGACTTTGTATCCGACCACGTGGCCTCCCTTGGTTTCCATCTCTTCTGCTAAGCGATGAGAGATCGAGCGAGCCGCGATTCGCCGTGGCTGCGTATGCCCGATCCATCCATATTTCCCCAATCCAGCTTCGAGGCAAAACTTGGGTAACTGAGTGCTCTTGCCCGAACCCGTCTCCCCGCACAGGACGAGCACCTGGCGATGGACCATTAGGTCGATAATCTTCTCGCGGTACGCGGTGATCGGCAAGTCGGCATCGTACTGCAGAGTGTAATTGGCAGATTTTCTTGCAGCGAACAGCGCACGTGCCTGATCGACGGCGGAGTTCCAACGCTGCAAATCGGCTTCTTTGCGACTACCGTTCGGCAATTGATCGATGCGTTGCCGTTGACTACGCAAGCGGAAATAGTGCCGGCGTAACACATCGTATTGTGTTAGAGGTCCGATTGCGTTGTCATTGAGATTCGTCGAATCAAAAGGCCTTGGCGCATTCATGTCCGTTCCCAACGGATGGCAAATACGCGAGCGGCCAGGATGAATACGAACCCGCTTGCAGTCAAAATTGCGAGTTCCGTACCAACGTCACTTAGCGGCAATTCTCGCCAAAAAATCTTGTTGTATCCATCCAACGCCCAGGCGTTGAATGTCCATAGACCTGCGTTTTGTATGGTCTCGCTCATGAGATACCGTGGAACCATACTGCCACCTAAGGCGCTCATGGTGAGGATGACAATGGTGGAAACCCACCCCAATTGCATTCGCGATTTACATAGCGATGCGAGCATGAGCGCAAAGCTCGATGCGGCCCCCGCAGTAACAACCGTCATCGCAATGAATCCTTCTAGATGATGCTGGAGATCGATCCCGAAAACGATGGCTCCCCAAAGGAACATCAACGTCATTTGGACGGACCCAACCATGGTTAAGAATGCCCACTTCCCCAACAAAAGTTGATCCATCGTCAGCCTGCTGCATAGCAATCTATCTAGCGTCGAGTTTTCGCGTTCCTCCAATAGAGAACCGCTAGCAGTGGTTGCGCTGAAGAGCAGGAACATTACGGCGATTCCCGCGGCATACATGGCGATAACGGGATTGGCTTTCTTTCCGCCGATGATGTCGATAGCCGCAATCGTCGGCAAATGAGGTAAGCTACTTGCTGGTTGGATATTATTTGAATAGCCGGCGAAGGCGACCCCGTTATCTTCGAATTTTGCGGCTGGTGGTCGGGAATTGTTCGCCAGTTCTGCGTTGGCGGTCATCAAGGTTTTTTGCACGACTGCCATAAGTACTTGCGAAGCAACTTGGTCAAATGAGTCGCATAGGACTTCGACTTGTGCAGTCTCTTTGGAAGTCTGGTCCGAATCCGGTTTCATGAAGACAACTGCGGCGGAAACCATCCCGCGACGGACGAGATCTTCCGCGGAAGCACGGCTTACGGAAATGAAAACTTTGGGTTGGGTTGAGGTTTGCGAATTGCTTTCGGTGAAACGCAACGACTTCTGCTCTTGAAGTAAAGCCACAGCGCGAGCCGAGAGTTCGGATGGCCATTCATTACTGATAGCCACTTTGATTTTTGGAGTCGAACTGGACGCATCCCTAGAACCAAAGATCAATGCGAAAATGCTAAAGAACACTATCGGAACAATAAAAGTAAGCAGTAGCTCCGATCGATTGTTTCTCAGGCGACGCCAACTGGTTTGGATGACGGTCCGTATCATGATGCATGATCCTTTGCCAAGCGTATGGAGGCGTTCACTCGCGAAGTTCCTTGCCAGTGAGATGCAAGAAAACGTGGTGCAAGTTTGGTTGATGCACTTCGAGATCCCGAATTGTACCGCCCACTCTTTGTATGCGGTCGAGAATGAGTGGCAAGTCTTCGACCACATTGTCCACGAAGCAGACAAAGCGATTGCGAGTCGAATCCCACTCCATTCCAGGCGGTGCGGCGACCAAAATGCCTTCTGCCTCAATGGCCACTTCTCGGCGTGCGCCGATCGTTTTCGCAATCAACTCTTCTATGGGTCCGTCGGCTACAACCTTGCCGTGGTCGATGATGACGATTCGGTCGCTGCGAGTCTCAGCTTCGTCGAGATTGTGAGTGGTCAAAACGATACTCGTTCCTTGCTGACTCAGCTCATCTAGCATATCGAAGATGCGATGCCTGCTCTGAGGGTCAACACCAACCGTGGGTTCATCCAAAAGCAAAACCTTTGGACGATGCAAAACCCCGCAGGCGATGTTGACACGACGCTTCATGCCCCCGGAGAATTGGCGGGTGAGCTCATTAGCTCTATCCTCGAGTCCTATCCATTTCAGAGCCCAAACGACACGTTCTCTCAATTGGCGAGAGCGAAGTCCATGAAGCTGTCCAAAACACTCTAGGTTTTCTTTAGCTGTCAAATCGGAGTAGATTGCAAGATCTTGCGGGACAACCCCCAACTGCTGTAGTGCATCTGGTTCACGAATCGATCTGCCGAACAAGAGCACTTGGCCATCATCTGGCCGAACACGTCCGCACATAGCACGGATGAGGGTCGTCTTGCCAGCACCGTTTGGACCCAAGAGCGCTAGTCGCTCGCCAGGAGCAACCGAAAACGAAGTTCCGCTTAACGCCTGGTTTTCCCCATACTTCTTCCAGAGATTTACGATTTCGAGGGCGTGCAATTGGCCATTTCTTGAAGCGTTTTCGGGGAGAGCTAGCAAAGCGTTTTGACCAAGCACTTTTTGGGAATCTCACTTTGATGCGTCGAGGCGGCTGCTCAGTAGGCCGACATTATAGACTTCTGCATTAGAAAGAAAATGCTGCAAACCTCACGATTTTTATTGAATGTACGAAGTGAGGAAAATCATGTCTATACTGCAATGTTCAATGAACGCTCGCTGTTGGCAGCACCTTTCTCGAACCTGATGATCGACTGTGTCCTATTACCCCACACTCTACGAAGTCAACCTGCGTGTTGTGTTGACGACGTTAACGGAATGCCTGGGCCGCCACGCAACCATGGATGATGTGCCGGACGAGACGCTAGCCGACTGGGCTACCAAAGGATTTGATTGGATATGGCTAATGGGCGTCTGGCAAACCGGGACCGCAGCTCGCACCATTTCTCGGGAGAACGCGGCGTTGCGAAAGGAGTTGCAAAAGACGCTACCGGACATAGTCGATGGTGACATCATTGGATCTGGATTTGCAGTACAAGACTACCACATAAGTCGGGAGTTGGGAGGCAATAAGGGTTTAGCGAGACTTCGAGCCCGAATGAAAACGCATGGCTTGAAGCTCATGTTGGATTTTGTGCCGAATCATTTGGCGCCGGACCACAAATGGGTGAATGAACATCCTGAATATTTTGTGCTCGGTACTGAGGATGACTTGGTCCTCCAGCCGCAAAACTTTCGACGGATCCAAACCCCAAACGGCAGCAGGATTTTTGCCTTGGGACGCGATCCGTATTTCCCAGGATGGATTGATACACTACAGCTGAATTTCGGTAATCTGGCACTGCAGCACGCAATGCTAGGAGAACTGCAGCGCATCTCGCGTTCCTGTGATGGAGTTCGGTGCGATATGGCAATGCTCGTTTTGCCTGCCGTATTCAAGCGGACATGGGGAATCGAGTCACAGGCCTTTTGGCCAAGCGCGATTCGAATGGCACGCGAATTGGATCCAAACTTCTTGTTTATGGCCGAGGTCTATTGGGAATTAGAATGGGAACTGCAGCAACAGGGGTTTGACTACTGCTACGACAAACGGCTCTACGATCGATTGCGAAGTTGGGAAGCCGGCCCCGTTCAACGGCACTTGGCCGCAGGTCTTGATTTTCAAAATCGTCTGGTTAGGTTCCTCGAGAATCATGACGAACCGAGAGCAGCTAAGGTATTTCCACTAGCGCGGCACCTTGCAGCCGCGGTGATTACTTACATGACGCCCGGTCTACGTTTTTTTCATCAAGGGCAACTCGAAGGGCATCTCAAACATATTTCTCCACACGTAGTGCGGAGCCCCGTCGAGCAGGTAGATCATGCCATCGAGGGTTTTTATCTCAAACTGCTTGAAGTATTACAGCTACCGATTCTAAAGGAAGGCAAATGGCGTCTCTTAAATCCGAAACGAATCGAAGCTGAAGATGGTTCTCATGAAAACCTCATCGCGTTCCAATGGGACCATGATCACAGTTCCATTCTGATTGTCGCCGTGAACTATTCGGCCGAACGAAGCCGAGCGAGTATTCAAATTCAACGCGAGTTAGGTTGTATGTCCAAGGATCACTTCGAAGACCTTTTCGAGGACCTATTCGATAGCGCAGTGAACATAAAGGAGGGTATTCGATTGAATGAGGATGAGCTAATCATAGATCTGCCAGCTTGGGGTGTGCAGGTATTAATGCGCCGGTAAAAATCAGCAAGCTCTCAGAGCAAAGAATACGCGGGGTCACTTGGTGGTAATCAGCTCGTTTGCATGAGAGATTAACAAGTCACGTTCAGATTGTTCAAGCCAAACATAGGAACCAACCACATCCCCTTCTGCACTAACCAAACAAAATCGATCTGGGTGTCCACGCTTCTCGACACCTCCAAGGAAAAATTTTTCTGTCCCAACGCGAATAATATAGTCCAATGGCCCGGTCAAAAACAACCATTTGCCTTGGATCGCTTGAAACCGTTCTGCATATTCGGCAAGTACTTCCGGGGTGTCGATTTCCGGATCGACGGTGATGCTTACAAACTTGATTGGCTTCCCTTTGAACTTACTTTGCAAAAGTTGCATTTGGTTGGATTGACGTGTGCACGAACCCGGGCAGGTTGAAAAAAAGAAGCATGCAATGTAGGGCTCGCCTCGCAGGTCTTTCGAATTTATGGTCCGCCCATTGCTTTGAGTAAGTTCGAATTCTTTTAGCCACGCATCTTCTTTTTTTGCTTCCGTAACCATTCTTTTGAGTTCATTCCGTTTCCCTGGATCTGGGGTTGCGACACGTGCTGCGCCCAATTCGTAGCCATCTTCAACCAGTTCTATGCCGATGGATTGCTCGGTATCGATGCTATTCGAGGATGGTCTCGTCTGGCTACGGAAAAGCAGTGCAGCGATGGTGCCTGCCAAAATACCTGCAATAATTCCGAGCATACGAAAAGTTCCGCGATTCACTGCAATTCCCCTGTTTGATTTCTACGAACTACTACTGAAGCGGCAACACATGTCGCGACGGCAAAAGCGATGGTAACAAAAACGCTCGCCGTCAACGTCGGCATCCAAAACCGGTCATCGCGAACGACGTTGGACATCAGGTAACGCAACCCGGAAACGGAGTAGGTCATTGGATTGCATCGCATGATCCAGTGCATCGCGATTTGTCCTATTGGCTCCCCTCCCACTAACGCTGGTATGGGAAAGAAAGAACCGCTAAGCAACCACATCGGCATAAGAACCATATTCATCAATGCATGAAATCCTTGCGTGCTATCCATTGGCCAAGCAAAACAGACACCGAGGCTTGTCATCGCGATCGCGGAGATGAACATGAAGCCGATAAGAGCCAGAGTCTGTGGGCCCAAACTGACCATACCAGTCGCGACGGCAATGGCCACGAAAATGAATGCTTGTACCCACGCTATTGCGGCCCCACCCAAAACCTTACCAAAGGCTATTGTCCAGCGCGGTGCTGGCGAGACCAAGACGCTTTGCAGAAATCCTTCACGCCGATCCTCAATGATGGATATCGTTGCGAAGATGGCAGTAAACAACAGAATCATCGCTGTCGTTCCTGGCAAGAAGTAGGTCATGAAATCGCCAGCTTGACCACCTCGAAATGCGCTGTGCATTCCAGTTCCAAAAAGAATCCAAAACAGAATAGGCTGGCCCAACGCAGCAATCACACGAAACGGTTGACGAAAAAAGCGTACCCATTCTCTATGTGCAAGCATCCAAATGACTTGGGTTGCGATACTCTGCGAATTTACCTGGGATAGAGAATTCATTGATTAAGGTTTCGCGACTTGGTTGTTGCTTCTAACCAAACTCGAAATAGGGGTGAAAAACGCATAGCTCTTTATGACACAAGCGGATAGCTGGAAGCCACAGACACCCAATCCTTGTATTGACTACTATACTGTACCGTCCAGCAGATCCCCTTCGGTGATCATGGTGAATCCTTTATGAGCCAACGTTTCGAGTGCATGCTCTGTGTTGTCAACCATGATTGCGACTGCGGGCTCGCCATTTGGTCGAAAAAGCAATGGATAGGCTTGGATAATATTGATTTCTGCTTGAAGTAGAGCAGTGCAGATTTGCAAAAGAGGCTGCGAACTCTTTGGGAGTTCGACACCGATCAAATCACTCTCGATGATAGCCAGGCCTGCCCGCTCCAATATCTCTCGACCACGTTCTGCATGGCTCAACAGAAACCTCACAAAAGCACACTCCGCCGAATCGTTGATCGATAATGCGACGATCCGAATTCCAGTTCCTTCGAATCGGCGCACGACTTCCAGCAATTGGCCTACTCGATTTTCCAGGAAAACTGTGAACTGTCGAATCGTAGGATAATTGCGCCCGTGAAGGGTCTCAAAGGACGTGGAGGATCCCTCTCCAGTGCTCATGTTCTGATCTTTCTAAAAAAGCGAATCCGGCTGCGACTTCTCGCTGCTGCGTAGTGTACCAGAAAGACTACCGTCTGCAAAAAGAGCTATCGGTACTTGCGGTTGAATACATCAGGGGCGAAAGGATCCTTCTTGATCGGCGAGGACTCGGAGGCGCCGGTCTGCCTCTCAAACTTTTCGATTGCCTGCTCTAATTCCGCGATTTCAGACATCGACAGGAACTCAGTCGGTGGAGCATTCCTGGCCGGCTTTGAGAGTTTTGCATTCCGGTCTTCTACTTCTTGCTCGCTGAAACGCTTGGACTTGCTTGAGGTGGGCACGATTGCAGCTGCGGAAGAGACTTCAGAGTCCCTTGTCGTCGACGATGGGTATTGTATCGGCATCGTCGTTTCCGGTTTTTTCGAAAGTGCGAGCGACTTTACCCAGAATTGAATGCGTTCGATCAAAGCTCGCTCATCGGCTCGCGCCGAACTTAAGCTTGGGTTTCTCTGAATGCCATGAGCCTTTGTTGCATAAGCCAGCAATGCACTCTCTTGGACGCGATCTCTATCAATAAACTTCAATACTTCATCGAGATCTCGGGTCGAGGTCAAGGCGGATTGGTTACCCATTGGCTGGTAGATATGAAAATCCGATTTCCCCAAGGAACCATGGCATCCAGATTGGCCACATCGCGAAACAAGGATGGGTAAGATCGCATTGTGAAATGTCTTTCGAATGTAGCTTGGGATTTCATGTTTATGGATAGCATCCGCCGATTCCATGTCTACTTTGGGTGCAAGGGTAGATTTGCGAGGGGTTGCCTGAGCGCTTGCGAGAACCACATCGGCTGTTTCCGAATTCGCTTGCACATTGACTTGTTGCACATGCTGATCGGCTAAGAGTGCATCTCGCAATGCATTCTCTAGTTGTCTAAAACGAGGTGTATCCGATGCGGACTGTTCCAGGACTTTGAAGTGTTCGATGGCATGATCGATAAGACCTTGTTGGATGCACCAATGAGCGAGTTGCCAGTGCTCACCGGTACCCCAATTTCGTACGCCGGATCGCTGAAATTGATAAAGCGATTCTAAGGTCGGACCAATAAACAAGACTTGCTTGGTTGCAATGTAAACACTGCTACTTGCATCGACCGACACCGAGACACGTTCCTTTTCGGAACGAACCTGACCGTTCAGTACATTCCCGTTTCGCAGGAGCACATAGCTTGGCTCGCTTTTCGAAGGCTCGTTCCCGATCACATCGGAACGAACCAGGGTCAAGCCGACAAACAGGCACAAAACGAAAAGTGTTTTAGAAATCATGGCAAATTAACGCTAAAGGCGGTAGGAGCAACAGTTATGCTCGCCATGATCATCGATACCGCATGGGAACATACATGCGGGAGGTTATCAAATCGCACTCTTTGGCTGCAAGCCTATGCGCTGACAAATTTTTTGTCGTGCTTTTCTCGCTGCGCAAGCTCTAAATCGTGTTCGACCATGATTCTCGCTAGTTCGCGAACGTCCGTCGCAGGAACCCAACCCAGTTTTTCTTTGGCTTTACTGGCGTCACCTAGCAACAAATCCACTTCTGCAGGTCGAAGATAGCGAGGATCGATTTCGACATATTTTTTCCAGTCTAAGTCGAGCCTTTCAAAAACCATGTCTAAGAACTCGCGGATGGTGCGAGTTTCACCGGTCGCGATCACGAAATCGTCTGGTTCGTTATGCTGTAGCATTCGCCACATAGCGTCGACATAGTCTCTTGCAAATCCCCAATCTCGTTTCGAATCTAGATTGCCAAGATATAGCTTATCCTGCAATCCAAGTTTAATTCGGGTAGCGGCTCTTGTGATTTTGCGAGTCACAAAAGTTTCGCCTCGTCTTGGCGACTCGTGGTTGAATAGGATTCCATTGCAAGCAAACATCCCATAACTGCGTCGGTAGTTCACGGTTTGGAAGAACGCATAAACCTTGGCGCACGCGTAGGGTGACTGAGGATTAAACGGCGTTTTCTCGGTCTGAGGCGTTTCTAAGACCATTCCGTACATTTCCGAGCTGCTGGCCTGATAAACGCGTACTTGTTTTCGTTTGTTCAATAAGCGAGCGGCTTCCAAAACGTTAAGTGATCCAACTCCATCGCTCATCAACGTGTATACAGGCTGGTCAAAAGAAACACGAACGTGGCTCTGGGCCCCCAAGTTATAGATTTCGTCTGGTTCGACTTCTTGAACGAGGTTGGTAAGCGATTGCCCGTCGGTTAGGTCACCGTAGTGAAGCAATAACTTAGGCTTTTCGTGAATATCGCGATACAAATGATCGATGCGGCCTGTCGAAAAACTGCTGGATCGTCGAACAAGACCATGCACCATGTATCCTTTTTCGAGCAACAATTCCGCGAGATAGGAACCGTCCTGTCCTGTGATTCCTGTGATAAGAGCTGAACGCGACATAGGGAATTGACTTGCGGGTTAAGGTGGCAAATGAACTTTGACGCTGTTGTAGTTTACTAAATCAAGTCCGATTGGACATAGGTCAGTTCAAGCTTCTACAATTGAATTCGAGGCGATTCAATTGGATGATTCAACGAAAAACCCTCGCCTTTCGGGCGAGGGTCAAGTGAACGCGGAACGCTGCGACTATCTCATCGCAACCTTGTTCGCCGTATCTGTGTCCTCAAAATTGAAAGAAAACTCGAGCCTATCGCCACCGATCAATCGGATGGTTTTTTCTTTGGTTATGCCTTCATGGGTAACCTCAATTTTGTAGTCATCCCAGGATTGGCCTACCGACAATTGTTTTGTTCGGAAGATTCTGGACGTGCCTTCGCTTTTGGTCGAGTTTTGAGCTAAAACGACGCGGGCCTTTTCTGGAACATTCAAAGTCAAAACAGTCTCAACGGGATCGTCGGTCTTGGTTAAGTCGAAGTTCAATTCTTCGCCTTTTCCACTTTCGAGAACCACGGTTTTGTTTTGAACGATTTCGGAACCGTCTTCGTTTGCCAGGACTGCCTTTACCTCAAATCGATAGGACTCTTTTGGTTTGAGGTCTCGGCTGATAAAATGCCGTTTCGCTCCGGAGGTCGTGGTCGGATTTCCATTGACAAAAACCTTGGCCGCTTCAGGCAAATTGACCGTCAAATGAACTTCATTTGATTGGATAGAATTGTCCGTCGCAAGCCTATTTGCCGTGCGCGTGGAAGAGGTTTTTGACATGGAATCAACGCCGTAAATCGGCATGTCGATATTGCCTGAGCGGTAACCGCTCTCCATCATCGGCACTTCGGAAGGATAGCTTTCATAGCCCTGGGTCCTCATCATCGACCCCGTGCTGCCGCCTCCGTAAGAGCCAGTACTACCGCCGCTATAGGTGCCTGTGCTTCCATAGCTTCCGGAACTGTAGGAAGGAACATAACTTCCTGACGATCCACCGCCTGACGATCCACCGCCGGACGATCCTCCGCTGGAATAACCGCGATGGTAGGCAGCACCCGATGATCCGCCCCCGGAACTCCCATAGCTCGAAGAATACATACCGCTCGACCCCCCCCCTGACGAGCCGTAGGCAGTGCGACGGGCGATGTTTGTGTGTACGTGATCGTGTAAGCGGGCGCCGAGCCGTCGAAGCGGTCCAACATGCCCTCCCCCCGAAGAACCATAGCCACCGCCGGCTGACCCGCCACTCGATCCGTAGCCTCCACTCGATCCGTAGCCGCCGCCCGAACCATAGCCACCAGTTGAACCGTAGCCATTGCTACCGCCGCTTGATCCATATCCAGCTTCTGCAGGATTCGACGCTCCCAAAACCAACGCGAACAGCGCCGGAGTGGAAAGCCATTTCATCAGTAAATTCTTCATGACGCTCCTCCAAGTTCAGACAATAGCCTACGTTACCTCGTAGCCCAAACATTACCCTTTGATAATACGCGGAACCCAACGCAATTCAAGCAGTCTAGGGGGGATTTAGAGTTTGCGTTATCTAGAGAGGTTCAGATGTTGGTGATCTGATCATAAGCCCACCAGCAAATTAACACGCAAATCCAAATTAACGCGCAGGTATACAAAACGTTGATAATCGACCAAACCCATTTTTCGAGTTTGGAAAAAGAGGGGCTCATCCAAAAAATAGGCAACCCTAGAAAACCTGTGACTCCGAAGAGCATCACGAAAAGCAGTAATCGAGAGCGAAGTATCTGCTGAAGCAGGTCTGGTTTTAGGTCCCCGTTTTTTTCAGTTGCTGGCTCAGAGGTGTACATTTCAATACGGCAGTCGGCCCTCCGCGATCTCCTGTTCCCATTGTTTCATCAATGGCCAGTCTATTGCGCATGTTCCAAAATCCGAAAGATGAAGGTAGCTATTCAGTCGCTCCAAAACGCGATTCAACATGGATATATCTTTTCGAAAGTAAGGGCCGTGGCTGGGCAAAAGCCATTCAATATCAGAATCCCGAATTCTCTCCAAGGAACGGATAAAGGAGGGTATATCACTCCCATGATGGGCATCTATCGCGCCCACCCCGCCGTCGCGGTAAATGTTGTCGCCGCTCAGGAGTAGATCGTTTAAGCGAAATGCCAGTTGACTATCCGCATGTCCGGGAGTGGACCACACCTCAAGCTGGATCTCTCCGATTTGAATGATGTCTCCGTCGTTTACATGTTTTTCGACTGTAACTGGCGGCATTGCTTCGCTGATACCCTGCGCATGGATTTCGGCAAAAGTTTGCAATCGATCCCCAGATTCCAGCAGCGCCGCGGCCTTTGGATGCGCGGTGACAATCGTTTTTAGAATCTGTTTTGCTTTAGCGAACCCTTGGCTGTGATCGACATCGGCGTGGGTAGCGATCAGCGATTTGCACTTGGAGAGAGGGAAATCGAGTTCGCGAATCAGATCGATTACTTCTTCGACTGAGTCTTCGTAGCCAATATCAATGAGTGACCACTCATCGGCATCGTGTATCAGATACACATTGCAACCGATGAGGTGGCCAGCCTGAACATTGAGTTCAATAACGTTTGGAAAAATGGGTTTGCGTTGGAGCATCTAGATCCTTGGATTCAATAAAAATGTGTAACGGAAGATTTTAGGCTGCGGAAACCTTTAAGAGCAATGTCCAACCGCGGTCATTCTAGGAATTGTCCCGATGTCATTCAGGCTTGATAGTCTCCTGTTTTAACGAGAAGTGACCTCAATCCCTCACGATACGTTGGGTACTGCAATCGGATTGCAAGCTCGTTTTGAATGCGGTTGTTTCGCACTCGTTTGTTGCCATCGCTGCGTGCCGTTGTCCTATTAAATGAACTTGTTCCAAACGTGTCAAAAACCGGTTCTGGCAAGTTCCCAATTTCCGAAATGTACTTGTAGTACTCGCGGCGACGCACCGGTACCCCATCGGATATGCAGTAAAGATGATATTGCATTCTTGAATCGGAGACAGCTCCGATGGTCGTCGTAAGGTCGTCGACATGGATTAGGTTTAGATAACTTTCTGGATCCACTTGGAGTGGCAATCCATCACGGACTGCTTGCCAATTTGGGACTCGACCTGGACCATAAATCCCTGCTGGCCGTAAAACCACCAGCTCGCGATCGCTCGCAGGGCTTGCAATCCACTTTTCGCCTGCTAGCGCGGCGATTGAGCCGGGCCTTTCGGGAGCAGCGAGCGAATCCTCATCCACCCACTCCCCGGGCGAAGAAGGACCGAAGACGCCTGTCGTCGAGAGATAAATCCATTTCGCGTGCGATGCGTCAAAGCCTATGGCCTCAAAGAGCTTGACTAGATTATCAAGCCCGCGTGTGTGCGTTTCATTCGACGCCACGTTCGGTTGAGGCGAGTGCGGCACTGCGACCAGAATCGTGTCAAGGCTCGGTGCGATTTGGCTCGGTGCGATTTGGCTCGGTGCGAATTGGCTCGGTACGAATTGATTGCGAAGTGCCTTCAATTCATTGCTTTCCACTGGGCTGCCGCCCTCGAGCCAATTCCAAACAATTGGCAAAATACCGACATCACGCAATTCTAGGGTTCTGGAGCGCGACCGGGTTACCGCATAAACAGTGTCGCCTTGTCTTCGCCAGAGGTTGGCAATTCGCAAGCCAACGTAGCCGCAGCCAACGATGAATCTACAACGCATGTCCATTTTCCTTAGCTAAATCGGCATGATCGCTACAGAATCTCTGCATTTGCAGGCCCCTTCGGATGCTTTCTTGAGTTTCTTGAGTCAAACGGGTTTCATTTTGGAGTTTGTTAGCGAATAATCGATCCCACGTAACCTATGTGCGTATTATTCTCAGTTTGCAAGCAACAAGAAGCGTATGGAGTCTATCGTGCCCAGCAAATGCTGCAACTTCAACCATGTATGGACATTCCCAAAGGGGACATTGCTGGCATTGCTGTGGCTTTGTATCGCAAGTAACGCAATTGCACAGGATTTAACGAGGTCGCAGGAACGGACGTCGTTGCGTCCCGTTTTGCCAGAGGTCATCTCCTCCAAAACCTCAAAGAGCACCGGTTTTACCTCCGTGTCTTTAGAACCTGGGCTCGGGCGAATATTCGAGCCTCGCAATCAAGTTGATTTAATCGCGCTCGAAAAGCAACAGACCAAAGTCGCAGAAAAAGTCAACTTGGTAACCGTCAATCTTCAGCATGGTACGACCCAAGGGAGCGGTGTTATTGTTACAGGTGATGGGTATATTTTCACCGCGGCGCATGTCGCTGGCAGGCCTCATAAAAAGATCTCGATCATGATGCAGGATGGAACTCGCCTGGAGGGTGTAAGCATGGGAGTAAATCGAGATGAAGATGCAGGATTGGTTCGAATTACAACCCCAAGGGACACAGCGACAAATCCTTGGCCACATGCTTCGCTTGGTGATTCGGCAAGTCTGCAACAAGGGCAATGGGTGATCGCCACAGGGCATCCTGGCGGTTGGATGTCGGACAGACCAGCTGTGGTTCGAGTAGGAAGGCTTTTGAAAACCCAGAAGCACACGCTATTCACAGATTGCTCGTTAATCGGTGGAGACAGCGGTGGACCGCTGTTTGACCTGGAAGGGAGATTGATTGGCATCCATAGTCGAATAGGAGTAGAAGTTGAGGAGAACATGCATGTTCCCGTGGACGTGTTCAACAAGAGTTGGGACCGAATGGTTCAATACCAAGAGTGGGGGAGTTTGCCAGGCTTTAAGCCCGCCATAGGCGTTCGGGGAACGTCCCAAGCAGAGGGTGACAACAGCTGTAAAATCGCTAGCGTGGAGCCCAAGGGGCCGGCTGACAAGGCAGGCATTCGAGCAGGGGATGTTATTCTGAAATTCGATAATCAACCGATCAAAAAATTCGACGACCTAATCGCTGCCGTGAATTCGGTGACGCCCCTCGAACAAGTGACTGTCGAATTACAACGAGAAGGCAAATTGATGTCGCTGCGATTAATCGTTGGAGTCAGGGATAATTAGTTCCATTGCCGCATGTGGCATTGTTATAATGTGGTGAGGAATTTTTTAATTCGAAGCATGTTAAGGCACGACCCGATGAAGAATAGTTTTTCGTGGATTGTACGTGGAGCTCTTGCCGCAGGGGTTGTCGCCTATGCCGCGATAGGAGATCCACTTTTCGATGCGCTTGTAGCTGTGCAGTCCTTGGAACTATCCGCAGACGCTGAAACGGAATCTGGCCATGAGGACCAATCCGATCCGGAATCGACTGCAAGCGGTAAATCGCGTTTGGTCCAACAGCAGGGAGGCGGAAGATTTGGTAGAGAATATCAGGATGAGAGTAGCTTTTCTCACCAACGAAATCAGAGAGCAACCTTGCGAGCCTTCCGCGAGTCGGTTGGCGACAAGTGGAAGTCCACCGTCCAGATTTTGGATAAGAACCGTCAAGTTGCATTGGGTGCAATCGTTGCACAAGATGGTTGGATCGTTACAAAGTCCAGCGAGATTTCAAATCGAATTATCGAAGTGAAACTTTTCGACGGTACCAAAGCCGAAGCATCCGTAAAGTATCGGCGGAACGACTTTGATTTAGCTCTTCTCAAGATCGACCGCAAAGACCTACCGGCCATTCAATGGAGTACCTCCTCGGTGATGCGACTCGGCGGCTGGCTTGCAACAACCGACATTCGTAATTTACCCATCGCAATTGGCGTGATGAGCGTCACTAACCGTAGTGTTAAACGCGAGCCTGCAAGACTCGGCGTGGAATTATCCTCGTCAGATGGGGTGGGTGGTGCTCTCGTCGACAGAGTAACCTTAGGCAGCGGTGCAGATCGAGCTGGTTTGCAAGCTGGAGATGTGATAACGGCCATTGACGGCGACACGCTGCATTCCCAACCTGAGGTAATGTCCAGATTGCGAGGTCTGATGGCGGGACAGCGGGTGGACGTCGGTATTGTCCGGAATGGAAAAAAATCGCTACTCACCGCACAAATGATGGATCTCACGAACGCGCTTCTAACCGATCCAACAGAAATGGAAGTCAACGGCGAAATTAGTTCCCGATCCACGGGCTTCCAAAACATCATGCAACACGATTCCGTAATTGCACCGAATCAATGTGGGGGTCCGATCGTCGATGTTTTTGGAAATGCGGTAGGACTGAATATTGCTCGAGCTGGGCGTGTTTCGTCGTATGCGATTCCAGCGTCCATTTTAAGCCCCGTAGTCGCGGATATGATCGCTTCTGCTGCTGGACTAACTTCCCCTTTCGAGGAGAGTGTAGCCCAATCATCGACAAAAGAGTCCGCACAAAGAACTTCTGTTGCACTGCCAGCGTCTATTCCGAACACTATTTCCGTAGAATTGCTAAAGCCGGAAGTTGCTGTGCCGAGCGTGGGCAAGCCTTAGCTTAGGCGAAGTAAAATATCAATGACACATTGGAAGGAGCGTTCTATGCAGATCCGCAATTGTTGTGTTGTCTTGATGGCAATCGTAATTCCTTTGGTTTCAACTCTGTTGAAGCTCAGCGCTGCCGAACCGTACGGTCCAGCGGATGCAAAGATTACCATTGTCGCGATGGACCCAATGTCGGCTCCGCTAGCCTGCGACTGCGTGAAAGGGTATGCGCAACGGAAGTATGAGAAACTCGTTGACTATCTCGCGCTCAAGACCGGCATGACCGTTCGTGTCATTTGGAGCGAATCGCTCGTCACGGCCCTGAATTCGCAAACCAAATCCGCTCAAGTCGTAATCGGAAAAGACTCGGTCGTTCGCAATGACGCTAAGCAGTCCAAGCGAAATCTGTTGCCAATCGCCCAACTTACCGACTTGAATGGCAGCACTATGCAAAAGGGGCTTTTCGTAGTTCTCAAGGATAATCCGGCTGCGTCGTTGCTGGATCTGGAAGATTACCAAATCCTATTTGGGCCAGCCGACTGCGATGAAAAGGATGCGGCACCGAAAAAAAAATTGGCTGAGCTGGAGATTGATTTCAAAATAGGTGAGGTATGTCCTTCATGTTCAATCGGCGCTAAAAAATTGACCGAGCTTGATGCCAAAGGAAAGTATGCGACCGTTATCAGCTCGTATGCAGGTCCACTGTTGGAGGGATGTGGTACGATCAAAAAAGGGGATCTCAAAGTCATCGGAGAAAGCGATCCGGTCCCGTTCATTTCTGCCTTTGTTGATAGTACGCTTTCGCCGGAAGTCCAGAAGACCATCACGAGAGCTTTGCTTGCAATGAACGATTCCCCAGCATTGCTTGAAGCGATGGAGACGAAACTCGGCTTTGTTCCGTATTCCAAAGCCGATACAGCGCAGGAAAAAAAAAGCGGACTCTCAGTTCGCTAGATAAGGATCCCGATCGCATTTCTCTTGTGAAAACCGGGGAAGCGTGGTCCCAATGGAGAGGGGCATCGGGTGATGGACATGGAAAAGGATTGCCTGAGAAATGGATTGAGCCCGTAAGATTGTGGCGTCACGAATTGCCAGCACAGGGAATCGGTGGGGTTGCGGCAACAGAGGAATTCATTGTTGTTTCGTCGCGAGATGCCAACGACAAAGCGGATTGGTTCGAAGTATTGGACGCGGAGACTGGTATCTCGCTGTTCAAACTTACTTATACTTCGGAATCGGAGTTAGACTACGGAAACTCCCCGCGCGTCACCCCGTTGATCGTCGACTCACGAGCGTTCTGCTTGGGTGCTCAAGGGCAATTGCATTGCCTCGATTTAGATTCGGGTAAAGTCCTTTGGAAGCAGCATTTGGTCGAGGATTTGGGGGGCAAGTTACCTCAATGGGGCTATTCCGTTTCACCCATCCTCGTCGATGGCCAGTTGATTGTTCAGCCAGGGGGATTGGAGGCAAGTTGGGTGGCGCTCCATCCTGAGAATGGAGAGGTTCTGTGGAAGTCCAAAGGGCGACAAGCCGCCTATGCGTCCCCTATCGCCATCGCGTTTCAAGGGAAAAAACAGCTCGTTGGTTATGATGCGATTTCGCTGGGTGGTTGGTCCCCAAAAGACGGCACTCGCCTTTGGGAAATGAAGCCGGAAATTCCGAAAGACTTTAACGTTCCAGTCCCGATTATCGTGCAAAACAAAATTTGCGTGGTCACCGAAAACAACGGTGCGCGCGTTTATTCGATTGTCCCGTTGAATGTCAACCAGACGCCTCATTCGGGCCAGCCGTATGATCTTTCATTGAAATTGGAAGCTAGTTCTGATTTGCTCAGTGGAGATTCGCATTCGCCAGTCCGGGTAGGCAATTGGATTGCTGGAGTCGATCGGGATTTGGTGGTGCTCGACCCCTTAGACGCGTTAAAAGAAGTGGCTCGTTTTGCGGATGTGGCCTTGCAAAAACACTGTTCTTTGTTGGTGGACGAGGATCGTGTTTGGGCATGCACTGGAAACGGAACGCAGATTTTATTTCGCATAAGATCCAGCGGAGTTACCGAGTTAGGGCGGTTTCAGCCATTGCAAGAACTTGGCGAAATCTTTTCACACCCGGCCCTTTGCAAAGGAGTGCTGTATTTGCGGGGCCCATCGTGGCTGGATGCATATTCCATTCAAGAAGACAATAGACGGTAGAGCGGCGAGATTCCCCTGAGCGATGAAAGTAGGGTAGGCGAGTGTTTGGTCGAAAAGGAATTAGACGCGTTGAAACCATCGAATCCGAGGAATTGACTGCAATCGAAGGCGAAGGTTTTTCGCTAGAGGAACTTGGTTCTGCCTACGCCTTGGCTATCCAGCAGGCGTCGGTTGATAGCATCAACTCGGCCCAATCCGATATTGCTGCGGATACGCCAGTGGCCGACTTGCACTTGGAGGTTGTTCAAGAAGAAATGCTTGAACCACCCGACGCAACCGAAACCGACGGAGGGCCGGTTACCCCCGAAACGATCTTGGAAGCAATATTGTTCTTGGGTACAAGCAACAATCGTCCAATCGCGATTGAAAAGTTGCTTGAGCTCTTTCGTGGCGTGTCGGCTACCGAACTCGAAGAAATGGTCGACTCTTTAAACGCTTTATATCGTGAACACAACCGAGCCATGATGATCGTTCGAGAATTGGGAGGATTTCATATGCAACTCGTGCCTGAATTGCATTTGGTTCGAGATCGTTTCTACAGCAAAATCAAAGAGACCCAGCTTACTCAATCCGCAATCGATTGCTTGTCACTTGTAGCCTATCAACCTGGAATCACACGAGAAGATCTCGAGCTACAATGGAATCAACCGGCCGCAAGTATGCTCAGTTCGCTCGTTCGAAAAGGACTTTTGAAGATCGAAACTTTGGCAACTCAAATGGGGAATGGCAATCAATCACATTACTACACAACGGATCGGTTCCTGGAGATAATCGGGCTGGAGTCGCTCGATGATTTGCCGCTGTCTGAGGATATTTGATACCCGAGTTTGGCTCCTGTATTTTCCGTATAATGGAGTTTGATCCATCCCTTCCTCCCACAAGAATGGCACACCATGCGTATTCGATTTGCAATTCTCGCTTTACTTTGTTTCCTTCAGTCATCCGTAGGTGAGAGCTTGACTACCCATGCACAACCCCCCAAACGCACGCTTGGGAAGATTGAACGATTTGATAGCCAGCTAGACAGTCTGCTTGCAGCCGATGCCAAGCTTGAGATATTGGCCGACGGATTCACTTGGACGGAGGGGCCAGTTTGGATGGGCGATGCAACGAACGGACATTTGTTGTTTTCAGACATACCTCGAAACTCAACTTTCAAATGGACCGCCAAAGATGGAATTCAGTTGTTCATGAATCCGTCAGGGTATACCGGTGTCACGTACTATGGACTGGAGCCGGGTAGCAACGGCTTGCTCAAAGACCTCGAAGGCAATTTGGTGTCTTGCGAACATGGTGATCGACGAGTTAGCGTACTGACCCCGGGCGGTGGCAAAAGAACACTGGTCGACAGCTACCAGGGCAAACGCCTTAATAGCCCTAATGACGGCGTACTGAAGAGCAATGGCGACATCTACTTTACAGATCCGCCCTATGGGCTCCCGATGCGAGAAAACGATCCTCGCCGTGAACTGGACCATTTTGGGGTATACCGAATCTCCAAAAAGGACGGGGCACTGACGTTGCTGACAACGGAATTGCAACGACCCAATGGCATCGGTTTTTCACCGGACGAGAAGATCCTTTACGTCGCTCAAAGTGATCCGAAACGTGCGATTTGGATGAGCTTTCCCGTGGCCGCCGATGGAACAATAGGAAAAGGTACTTTGTTTTATGATGCGACCGCGGAAGTTGGGAAGATGCCTGGCTTGCCAGATGGTCTGTCGGTAGATGCGCAAGGAAACCTATGGGCGAGTGGCCCCGGCGGTATTTGGATCTTTAATAAAGATGCCAAGTTGCTAGGGCGCATCAACACGGGCGAACGAACCAGCAACTGCGGTTTCGGAGAGGACGGATCGACGCTTTTTGTGACGGCCGATAGTTACCTTTGCAAGATTTCTACTAAGGTAAAGGGACTTCCCTAGATCCCAACTGGACCAAGGGATCTCGGTTAGCCCAGTTCGATTTGGGGGGTTATGCGAGTTCGGAAATTGGGATTCCTCGCAGGCTGCTTCGCAGTTCCCGATAGCGTTTGCGAAGGTGGTGCATCCAAAGTCCGAGATAGACATTTCCCACTATGGAAAAGAGCAATAGGAATGGGAGGAAACTTTCCTGAGTTGGATTGTGCTCATCGCTCACTTTCGCAGGCCCTGTCTGACCATTTTGATTGGGCAAATTGGTGGCGATGGGAGTTCCCGCAAAGGATGTATTGGGATTCAAATTGGGATTGGGAATTATTGGGTAGCCGCTAGTACCATAGGCTGGCGGCTGTGTTGTTTGCGCGCCATAGTTTTGTGCAAGCAACGGAATTTGGCTACCGATTTGGTTGGGGTAAGTGGACGGGGAGTTTGATTGTGCAGCGCTATAGGGTTGCAGGTTGCCGTTTGCGTTATAGGTAGTCGGGTTTTGGGTATTAGGGTTGTAACCTTGATTGGAAGTGTTCGTGCCCGTGGCGGTAGTGCCGTGCAGATTGCCCGTGGCGTAACTCTGCCCCGTTCCATAGGTTGAACTCTGGCCACTGGTGCCTTGACCATTGGTGCTTTGGCCATAATTCGGCTGATTCGCTGTCGGCAGGTACGGCTGGGTTGGTTTGATCATGTTCGAAACGGAGAATGGTTGCCTAGACGAGGAATCATCGCGTACTTGTGTATTGGTTTGTGGGCCTAGATTATCGAATTCGTTGCGATGGGTGAGTGAGCTTGATGGTCCGTTTGGCATTACGGGCGTGCTCGAATTTGAGCCCATTCCCCCATTCCCCATTCCCACATTCCCCATTCCCACATTCCCCATTCCCACATTCCCCATTCCCACATTCCCTGTTCCCACATTCCCTGTTCCCACATTCCCCATTCCCACATTCCCTATCCCCATACCGCCGGCCAATCGATTTCTATCGTTGATGCTAGTGTTGTTGCCATTTGGCATGACCGCATCGCCATTACCGGTTGGAAAATTACTTTGTGAGGCAAATTTTGTATCTGAGTTCCGATCGATGGGGACGGTGCTTCGATTTTCCAAAGTGGATAGGAATGCGGGATTTGTTGACCGGTTTTCTGAATATCTGTTGGGCGGAGGCGGAGAGTTTTCGACTTCTCCGATGCCGACTCGAAAAATGATTCGTTCAACATAGTTTCGGTAGTCATTTCGTATATCAACACTCAGTTCGTGTCCTTGGTCCCCTTTTGCAAATGCCGAAATCGCTGAAGGCGGAATTTGAGTGATCATGCAATACTTGCCGTAAGGATCGGTTCCATATCCAACTTTGCATTGGGCGCTCGGATCTTGTTGCATTGCTCCTGAAACGCCCCCCAAAGGATTTGGCATGACGAGCTCGCTCGAACCTTGCAATAGCATGGATAGGAGCAAAACAAATATTTGGAAGTTCATTCTTCAGCCTCTGTGGCGACGCTCACAAGGGGGTATTCACCTGATTAACACGCTTGCCCTGATAGCAATGACTTGGCAATGATAGAGGAACTGGACGAACGGCGTAAATAGAAATCGGGGAGCCAAGCAGGGTAAATTCGAGGTGATGCGGCCATCTAGGTACTTCGGGGGTGCTATACGGCATAAAAAATTTGATTTTTTTATGCTTGCAAGAGAATTCATGGATTTTCCAGATGGATGGAACTTCTTTAAGGAAATTAGCTCTAAAAATGCACATTTACGGAAATACTGTTAGGGACGGCAAATTCACGCGAAACATGGGGTGAATAGGTAATTTAGGCCGTCTGGGCAAGAAGTGGATTGAAAACCAATCGATTGCCAAGTACCCTCACAGTACGGGAGTTTGTGTGGCAAATTATGTCCTCACAATTCCTTTCCAAGCTTTACCCTTCTTGATCTTTACGGTGGAAGAATCGATGTCCGTTTCGCCAATACGTCAGGCTCGCAAATCAACAACGCGAAATCGCAATACAAAGTCAGCCAAACAGGGGTGGGTGAAGCGAATGCTTCGTCTTGAGGCGCTTGAACAGCGTCAACTGATGGCCGCCGATATCATGCCGTTTCATAATTCGCTTGTCGCAGCGGACGTGAATGGTGACTTTTCCATTTCTCCGTTGGACGCGCTCGTCGTAATCAATCGACTGAATTCCCAAGGCGCAGGGTCTCTCGCGGGTCAAACTCCGATTGATGCCGCCTCGTTTGTCGATGCGGACAACGACAACAGTCTGTCTCCGCTGGATGCGTTGATCGTGATCAATGCGATCAATAATGGGGAAGGTGTTGGCGAGCAAGCGCAGGTCAGGTACAAGTTTTTCTCAGTGAATGCGGATGGAACAGCGGGAACCGAGTTGGCGGACCCGAATCCCAATGACGGAATTCCAGAAGCGAATATCGGGACTGGAGAACGAGTCATTGTGCGAACGCAAATGCTAGATTTGCGAAGCACACCTCAAGGGGTTTTTAGCGCGTATCACGATTTGTCGTATACCAATGCGGACGGCACACCAGCTGAGAAGTTGGAGTTTCAGTGGGGCGAGTACAATCAGATTGATATCACCAACAGCCTTCGTGGCGGAACCTTTACGATCAAATTCGGTACCGAAACGACAGCACCCATTGCCCCTGCCTTTTTCACCGGTGGTGGCGGCGGTCAGATCTATGACGAAGTGGGCACCGCAACCAATATTCGAAATGCAATTCAAGCTCTCCCTTCCGTAGGCGCTGGGAACATTTCGGTCAGGAATCTGACCAGCGAATCGACCTTTCGTTTCGGTGTGAATTTTATTGGGACTTTGGCACACACCGACGTCTCCAATGCGCTGACGGTTGGTACGAATAGTTTGGTCGACGGCAGCAACAATCCAGTTGTTTTGACGATTGGACAGAACAGTGCGGATCCAAGTTTGGACATCGTCGCTGCAGTTGCTCGCAACAACAATCTGAACAATGACTATAGAGACGGAACGAACACGCTGGTCACCGGTGTGAAGTACATCAATGGACTAGATGGTCGACTAAAGACACCCGTAGCCAATTCGCCAACACGTACGATTACCCTCATGGGTGGTTTTGCCAACAAAAATAGGCTCGACATTCGTGAAGCATCCGCGTTCGTCAATGTTGTCGACACTTTGTTCAAAGGAGCACAAGTTGGGAGGATCAACTTGACCGGTGATACATCGCCACCGCCTGCACCTGGTTCCTCCGGCAACAACCTCGGTATTGCTTTGTACGGAGGACTGGCACAGTATCTGACTTCGTCCGTAGTGTTGTTGCCGTCGGGTATTATCAACATCACCGACAAACTTACGGCGAATACAGATTCGGTCGTAGTTGCCGAAGACTCTGGTTTGACCACAACTAATGTGGTTGCCAACGACATCAATAGCAACGGACCTCAGTCCGCAATCCAGGTGGTTAGTGTCACACAACCAAGCGTTGGTGGTACCGTTTCTGTAAATGGCACGACAAATATTTCGTTTACGCCAGCGGCTGACTACTTCGGCCCAGTGGTCTTCATCTACACCATTCGCAACAATGCAACGCCGACCCCGGACACGGCGACTGGAACAGTTTCGATCACCGTGACCGCCGTTAACGATGCGCCGAACGTTATCGGCACTCAGTTTTCGATAGCCGAAGATTCAGCAACGCCGCTTGAGATTACAGCCGCCCAGATTTTCAATCCCGGTCCAGCCAACGAAAGCGACCAAACCGTTTCTTTAAGTTCTCCAGGATCGACGCCGAATGGAACGGTCAGCATTGTGGGTGGCAACATCAACTTCACACCGGCTGCCAACTTCTTCGGAAATGCTAGCTTCACAGTAACTGGAACCGACAATCTCGGTGCCTCTAAAGTCGCAGCGATCACCGTCAACGTGACCGCTGTCAACGATGCCCCAGTACCGTTTAATGGAACCCTCGCCGCAGTCGAAGACGGTTCCTTGGTTCTGATCGGAAGCGGTGCTCCAACCGATTTGATTGCAAATTCCAGCCCTGGTCCGGGCGAAGCTCCTGGCCAAAGTGTTCGATTGATTTCTATTCAAAGCCCGACGGCGCAAGGTGGAACAATCACGACTGTTAGTGGAATAACTACCTACCGTCCCGCATCGAATTTCTTTGGATCCGACACATTTACTTACACGATTTCGGATAACGGTTCTCCAGAAGCGAACGCTATCGGAACAGTCACAGTGAACGTCTCGGGGGTCAACGATGCACCCATCGCCGTCAACGATACGGGCGAAACGGCCCGCTTCGTTGTCTTGGGAATCAATGTTGCGAACCCACTCGCACTCATGCGAAACGATAGCGCTGGACCGCTCGAAACCAACGACTCCATAACCATTATTTCCGTTACAACACCGAGCATCGGGACGGCTACGATAAACGCGGGCGGAACAGCCGTGCTGTTCACTCCACCGACAGGCTCGTTTAACACGACCTCGACTTTTTCCTACACAATTCGTGATTCGGCTGGCTTGACTTCATCAGCCAATGTCGAAGTTCTAATCATTCCTCCGGTATTGCCATTCGCATTGACCGATACAGCAAGTATTGCTGAAGAATCAACCGGCTTCACGATCGATGTCATTGCGAACGACTTTGCGAATGAGGGTGCAGTCAAGAGCCTATTGTCATTTACTCAACCCGGTTCAGGTACGGGATCGGTAACACTCGATAACCGTGGCACACCCGCTTTGTCTGATGACCGTTTGGTCTACACAGCCCCTGCGAACTTCTTTGGAGACGCATTGTTCGCCTATACGATGAACGATGACAAGGCTGGTAGTGTGGCTTCGACGGCAACGGTGACGATCACCGTTACCCCGGTCAATGATCCACCGGTTGCCGCAGACAGAACGGCCGCCGCAGTGGAAGATACGGTTCTCACTGTAAATGCAACGACCATCGTAACTGGATTGAGCAAGGGGCCAGGTGAAGATGCTCAAACGCTAACCATCACCAATGCAGTTAATCAGACCCCTAATAGCGGAACAGTCGCAGTTGTCGGCGGGAATATTGAATTCACTCCGGCAGCCGATTTCAATGGGCAAGTGTTGGTTCTGTACACGGTTACAGACAATGGCGTCAATAATACAACTCCGGCGCCATTGAGTGCGACAGCAACGCTGACAATCAATGTATCCGCAGTAAACGATGCTCCGATCGCGACAGCAGATTCGGCGGCAACCACCGCAGAAAATGCAACTGTCACCATTGCGATTTCAACTCTTTTGGCAAATGACCTGCCTGGGCCAGCAAACGAATCCTCCCAATCCGTTTCGTTTGTCCCACTGGTTGGGACGATCAATACCGCCAATGGTGGCACGGTATCCCAAGTTGGAACCAATTTGGTTTACACACCCGCGACCTCATTCAACGGTTCGGATAGCTTTACTTATCAAATAAGCGATGGGTCAGCGACAAGCAACGGTGCTCTGACGGTAAATGTAACGGAAGTGAACGATGCACCGACGGCTGCAGTGTTGACCCGTGATGTATTTGCTAGCGTTCCAACCATTTTTGATTTGACCGCTAACTTGGCGAGTATGTCGAGAGGGCCTGCAAATGAGAGCGGGCAGACTTTGCGAATCAGTCGGGTCATTCGGGATCCTGGCACTGTTGGAACTGTTGTACTGAATGCGAATGGAACCATCACTTACACAGCGCCAATTGGAGCCAACGGACGCGATACATTCCGCTATGAAGTTATCGATAACGGAACAACGAACGGTGTAGCCGATCCAAAAACCTCAATCGGTACTTTTAATGTAGATGTGTTGCCGTTCATTCCAAGCAAGGTTCACGGCACCGTTTACATCGACGATAACAGCACGGGCACCATCGAATCCAACGAGCTCCGACTCGGCGGAGTGGAGGTTAGTTTGACGGTCCCAGCAACGGCGACATCGCCTAGTCGGACTTTGACCAAGCAAACACATGCCGATGGTAGCTACGTCTTTGATTTGTTGCCGCCAGGCACGTACACCGTTACTTATGTCGTGCCATTATTGACAATCGATGCGCCTGGAGACAATTCGTTTAGTAGAACGATTGTTGCACCGGGTGGGGTCGATGCGGAATACAATTTCAGCATCTTGGGCATAAATCCACGGTACGGAAATTTGATCGAGAATCTGGCGTCGAGCTTCTACCTTGCCGATGGTAGCATGCGAACTTCTGGATTGTATGCCTCCATTGGGGCCAATGGACGTTCCGAGTGGACTATTACCCGAGACGGCTTCGCTGGCGATACATTCCATGAGGTTGTGCTGAGCGATGATGGAACCAAGGCTTACGTAACCGCAGTTCGTGGACCATCGCATTTGGTTTATACGGCCACGGTAAGCAGGCAGCAGTTCATTCAAGTTGCGGATCCAACAGGTTCCAAGATAGTTCGAATCCTTGCCAAGAGTTCTGATTTGAATTGGCAGCAGGTTTCGTTAGCCGCGCCTCCACCAGAAATCGTTGGAAGGTCCAAAGCTTATTTGGATGCTGTTGACGAATTGTTCATGCAAGAAAATTGGTAGCACCGATTTGAGGAGATGATTTGGTTGACCAACGGTCGATCAAGGTAAATCCAGGGCACCCGGCTAATCTCCGGGTGCTTTTTTTTTAGGTTTGCTCAAATAAATGATGAATTCCGCTCGCATTTTTGAAACGCGGGCCGATAGAATCAGGCTAGGTTGAATAATGTTCTAAATCGCCTGTTTTGAGAACCAAAGGTTGCTCCTATGAACCATCCAATCCTAAAACTACTTATTCCCGTACAGCGTCGACAACAGATCAGCCGCGGCTTGCAATGTGCAACGGTGACTATAGCGATCTCTGCGTCGGTTGGAATCGTGTGTCTCTTAGCTCGCTGGTTTCAGCCAACTTTGCCAGTGGATTGGCTACTGCCTGTCATGACAACCATCGTGGCTTTTCCAACTGCAATAGCTTTTTTGTGGCCCGTACGGAGGCACACAGCTGCCAGGATAATCGATGTTCATTGTAGGCTAAAGGATCGAACGACTACGGCGTTGCAATTTGCCGGTCTAGCGAATCGTACGGATATCCAAGAGCTTCAACTGGCGGATGCGCAAGTTCATTTGTCCAAGATGGATCCAAAAGAGGCAAGACCGATAGTTGCGCCGCCGTACTCTCTTTGGGCGGCGACGGCTTGCGCGGGATTGATTGCTTGCTTTTTGATCCCCAAGCCACAACCTTTAACGATCGAGACAAGTGAACCACTTCAAGTGGTCAGCGATCAAGTGGCGTTGTTGGAAGAAACGATGGTGGAAGAGTTGGAATTACTGGTTAAGGAACAGGAGACCCCCGAACTGAAGGAATTGGTCGAAGAGTTAAAGGAGATGCTAGAGGAGATGAAGGCCCCGGATGTTGATCAACGCGATGCACTTTCCAAATTGTCTGAAATGCAATTCGCGATTACCGATGCGGTCAAGCAAATGGATATCGCCCAAATTGATGCACAGCTGCAGCAATTGGCCGAAGCCATGAAGGCGTCGGAAGCGATGCAGGCTGCAGCCCAAGCAATGGAAGAGGGCAGGTATGAAAAGGCAGCGACAGAATTAGAGAAAATTGACGCCTCAACGATGACACGCAAGGAGCGTGATGCAGTAGTAGCCAACATGAAGAAGTTGAGCAAAAATCTTGGCGGCGGCAAGAAGGGTGAGCTGAGCGATGCCATTCAGGAAATCACCGAAGGGCTTGAAGAGACGGACGCGTCCAAATGCAAAGATGGACAATGCAAAGCAGCTGGCGTATGTAAAAAGCAAGCCACGAAAAAGAAAATTGGTGAGTGCCTCAGTTGCCAACTCAATCGATTGTCGGAATGCAAAGGTTGTTGCCAAGGCGAATGCAAAACGATCGGAAATAGTATCGCAAAGACCAAATCGCCTTCCAACCAATGGGGAAACGGGGCTTCCAACAGCCCGACTGGCGACGAAAAGACTTCACTTGAAAGCCAACGCAAACAAGAGAACATCACTGGAATGGCAGGCGATGGACCTAGCGAACGCGAAGTAACAAGCACACCCGAAGCTGAGCAAGACGCAACTCGAAGATATACTGAGAAGTACGTCGAGTTTCGCAAGAAGATGGAAGAAGTCATCGATTCGGAGCCACTTCCGCTCGGACATCGCGAGACAGTTCGCCGCTACTTTGAATCGATTCGGCCTACGATTGAACAATCGAGTGCAATTGAGAAAAAGTCGGGCGCTGAGTAGTTCTTTGGATTGTGATTGTCCATTGTCCGGTGTGCGGTTCGACCAAAAAAGCGTATACTCCGCTCGTTGGAATACCGTCCTAGTTTGCGGTTGCCGAAATTTGCCTCCTTCCAATCGAAAGAGTTTTGCACATGGCTTTGGGAAAGACATTTGACAGCGTCGTAAGCACCGTTGGCAATACACCGATGATTCGAATAAATCGTTTGGTACCATCGGAAAACGCGACTGTCTTTGCAAAGTGCGAGTTCTTCAATCCGCTGCATAGTGTAAAAGACCGAATTGGGATGGCGATGGTCGAGGACGCAGAGCAGCGAGGACGACTGACAAAAGAAACGCACATTATTGAGCCGACCAGCGGCAACACAGGTATAGCCTTGGCGTTTGTCTGTGCCGCCAAGGGATATCGACTTACGCTAACGATGCCAGAGTCGATGTCCGTTGAACGCAGGGCTTTGCTGAGAGCGCTGGGTGCCAGTCTGGTTCTAACACCTGCTGCGGACGGAATGCGTGGAGCAATCGCTAAAGCATCGGAATTGGTGGCAAACGACCCCAATGGGTGGATGCCGCAGCAGTTTGAGAATCCGGCCAACCCAGCGGTACACGAGCGCACAACTGGACCAGAGATTTGGGCCGACACGTCGGGGCAAATCGATGCGATCGTTGCGGGAGTTGGAACTGGCGGAACCATAACAGGCGTTGCGCGTTATCTAAAGCAGATGAACCCGAATTTCAAGGCCATCGCGGTCGAACCAAAACAATCACCAGTCATAAGCGGTGGGCAACCTGGAAAACATCGCATTCAAGGGATTGGCGCAGGGTTCGTTCCAAAGAACTTAGACAGATCCATCGTTGATGATGTCATTCAAGTCGACGACGAAGTAGCCTTTGAGTGGGGAAGGAAACTTGCTAAACACGAGGGAATTCTGGGTGGCATCAGCAGCGGAGCCAATATGTGGGCTGCGGCACAGGTTGCTGCAAGGCCTGAATTCAAAGGCAAACGCATTGTGACCATCATGTGCAGCCTGGGTGAGCGTTATCTTTCGACACCTTTATTCGGTGATCTAGGAACCTAAAATAATCCAATGTTTAGCTATATCATGAATCACTCAGGAACACTTCTTAGACGCCGGTTTCTTTCTCAATGTGCCGCTGCAGCGGCTTTGTCAACAGGTCTTACCCATGGGAACGGCTCGGCACCGCAATATGCCAAGGACACGTTTCGTAATCCCAGAGATCCGAATTGGGAAAGAGCCACACGGGAAGGGCTAGCATTTTTGGCTCGGACCCAGTCAAGTTTAGGGCAATGGGCAACGCCACCCTACCCCGTCGCTATTGGAGCGCTTGCAGGTCTTGCCATGCTTTGCAGCGGATCCACAATCACACAGGGCCCTTTTGCAAAACAACTTAAGCGAACGACTGATTTTTTAATCGGCAACAGCAAGAAAAACGGTTTGATCGGAAATCAGCAAGAGGACCAACGCTACACTTATGGTCATGGATTTTCGATGCTGTTTCTATCTCAGGTGCTAGGCGAAGAAGGGTTACAGGACCGACGTGACGATTTGGTCGACGTCCTGAATCGGGCCGTTTCGTTCTGTGGAAAAGCGCAAACTCCGGCTGGCGGATGGGGGTACATCAGCGCAAAGGATGGAAGCGACTATGACGAAGGATCCACGACCATTACCCAGGTGCAAGGCCTTCGTGGTTGCCGGAACGCTGGAATAGCAGTTCCTTCGGAGATCATTGAATCGGCAAAAAAGTACATCTACAAATGCCAGAACGAGGATGGGGGAATCAGCTATTCTAGTCAACAAATGGGGGCATCACGCCCCGCGATAACGGCTGCCAGTCTTGCAGCCCTCTACAACGCAGGGGACTATGAAAGCAAGAAGGTCCCTGAGATGCTGGCTTATACTAGAAAAAACCTGTACAGCATTGGACCAGGCGACGATTCTTTCGGTCATTGGCATTACACCTATCTGTACTACAGCCAGGTCGTTTATCGCCAGGGGGATGAAGAATGGCTCCCATTCCGTGATCGACTCTACAATCGTATTGCGGAAGAGCAGGGACCGGATGGATCGTGGGACCAAGAGCAGAACTCGTATAACAAGGTCTACAAGACAGCTTGCAATTTGATCATGTTGCAACTAGATCTCGGTTATTTACCTATCTTTCAAAGGTAACTTGACTCCTGATCCATGTCCGCTTTGCAAACACATTTGTTGATATACGTACAGGATTCTAATGCGGCAATGGGACGGCAGCAGGATGTAGTTGTTTCGTAAGTCGATCGCGAAACGACAACGACATGGAGGCGATGGCGAGAACGGAGTCTTCCCGGAACGGTACGCCGAGCTAGCTTAGAGCGGTCATCGGTCCCCCTCCGACACCGACGCTGGGCTTTGTGCATGCCGCAAGTTTGCTTGGGATCGAGGGTGAAATTGCTTGCTCTTATAACTCTAAAGAATAAAAGCGGCTGAATGCGTTCGCGGAATAACTCGCAAAGGGTGGACATGCGACAAACCCTCGCGACTCATACAATCGGGCAGCTGGAATGAATGCATCACCGGAACCGGTCTCGAGGCTCAGTCGGTCATAGCCTCTATTTTTGGCAACCAAGATGATGTGCTCCAACATACGGCTTGCAACACCCTTTCTCAAATACTTGGCGTGCGTGCGCATCGATTTAATTTCGCCCAAATGCGCATCATGTTCCTTCAATGCACCGCAACCCGCGAGGCATTGATTATCCCACACCGACCAAAAAGTCACGTTCAAAGCCTTTAATCCTTCTATATCCAGAAAATGACATCCTCCAGGCGGCGAGTTGGATCGCATGCCATTAAAATGAATTTCGAGTAGGTCTTTGATTTCCGGACCGGTCAGATCATCTTGAATGATGTTCATGTCTTTTGTTCTTGGTTGAGTCGAGCGCCCATAAATTGAAACGATGGGGTGTCCATAATGAGTAAACTATTCTACGTTGACTCGCGACCTTGGAAAGCATGCCCTGGTTACCTGACATTTCAAAGGTAGGGCCAATCCGCGGAAAGGATCCTACCCATCGGCATTTGAGAAAAGGGCTATAATCACTCGCCCTAACCGCCAATTGCCCTCAAACAGACCTGTCCGTAAATGAATCAGCTCCTCAATAGCAACGCCTACGAACTATGCAAAGTAACACTTGCAAATGCGGAAGCTTGGCGTGTCATGGAACGAAGACTTACTAATGGCGCACGTGTTTTAGATTTTGGAGTAAACGTCGTTGGTGGACTACATGCCGGATTGATGTTGGCCCGCATCTGCATGTCTGGGCGGGCAGAGATTTCGATTCATCCATCCAACTCTTCCATTGGGCCCTGGTCTGTCGTTCAGGTTGCAACCGATGATCCCGTTCATGCATGTATGGCATCGCAATACGCAGGTTGGCCTGTCAAAAAGGACCAGTTCTTTGCAATGGGTTCAGGCCCGATGCGTTTGAAGCGAGGCAAGGAACATGTGTTGGAAAGCATCGCAGTTTCTGATTCAAGTCCTTGGGCTGTCGGAGTGCTTGAATGCGATTCGCTGCCGGATGAGTCGCTCGCAGAATACATCGCATTCGAGTGTGGGATCGCAGCCGAAAACCTTGTCCTTTGTATCGCGCCAACGCGTTCCATCGCTGGCACGATCCAAGTCGTGGCACGAAGCGTTGAAACATCCATGCACAAGCTTTTCGAATTGGGGTTTGATTTAAGTGCTGTCGTCTCGGGGTATGGGACTGCGCCTTTGCCACCCACCGCACTCGATTTTGTGCAAGGAATTGGTCGAACCAACGATGCAATTCTTTATGGCGGTCATGTTACTTTATGGGTTAACGCGAACGACAATCAAATCCAAGAGTTGGGTCCCAAAGTACCCAGCGTTGCTTCTCGCGATTTTGGAGTTCCTTTCGCCGAGACCTTTAAAAAATACGATTACGATTTCTACAAGGTTGATCCTGGGCTGTTCAGTCCCGCAATGATCACGCTCGTAAATCTCAAGTCTGGGCGCTCCTTTCGCTATGGAGCGATTCGCCCGGATGTTCTTTTACGATCCTTTGGCGAATCGAACGCAAGTCTATCTCCGGCCATTGATGCATCATGAAAGAAGCTGCTGAAGCGCAAACAGACGTCACCTTGCGAGTCGGTGTCTTGGGCTCACCGACCGGATGGTACATGAAGGACCTTCAGCGTGCTGCGCACTTGATCTCAAAAAGAAAAAGGACAGCCGTCGAGTCGTTGTCGTTCAGCAAGCTGAGTGTTTGGTCCAACGCCGGCGATGCGCCGGGTGCGAGAACTTGGACGCAAGCGGTTGGAGAAGCGAACGAACTCGAATCGATTGCACTGACCGATTGCGATTGTGTATTGGTGCGATCAATGCCCCTTGGCTCCGTTGAGCAAATAATCTTTAGAATGAATGCACTACATGTTGCTCAAGCTTCTGGAGTTCAAGTGCTCAACGGACCGCGATGTTTGGAAATTGCAATTGACAAGTGGCTGACATTAGACATCGCAAAGCGAGCCGGACTACACACACCAAAAACGATATGCTGCCAAACCCGGGACGACGCACTACTTGCCTGGGAGGCACTTGGCAGTGACTGCATCGTGAAGCCAATTTTTGGAGGTGAGGGACGCGGAATCGTGCGAGTTAGCGATCGAGATATGGCTTGGCGTGTTTTCAGCACCTTAGAGCAATTGCAATCGGTCATCTATGTTCAGGAGTTTCTCGAGAGCGAAGGGTACGATTTGCGATTATTGATCGTTGGCGAGGAACTGTTTTGTGTTCGCAGAGAGAACCATGGCGATTGGCGATCCAATGTGGCTCGTGGTGGACAGGCTATTCCTCACTCTCCTACCTTCGAGCAGATCTCGATTGCATTTCGAGCTTGTAAGGCCATTGGCGGTTGGATGATCGGAGTCGACATTTTGCCGACCAAAGACGGGCGGAACATATTGCTTGAGCTAAATGCAGTTCCTGGATGGAGAGCAACCGCCGGAGCACTGAACGTCGACATGGCACAGTTGATCTTGCATCGACTCCACGGAGTGGCACCGCGTCCATAAAATGAGTTTATTGCCGATCCAGCATCGATCATAGAGCTGGTGTTGAGTCACTTGCATTCGCAAACGCTCAGCGACGTTCTGTCGTGGGCGTTTGGATAGCTTTTGGGCTGTGGAATACTTGCAATGAGCCCTTGCCTCTTACTTTAAGCGGCTCCGCCAAATAGGCGTAGACGCGGTACATTCGCTAATGCAGATCTTTCCAGCGGCTTGCTAGGCATGCTTGCGATCATACTCGTCGCGCATTCCATATCATTCTTCAATTCCTTGGTCTGATCGTTGGTCCAACGATTTGCCCCCCAACCTGCCAAAAGTAATTGTTCACCGACCCCTGTGCTTCGAATCGCGAGTTCGATTGCGGTCTCCCGATTAGGAACAATTTGAATCGCCGCAGGGAACTGACACCCGTCTAGGACCTGCCAGGTCGACTTCTGGCCGCTACGCGTCGATTGCCGAGACTGCGTCAGAATTACCCTCGATGCAGATCGCTCCAAAACGCGTCCGTATGCGGCTAATTGTTCAGGTGTTGCGGCTTCAGGCACCTCGGCGACGCAAACAATCGGAACGCCATGCTTAGACAATGCGTGCATAGCCACAGCTAGTCGATCGGCTTGATCCGCGCTGTCAATTGTCACTGCGCACGTAGTCGCATTTGGAACCCGCTGCATGCGACCGGGGATTTTGTGCAGTCGTTCGATTCCTTGTACGATTTCATATAGCTCGAGACCGAACGCATAACCGACGGCAGCAGCGCCGAGCATATGCCGGGCATTGTGATCGCCAAGCAACAAGCTTGTAAGAGGCGTCACGCAATTGCCGGAAGTGATCATGAATGACTGTTCGCCTTGCATACTGCTTAGTCGCTTGCCGCGAACATCGGCTACTGCGTCGAGCCCATAACTGATGGCGTGTGGTTGGTGACGTTCAATCCAACGATTGAGTCTGGCATCATCGGCGTTGTATACGACGATTCCGTGTCGTTTGAGTTGGCTGACGATGCGATGCATGGCATTTTCAACCCCGCGAGCCTGCAAAGAATCGATCCGTTGCGATTTTCGTAAGCTAGTGAATAGAACGACATCAAATTCGATCCCGCTTGCAGCATGCGAACGTAACATGTCGTCGCTCAACTCGATAACTGCTGCTGGCGATTGATTCTCTGCGCTTGTCGCGAGCCATTGAGCAAGGTCGTTTGCGTCTGCGTCCGATTGAGCATGGAGCCCTGCGTCCTTACCGTCGCTGGCTCCAAGCGAAGTATAGTACGCGACTCGATTACCAATCTTCTTAAGCATCGAAGCGACCATCAACGCGGCCGTTGTCTTGCCATGCGTACCAACGATACCAATAGTGAGCATTTTTTCGCTGGGCTGACCAGCGATCGCATGGCAAAGACGAGCGTATGCTTCACGCACATCCGTGACAATGCATTGAGGGACACTCGAAGGGAGGAACTGCTCGGTGAGAATCGCCTTTGCACCGCAGTTGATCGCGTCGATCGTGTCGCGTGCGGCATCGGATTCGGCGTCCAGACCTATTGCGAAGACACAATTTCCGCCCGCATCATCGATGTTGCAACGGCATGCGTCGCAACGAATATCTTCGGCTCCGACGATTTGCGAGGACGGGAAAAGCTGGCGAAGTGAAACGGAAGAACGAGAGTCGCGCGACATGCCAATGGCCTCCTTGCCAATTTGGGTTGGTGTGTTCCCGGATCATCCTGACCCGAGGAATAGTCTTGCGATGGTGCGACACTGGGGGAAGCAAAATCGCTTTCGAACTATATAACAACGTGTCCCAAAACAGGGGTCCCCGTCAAGTCGAAAAACCAATAAAAACCCTGGGCAATTGCTAGCAAATGCTCAGTGTCCAGTTGAGACCTCGGACTCAAAAACTCGTAGCGTTGCCACGTAGCCAACAAAAAAAGCCACGACCTGTTTTGAGTCATGACTTTTTCGTTTTCGGTTACCTTGCGAATTTGGAGCCTAAAGGAATTTGCCCAAGCGAGCGCACAAGTCGGCGGTTCGGCAGCTGTAGCCCCATTCGTTGTCGTACCACGAAACCACCTTTACCAATTTGCCTTTGTCGCCAAGGACTTGGGTGAAGTCGGCGGCAAAAATGCTGCTGTGTGGGTCATCGATGATGTCGCTCGATACGATCGGGTCTTCGGTGTAACAAAGAATCCCCTTGAGAGGTCCTTCGGCTGCGAGCTTCATTGCTGCATTGATCTCAGCGACGGTCGTTTCCCTCTTGAGGTTGACGGTCAAGTCAACGACAGAGCCGGTTGCTACAGGAACTCGCATTGCGATGCCAGTCAATTTGCCCTTGAGCTCAGGAATGACCAAACCAACCGCAGACGCAGCGCCGGTGGTCGTTGGGATGATGTTCAACGCGGCTGCCCGAGCACGGTACGGATCGGCGTGTGGCAAATCTTGAACTTTTTGATCGTTGGTATACGCGTGAACCGTGGTCATCAAACCGGATTCGATACCGAACGTATCGTTGAGCACTTTCGCAATGGGTGCCAAACAATTCGTTGTGCAAGATGCATTGGAAATGCACTTAAGGTCAGCCGTCAACTTGTTATCGTTGACCCCGAGCACACATGTTAGGTCGGCACCGTCTTTAGCGGGAGCGCTCAAAACGACCTTCTTGCAGCCTGCGGCCAAGTGCGAGTCGTAACCTGGCTTACCGTCCTTTGCCCGTCCGGTAAAGAACCCAGTACTCTCGACAACTATGTCGACTTTTAGATCTGCCCAAGGCAATTTCGAGGGATCTTTTTCTGCAAGTGCGTGGATCTTCTTGCCGTTGACGATGAGGTGTTTGTCATCGTAGCTCACGGTACCGTCGTAGCGTCCGTGAACGCTGTCATATTTAAGCAACGTGGCCAACATTGCGTTATCGGTCAAGTCGTTCACGGCTACAACTTCGAACTCGCTGGAACGGCTCATTAAGTTGCGGAACGTCAATCGTCCGATACGACCAAACCCGTTAATTGCGATTCGAATTGTCACCGCTAGTGTTCTCCGCCAAAAGTAAATATAGGACCAAGGGATACATCGACCTGGAATCTCAAGACGCCAAATCGCCAGATGCGAACACTGCATTTGCACAGCGCTGCGCCTGTTAAGAGAGCGGACGAGTATACAAGCGGTGGGAATCCTCATCAATAACAAAGAAAAACCGCTGGCCAAACGAAAAACTCGCCTACAATAGCATCCATCAACTTAAAAAAACGGCAGCACTTGCTTTTGGCAAACAACATGTCCATCTCGTTACCAATCGTCGATCCTAATGCGACTCCCATAAAGGCGGATAATAGCACCTGCGGGAGCAGCACAGGGAAAAACGGAAACGTTGTCAGTCGGTACCTGGACAAGCTTGGGGAAAGGCAACCCCATGGACCTCTAGCAAGAGTTGCGTTGCCGATGTCCATGGAGGAGGCAAAAGCCCGTGGCTGGGGTGAACTAGACGTGGTTTTTGTCACTGGCGATGCGTATATCGATCATCCAAGTTTTGCGATGTCGATCCTGGGTCGCGTCCTAGAGGCGGCCGGCTACCGGGTCGGGATCGTTAGCCAACCGGACTGGCAATCCTGCGATGCTTGGAAACGATTTGGCCGACCGAGGCTCTTTTTTGGTATCAGTGCTGGCAATATGGACAGCATGATCAACCACTACACTGCGAACAAGAAGGTTCGCAACGATGACGCTTATTCCCCAGGCGGCAGGATCGGACTGAGGCCTGATCGTGCAACTCTCGCTTATTGCCAACGAGCTCGCGAAGCTTACAAAGGCGTGCCGGTTATCGCCGGCGGCGTCGAGGCCTCGCTTCGTCGGTTGGCTCACTACGACTTTTGGAGCGACAAGGTTCGACGCAGCATCCTGCTGGATAGCAAAGCAGACCTGGTCGCATTCGGCATGGGTGAAAACTCCATTGTCGAGATGTGTAGGCGACTTGAAGCTGGCGAAACCGTCAAGGACTTGCGCGACATGCGAGGGGTTGCTTATGCGCTGGGCGCCTCGGAGCAGGCACCCACCGATGCGATCGAGTTGCCAAGCTATGAAGAAGTCGTTGCAGACAAAGTCGCCTTCTCCAAAGCCACTCGTGTTATCCACAACGAAACCAATCCACTCAATGCCAAGAAGCTGATGCAACGGCACGGCACCCAGACGATCGTATGCAATGTTCCTCAGTTGCCCTTGAGCGAAGAAGCCATGGACCGCATTTACGGTTTGCCTTACACGCGAAAGGCGCACCCGAGCTACACCGAGCCGATCCCTTCCTTCAACATGATCAAGAACTCTGTCACTATCATGCGAGGCTGTTTCGGCGGATGTACATTCTGTTCGATCACTGCACATCAAGGCCGAATCATTCAGTCTCGTTCGAAGGAATCCGTCCTCAATGAAATCAAAACGATGGCCGAGGACAAGGAATTCAAGGGGATCGTGAGCGACATCGGCGGGCCAACCGCCAACATGTACCACATGAGGTGCACAAAACCGGATGTCGAAGCGAAATGCCGTCGACAGTCTTGTGTGCACCCCAAAATTTGCAAGCTACTCGGCGTAGACCATACGCCGGTCATTGAATTGATGCGTGAGTCACGTGAAATTCCCGGTATCAAGAAAGTGCTGGTCGCCAGCGGGGTTCGCATGGATCTAGCCCGTCAGTCACCCGAGTACATTCGAGAACTCACCGAACACCACGTTGGTGGCCATCTAAAGGTCGCTCCTGAACACGTTGATGCGGATGTGCTCTTTAAAATGCGAAAGCCGGCAAACGACGACTTTGAGTTCTTTACAGAGCAATTCAAACAAGCGTCTGTTGACGCAGGCAAAAAGCAATACTTGGTCCCCTACTTCATCGCATCGCATCCAGGGAGTTCGATCGAGTCGATGGTCGAGCTAGCCGTGTTTCTAAAACGAAACGGATACAAACCGGATCAAGTTCAGGATTTCATTCCGGCTCCGCTCGATATTGCAACCAGCATGTACTACACCGGATTGGATCCCTTTACACTGAAGCCTGTTTTCATCGCTAAAGCCCTTCGAGATCGCAAGTCACAAAGAGCTCTTATGCAGTTCTTCAAGCCGGAGAATTACTTTGAAGTTCGAGACGCATTGCGATCGGTCAATCGCAATGATCTGATTGGAGAGGGCTGCGATTGCTTGATCCCATCCCGGCCCCCGAAAGAGGCCATGGAGCGAAGACGAGAAGACGCGAACAAACGTTTCCGTGGCGAGTATGTTCACACGATTCCCAATCCGAGTGCGAAACCAGAGGCTGCTGAACAGCAATCCAAGGCGAACGCCGATTCGGAAACGACGCCATCACCAGAGAACCAGCGCAAGAACCCAAAGAAACAACAGCGAAGCGTTTCTAAGGACGGCGGCAAGAAGCCAAACACTGGCTACAGACCCGGCCGTCGTGTATAAACCAATGAAGTTGTGTCAGCGTCACTGCGTTCTTTCTAGTAGGTCGCACAGGCAGCGTGCGACTTATTAAAACAAAACCTCGCCACAACGTCTCTATCGGCAAAAGCGACCTACGCGTTTCCGAAAAGCGCTAGCTGGCTACTGAATCGGCGCATTGGAAATCGAATTTATCTCACCGGTAACCAGACGGACATTTCTGACGAGCCCCGATTTCCCCAGGCGTAGTAAGGGATAAGTCTTGTGTTCCCTAGTTCTAGTGTCTTGCTATCTCTTTCGCGATACAATTCATCTTTCCAAGCATCGCCAGCACGATACGCGACTCTGGTTCGAAGACCAATTACTCCAGGAAGCTCATCCATCGCGATCGGTTCAAAGAATTCCTCTGTTGAAATCATGCTGCTCATCAAAGCAACTCCACTGGGGAGATCTTTCGATTCCAGGCAGTAGACCAAGGGACCGCGATGCACGGCAACCTGGTTCCGATTTTCTTCGACGAGTGGATGGGATTCGAGCAGTCGAACCTGCATCGGTAAATCAAGTTCGATTTGGTCGCCCGCTTTCCAATTCTGTTTGAGAGACGTGTATGCACCGGGCACGATCTCGGCATGAGTTGCGACACCATTGACTTTGATCGAAGCATTTTTGGCCCACTTTGGAATTCGAAGTCGAAGCGTCCACGGTTGCATGGATGACTTAACGATTTGAAAACGACTATGGCCATCTGAGGGATACTCGGACTCTTGAACAAGCTCAACGGATTCACCGCCGTCGAACTTGCTTTGAAGTCGATTTGATCCGTAGAGATGAACCCAAATGGTGTTCTTTGATTTGCCGTAGGCGAAGAGTTGCGTTTGTGCAATCATTCTCAAAATATTGGGTGGACAACAGTAACAACTGATGAATGGTTTCCTCGTACGAGACCACCGAAGCTCGGTTGGCATCCTATCCAATTGACGAAGAGAATTCGTATAGAAGTAGCTCGAACCGTCCAGGCTTATCGTAGCAAGTAGTCCATTGTATAGGGCCAATTCGAGAACATCGGCGTACATAGCATCCCCCGTGATTTCAAGCATACGCCAGTTCCACAGGATGTTTCCAACGGTTGCACACGATTCATTGTGCGCGGTGCTATTGGGAAGTTGATAAGGCCGCCCGTATGCTTGATGGATCCTCGAGATAGACTTCTGGGCTGAGCTGCCGTCGGGGGATGCCCCATCGAACAATGCTCCGCATGCGCCGGTCACATAAAGCTTGGACCGGGACATGTCATCCCAAATCGTCTTCAAAGTCTCTAAAAGAACCTTGTCTCCTGTTTCACAAACTAAGTCGGCAACACCGGCATACAAGTAGTTTGCTCGTACCGCATGTCCAACGGCCTCGGTTTGTTTTTGGAACGGGATTCGATCTTGATTATCATCGGATCCATCGACTACCTGATCGCGGCGTTCGATCAGCTTCTTCGCAAGCAGAATGTACTTGGGATTGTCGACAAACCTGCCCAGATCGATCAAACCCATGTAGTGCGATGGGCAAATGGCGCTGCGTCCCAACGGTGTCTCGGGACCACTAAACGTTCGATCCAGAAAGTCGGCGGCAGAAACGGCTATGTTCAGTAGACTCTTTTTGCCAGTCGCACGACAATGAACAACGCCCGCAGACATCAAATGCCCAAGATTGTAGAGTTCGAATTGGAGCGGTTCTGAAAAGGGAATTGCCGAAGTGTCCCCTTGCCGACTCCGAATTTGAATGGGGGTATGAACATAGCCATCATCCCTTTGGGCTTTGCCGACAGCCTCAATCGCTTGATCCATCCAGTTGTCGAGTTGCACACTCTTGTTGGTTGCAAATGCAGACGATGCGGCTTCGATCCACTTATAAAAATCTCCGTCGTTCCAGGATGGACCTCGGTGCTTGCCCGCCTTGACTCCAGAGGCGACTTGAAAGTTTGTAAGGAACTGACTGTTGACGTCGTCGACCATGATTTGCCACATCTGAGGCAACGACGCTTGCTCGACGATCTTTTGCCTCTCGGCCCAAAAACCGTTTGTCCATTGAGATTCTCCCAGTGGGATGCGTTGAAAGGCAACGTTCGATTGCGTTTGGCTTTGGGCCGAAGCAACTGGCAGGGAAAATAAAAGGGAGATCGATGCCGCGATCACAATCGTACCGTATGCCTTAGCGTCGGTCGCACCTGACCAATGCGACTTTCGTCCGCTGAAATGCCTCATCAATTGCCTCATTGTTTCTCCGCGTTTGTCTGACCTGTTAGCGAGATCTGAGCCAAAGTAAGTGGCTTGGACCGTTCGGAGGTCTCTCTTCGAAATCCATACCCTTTCGAACTCGAACTTCGCGTATCTTGCCCCCGCTATTTGGATCGATCCATTGGCCTACAAACTCTTTGCCAAAGGCAGCTAACGATAGCCGGATGGGATCGTTGTCCGATCCATGCTCTTGAGTGCCGTACACAAGATAACTCGTTCCCTCAGTCATCAACCCGAAACTCGTAGTGTCCATCTCATCCATCGGCATCATTTGCGGAATTGCTGCGAGAATATCTGCAGGCACCTCGGGACTGTGTGCGGGTATTGAGCCACCGGCGGCAATCGTTGACCAGCCGTTTTGCGTCGAAAAATCGGACAGGATCGCTTTGTCGGGATATCGCTGGCGCATTTCGCGAATCTGCTTCGCTGTTTGCAGATCGGAACGACTCTTCTTCCCTTTCCATTCACGAAGATGCTGCCGAGGTGCTAGATTTGCACCTCCGGGCGGAGCATAGAGCGCACCGTCGGCGAAATACCACCAATACTTGAGGTCGACGATTTGAATCATCGAATTCAAGCGTGCGTCAGCTAGTATTTCATCCTGAACATCTTTGGTGCAACTTAGGCAAATGAGGGGCGATGCATTGGGATTCACTGCTTTCCAATCCGCGATGGTCTCAAGCCAAAAACGAACAAACGATGCAGGCCCTGTAAACTCCTCTCCAATTGAGTACACCACGTTGTTGCGGTCGATCATGTTCGATAAGCAATGGCGTATGTAGGCCACATGTAGCGACCGTCGAACGGGGTGGCTCACATCGTAGAATTCGTCCGCTTGGAAAATTCGCTTCTTGTTCGCATAGGGTGGCGGTTCTGCAAATCCAACCTGTTGAACGTTGTTGGCACTCCGCCATGGGAAGTCCGCCCAGTGCGCACCTGCCTCTAAAATGTTGTGCTGGAAGTACATCTGCTGCATCAAGATGCGACCTTTCGCGTCGCAATGCAAGGCGAACTCACGAAGACGCGAGAAATACCAAGGATTGAATGATTCGAGATCGTATTTACTAAGCCCATCCCATGCGTGTCCTATTCCGCTTCTCGCCCAAGGTTGTTCGTAGAATGGAGCCCATACTTCGCCATCGAGTCGACGAATCATCTCATGGTCATCTCTTCGTCGATCGTACCATAGTCCCCAATGATGTTCGAGAATCGACTGGTCGTCTGCCACCATCGCATCGGTGAGTTCATTGAGGTCATCTGTAAAACCCTTGCCAGTGCGTCCAGGAGTGAATCGAGTCACTCCCACACCAAACTCGGAGATTCGCGACGGCAACATAGAACCACGCCACCACACTGTACCGGCTCGTTTTCCGGCCGCGAGACTGTCCCCGATGCAGAGCCAACCATTTCGAACCGAAAGTGATTGTGATGCTACTGGTGTATTTGCTGGAACGATTGCCGCTTGTGCAATCTTCGATGGTCGCGCATCTCCGAGTGCAAGGTCATCGAAGGTGCTGGAAACTGGACCTGCGTTGAGAATACTCTGGCTTAGCGTTGGGGACATTCGCTCCGCATGTTGCGCCTGGTATAAGCTATCGGGTTTGACGAATTCATTCATCGACCTCCAGTTTCCATCACCGACAAATCCCGCCCAACATCCAATTGCCCAGTTTTGATGGCCGGGAGGATTGCGACACGTAATGATGGGAGCAGAACACTGCCACAAAAGCGAATTGGCGGTCGTCCAACCAATCCCTTGCCCATCGATTTCGCGATTCGTAAGCGATAGTCCTCCCCCATCGATGGAAACATTGTCATAAAGAATTCCGGTCGCCCAACTCTCAATGGGTCCGCTAAAACTCTGAGCACTTGTGGCAGAACAATTGACAAAAGCGTTCGGACCTGTGGCAAGGTATCCCACGGCAAAATCATGACGACCGGAATCTGCAGTGCACGACTGAAATAGTGTTTGCTGTCCACACGTATAGAAAGTACGGCGGCGACCAGCTGCGTGCTCTGATATGGGCGCATTCGAGGAACAGCGGATTACGCTAACTCGTTTGGCTGTCTCTAAAATAGAAACCGCAGAGCCAACAAATCCAGTTGTGGATACATCGCGAACCCACACATCACAAGCTTTCTCGATCCCGATCGCATCCCACGCGTGTTCCTCGTCCTTTTGATTCTTGGAGCTCGCAACGGAGATCAATCGCAAAGACTCGATTCCGATATTGTTGATTCGCTCAGGCCAATTCATGCCGCGAATGTATCCTTTGGATAGGCTTGCATCGATGGAGCAGGTCAGTGGAACATCAAGGACGATTTCGTTGCCATCGATACTCCGAATGGTCCGTTCCCATTGCAAGTCCATGGTGCCTGCTTTCCAGTCGAGCCAAGATCCTTTGTCGTCGGTGGGGAATCGATTCATGCCGATCGAGGCAATCCACTCCAGCGTGCTTGGATGCGTAACGACGATTTCGGAACCAGAAATCCATGGAGGCGATTGAGTCAGAAGCAATCGTGTTGCTCCTGTGGCTACGTAGTCGTTCGCTATTTGGACTTCCTTTGCAAAGCGAGGTTCGCCTGAGCCTGATATTCGGATCAACGTTCTTCGATCGCGGCCTGTTGCTAGGATTGTGGTCCCCTGAGGTGCTTTCGTTCCTCGCAGAACGATGCCTGAGCTGCGGATGCAAAGCTGACCTGCGACTGGAAACACTCCAGGCCCGAGCAAGACCGCACCACGAAACCCATCCGCGTTCATTGGCAAATCGGATAGGTAGTCGATAGCAGCTTGGATCGACTCAGTTGAGTCACCCTCCATTGCTTGTACAATTACCCTCGCCTGGATTGCGGGCAGCGGGCTGTTGCCAGCTTGAAAACCGCAGAAAGAGTAGTCCAAGTTCCGATTACCCTGAGCGTCCGGGCGATAAACTAAGCGACCGTCGCTTCCCAAGTCGATGGAGGGGTGTTTTGAATCCTGTGGACTGGCAGCCGGAGAGAGAGCCGCGACCAAACATAGTAAAAAAATCCACTTAGGATGCTCGATCGTCCCTGGAATCATCAATGGTAAGCCCTCTGGGACGCAATCATAAAGCGACTATTATTGAATTGGCCTCGGTCGAAGCGTGGAGTGCACCACGAAAACACAAGCATTGATATTCTAGTGAGATCTCACTATGATTAAAGACATGAACTTTCAAACGCCTACGTTTTTCACTGGAAACTGAGACCAACGCAAATGCAATTGAGCGACGCTGGCAATCCGGTCGTACTTCGACCGCATGAAAAGCATGCCAACGAGGAAAAGTCTTCGGCGAGCATTCTTCAAAACCGATCGCTTCTAAAGGAGAAAGCTTTTGAGGTGATCAAGAAGAAGATCATGGACGAAGAGTTTCCTCCTGGTTCATTCCTTGCAGAACGAAAACTAGCATTGATGCTTGGTATGAGCAAAACACCGGTGAAATCCGCGTTAGAGCGATTAGAAATGGAGGGTTTTGTGACTATCTCTCCACAGCAATGCATTTTGGTACGCGAGATTCCTGTCGATGAAATTGCTGATCAATATGAAATCCGAACTGCATTAGAAACGCACGTGGTTCGCGGATTGGCAAAACGGATTACGCATTCCCAGGCAATCGCCCTTCAGTGCGACTTAGCTCAGCAGAGGGAGTTTTCGGCTGCAGAGGATGTTACCGATTGGGTCAATCGAGATGCTGCATTCCATTTGCTCTTGGTCGAGCAGTATGGGAATCAGGCCATTCTTAGGACTATGCTGGACCTTAAGAACCGAATGCATCGGGTCATTTCCAGAGTCTTCCGACTTCAACCGTTACGTCCCAAGGAGAGTCTCGAGGAGCATCAATCGATCGTCGACGCCATACTTGCAGGTAAGAGTGACGAAGCGGCAGCGTTAGTCACGGTACATTTGCGACATGGACGCGATTTGGTGTTGGCACCGAGGAAGTAGAACCCAGCACTGGGACTCACCACAACTGTCCTCATAGCCCGCAGGCTGAAAACCTATCCGACGATAGAGTAGTCCTGTGGCGGATTGCTCGTTCTGCAACCATCGGCGATATACAAAGCAGCACTAAATTTCAAAGTATGGGCCGTTAATTGCGTTTTTCGGAAAACTTTGCTCCACAAAGTGGCCACTGGCTTGACAAATCTACGTGGAAAATTAATCTGAGATCTCAGTGAGGTGCTAAAACCGAAAAAGCGATGGAAACTTGCTATTCTGGGACGTGTGCCTGATTTCTTAATTTTACTACTCGGGTATTCCTATGAGTTTGTTGAAATCGATCGGTTTTTTCGCATTTTTATTAGTGTTTTTGACAAGTTCCGTGAATGCGCAAAATGTTTTCACTTGGACGGGCGGATCGTCGAACAACTGGCAGGTGGCTGGTAACTGGACAGACTCCGGATTTACAGGTTCAACACCTGGAGCTGCCGTCTTGGCTTCATTGGACACGGCAACAGTTGCAACCGGTACGAATCTTCCAATTACGTTGAACGGTACCGCAACTGTCGGCACTCATAATGTCGACGTAGTTGGATTTGCGCTAAATGGTAGCGGCAATTTGAAAGCAAACCTGATCGATGCGACTGGGTTCGGAAATATTACGATTGGTGCAACACTTGGTGATGCCACAAATGGTTTAGCCAATGTAGCCGGAACTCCTACCGCTACGAATGGCGGATTAGAACTTAGAGTCGACACAGGCAGCACCGCAAACCTCAGTGCAATGATTTCCGTAAACAACACGTTTCGTTCTGATTCTGGCACAGTGAATTACAATGGGCCAATCACGTTGAGTGCTGCAGCATCGGGAACGGCGACAACATTTAGATCGAACACGAACACTACGGCCGTTCACAATTTTAATTCAGCAATTTCTGGGACTGGGTCGGTTCTCTACGCTGGTGCAGGCACGTGGAATCACAACGTTGCTAATACTTACACTGGCGGCACTACTTTAGGTTCAAACGGTCCGAATGCCGCTTCTATCCATGTGATCAAGAATGACCTAGCGTTTTCAAGTGGAACACTTACGTTCACCGGTGGGGCAATTGCCCAAACCGTTCAGGGCGATGGAACTGGTCCGCGAATCCTGGCCAATCGAATTTCACTTGGACGAGATGCCATCTTTGCTGGAACTGACCAGTTCACTTTGACAGGTGATGTCTTTCAAAGCAACACTCGGAATCTCACAAATAACATTACAGGAAATCAATTGAGCGTGAATGGCCGTATGTTTGCAGCAAGCGATAATACTGGACGCATTTTGACTCTCAATGGTAGTGGGACCACGGTAGTAAACAATGCCTTTTTCGATCGCTATGACTCCGCGACATCTGCCCCTGTCCCCCTGACTGGACCAAATTATGGATCACTTAGTTACAACGGCACCGGGACGCTCATTCTCGGCAATGGATTTGTTGGCAACAACACCGGTTGGACCGAAGTACGCCAAGGAACATTACAAGTTGGATTGGGCGGTGCGACCCCAATACTAGGTGGCGTTGCAATTTCTGGTGGTCAAACGACGACTACTGGAACAATGGTGTTTAATCACAACGACAGCATTATAGCCAAGCCCATGAATTTGCAGATGAACGTCACCAACACTGGAGGCGGAAACCTTGCGTTAAATAGCCCTAGCTTTGGAAACGGAACAATTACCTCGTCGGGTGGCGGGACGGTGTTTGTCAACGGGGGCAACTTCGCCGGATCCACGATCACGGATGCCGCGAGACCCGCAGTTAACGTACTCGTAGTTTCGTCAACGCAAGCTTCGGCCTACGGCATTGGGCAATCGCTTACTGTATCGGGGGTCACTTCTGCAAGTGTTGCTTTTAGCGTTCCAAATCTGTTTGTTGTAAACAAGGCGGACTTAGGGAACGGAACATTCCAAGTAGATCTGAGCGGAAACATTGGAAGTACGGCTGGAACTGCTAACGGTTACACGGTTGTTGCGGACGCAGGCACAGGTACGGGCCTACGAAGTGTTATAGCCAACGGCGGTGGTGTCGCAGGCACAGGCGTGATTGGCGGCAATCTTACTGTTGCACCAACTTCCGGTAGTTTTGTCGCGCCAGGTACTAGTATTGGCACCCTCACGGTCAATGGCTTTGGTAACATTCTCGGTACAATGAACATTGAATTCGACGGGGCGTCGGGGCAGAAAATTGACCTGCTTAATTTTGGCGGAAACCTGACTCTTGGTGCCAGTTCCGTCTTGAACCTGCAGCAATTGGGAACGACCTTGGACGGTACGACGCCGTATACATTTGCCACTTATGGCGGAAACTTGACGGGGACATTTGGTACTGTCAACCTCGGTTCGTTAACAGGAATCTATCAAGTCAATTATGCTTTCGGTGGCAACAACATTGCGATTGTTGCGGTCCCTGAGCCCTCCTCGATAGCTATGATGGGAATTGGGTTTGCAGGGGCATGGGCAGTGCGACGTCGTTTGAAGAGGGATCGCAAAAAAGTCTGACAAATCACCCCCTACTTTTTCGCAGGCACGAAAATAGAGCGAGAAACGTGCGGAGCCGTTGTCCGTAGATTTTCGGTGCGATAGGGCAAACAGCGGAATCGGAAAGTCCCATTGGCTATTTTTTTAAAGCGAACTGCACCCTTTACTGAAACTGAGATCTCAGTTATACTTTTGGTTCGTTCATTCTTGATTGGGCACTTATCTTCATATTTTCATGTTGGAGAATCTACATGGTGACTTCCTTCCATTTAAAACCGAGGGTTCGGCAAGCGTTTACGTTGGTCGAATTGTTGGTTGTGATCGCCATCATCGGGATCTTAGTCGGCTTGCTATTGCCTGCGGTTCAAGCGGCCCGAGAAGCGGCTCGCAGAATGCAATGCAGCAACAATCTCAAGCAGTGGGGACTGGCCATGCACAATCACCATTCGGCTTTCAATAAGTTTCCACACGGTTCACAGAACACGCGACGACGCACTTTTGTCGTCACCTTGTGGCCTTACATGGAGCAAGCAGGACTTTCGAATTCATTTGATTTGACAAAGGATTTCTTTGCGACTCCAAACAATATACCCAATACACTCGACGGTTTGATTTCGCAGAAAGTACCATTCTATTATTGCCCTAGCGATGGGAATTCAAACGGCAGCGGCCAGTTTTGGCGCGGCGATGCGAACTTTCGTACGCGATTGAATTACGTCGTTTGTCAAGGACGATGGCCTGAAGGAGCGAGCGTTCCGGAAAGCGAGCGGCAGGGTATGTTTCGAAGTCATAACACATCAACTAACCCGCCTGTTCCAGGGGCGTACGGATTAAAGGACGTCTCGGATGGATCGAGCAATACGCTGATGATGTCGGAGGTATTGGTCTCGCCACTGGATGGTTCTGGTGGTGCAAACAATCGCGACTCACGCGGCGATGCGATCAACAACTCGGGAGATGGTCGTTGGGCGTTTCACACAACCCTGACAGCCAATTCGAGTAGTCCGGATCGAAATAACGACTGCGGAGTGAACACCAACTTGCCCGCTCAGAATTTGCCGTGTATTACGGCAACCCAAACTCTGACGGTCGCTGTGGCAGCCAGAAGCAAGCACACCGGCGGCGTGCAAGCGGTGATGGGTGATGGTTCGGTTCAGTTCTTTTCTCAAAGCATTGACCTTGCGACTTGGCGTGCGTTGGGCACTAGAGCGAACGGTGAAGTCGTTTCCGTAGATCAATAGTGAGCGAACTTTGGCAATTCGGATGGTCATTTGTCTCGAACTGGAAATGATGGTCGACCCATGAATGCACTAAAACGGAATTGGTTTTTGCTTTGCGTTTTAGGCGCTTCCTTTCCAGCCTTAGTCGGTTGCGGGAATGGGATGGCTCGTGTCGAAGGGACAGTGACTTTCAATGGAGAGCCAGTAAGTCGAGGTATGATCAATTTGGAGCCCGTCGATGGCAAAGGGCAAGTTGTTGGCACCGCAGTCGAAGGTGGTAAGTTTTGTATCAACGACGTGTTGCCTGGCGAAAAGATAGTGCGAATCAGTGCAGTGTACGTCGTCAAAATAGCCAAAGACGTCGATGGAGGAGAAGTCGAGATTTGCGATGACTTGTTGCCCATCGATTACGGACAGACATCAACCAATCGTCTTACCGTCGAGGCTCCGTCCACGAAAAAGGACTATGCAATCGAGGGTAAAGATCCGCGAAAGAAGGGCAAATAGGCAAAATTTACGCGGCGTAATTTTGTACTGTTCTTTATTTGTCGCGCACGGGTCCGCGCACCATGGATAATCGGGAAATGCTTAAGATCACTTGCACTTTTCTTGCTCTAAGTATTCTGTTTTGCCAAGCCGTTCTCGGTGACCTCATCACAGTGGATGGCTCGCGTTTGGAAGTTTCCAAAGCTTCTCAATTGCGATTGAAACCCGCCATGGAAAAACTCCAGGAAGGAAATTTGGAGGACTGTCGCCGGCTAGCTGCAGAAGTAGTTGCCGAGTTGAAGGATTTGCCGCATGCAGATGTTTTGGTTGCGATCTGGTTGTTTGAGAAAAGGGAATTTCAAGCGGGTCAACAGCTTCTCGAGCGGTTATCGCAGACGGAATCGTCGCGACCTGATGTGCACTTTGCGTTTGCGGAGTTCGCACGGGGTTCGGGCAGAGCTTTTGACGCTTGGATGCACCTATCCGCCGCCGAACAAACCAAGGCACCATCGTCATGGTCGAAGAAATATGCAGACGAGTTTTTCAAAACGGTCTTGTACACCAAATCATTGGTTGCAGAGCAACGTGATGATTGGAACGCATCGTCCCATTTGTTAACTCGCCTGCGAGCTTCGGGTGTAAACACGGTGAGTGTTGAGTTGGGGCTAGGCCGAGCTGCTTTTCACAACGGCGAGATTCAGGTTGCGGAATCTCATTTTCGCACAGCAGCTTCACTAGCGCCTGATGAAGTTGCTCCAGAACTACAGCTGGCTGGTTTGTTTGCAGCCAAACGGAAGTCTGAGAAAGCTGACGAGTGGTTTGTAAAGGGGGAAGTGGAAAATCAAAAGCACGCCGACAGAATACGACTTGCGCATGCCGTTTGGCTGCTCAGTGAACAACGAGCACCAGACGCGTTCCGACTCTCGCAATCTGCACTGAAAGAGGAAACGAAATTCAAAGATGAATTCTCGCTTGTGCAAGCCCTTGTTTACTATACGTATGGAAAGTTTATGGAGGCCGAAGCTTTGCTTTCCAGTTTGGCTCAAAAGAATATTGGCAGTCTTCGAATCAGCAACCAACTTGCGTTGACGCTCGTCGAGAGTACGGACGAGGGCAAACGAGCTAGAGCCTTGCAAATTGCTTTTCAGAATATGAAGTCGTCGCAAGATTCCGCCGACATCGCTTGTTCGTTGGCGTGGATTCAATTTCGGCTTGGGGATATGCAAGCGGCTGAGGAAACGACTTCAGCAATTATCCGTCGTGGCGGCCAGTTCAGTCGTGACTCGGCCTATTTCCTTTCGCAAATCTTGCTAAGATTGGATAGGAAAAAGGAAGCGGATTCGCTTTTGGAGGTGACGAATAAATCCAAGGGCGAGTTCTTTAACGCCAAGCGACTGGCCAATTCCAACGCTTTCCAAAGTGAATGAAGGGCAAGCCCACGGACCATGAGGCGTGATTCCACTCGGGCGGCAAACGCATGGCATTGATTGAACTAAATGCTGGCCCCTTGACGATGGCCTTCGATTCTGACAACGCTTTTCTGCGCTATGTTCGCCTCGATGACCATGAAATAGTGCGAGGCGTTTTCGCTGCCGTTCGCGATTGCAACTGGGATACAATTCCGTTCTCGATCGATCCTTTGCAAATAGAGCAAACAGCGAATAGTTTTTGTATCGCTTTTGTGGCCAATAGTTTGCAGCCCGAAATATCCTTTGTGTGGAATGGTAGAATCTTGGGGAATAGTGAGGGACTGATTCAATATGGCTTCCGAGGGATCGTGAACGAGCCATTCCGCCGCAACCGAATCGGATTATGCGTATTGCATCCCAGCAGCGCATGTGCTGGAAAACCGTGCCGTGTGGATCATGTTGACGGGTCAATGACTTTAGCGCCGTTCCCAAAGTTCATTTCGCCGCACCAGCCTTTCAAAAGTATTCGATCTATAGCGCAGCCTATCGGACATAACTTACAAGTGAAAGTCACGATGACGGGCGATACGTTTGAAATGGAGGACCAACGCAACTGGACGGATGCTTCGTTCAAGACGTATAGTACTCCGCTCGAGATTGCATTTCCGGTGAGTGTGGAGAAGGGTGAGTCGATTGAGCAGTCCGTAACGATCGAATTGATCCGCAATCGTTCTCGATCGGTCCAATCAACGAAATCCAACAGCCGCCGAAGTCGCAAACCGCAACGAATGGAAATCGATTGGGGGGAGCCTGTAAGTCGGCCCAAGATTGGATTCCAATTGCCGCCTGGGCAACCCACGCCTGGGAAACGTGTTTTGGATTTGTTGCTTGCGATGACGCCGGATCATATTCGATGTGATCTTTGGCTAACTCAAGACAATTGGCATACCGAGCTGATGCGCGGCATAGCGTTCGCGCATGCAATCCAATCCAAATTGGAACTGGCCATCTTTGTCGATAGCGTCGCAAGCAGTAGTTGGAAGGAGTGCCTTGCGAGCATTGAGCAATGTCGGGATCGCGTTTCCAGAGTCCTCCTCTTTCACCCGATGTCGAAAACAACCCCCTCAGAGCTGGTCGAACCAGCTCGTCAATCCATAAAGAGTGTTGCACCAAACGTTCCAATTGTCGTGGGAACCAACGCATATTTTGCTGAATTGAATCGTTGGCGGCCGACTTGGATACCGGATACGAAAGTCTGTTATTCGATCAATCCTCAGGTACATGCTTTTGACAACCTCTCGGTCAGCGAGACTTTGTCGGCTCAACGCGAGACCGTCGATACGGCCGTGAAGCTCTTCGATTGTGACGTCGTGATTTCACCTATCACGCTGCGCCCCCGCTTTAACCCAAATGCCACCTCTTTTCTCGACCCGGAAACGCAGTTGCAAGCCGCCGTGGATCCCCGTCAATGCACCGGATTCGGTGCCGCATGGACGGTCGGTGTTTTTTCCAACTTACTTACCCATCCGCGCGTACATAGTGCAACGCTTTATGAGGCGTTTGGTCAACGCGGCGTTATTGGATCCGATTGCCAATCTTTTCCAATGACTTCGCCAATAGAAATTTTACTCCAGTGCAAAAGCTTGTTCAAAGTCGAGAGCACATCGCCGCTAGAAGTGGTTGCCGTGGGGACCGATTCGCCGAATGGAGTGAGGCACGTACTTTTTGGCAATTTAAGCGACCGAGCGCATACGGTTTGGTTTAGGACTCCGACAGGTGCCGAGCGTCAACGTAGCATTGCCGCTGAGTCCGTGGAGATCGTGGTGATGGAGGAGAATATCGATGCGTGAGTTGGAGTTTGCACTCATAGGTGCAGGGTTTTGGTCTCAGTATCAGCTTGCCGGTTGGGGTGAAGTGCGGGGAGCGAAGTGCATTGCAGTTTGCGATGAGTCATTGGACAAAGCAAAACAACGTGCCCTTCAAGCTAACGTCTCAAACGTTTATGCTGATGTGAATGAACTTCTTGACAAACACCGTTTGGATTTTGTCGACATAGTTTCTTCGGTAGAGTCACACGCTCCCATTGCAAGCATGGCGATGCAACGCGGCGTTGCGGCAATTTGTCAGAAGCCTCTCGCAGCATCTCTCGAATCTGCGAAGGCGCTTTGCCAAGAATCCCGCACCTTGCATGTCCCATTGATGGTACATGAAAACTGGCGGTGGCAGGTTCCGATTCGACGTTTGAAGTCGATTCTCCATGAAAATGACTTTGGGCCTCTCGTTCGAGCCCGAATCGATTTTGCAAACAGCTTCCCTGTGTTTGACAATCAGCCTGCGCTCAAAACGATGAAGCAGTTTATTTTAACCGACATTGGCACGCACATTTTAGATGTGTCCCGATTTCTGTTTGGCGAAGCAGAAGCGCTATACTGCCAAACTCGCAGTATGCGTCCTGATATCCTGGGCGAAGACGTGGCGACGGTAATGATGCGCAAACAAAGCGGCTTGACGGTAACGTGCAACATGAGCTATGCGAGCCGTTGGGAACTGGACCGTTTTCCACAGACGATGGTTGCTGTCGAGGGCACGCGTGGCGGTGTTTCGTTATGTAGCGATTATGTGATTCGTATTTTCGATGAACGTGGCGAACGACAGGAAAGCATGCGTTTGCCACCATACACTTGGGTCAATCCTGCGTATGAATTGGTTCACGCGAGCATCGTTGATTGCCATCGCAATCTGCTTGCTGGATTGCGCGGCGAAGGAACTGCCGAGACAACGGGCGATGACAATCTGAAAACGCTACAATTGGTTTACGCATCGTATGAGAGCGCCGCTCGACAATGTCCAATAGACATGGATTCCTTTTCAAAGGCCAATGCATAGTGTCAAACGCGCCCATCGTAGCAACGTATTTGATTGAAACGCATTTGGCTGTGGAACATGCGGCAGAGATGATCGCTGGAGAACAGAGTTCCGGTACGTTCTTACCGGTGCCTGGTGAAACGGAGGAGTTGAAAGCTCGTGCAAGGGCACGCGTCGTCAGTATCCAACTGCTTGAAGCGGTAGACCAGCCTTCACTTCGAGGGTCGAGGTCGCAAACGAAGGGAGCTGGAAAGCAACGCTATCAGCGTGCCGAAATCAAAATCGAGTTCCCATTCGATAATATAGGCTGCAATATTCCAACATTGGCGGCCACGGTATGCGGGAACTTGTACGAGTTGGCGGAGCATTCGGGTTGCAAGTTGTTGGATTTGGAATTGCCAGAGGTTTTTGCAACACGATACCCTGGACCTCAGTTCGGCGTCGAAGGAACGCGTCGTTTGACGGGCGTGTTCGACCGTCCAATCATCGGTACGATCATCAAGCCAAGTGTCGGTTTGTCGCCTGAGCAAACCGCCGAGTTGGTTCGCGAGTTGGGCGAAGCCGGCATCGACTTCATCAAGGACGACGAGCTGATGGCCGATCCTCCTCATTCGCCGCTGGCGAAACGGGTTGAATGCGTCATGCGCGAGATCAATCAGCTCGCGGACAAAACAGGGCGTAAGATAATGTATGCAGTGAACATCTCCGATGAGGTGGATGCCATGCGACGGCACCATGATTGCGTATTGCGGGCGGGTGGAACTTGCGTGATGGTGAGTTTGAATCACGTTGGTTGGGCTGGCGTAAGCGCGTTGCGGTCGACGTGCGAAGTCCCTATTCATGGCCATCGCAATGGTTGGGGGATGCTGACTCGTCACCCATTGTTAGGTATTGAATTCACAGCATACCAAAAGCTGTGGCGCGCGATCGGGGTCGACCATATGCATGTCAACGGACTGCACAATAAGTTCTGGGAGTCGGATGATTCGGTGGTGAAGTCGATTGAATCCTTACGTCAGCCGATGTGGGGTGGATATCACATGATGCCGGTCATCTCGTCTGGACAATGGGGTGGTCAAGCTCCAGAAACACTTCAGCGCACGGGTACACAGGACGTGTTATACGTTGCAGGCGGAGGCATAATGGCGCATCCCTCAGGCCCTGCCGCAGGGTTGCGGGCCATCCAACAGGCTTGGGAAGCTGCTGCGAAGGGAATTGCGTTGGAACAGTACGCTTCGGACCATTTTGAATTGCGGCAAACATTGGAGAAGTTTGGACGCAAATCAAAATGAAGCCTCGAATAGCGTTTTACGGCGACGATTTTACGGGCTCCACCGACGTGATGGAAGTATTGCAGTGGGCAGGCATTCCTACCGTCCTTTTCCTTGCTCCACCCAGTGCAGATCAACTTGAAAAGTTCGCAAACTTTGAGGCGTTTGGTGTCGCTGGAACCAGTCGTTCCATGTCGCCCGTTGAAATGGAAATCGAACTAAAGCCGGTCTTTCGCCAACTTCGTGACTCAGGCGCCAAGATCGTTCACTACAAAATCTGTTCGACTTGTGATTCATCGCCCGAGATCGGTAACATCGGCAAAACCATGGAGCTAGGTCGAGAGTTGTTTGGTTCCGAGTTTGTGCCCATCGTCGTTGCCGCTCCTAACTTGGGAAGGTATCAGGTCTTCGGAAATCTTTTTGCGCGTTCCGGACTGGACTCGGATCCATTCCGACTAGACCGGCATCCCACAATGATGCACCATCCGATTACGCCGATGAATGAGTCAGACATTCGAGCTCATTTGGCACATCAGACCAAGTTGCGCATTGGACTCTACAACATATTGCAACTTCAGGAATGTCCTGAGAGTGTTGATGCGGCACTTGGGGACGATTGCGATGGTGTACTGTTCGATCTCTTGATGCCGGAGCATCTCTCCAAGATCGGACGTATACTCGACCAGGTTTCGAATCAGAAAAACCCTCGCTTTATGGTGGGCTCATCGGGCATCGAGTACGCGCTCACTCAGCATTGGGGAACCGAAAGACCGGATACACCAACGTTTGGTCCTGTGGAACAACTTGTCGTGATCACAGGGAGTTGCTCACCGGTCAATGATCGACAGATATCTTGGGCGGAGCGCAATGGCTTTGAGTCTCTTGCACTGAATCCGTCTAAGTTGATTGATGATCGCAGTAGTCGTTCGGAAGTGGAACATGTGGTACAATCTGCAACAGCGTGTTTGAAGCGAGGCGTCAGTTTGATTTTGCACACTAGCCGTGGACCCAAGGACGCTCGCATCGATTCGGCGACGGAAAAGATGCGGAACATGGGATTGTCGGAACTCGACATCCGTTTGCAAAGCGGAAAACTGTTGGGGCCGAAATTAGGAAAAATCCTTAGCGGCATCCTTGCGGAACGACCACTGTTTCGTGTCGGGATTGCTGGCGGTGACTCATCGGGCTTCGTTGCAAGGGAGTTAGGCTTAACGGCGCTGGAAGCGATTTCTCCTGTTGCGCCCGGATCGCCACTGTGCCGCGCGCATGCAGCGAACTCATTTCATGGGAGGGAATTCATTTTTAAAGGTGGACAAGTGGGAAGAGACGACGTTTGGGGGACGATACTCAATGGCACTACACGGAGAATTTAATGACGAAGATTGCGATCTTTGGAGCGGGTGGAAAGATGGGATGTCGCTTGCTCGACAATCTCATCAAAGGCACAGGCGATCACAAACTTTTGCTCGTGGAAGTTGGTGAATTGGGTCGTCAGCGGATTGATCAACGGGGGCTTTCAACGACGTCCGAGTCAGCGGCTTTGTTGGAAGCAGAAGTTGTGATCTTCGCTTTACCGGACTGTTTATTGGGAAGTATTGCAAGCACCGTTGTGCCACAGGCACGACCCGGAACTATCTTTATCACTTTGGACCCGGCGACAGCATTGGCTGGTGAGTTACCCGAACGTCCAGACATAACCTACTTTGTCACGCACCCTTGTCATCCGAGTGTTTTTGACCACTTCGAAACGATGGATGAGCGATCGGATTTTTTTGGAGGAGTTCATGCCAGGCAAGCAATAGTATGCGCATTGATGCAAGGTCCGGAAGAACACTTTGCTATCGGCGAAGAGTTGGCGAAACAACTCTATGGACCCGTGACGCGAAGCCACCGTATCACCGTAGAACAAATGGCCATCCTGGAGCCGACGATGGCGGAAACATGCGGTATCGCACTCGTTCGAGCCTTGAGAGAAGTACTTGAAGAAGCGATTCGTAGAGGAGTGCCAAGGGCTGCCGCTGAAGATTTCATGTACGGACATATCAAAGTCGAGCTTGGCATTGCGTTTGGTTTGGCTCCATTCCCATTTAGCGATGGAGCTACTCTCATTTCGGCATACGGCAGGGAACGCATATTCAAGGAGGATTGGCTAAATTTGTTCGATCCACCCAGTGTGAAAGAGCAAACACAGATGATCGTAAAGGGGACCAATCAATGAGCTGGATAGACCAACACCATTGCTTGATTGCAAGCAATGCTGCCTCGACTTCAGAACAACAGGCAGCGAGATGCAACGGTGCGTTTTTTCTTTACCTACCGCTTTGCTTATCGCTCATGGCCTTCTTCCTGGGTTGCGGAGAATCAGCTCCCTCGACAAATACGGGCGGCGCAAAAAAGGTCACGATTGGAATTGCGTTTGAGACGCTTCAAACCGAATATTGGGCTGCCGGTTTCGATGCCATCAAATCAGAATTGAATCAACGCGGATTTACGTTCCAAGAAGCTATCGCCGATGGCGACCCCAATCGACAACTTCAACAAGTTAAGAATTTTATCACTCGCAAAGTCGACGGTATCATTTTGGTCCCGAAAGATGCGAAGTCTTGCATTCCCGCGATTCGGGCTGCAAACGCAGCCAAGATCCCCATCGTCTTGTTCAACCGGCCAGCTGGTGAGTCGGACGCGAAATCGGTAGCGGTGCAATGCGATAACTATAAAATCTCAAAGGAAACGGTGGAGTACATGGTCGAGCAAGCCGCGAAGGTTGGCACGAAGCACAAAGCGATGATCGTTCTGGGGGACCTAGGGGACATCAATGCAGTCGGCAGACGAGATGGCTTCGAAGCAGCCGTTGCCGGAAAAGAGGCTCTTATCGAAGTCGTTGCCCGAGTCCCTTCGGAATGGAATCAGGAGAAAGCGCAAGCCGGTGTGGTCAATGGGCTTCAAGCCCATCCGGAGATCAGCATGATCTTTACTTCGTCGGATTTCTTACTACCCTCGATCGTTTCAGCGCTCAAATCGGCAGGCAAGTATTACAAGCACGATGAAAAAGGTCATGTTATTTTGGGCGGATTTGACGGGGACGCTACAGCTTATCAAATGCTGAAAGAAGGATACCTGGATGCGACCGGTGTTCAAGACGTGTACTTCGAAGCGTCCTCGTCCGTACAAGCAATCGTAGACATGATAGCGGGCAAGGATGTGGAACCACTGATTCGCGATCCTGGGTTTGTACTTCATCGCGACAATTGCGAATCGATGGCCGCGCGAACTTGGGGAGCTAGCGTGAGTAAGCCGAGCAAAAAATAGAGACCGATTGGTTAATGCATGTTCCAGCGCGTCATTCAATCCGGTTGGTTAACCCTTGTTTTGTGCGCCATTTACTGTTTGGTAATGGCGCCCTTTGCGAGTGGATTCGCAACATTTGAGAATGCGGGTAATGTCTTGGTCGCCATGCTTCCATTGCTGATTGTTGCGTCCGGGCAAACCATTGTATTGATTGCAGCAGGCATCGATCTGTCCGTCACCTCGGTCATCGCATTGACCAGCATAGCCGGGGCAGCCATGATCACAACCGATGGCGGTCCACTTGCTGGCACGGCGCTTGGCACTCCTGTTGCTGTGGCCATCATGCTCTTGGTGGGGAGTGGTGTTGGACTCGCTAATGGATTCTGCGTCGCTTGGCTGAAAATGCCACCCTTCATTGTGACGTTGACATCGATGATGCTCTTTAGTGGGCTCGCTGTATGGTGGACACAAAGCAAATCCATTTACCATTTGCCCTCGAGCTTTCTGTTCCTAGGCAAAAACATGTGGGCTGCTACGATGGTCACTGGCTTGGTTGTCATCGGCATCCATTGGCTGCTCACACGAACTTTGATAGGGGTCCGTCTCCGCGCAGTCGGCCACAATGCCCAAACGGCGCGTGTATCGGGGGTGAATGTTCGGGGCACCGTACTCATTGCTTATGTGCTTTGTGGAGTCAGCGCCGCCTTGGCATCGATTCTCATCACTAGCCAGTTAGAGACCGGCTCGCCCGTACAATGGCAAAACAACTTACTCGATGTTGTCGGAGCCACAGTCATTGGAGGCACCAGTCTGTATGGTGGTCGCGGTAGCGTCTGTTGGACCGCGAGTGGCGTACTACTTCTTGCACTGATCGACAATAGCCTCAATCTACTCAATCTTTCTCATTTCACGATCATGATGTCCAAAGGTGCCGTGATTCTCTTGGCGGCATTGCTAGACACACTGCGATTCCGAACAAACGGAGCGAGCGTGATATGAAACCATGGACCCTCGGTTTAAATGATATTGGCAAGTCTTACTTCGGCGTACAGGTGCTCAAAGGGATATCGCTCCAATTGGCCTCAGGTCGTACGCTTGGTCTGGTCGGCGAGAACGGAGCTGGGAAATCGACGTTGATGAACATACTCGGCGGCAACACGCCAGCGGATGTCGGTTCGATGACAATCAACGAACAACCTTACCGGCCGTCAAATCCTCGCGACGCAGAAGACTTAGGCATCGCTTTTATACACCAAGAACTGAATCTCTTCTCCAATCTAAGCATCGCAGAGAACCTATTCTTGACAAGCTTCCCTTGCAAGCTGGGATGGATCGATCGGCAGACAATGATCGCTAGATCGGTTTCGTTTTTGAAGCAAGTTGGTTTGAACCTGTCCCCGAAACTTCGTGTCGAGAATCTTTCTGCAGGTGAACGGCAACTGGTTGAGATCGCTAAGGCATTGCGTCAAGATGCTAAACTGATCATCCTGGACGAACCGACGACTTCGCTCTCTTCGCGAGAATCGGACAAACTATTCGAACTGCTTGGGATTCTTAAGTCGCGCGGCATCGCGATGATTTACATTTCGCATGTGCTGCGCGACGTTCAACGGGTATGCGATGAAGTGGCAGTATTGAGAGACGGATCGTTGATTGGAAGCGGGCCAATTTATGAATTTGGAGAATCGCGATTAGTATCCATGATGGTAGGCCGTGATTTAGACAATCAATTCCCTCCAAGGAAAACATCGATCGGACCAGACAAGCAATTGGAAGCGATGCATCTATCGTCCCCTGGAGCGATATACGATATAAGCTTTGACTTGCATGTGGGCGAAGTGTTGGGGATCGCGGGATTGATGGGTAGTGGACGTACGGAATTGGCTCGCATTCTATTTGGTCTGGATTCGGCAGCATCCGGTACGCTTAAGTTTTCAGGCCGAGAAATCACAAATCTGTCGACTAGCCAACGCATTGTGCAGGGGATGGCCATGTTGACCGAGAGTCGTCGAGAGGATGGTTTGTGCATGCCAGCATCCATAGACGATAACATCGGATTAGTGGTAGTCCCAAAGTACGCGTCGAAACGGATGGGTGTTGTTCGCCAAAAACCACTTTCACTTGCAATCAAAACCATCCGCGATGCCGTACGACTTACCTCGTCAGCCGATGGTCAAAAGTGCGTTCAAACCTTAAGCGGTGGCAATCAACAAAAGGTGGTGCTTGCCAAATGGCTATTGAATTCACCAAAATTGTTGATCCTAGACGAACCTACGCGTGGAATCGATGTGGGGGCCAAGTTTGAGGTATATCGTCTGATCGGTGAGTTGGCCGAAAGCGGAGCTGCGATTTTAGTAATCTCTTCTGAAATAGAAGAGCTGATAGGAATCTGCGATCGGATCCTCGTAATGAGCCGTGGAGAAATCAAAGATGAATTGACGCACGGCGAGTTCGATCGCGAACGCATTTTGCGTTCCGCCATGCATACGGAACTCGTTCAAGAGGACGTTTTATGAGGCCCAAAGCGATTGCTATTCGAAGTCTCAATCAGGCCCCGTTCGCACTTTTTGTGGTGGTATTTGTAGTATTTGGATGTATGTCGAATCGCTTTCTCGATGTGCAAAACCTTTCCAATATCTTGATCCAATCCAGTTCGCTTGCGGTGGCGGCGATTGGAATGACCTTTGTGTTGCTCACGGCAGGAGTTGACTTAAGTGTCGGGAGTGTAATGTTTGTTGCGGTAGCCGTGTCGGGAAAGTTGATTTTCAACGGCTATCCGCTTGCGCTGGGAATCTTTGCGGGAATGTTTGTCGGCCTGTTGGTCGGAGGGCTGAATGGTGTGTTGGTCGTTCGATTGAAAGTGACCGCTTTTATCGCCACGCTTGCAATGCTCTTTATTGCTCGTGGATTTGGTCTGTGGCTAACAAATACACGAGCGATGAATATGCCGGACTCGGTCACGCTTCTCGGCTCATCGCATTTATTGCGAATACCAACTCCCGTATTGGTGATGTTGGCCGTTGCTTTGCTGTCACACTTTTTTTTAGTAGGGACTGCATGGGGACGTCAGATCTATGCGATTGGATTTGATCGAGAAACGGCTCGTAAAGCGGGAGTTCCTGTGGGAGGCTTGTTGATGTTGTCATACGTTATTTGCGGGTTGTGCGCAGCCTTGAGCGGGTTGATCGCGCTAACGCAAACCGGTGCCGTTTCACCAACCTTTGGGAACCAGCGGGAATTTGCAGCGATTGCGGCGGCAGTGCTCGGGGGCACTAGTTTGTTTGGAGGTCGTGGTAGTGTGCTGCCTGGAACTCTCCTTGGAGCCATCCTATTTCAAACGGTCGAAAACGGACTAGTGATCCTCAACGCTGATCCTTATCTCTATCCAATTATTGTGAGCATGACGATTTTCCTGGCCGTACTTTTGGACACGACCCGCAATCAGTTGGTAAGCCGATTGTCTCGCAGAACCATTCGGGCAAAATAGGACCAACCAGAAGAAGACTAAAAAAACAAAAGTCCCACTGAGATCTCGGTGTGGTAAGATGAATTGTCGTATCCAGCCAGCCTTTGGGCTCTAATTGCATTTCCAGACTGAGATTTCAATGCCCTTTTTGATTCCATGTTCGGATCCGAGCCGAGCCGCTTTAACGATTTGCGTCCTGTTTTTCGTTTGCATTGTTCGAGTTCCTTTCGAGGTGGGAATCGGTCAAGAAACTAGTCACGAAGACGAAGCGTATGTTCGCGTCACCAACGAGAGAGCGCAAAAGATCGTTGCTAGACTGGAACTGAACGATCCGGCCAAAGCGCCCCGAATTCGCGATCAGATCGCACGGTTTTACCGAGACTTGCATGCAATACATGCCGAACGCGATTCCAAGTTGAAATCTGGAAGCGACGAACAAGTGTCATTTGCCAGGACCATAGCAGAGTCGAAGCAGTTTCAGCTTCACTTTGCATTGCTTGGCAGGCTGGGAGCGGAACTAAATGGAGACGAAATCGAAAAGGTCAAGGATGGTCTGACTTATGAAGTTGTACCAAAGACCCTGCAGCAGTATCGGATGCTGCATCCCAATTTGACCGGCGAGCAACAACGCTCCATACATGCACTCCTCTTGGAGGCGCGGGAGCACGCGATGGATGCTGGGTCCTCTGAAGAGAAACATGCCATCTTTGGGAAGTACAAAGGTCGTATCAACAACTACCTTTCCGCCGAAGGTTACGATGCAAAAAAAGCAGAGCTCGAGCTAAGGGGTCGGCAAGCCAAGCAGTAGCTCGACAGTGAATCCTTGCTATAAACACCTGAACCGTTGCGTTAATCACCTCTTCATTGGACTGGTTTTGTCTATGATGCGTCCGTTTGTATGGAACTGTTTACTTTTCGGGCACAGCTTCGGTGCGTTCGTTTGTTCTATAGCGTCCGCGCAAGCGCAAGGCTATCCAAGGATCCCGGCGGCCGCGCAAGAAGTGGCCAATCAGAGGATGGCTGCTGCGGACAAGAGGTCCGATGCCATTTTCACAAAAGCCATGCCGATCATTCTGGAGTGGGCGAAAAAAGGAAAACCGTACCTTCCAGCATCCGAGAAGCCCGAGGACTTGCCACAAGCAACGATCCCCGCGTTTCCTGGAGCGGAAGGTGGGGGAATGTACTCCTTTGGTGGTCGCATGGGTAAAGTGATAATCGTCTCAAATCTAAACGATGAGGGACCGGGCAGTTTCCGTGAAGCATGCGAGACGGCTGGGCCGCGAACCATTGTTTTCAATGTCGCTGGAATCATCCAACTCAAGGACCGAATTCGAATCCGAGCTCCCTATGTTACTATTGCAGGAAGCACAGCACCTGGTGACGGTGTCTGCATCGCAGGCAACACGGTTGAACTGGAAACGCACGACATCATTATACGACATATGCGATTTCGCCGCGGCGCAACCGATGCTACGGATCGCAACGATTCCTTCGGTGGAAACCCGATCGGAAATGTGATCATTGATCACGTCTCAGCCTCGTGGGGACTTGACGAAAATATGTCGATGTACAGACACATGTATCAGCCTCCCGATGGATCCAAAGAACAGAAGTTGCCTACTGTCAACATCACGATCCAGTATTCGATTTTCTCGGAAGCCTTGAATACCTTCCACCATGCCTTTGGTTCTACGATTGGTGGCTTGAACAGTACTTTTCATCACAATCTTTGGGCATGCAATACAGGACGCAACCCGAGTGTCGGCATGTATGGGGATTTTACCTTTGGAAACAACGTCCTGTTCAACTATCGACATCGCACAATCGATGGCGGCGACCATCGCAGCTTATTTAATATCATGAACAATTATTTTAAGCCTGGACCCGGAACGCCCTCGACGGCAATCGCTTACCGGGTTCTGAAGCCCGAATCGGAACGAAGCAAAGTCGTATTCGACAATTTTGGTAAGGCCTACGTCGCAGGGAATTTTGTTGAGGGATATCCTCGCGTGTCCGCTGACAATTGGGATGGAGGCGTTCAACCCGATTCCAAGTCCCCCGTTGAAGGCGTCTTGCCCACGATTCGAGTTAATGAGCCGTTTCCGCATGCACCGTTCAGGTTGGAAAGTCCGCAGGTCGCATTCGAGAGGGTTCTTTTGCACTCAGGTGCGACAATGCCAAAGCGGGATGCAGTGGATCTGCGGATCATGGAAATGGTTCGAACAGGAATAGTACCGCCAACTAAAATCTCCTCGCAATCTGCAGCGAAAGCGGTCGAGGTTGGCTATGCGCCGAATTGGGTTCAGGAACTCATCGATTCCGTTCCAAAAGGGTTCATTACGGATCCGTCGGAGGTTGGTGGCTATCCGAGTTATCGAGGCACTAGCAAAATCGACAGCGACTCGGATGGAATGCCGGACGAATGGGAAAACCAACATGGGCTGAATCCAAAGGATCCGGGAGATGCAACGATGGATCGAGACGGAGATGGCTATACAAATATCGAAGAATATATCAACGGCTAGTTGAGTGCAATCTGGTTCAATAAAAGGTTGTATGCATTTCACCGTTGGGCTGCAGGAATATACCAACCGACTTGCTTGACGTTTGCGGATGCTCTCCGATTACGAGTAAGATAGGTCGGCTTGCGAGTTGTCCGTGGATGTTTGCGTCACGGTCCGTTTTGGGCGACCGCGAGAAGCCTCACCCTCTTTTTTTGGAGTTGCGATAATGCGTTGCTTGAATTCGCTGTTGATTGGGATGATGCTTATTGCGACTGCGGCGAGTGCCCCGGCCGATGAATTGGCTCGATTGAAAGTAAGCGAAAATAAGCGTTTTTTGGAGGCCGCGAATGGAACGCCGTTTTTTTGGTTGGGGGATACTGCGTGGGAACTCTTTCATAGGCTCAATCGCGAAGACGCGATCCGTTACTTGGACCATCGAGCGGCCAACGGCTTTACGGTCATTCAGAGCGTAGCCATCGCAGAACTCGATGGACTAAAGCTTCCGAATCCGTACGGGCATTTACCATTAGTTGACAATGATCCCACGCAGCCTGCGGTGAAGGAAGGACCTAACAACGACTATTGGGACCACGTCGATTTCATTGTAAGCGAAGCCAATAAGCGAGGAATGTATATCGGTTTTTTGCCGACTTGGGGAGACAAATGGAACAAGAAATGGGGCGAGGGTCCCGAGATCTTCACTCCAGCCAATGCCGCCGTATACGGAGAGTGGTTGGGCAAGCGATATCACAACGCGGCCTTAATTTGGGTGCTTGGTGGGGACCGTCCAATCGAAAGCGATGCGCACAAAGATATCATTCGTGCACTGGCTGGCGGTGTACGGACGGGTGATCTTGGAAAGCATCTTATTACCTTTCACCCGACCGGTGGGTCCGGTTCCAGTCAGCACTTTCATAACGAGGATTGGCTCGACTTCAATATGCGACAGAATGGACACACTGCCGAGTTCACGGGGCGTTACGATTCGACCAAGGTCGACTATGACTTGAAGCCTATCAAACCTGTATTGGATGGCGAGCCGATTTACGAAGACCACCCAGTTTCGTTTGACGCAAAGAAATTCGGTCACTCGATTGCAAGCGACGTGCGGCGTCCACTTTACTGGAATCTTTTTACAGGCGCCTTCGGTCATACCTATGGGCACCATTCGGTTTGGCAAATGTGGACCAAGGACAAGCCTGGTGTAAATAACCCGTTGATGCCGTGGACTGAAGCCATCCTTCAGAAAGGTGCAACGCAAATGCAACATGGTAAAGCGTTAATGCAATCCCGGCCGTTCCTCACTCGCATTCCAGATCAAGGCATCGTTGTGACGGATCGTGTGCCGACGAATATCCCAGGTTCTGGACGCTACCAATTCGTTGCCACCCGTGATATCGATAGAACCTTTGCTATGATTTATGCGCCAATCGGTCGTGCTTTCCGAGTGAAGATGGATGCAATTCATGGGCCGATAGTGAAGGCTTGGTGGTTCAATCCACGCAATGGCAGCTTCAAAGCCATCGGAGACTTTGCGAACAAGGGTGAACGGGAATTCGTGCCACCGGATCCAGGTGAAATGCTGGATTGGATCTTGGTGCTCGACGATGCCGCCAAGAACTATCTTGCTCCCGGAGTTCTTAAATAGCGACTATGTTCCCATGACATGCAACTGTTCAGCTGTCTCGACTGCAGCGTATACTCTTGGAGTCGATTTCGAGCACGAGCACGAGCACCAGGACGAGCACGAGCACGAGCACCGCGAGGCTGAGCACGAGCACGTCCGCATCGAATCGCAACAATCCGTTGCGGTGAAGGAAGCTGCAGTGTCGCCAGAGACAGGAGAGCGTAAACGCAAGTGTCCATGTTGTTAGGGACAGTTGGTGGTTGAAGCGAAAGTCGAGCGACCGAAGTGGCGAGAACTGTTCTACGGTCCAGCGCATCCATGGTAGTACGAGTGGACGAGCTTGAGAAAGCGACCTCCAAGCTAACTGCGGTTTAGTGTTCAATACAATCCAGGAGATAAACATGCGAAGTCGAGTATTCGGTGCTTGCGCCGGCGTGGGAGTTCTTTCCTTTCTCGCGTCGTTGGCGGCGATAACTGCCGGGGCCGATGAAAAGCCCTCTGCTTCCAAAAAACCCGACTCGTCGCATGACCTTTCCAGTTTTCCCAAACTCCAAGGGAAGGTAACACAGGTTCTAGGCCACGAAGGCGGCTATGCGCCTCCGCAGGCCGGGGAACCCTTCCAGTTGGATTTGAAGGATGTCACCAAGCTGACCAAACTGACGTTTGACCCGTTGAAGAAAAGTTACTTTCCACTTCCGGGTCCGGTCGTCGTGGAGTCCATTCATTACTACTCGAACGGCGGTTTCGAAAGCATGCGCCTCATCGCGAAGAAGGAAAGTGAATCGGTCACGATCGATGTTGTCCCCAAGCCAGGCCTGAGACCGAAGCGGGTTCTCGTGTGGGTGATCCGTCAATCGGAAGTCATACAAGGGGTCGCCCTGATGGAATGCGAATTCGAGGGCGCGTTCCCGGATCGGGTCAGGTAAGCGAAATCGCAAGAGCCTGGCCAAACAGGCGCTGCAGGATACGGCGGGGAATGATTCGTTTTTTCTGACTATTGCTCAGCGTCCCCCTCTCATTGGCCGAACAAATCGGTGAACCCGAGCTGCGTATCGGACGTGTTTAAAAATCAGCGGATTTCGGCCGCCTCCTGTTAGCGCTGTCGACTAAGAAGTCCTGTGTTTGGCAAACGGTCCCACTATTTTGCATTTTTGTTTTGGGCCTACATTTTCTTTCTTCCGTTCTCTAGATTCTGACCGCTGCGCCGATTCGTTTTTCGCCACGTAAGGTGAGCGAATAACGAATCGTCTCCGCAGTCAGAACCGGTGGCGTAGTGCGTGCGCATCCTAGCTGGTTCGCTTCTGCCTCTTTGCCGCGTTCTTCAGTCAAGGATGGTTGATTAAGCGACTATTCGAAGTGTGGACGCAATTCAGTCTTTTCAGCCTGCCCTGTAGCGGAGCGTGGTGAGTTAGTTTCGTTCGGTGGCGGCATTGTTTTTGAGATGTAAAGGCAGCACATGGTATTGAACTTGCCGCGGTCGAGAGCGAGAATGATCATAAGTTGTGTCTCTTGGGTTTGGGGTTGGAAATCTTGTGACGTTTCTGTGTGTCACCACAGTACAAGATCACGGGTCAGAGTCGCCAAATTTTATTCGAATGACTTCCACCCTAAGCCCAGGACTTACATGGATTCTTTCGTCCTCAGGAGTAATTGATGCGAAGCACGAAGCTGTTCAAAGAGTTTTTCGCCAGCGAGCGTTTGGGCGCATTCGTGCTCATGTTTGCAACTGCGGGATCGCTTTTGCTGGCAAACACTGTTTTTGAGGATTCGTTGCAACTTTTCTTTCATTCGCCGCTACTGGGGATGCCAATCGAAAAGTGGGTCAACGACGGTTTGATGGTTATTTTTTTCCTGATGATTGGCTTGGAACTCGAACGCGAAATCTATGAAGGGGAACTTTCGTCCTGGAGGAATGCTGCGTTGCCCATCGTCGCTGCCGTGGGTGGGATGGCGGTTCCGGCATTGATCCATTTCGTTTTGAATATTGGAACCAACACGGTACGCGGTGCTGGTATTCCGATGGCTACAGATATCGCTTTCTCACTTGGGGTACTCGCACTTTTCGGCAGCAAAGTCCCATATTCACTAAAGATTTTCTTGTCTGCGTTAGCTATCGCCGACGATTTAGGTGCGATTTTCGTCATCGCCCTGTTTTATACCAAGGAGATTGCATTCGAGTATCTTGCGGGTGCAATTGGAATTTTCGGGATGCTTGGATGCTTGAATCGTATGCGTGTTCAAATTCTCTGGCCGTACATGGTTGGGGGGTTGGCGATGTGGTGGTGTTTTCTGCATTCAGGTGTGCATGCAACCATTGGCGGCGTGCTGCTCGCCTTCGCCGTTCCGTTTTCCAAACGCCGCGAAGACTGTATTTCCCATCGGCTGCAACATCGATTGCACTATCCAGTTGCACTTGTGATTCTTCCGATCTTTGCCATCGTAAACACTTGCATCCCTTTGCATGGAGAATGGTATTTGCGATTGTTTCAACCAAATTCTTTGGGGATTTATTTCGGGCTTCTTTTGGGTAAGCCTCTAGGAATAGTCTCATTCTGCCTGCTTGCTATATTTTTCAAATTTGGACGGATGCCCGATGCGTTGCAGCGGTCTCACTTGGTGGGCGCAGGAATCCTTGCCGGAATCGGCTTCACGATGTCTATTTTCATCTCGACTCTTGCATTTGACGATCATGACCTTGTAAATATGTCCCAGATTTCCGTGTTGCTCGCATCCGCGACCGCCGCAGTCCTTGGTGGATTTTGGTTTACTACATTTGTGCCTAACACCCCCCTCTGTGATGTTGATCCAGCGATGGACTCAATGCTTCCCTTGCCAGTGCTGGAATAACGGACGAACAAAGCGATGCACCGCAGTCGAGGGTCGGCTGTTTCCTAATAGATGATTTTTTGCCCCGACATGCGTTTGTCGTTGGAGGTACACCAATGACCTTGAATTGGCTTCCAACAGGGGTTGGAATGGAGCGATTTAGGATGTTAAAGCTCTCACAGGCCCTGGCTCAAGAGCAACGCGCAGCATGTATAGCAAGGATCGGTGGTGCGAATCCTGACGAACGCAATGAATAATGAATCGACCGTATAATGCATTGACAGTGTTCCACCCAGATTTTACTTGACGGCCTCAAGAACAATGTCGGTGTTCTTCTTGGAAGCATCGACGATCACTTTGAGCGGCGTTGTTTCTGTGTTCGATAGCTTGCCGGAGATTCGAGGCTTTTTTCCTTCGGCCATATTCACCCCTTCGCCAGCTCGTCCCATGAACTTGGCAAAGAGGCCAGCATCGTTTAAAGTGACTTTGTGAGTGCCAACAGATGCGCCGACTCGTTTGCCATCATCGGTCGTTAATTTGAATTTGCCTTCGCTATCGGTCTCTGCAAACGAACGTGGTCCATCGGAGGTCGGCCAGAACTCCACCATGATCTTGTCGAGAGGTTTGCCGTCCATTTTAACGACCCCTTCCACAGGGACTATTTGAGGACCGCTCGAGCCACATCCGAAAACCGGAGAAAAGCACAACCCTATGACACAAAATCGCAACAGACTTCTAGTTGACGCCACTTGAATCCCAATCAAATTATTTGAGGGTATAGAGAGAAGTACAGCACAACAACAGAGTTAGCGACAAGCAAACTCGTTGCTAACTCTGTTCAAAAATGGAACGCTGGACGGCTTTCGCCATTCCGTAGCAAGCCCGGCTTTCGAATCGACGTCGCGTAGCCAGGGCTTCTCCTGCTTCATCCAACATTAAATTGGGGTGCGGCTCTTAGTACTCGCCGTTCACTTCGCCACCACTTCGCGTACCCAATGCTCTAAAAACGATTGGGGATGCGGCTTGCGAAATGAACTGAATCGAACCATCGGCTAATGCAAAGTTAGCACCGCCAGTGTGCATACTTCCAAACGCATTGATTCGGTCGTCGAACAGTCGTTGCTGAGTTGTTCCGCCGAGGGTATCAAAGTTGGTAGGGAGCTTAAAATTGATCGGCACGCTGGTACCCAAATGCGCGTCCCCTTCGCCGCCGAACCAAACCCATCCCCAGTCTCGAATGCGATCGCCGATGACAGCGCTCGAGTCAAAAACGGGGTCAAAGAATTGGCGCTCGCCAAGCAAAAGTGTATTGCTGGTTCCGTCCGATGCTTCCGCCATTCCATATCGCTTGCATCGAGTGAACAAACCGTCCGAGAGTGCTCCCCCTGGCGCAGGATTCGCAACGGTCGGAGCAAAGGGATTGAACAAGCTTGGTCGACCGTCGGTCGCAATTCGAGGATAGGATCGTGTGCCAGCACATCCATAGTAGTGCGTGCGGAAATACTTGTTGCTGTCTGCTGCAGAAACAGCTTCGTTCAAGTTACCTCCTGGATTCGATGGGCAAACCATCGTTGCCACAACGTCCTTCAAAAAGAAATTACCAACCCAATCTGGACCAAGTGTAACAGGGTCTTTTCGGTTCATGTTGAAATCGAATTGATTGTACTTGTTGAATAGAGCCGTTTGCTCAATGAAGGGGAGCAATTGGAACATCAACGGATAACGTCGATTTTGAGGGGGGGGCGTTCCTGGCTTGCCCAAATCTGGGTGGGGGAAGTTGCCGTCGTTTCGAAGGATCCCATATGGGAACTTCTTGTGAGCATCGTGATGCAAGTGAACGCCCAAAGCTAACTGCTTTAAGTTGTTGCTGCATTGCATTCGCCGCGCCGCTTCACGTGCCGCCTGAACCGCTGGCAAAAGCAAGCCAACCAATATGCCGATGATGGCGATAACCACCAGCAATTCCACCAAAGTAAAACCTCTGTAACGCCGTTTCATCACTGTCCCCTTTTTTGTTGGGCTAAAAAGATTGCAAAAGACAGGTCGTTAGCTTCTAAGCGAGACCGTACGATCGTAAAAACCCGTTAAAGCTCCTATCCAAGTCTTTATTGTGTCTATTGCGTACGGATAAGTCTTTCGATATAGTCACGCAGACGATATTGAACATGCAAAATGGAGGCCTCAACGCCATGCGTACGAACGCAGAAAACTACCTTCCAGGTAGCGATCTCAGCTTGAAACTCGTAAGCCGGGTTACTTCGATCCGATCGCATAGCGCTTCTCGCATCACCTGGCATTCTCACGATTGCTTTGAGATGCTGCTGCTGCTGGAAGGTTCGACTGCGTATGAGTTTGAGGATAATACGACCGTCGAGCTGCCCGGCGGGCATTTCATGGTAATCCCACCAGGTGTCTTACATCGAGGATTGCACGACGTTCGTCGGCCCGTTAGTTTGACCGGGCTCATGTTCAATCCTACGGATCAATGGGTTGGAGAGCATACCCCCTTCACCGCAACCGACTTGAAGTGGCTTTCGCGCCAGTTTGAGGAAGGTGCGAGGCAATCGCGGCGTATGAGTACGGATCTTCGCAATCAGGTTAAAGCGATTCCTAGCGATTTAGCCAGTCTCGATTTGTCGAATTGCTCATTGATAGCTTCGGTTCGCCTATCGGTATGTTCAATCCTTTTGGAGGCCGCTAAGCAACTTGGATCCAATCGGACTTTTGAGCCCAAAAAAGTAGTTCAGGCGACGATTAAGTTTATGACAGCTCATTTGGGGGAATCGATTTCGATCGAAGAAGTTGCTGATACCGTTCATTGTTGCCGCGCGAAGCTATTCGAAGTCTTCAAAGACTCTACAGGAATGACGCCGAACGATTATTGGCAACGTCTGCGAATTGATCAGGCTCAGAATTTGCTCGTGCGCTCGAACAAGTCGATCACTGCAATTGCGATGGAATGCGGCTTTTCCAGCAGCCAGTATTTCAGCAGTGTGTTTCGCAAGTATGCCGGAGTGAGCCCGTCCGACTATCGCATGACCGAGTCCAGATGTGCACAACTCGATCGCTCCATCTAAAGTACGGGAATGATGTTGCCTCGATTTTCCGGCTTTTATGAAGGGCTTTTCTTTCACCCAATCTTTCATACGAGTGGATTGTTAAGATGAGATTCGATACACCGAAAATTGCGGGCAATTTCGTTATGACAAACAGCGAGCTCATGTTTTCTTCTATACTGCGGAGCCGATTCATCAAGGTCCAATGGATGACCGATTTTGAGTAACCGATGGCCACACTATCAGGGTATTGCATTCCATGATAACACAACAAGCCGAAAGTTCTGCTCCTGTCAAAGCAGAACGACTTGCATCTCTTGACCAATTTCGTGGATACACGGTCGTTGGAATGCTGTTAGTGAATTATTTCGGCGGATATGCCGTCTGTCCCCAGGTACTCAAGCACACACACGACTATTGCAGTTATGCCGACACGATCATGCCGCAGTTTCTATTTGCGGTTGGGTTCGCGTTGAGATTGACTTTTGGAAGACGGATGCAAACCCTAGGGAGCGCTGCAGCCTATGGTCGCGTGATCCGCCGACTTCTAGGCTTGGTACTAGTTTCCTTGGTGGTTTACACGGTCGGTCAGCGTGCACCTAATTGGGAACAACTCAAGGAGTTGGGAATTGGCGGAGCGTTGTACGAACCATTGAAGCGAGGTTGGTTTCAAACGCTGATGCATATCGCGGTAACATCCCTTTGGATTTTACCCGTCGTGCATTCCAAAGCCTCCATTCGCATTTTTTGGATGGTGGGGTCAGCGATCGCGCACGTTCTGTTGTCCTATTGGTTCAATTTCGTTTGGTGCAATACGGCTCCCAATGGTATTGATGGTGGCCCGTTAGGGTTTCTTACCTGGACAATTCCCGCCATCGTCGGAACTTTAGCATGTGACGTTTTTGTTCGGCCCAGAAGCGAATTGCAAGTCGGATCTATGGCGTTGGTCAAAGTATTTCTTGCGTCGCTGCTATTGATGGGACTAGGCTATGCCATTTCTTGCGGAACGCGGCTATATGATGTACCTGATTCGCAAGTCGAAGAGCTAAAGGGTAAGAAACTTGCCGTCGACCCGGTATGGCCAAAGCAAACACGGATCGAAACCAAGCGCGAATTGGTCCGTGAACAGTCCGCTGGACTTTCCGCTTGGTTGGCCGAGCCCCCATTTATCAAACCGCCGGGGGAAGACCACCGCAAATGGAACTACTGGATGATGAGTCAGCGAGCTGGCACGCTTTCCTACCCGCTGTTTGCCGCAGGTTTCTCGCTTTTGGTTTACTTGCTCTTTTTTATGGTTTGTGACTTGGGCGGATTTCAACTTGCTTTCTTCAGAACATTTGGAACCAATGCGCTCATCGCTTATGTGCTACACAGCATGGTTAGCCACGCCGTTCAGCCCTTCTTTCCGAAAGATTCACCCGCTTGGTATGCGATCCTTGGACTATTGCTTTTCTTCGGTATTACTTGGCTATTCGTTCGGCATTTGGAAAAGCAAGGGGCCTATCTGCGAGTCTAGTCGAGAATGACAGTCCCCTCGATCCCGCCGAATAACTTGAAACGAGAAACGCAATGAGCAACGCAATGAACTCCACGGCCACACGAATCAACTCCTTGGACCAATTTCGCGGCTACAGTGTGGCGGCCATGTTCGTGGTCAATTTTTTGGGCGGCCTAGCGATCACGCATCAAGTGCTTCGGCACAACAATACGCACTTCAGCTTTGCCGACTCGATTATGCCTAGCTTTATCTTTGCGTGTGGATTCTCTTATCGAATGTCCTTTCTAAAGCAGCTGGCCAACGTTTGCGAAACGAATCTTTATAGTCGCTTCATAAAACGCAGTTTGGGGTTGGTGTTGCTTTCCTTAATGCTCTATGGCTTCGGAACCAAGCTGGGAGCCTGGTCCGAATTCTCAGGCAAACGGGTTGGAAGCTTCTTCTCGGAGTTGTTCAAGGCAAATCTCTGGGAAGTTCTCGCTATCATTGGGGCTTTGCAAATTGCTCTGCTACCGTTGATTGCGAAAGCCACTTGGACGCGCGTAACAGCTTTCATTGCTCTTGGATTGATGCATGTGTTCCTGTCCTGGTCCTTTAATTACAACTTTGTTTACGGACGACCAAATTGGATGGATGCCTACTTTGGGGCAGCCGGCAAACGCGCTTGGGATGGCGGATTCTTTGGACTGCTGGCTTGGGCGCAAATCATGCTCGCGGGAACTCTCGCATACGATGCAATGACGTACTGTCGTCCGAAAGCCTCAACCTCACTTATCTTTCTCATGGGTTTTGTTCTCATGCTGAGTGGCTACGGCCTTTCGTGTATGACAACCCTGTACGACATAAAGAACCTCTCGCCAGAACAAACCGAGCAAATCAGCGCATCGCCGGTTGTTCCTGATTTCTCATTGGCTTCGGGAAGAACATGGACCGACCTATTGGCAGATCCACCGTTTGTTGTCCCGCCTCCTCCTTCGGAACGAACCCTGAACTACTGGATGATGGACAAGCGCATTGTTTCGCAGTCTTTTGTGCTGTTCAGTACCGGATTCGCATTATCGCTCTACGGAATCTTTATTCTTGCCTGCGATTTCGGAGGAATCGGACTAAGCGTATTTGAGATGTTCGGTAAGAACCCGCTCGCAGCCTACATCATCCACCATTTCGTTGCTCATTCGATCCTGGCGCTGGTTCCTAAAGACTCCCCTGTGACATGGAGCTTGATAGGCCTCGCCGTTTCCTTTGGAGTCACCTATGCGTTTGTTCGATTCCTCGATGCACGCCAACTGTACCTTCGCCTTTAGGAGAGTGTTATACGTCCCAGAGCAAAGGGACGGGCGTAATCATAGGCACTCGATTCCCTGCGTCTAGCCTCAGGGTCTCCAAACGGCCAACGTCACTTCAGATTTCTTTTTCGAGGGTATCGTCGCACTGCGATACCAAGCACCGAAGCAAATGCAACTCCAAGCATGGCAAAACTACTCGGTTCAGGTACTCCCACTATTTGAATGGAAACCGTTCCCGCAGAGTTAATCTGATTGGCTGGCAAAGTGCCTCCGGCAGATGTGTTATTCAAGGCGAATAGCGTCCCATTATCAACGATCGATGCGAAATAAGTCCCGTTGACCGCTCCATTCCGCGAAACTTGAACTGTGAATTCAAATAGAGTCTCCGGTGTGGTCGTGAAAGTAACGGCGGTGTTGAGTCTTGTTTCACTCATCGAAACATCCCCTTCGGCGGGATTCAAATTTGGGGTAAACAAATCTCCTCCGAATTTGGATGTTCGCGTCACTGAGAGAACCGTCCAACCGGGCGGTGCGTCCGTACCAACCGGGTTTCTCAAGTCGACTGGAATTGTGTAACCGAAAAGGTCTTGGGTGCCAGCGTCCGCTTGTGCGCGAACACCTACTATGAATTGCTGTACCGGATTGAGGCTCAGGTCAAGGCTGTTGGCACTGGTGACTAGTGATAGAATGATTCCAGCTTGAGCTAGGGTCACATTGATCATCAAAACGACGGAAAAGGCCAGGGCGTTTACCGCAAATTTACAGTATCTCATGTATTGAACCATCGCTTGGGTGCATTAACTGTAGTCGGACAGATCGAATCAAACCTGTATCTTCCAATTCCTTCGCAATTTCAGATATCAGTTGGTCTGCAAAAAACTCTCGTTTGTCTTTTTGAGGCCGAGAAATTGCGGCACCCATGGCATGGATTTCGCTAGGTTTCGGCTTTTGCAACTGCTGGTCGCTCCCTTCGAGCATAGACGAGAACTCTGGTTTTCTCAACAAGTAACTAGGAAATGGGATGACGGTTTCATCAAGAAATCTCGTTTCTTGGGGGCCGTTGCCTAGGTAAGTCGGCATGATGGCTTTGAAAACCGAATCCGCAGCGATTGGATCGACTACCAATGCGAAATCCATCGGTTCGTCGAGCAGATTGTCCGGCTGTGAGGAATTAAGCGTGTTCGATAACGAAAGTTGTTTTTGTCTGCGTTCGATTAGCACTTCGAGAGGAGTTTTGCCTGAATCGTTGCCAACGGTCAACCCCATCAAGCTTGTTCCATTGAATTTGCCGTCCTTCGAGGATCCGAGGGACGACGAGGGAACAATTGGCGGGTTAGGCAATGTCGAGCCGTTCAAACTATTCACTAACAGAAGGTCTGTGGAGTTCACAGCGCCGTTTCCGTTGATGTCAAAAACGGCGTCTGATCGAGATGCGACAACGGTACCATTCTTGCTGTTGGTTTTGAGCAGATCGGTTGAGTTGACTCCACCTGAATCATCCACATCACCGGGCAGTACGTCGATTCGGAAATTGAACCTTCCTCTGCTGGTCCCATTTCCGGATGAAGTGCTAACTCCATCGACCCATTCTCCGTCGAGCCTATTGCCAGCATTGTCGATCATCGTATCCAACACGGAAAGCACCAACGCGTCTTTGCCGATAGGCGAAGACAAGGCAATGGTGACAACATTTGCACCATCAACTCCGTAGGCAATAGATGCTATAGACATGTAATTGCTGCGATTGGTGCCAGCCAATTGGAATTTTCCGATATCAAAACCGGAACCTACATTCTCACTAAATTTGATATAGATCTTGTTGAGGTTGCTTTGTGACAAATTAGTCAGTTGGCTGGCCCCGGGCAATGAGATGCCGAGTTTGTTGCCTGCACCTGCGCCCCCGCCGTCAACTGTATCGATAAACGCGGCACTCCAATCAAAGGATCCGACGATGACATCTACGATTTGCGGAGCGACGGTATCGCCAGAGTCGTTGTCCGTGATAAAGACCGTTTCCTGAAGCGCAAATGCGTTTTCCTGAAAAACAGTATCCGCAGTGGAAATACTATGCGATATGAATGTCTTATGAGAACCCTCGTTAATCGAATCGTCTACCGCAGTGACCGTAACGCTTTGCGGAACGTTCCAGTTTGTAGGCGTGAAGACGAGAGATGTTCCGCCGCCTGCCGTTGCAACGGCCGTCACTTGATTCTGTCTGTTTTCCATTGCGATTGTGACCGGCTGAGTGGGTGGATAAGTCAACACAATCTGATATGAATCCGTTGCACCACCCTCTACCACGTTGGTCGAACCGACTGTCGGAATGATCATGACCCCAGGGGAATCATTATCTATAACGTTAACTATTACCCGAGGCATGCCAACGTTTTGATATTGGGGATCCGTGCTGGACGAGACGTTTTTGACGAAACTACGTAGAAACCCTTCAATAGCACTATCATTAACTGCAGAAACCACGACTGTTTGCGGTATGTTCCAATTGGATGGCGTAAAGTCAATGAAAGTATTTGAAGGATTGAGCGCGCTATACGCAGTAACCTGTGCGCCCATGGCGGGCACCAAGTTGACGCGCACATTCGCCGCCGGTGGTCTGCTCAATGCGATGGTGTAGCTATCGTTCGCTCCCCCTTCGGCAGTCGTCGTGGTCCCTCCACTTTCAACCACAATCGCCCCTGGCCCATTTGGATTTACGACGGAAGAATTCTCACTATTGAGATCGAGGTAAATGGTTCCACTATTTGTCGCTTTCCAATTTCGGAAATCGAGTTGAGCCTGCATGATGTATCCTGGGACGCCAGTAAGATAAAAGAAGGGTTCGATCCAACCGCTGGTCATATTGTCGAAACCGAAAATCGCGTCTATCTCTGGAATGATATCAAGGATCAGCAATTGCAAATCGGTCCATACCAAGTCGGTCCCTTGCTTGGTTGGAACGTGTAGCTGATCGACAAGGAATACAGGCACTGTTTCCAGTCCGCCGATCCCGCCGATGGTTTCATCGCGTGCGTAATTAGCATCTTTGCTATCCAACACTCCATCCAAATTGGAGTCCAGTCCGAGTTGCATGGCCATAGCAGTCGAAATAATGCTCACTTGAGCGCCGGTATCAAACAGAAAATCGCCGGTGGCAACAAGACTATCCTGCTTTAACTGTCCCGTTAGGAATGGAAGGTGTGCCCAAACAGGAGGGCTTCCGGAAATCACACTCCCTTCAGGATTGAAAGAAACGCGGTTGTCTACAGCTATGGAATAACGTGGACCAATGTAGGTCGGCAAAGTAGGCGAAAAATCAGTTTTCATGCCAATATGTTCCGGGTTTTCGTAGCCCGTTAATAATGGCGTAAAGTCCAACGTGGTAACCCGTTCAGTCATCGCAGGCATGCCCGTAATACCATATGGGCCAAATTGACTTAGGTCTCGCGTTGCATCCGAAATGATCCTCCCACTTGGTATCGTATTTCTTACTCCCGAGTCCCCGGCATAATCAATTTGGTAGGGAATAGAGATATCGTATACGCTCGAGCCTCCAACACCAATCTCCTCAAAAAACCCGTCGGTTCTGTATGGGGGAGGGGCGAAGTTCCATTCCTCAACCACTGTCTGGAACGTCAAAATCGTGTTCGCACCGGTATCCAACAGAAAAGTGGGGGCATCACCAATGGGCACACTGTCTGAAAGTTGAATCAGTTCCATCACTACTTTTGGTTGGTCGAGCGCCACGTTGTCGGAGGGACCCAGATCAATATACGGCCTCCCATCTATAGAATCGGCCGAGAGGGCTAACCGCACCTCAAGAATCTCAAAAGTGCCTAATCGACGCTGCCTAGTGATGAGCTTGCGACCAGAACTCAACGAAGTGCCAAAACGTTTGTCAAGATTCATTTAATACACCTAATGCTGGTTCAGCGACACGTTTACTCCGATCGGAGAATAACCGATCTAGGTACTTTTATCAACTATTTTGCTTATTTCAGCGTCTTGACTTTGCAGCCTCTTGGTTTGTGATGGGTTCTATTTCCAAGCACTTTGCTTTGCGAAATCCCCTTTGTTATTAGGCGAAAAGCAGTTTGTTAGTTCATGCCAGGCGTAGCTTGCCATATTGGAAAGCCGCTACTGATCTCGGTAAACTTGTGTGCTTTCTTCTTTGATAACGGATCCTGGACGCAATTTGCTCTTGAGATGAGCGCGGAGAACATGCGTCCCTTCTCGAGTATGTCGAACGACAACCCGGATTGCCTGTTGATCTTTGGATTTCATCTGTGGGATCGGGGAGAATTGAATGGCACGTTGGGACACTTGATAATTCACTGGTGCATCGACATGTTCAACTGTAGCACCCTCTGGTAGATCGATCGTCAACTGAACCTCATTATCAACGCGAGTGCCAGTATTGACGATCTTGACGACGTAGGTGGTTTTGCCTTCAGTTTCTATCGGGTCGTTGTCGTCTTCGATAGTGAAAGCGAGTTCACTTTGTCCTTCGACCCGGACAGGTTTTTCGATGGAGTCTGCGCGAATCGAGTCTGCATTCGCCTGCATTCGCAATACAAAATCACCCTCTTCGACCGGCAGCAATGTTAATCTTGTGGACGCAGTTTTGCCGGCAGCGAGTTCGGTGAGCAACCATTTGACAGCGTGTTGTTCCGGAATGTAGGCTCCATCGTTTTCGGTCGCGTTAAACTGGAGTCCCATCGGCAGGAAGACCGTCAAATAGACCTGGGAAGCCAAAGCAGTACCGGTGTTGGTAACGCTTGCGGTATAAGTCGCTTGCCTTTCCAAGTAACGCAGTTTCGGACCCTCTAGGCCGATTTGAAGCTTCGGTGATATCACTTCAATGGGGGCAGAGGATTCGTTGGCTGACACGTTTTCGCCGACCGCTCTCAAAATGTTGGCGACTTTGCCGGCCGAAACAGCAGTTAATTCGATGTCAAATTTTTGCGATTCCCCTGGTGCCAAATCGCCGACCGATAGCTCGAGAATCCTTGCGCCAGATACATGTCGCATGTTTTGAGGAACGTCTTCTTCCAATCGCACGTTACGAGCAGTCCCAGTTCCGGCATTGGTTACATCGATGAGGATCTTAAAGCTGTCGCCTCCGAGCACAACGGATTCTAATAGTTGTTTGACCACTAGTTTAGGTTGAGTACTCATCGTGCGTACGGAAGCCTGCGCGGCAAAGTTAACACTTGCGACCGAGCCGATTTCCCCTTCGGAAATGGGCTCCAATTCGATCGTAATGGTCTGCTCGGCTCCTGCTGGCATCTCGCCCAATTTCCAGGATAGGTTTGAACCGCTTTGCTGTGCTTGAGGAGTGGTTCGAATCAGCTTTGCACCTTTGGGTACCGCATCGACAACATTGACATCGAAGGCTGTGGCATTGCCCACGTTGCGGACGAGGACCGTGAAGGTTGCGGGGATGCCAACTTGCACTTCGCTCGGAGCACGTTTGCGAATTTCCAAACTGGGGTTCTGTGCTCCGTCGAGTTGCCTAAGCCCTGGAGCAGCGCTAGAAAAGCTAAGCTGCTTCTGCGAGGGTGCATTGTTACCGTTGACGTTTGAGCCAGCAGTTGACGGAGAATTGTAGCTGGAGGGTGGCTCGTTGGCGGATGCATTCGATGAAGGCCTAGGAGTCGGGAGACCTGGTACCGCGTCATACTTGGGTACCGCTTCATATTTGGGTACCGCGTCATACTTCGGTTTCTCTTCATATTTGGGCGTGGTTGGCAACACCGGGGCGCCAAGGGTTGCCACGGGTGGCTGTTCGTAGGGAATCGCGGCAGGAGCGTTTGCAGGTACTTGGGGACTTGAAGCGCCGCTGCCTGGCAATGGGTTATTGGAAGGCAAAGAAGGGGACGCAAATACTTCGTCGTTCGGAAACGAACGCGAACTGAGTCGGTTGTCGGTTTGAAGAGGTTGAGATGCTACCGAGGATTGCGAGAGAGACGGCGGCGATATGGATTGAGATTCTGGAATCGCAGTAATCGTAGGTCCAGGGAATCCGGAATAGGAGTTGGGAGAAGAAACGGGTTGATTTCCGGGGAAATCGGAAATCGAACTTGTCGTTCGCGGAAGGGTCTTCGGGATATTGGCCGCATTCGGCGGCAGGCTGTTTCTATTGCTAAGATCGGACAGACCCGCATTCGGAGCGAGGAGCGAGTTAAATGGGTTTGTCCCAGAAAGCGCACTAAACGGTGGGGGCTCCGTAGGTCGCTCGCCCGCACTTGAGTTGCGAATATTGTTAGGGACATCCTTCGAGCTCGCATTGCGAGGACTACTGTCATCGGTGGTGTAATTGGCCAAGGATATGTCGTTCGAGCGGCTTGATTCGGAGGCAATTTCTCCGGGAAAGCCGCTTGGGAGTGACGAATCGTTGCCACGGACAATGGGTGCAGGGGGCCAGCCCTCGGACGCCGGATAGCCGTGACCAAGCCCCTCTTCTTCGAAGCTCGAGATAGGTTGAGCCGGCTGATTAGCATAGGGCAATTCGTTTTCGATGGCAGAAGCGTCACCAATTCTTGCGTCACGCTGTGCAACGGCCATTGCAAGCACGACGAGAACACCGGTTAGTACTATTGCTGCAGCTGCATAGGCGAATCGCTTCATGTACCTGACATCCTTGCCGGGTTGCCTCTTGGAGGGTCAATAAAAACGGACAACTTCACGTCATATCAAAAATCCATCTTGGATGGAAAGGCCAATCACTAGCAATTGATACGATCCGAAAATCGAGCTAGAATCCCGACTGGCATAGTTGGTGTTTAACGGAATTCCAGCATTGTGAGTTAACTTCATACTATTTTTGCGACGGTTGTTTGCAACAACTGAAATCTAATGAGCGAATTGTGCGACTTTGGCCTCATCGGCTTGGCTGTAATGGGTGAGAATTTGGCTCTCAATGTTGAGAGTCGAGGCTACCGCGTTGCGGTTTTCAATCGCTCTATCGACAAAGTAGACGACCTAATGAAAGGGCGGGCCAAGGGGAAGAACTTCCTAGGCTGCCACTCCATTGTCGAAATGGTGAAGAATCTAAAGCGTCCTCGTTTTGTGATGATGCTTGTAAAAGCAGGACCCGCAGTCGATGATTTGATCGAGCAATTGCTGCCGCACCTTGAACCGGGTGACATCATCATCGACGGCGGCAACACGCATTTTGCGGATACGGAACGAAGAACCCAGTACGTTGAGAGCAAGGGTTTATTGTTCGTAGGTGCTGGAGTATCTGGGGGCGAGGAAGGAGCTTTGAAAGGCCCAAGTCTGATGCCGGGCGGAAGCAAGGCAGCTTGGGAGACTATCAAACCCATATTCCAATCGATCGCCGCCAAGGTCGGTCCTAACAACGACATCCCATGCTGCGAATGGGTTGGCGCGCGAGGTGCAGGGCATTACGTCAAGATGGTGCACAACGGAATCGAATACGGCGACATGCAATTGATTTGCGAAGCGTACTTCTTGCTAAAAGAAGCCGCTGGCCTTTCCAACGACGAGCTCTATGAAGTCTTCTCGGAATGGAATAAGAGCGAACTCCAAAGTTATCTCATTGAAATCTCTCGAGACATATTTAGCGCAAAGGATGATCAAGGGGGCGAAGGGTACTTGGTCGACAAGATTGTGGACGTTGCAGGCGCCAAGGGAACGGGTAAGTGGATGAGTCAGTTAGCGCTGGATCTCGGAGTACCCTCCACACTGGTGACTACCGCAGTCTACGCTCGTTCGTTGTCATCGATCAAAGAAGCGCGTATTCGTGCGAGCAAGATCTTGATGGGCCCTGTCGCGTCGCACAATAATCATTTCGATCTTGCAGTGAAGAAGCTCATTGGAGACAAGAAGGGATTTGTCGAAGCAGTAAAGCAAGCGCTCTATGCCTCGAAGATCTGCTCCTACGCACAGGGATTTGTCCAGTTGCAAGAAGCGAGCAAAGAGCATGATTGGGGTTTGAACTACGGCGATTGTGCACTGCTCTGGCGAGGTGGATGTATCATCCGGGCCCAGTTCTTAGATCGCATCAAGGAAGCATTCGACGCTCAACCGAATCTCGAAAACCTTTTGCTTTATCCTTACTTTACGCAAGCGATCAACAAAGCTCAAGAATCATGGCGAGCGGTCGTGATGGCCGCAACCCATCTCGGTTTACCTGCGCCCGCGTTTACAACTGCATTGGCTTATTACGATAGCTACCGATTGCCTCGACTGCCCGCGAATCTGCTTCAAGCCCAACGCGACTACTTCGGCGCGCATACGTATCAACGAACGGATAAATCTGGAACATTCCATAGCGAGTGGCTCGAGCTTCGTAAGAAGCCTTCGTAGACCATTGCGTGCGGACCGGTTGTCGCAACGGCCCGAAAGTGAGGACTACCGAGAGTCGTGTTTTCGGTCTCCGAATCATCGCATGCTCGAAGGTGCGCAGACCGAGACGCGAGGAAGGTGGATGCTCAATGATGCCAATACGAACTGCGCTGAGTAGTCGAGGCATCGTCTACCTCTTGTTCTATGCGGGGCCTGGTACCAAGGTTTTGGCGACTTTTATATGGTAGTTGATTGATTACGATGCGGTCGTGTCCTACATTCAATAGCAGGAAAAACCTTGTCCAGCCAAAACACCCGCACAACCGGATTAATCCGTGCAGGTGTTTTGGCCGCTTATTCGTGGTAGCGGAAACTCATCTCAGTGTCTCAAAAACCATCTGAAGTATTGAATTTCATCGTACCGCCGCCGGCGAACGTCGGTGCGTCGAAGAGTCCGACAACCCCGTCAGACTTTCCCGCAACCTCCATAGCTCCCGCTACAGCACCACCCGTCAACTCGCCGCCAGTTCTGCCTGCGGTCTCCAAACTCAGTCTGGCGACTTCGAAAAAGCCTGTGGGTCTAGAATCACTCAACGCTTTTGATTCTCGTGCGACAAAGGTCGTATCGGCTACCGCCAATCCCGAGCCTACGGTGCGTGGAGACAAGGGACCGACTTCCCAGTCTTCACACGAGGAATCGGAAAGGGGACCAGGCTCGTTGATGCAACGATTGATTCCTTTAACGCTTCGAGAAACTCCGTCGTGGTTGGTCAGTTTGACGGTTCATGTTGCCATTATTCTGCTGTTAGCGTTGATTCCATTGAGCGAGCAAATTCGAACGTCCATCTCCCTGTTTGCAGGAATGAGCGAACAGCAAGACCTGGGAGAGGAAATGTCCGTCTCGGAAATCCAATCGGATTCTGCAGAACTTGAGGCCAGTCAAGCATTGGCGTCGATTCAAGAGCCGATACTGAACGAGCTAACTGTCCCCGATTTTAAACCGTTGCTGACCGGGTCCGATTTGCTAATTCCAAATTCGTTCAGCAATGGCTTGCGTGGCAGAACAGGTCCGATGAAGGACGCGTTACTCAGAGCGTATGGTGGTACACAAGGAACTGAGGATGCGGTGCAAGCGGGATTAAAATGGCTCGCTCGCAATCAACGTTCTGATGGCACGTGGAGTTTGATCGGACCCTATAGCGATGGTGGCGTTAACGAAAACAAACCGGCAGCAACTGCAATGGCTCTGCTCGCGTTTATGGGAGCAGGCAATACACATCAAGCGGGTGAGTATCAAACAAACGTGCTAAAGGGAATCAATGCGATCAAGAAATTTCAGGATACCGACGGTTTTTTTGCAGACCAATCGGCAGGGAATCAACGCACATATGCTCAAGCACAATGCTCTATCGCGGTTTGCGAGCTCTTTGGGATGACCGGCGACCCTGAACTTCGCAGTGTAGCGCAGAAGTCAGTTCGTTATGCTGAAAAAGCGCAAGGAAAAAACGGGGGATGGCGTTATCAACCTCGAGAAGGTGGGGATACCAGCGTGACGGGTTGGTATGTTATGGCCCTTATCAGTGCGAGGATGGCAGGGTTAGATGTCGATAGCGAAGTGCTTGAAAAGGTTCATTCCTTTCTCGACACAGTCCAGCGCAAAGGCCGCACAACGCAAACGAATTCTGAGGGTGAGCGTTACGCTTATCAATCGTACAATGTCGCCACACCGGCAATGACGGCTGAAGGTATGCTGTGCCGACTGTATCTGGGTTGGAATACCAAGGACCCTCGAATTGATAGCGGTGCTGAGTATCTTTGTTCCCAACCCTTTTCGACGGATAGTGGCCGCATCTCGTACTACTATTGGTATTACGCAACCACTTCGCTGCATCACATCGGTGGCGAATACTGGAAAGAATGGAATGAAACCATGAAGCGAGTGTTGCCCAGCATGCAAATCGACCGAGGGAAGGAAATCGGAAGTTGGCCGCCGGAGGAAGATCCACACGTCGCAGGTGGAAGGCTCTACACAACTTGCTTTGCAATTTATTGTTTAGAGTCCTACTATCGGCATCTTCCTTTGAGTGAAATGGCGCCAAAGCAATGAACAAAAGCACGCTATCCAATCGTGCGGATTGGATCAACTTCACCGATGCGAAGGGTGCATCGTGGGACGCGGTTGGAATCTTGGAAACGTTGGGCTGGGCAGCTGCAATCGTTGCGTTGGACCATATGGCCAAGTCGGCCCATATCGTCGTCGTTCAGGCCGAATGGAATGACATGCTAGGCTCGGTCATCAAGATTGCAGGTTCGACCAGCGACGTCCAGTCCGCGCTCGAGGCGGGCATGAAAGTCGCCAATGAGATGCATCCGACTGCCGACTCTACATCGTTCCCCAAATCGATGAGTAGACTGATCAATAGACCCGACGAGCAAGCTTTGCGGGCAATTCTGAGCCCCGATGAATACAACGTATTGATAGAACAATCGGTGGTTAAGAGTCCACGAACCAGCCTTTACGAAACCACTAATTCCGATTCCTTAGGAGAGAACAGACCCATGGCAAACCATAGCCAGGCACTTGGATTTATTGAAACACAGGGCTTTACAGCCGTTTTCGAAGCGATCGATACCGCTTGCAAGTCGGCTTCGGTCGAAGTCGTCGGCAAAGAAAAACTTGGAGGCGGTTACGTGACCGTAGTCATTCGAGGTGATGTTGCCGCAGTCAACGCTGCGGTCGAAGCGGCAAAGCCTCGAATCGAAGGGCTTGGGAAACTAATCGCTTGCCATGTGATCGCGAGACCTTCCGAGGCTGCCTTAGCGTTGTTGCCCAAGTAAACAAGTTCGACCATCGCTTTGATCGCATCCCATTTTTCAATTTCATTGGCAAGACAATGGCAATTCGCACAGAGTGAACTTTCAGGGGTTCTTGCGAGCGAAGACACTCAGAAATGGACGTTGAACATACCCAAATGCCCCTCGATCTCAACACGCGATTTGCGATTCCCGGACTCTGCTTCGAGCAAGGCAATGGGGGGCTGGTACGAGCCGTAATCCATACTCGCGTTGCCCAAGGCGAAATCTATTTGCAAGGAGCGCACCTCACCAGTTGGACTCCGGTTGGTCACGAGCCGGTCCTTTGGATGAGCCTGGCCTCGCACTTTGAAAAAGGAAAGCCCATTCGTGGAGGCGTCCCAATTTGCTTCCCATGGTTTGGACCCAATGCAAAGGATTCTTCCGCTCCTGCGCATGGCTATGCACGCTTGCTCGAATGGCAAATTGCTTCGACGCATGCCAACGATGACGGTGTTATCGAACTCAATCTTCAAACAACGATCGACTCGTTTGCATTGAATTATCGAGTCCAGTTTGGGCAGGCGTTGCGAATGGCACTAACAACGCAACTGCTACCTCACGCAACCTCTTCGGCATCGTTCGAAGACGCTTTGCACACCTACCTATCGATCAGCGACGTGCATTCGGTCTCGATCAGCGGACTTGAGAGCGCCCTTTACATTGATAAGGTAGACGGCGCGAAAACGAAGCCAGCTGCCACCAATGCGATTCAGTTTACCGGCGAGACAGATCGAGTCTATCTAGATACGATCGCGGATTGCAAGCTTAGAGACTCGAAAAGGAAGCGGACGATTCGCGTCGCCAAGTCAGGGTCAAGGTCGACCGTGATATGGAATCCGTGGATCGATAAAAGCAAGCGAATGGCAGATTTCGGAGATGACGAATGGCCATTGATGGTTTGTATCGAAACTGCCAATGTAGCCGAGAACCGTATTACGCTTGCGCCCGGTGAGTCCCATACAACAACGGCCGTTGTTTCCGTTGAAGCTGTTTCAAGTTAAGCGATCATCTGCGAACAGTAACTTGCGAACCCCGTCCAAGCATTCCAAAGACATCGTTGGCGTCCATTGGCGAAAGGCTAATGCAACCAAGTTTACTATCGGTTGGGCCAGTGATGGATGATCCGTGGATGCATAAGTCTTGTCCAAGATCGATCCAATAGCCGCCAAATGGATTGCGAGGATCCGTTGCTAAGATCTGAACTCCGTTACCGTAGTAGTTTCTGTTCTTCTGCTTATCGACAACTTCGAAAACGCCAGGCTTGGGCGATGGTTCAGCTCCGAAGGTGACGGGATATCGCCCTGCATAGAGGTCACCTAAAAAGACGGTGAGTTCATTTTTAGCGAGGTCTACTTCGGCTCGGAATGGGCCAGGCACAACTTTCAATTTTTCTCCGCTTCGCAGTGGAGCGGTAGAATCGATCGCGTTGATGCGAGCTAAAATTTCCGTCGGCAAGTCGTAGAGTTTTGCAACCTGTTCGAGTGTTTCGCCGGGAGCGACAACATAGGCCATGTCCAAAAGGTGACTTCTTGAAAAGACAACTTCACGAGATAACGCGTCGAGCAGATCCAATAGATCTTGTCGTTGATCCGTCGTAAGTTCTGGAGCGTTGTAAAAAACTGAGAGCGTTGCCAAAGCGTCCTTTAGATTACGTCGCTCGATCTGCTCCATCGCCAAGTCCTTTGCATTCTCATACGACTTGCTCGCGGAGGAAGCGATAGACGGAGGGGACGACTCTTTGGTAAGCGAGTTCAATGCGGAACCTGATTCGTTTGGCAGCTCAAGTGGCTTGATCGAAGGATCCGATACCGATGAAGGAAGACCCGGCTGTTTCGATTCGACGACGTTCGCGCTGAATCCGGGGTTGTTGGTCAAAATGGGGAGCGATGGTTCACTACTGCTTTGAGGGAATGCTTGATTGGAATTCAGCGAAGGAATGTTGACTTGTGAAGAATTGGGAGAAGGCGTGTTCGAAATCGCAGGCTTTGGCGTGTTTGGGAAAGGGGGGAAGGTCGTGCTTGTCGCGGCCGTACCGGACGCGGGCGTCAGCAGAGGAGCTGGCTGCAGGGGCGGGTTAGTGGAAACTGGAAACGAGTTTATTGGTCCTGAAGCACCCAATCCATTCGAGTTTCCGAAAGGGGATGCAACCGATTCCGGTGGAGTGGAAGCAAATCCTTTAGACGGAGCGCTGTTAAACATCTCGAAGCCGTTGGACGAATTGCCTGTAGTGCTGGCGCCGATGGGGCCGGGTCCGGAAACATCCGGCATACTCTGGTCGGCGCTGATGAGGTCATCCAGCCCAGCCTTGAGCGGCGTGTCCGTGCCGTTCATAGCAACGTACCCTCCGTACAAAACGAAAAGTAGCAACACAACGACGATAGCAGTTTTGATGGTTTGCACTGCGGTCCTCCCTGACCGAACGTCCAATCTAAATTTCACTTAATGGTTGGGCAAATTGCGACCGTGTTGGTATTAAGTGCCAACACTTCGATCCCGATGGGAAAGGCGATGCATTTCTGTCCAATCGGGATGCTAGGAATTTTCAGGTGGGTAAGTCAATCTCAATTATCCCGTCGGATTCTTGGATTTTGTAGGTTTTTAGCATCGGTTTGCAGGTTGGCGCGTGATTGCCAGTTGCCAATTCGTATTGCCAACCATGCCATGGGCATACAACCATGCCGTCAGCCACCCGGCCTCGAGCTAACGGCCCCCCCTGATGCATACAAATTCCATCTATTGCAAAGAGCTCATTGGCGTGACGATAAACCGCCAGAACATCACCTTGGAATACGATTTCGATAGATTGGCCTTCTGCAAGCTCATGTGATGCGCAGACTCGTTGCCATACCATAGCTTTGCTCATCCTGTTTATTCTGTGACTTCGAGAAATGTCTAATCTACGAACGCCCTCAATTGTATTACAATATGACGCTCCATAGAATCGACCACGTAGTTTCGAGAGACTCAGGACCGTTTCCACGATGCAATTACTCTTTCGGCAAGCGGGCTATCCCGCAAGTTTGTTCATCGCCATCATCGGACTGTCGGGATTTTTTCAGATTTCTGCTAATGGAGTTGCGGACGACAAGATGCCAACAAAGATCTCATCGGTAGAGGGAATGAATGAATATGCCCTCGAGAATGGACTCAAGATACTTCTTTTTTCCGACAAGAGTCAGCCGAAGGTCACCGTGAACTGTACCATCTTCGTGGGCTCTAGGCACGAAGGCTATGGCGAGACAGGAATGGCGCATTTACTGGAGCACATGCTTTTCAAAGGAACGGATCTCCATCCAAAGATTCCAGAAGTGCTTCGAGATCGTGGTGCATCCTTTAACGGATCGACTTGGCTCGATCGAACGAACTATTATGAAACCCTAATCGCGTCAGATGAAAACCTGGAGTTTGCCATTCGGCTTGAAGCAGATAGGTTGGTCAACAGCAAGATTCTTAACGAAGACCTCCAAAAAGAGTTTACGGTTGTGCGAAGCGAATTTGAGCGAGGCGAAAACAGCCCCATTCGCGTTCTGCAACAACGCATGTTTTCGGTTGCATATCAATGGCACAACTACCGCAACTCCACCATCGGCAATCAGAGCGATATCGAACGCGTGCCGATAGACAGCTTGCGAGCTTTCTATCGCAAGTACTATAGGCCGGACAACGCAATGCTAGTCATTGCTGGCAGCTTTGACGAGAAGAAGGCGCTTGGATTAGTTCGCAAGTACTTCGGGATCTTAGAAAAACCAAAGGCACCTATTGCTCAGACGTATACTGTCGAGCCGCCACAAGACGGTGACCGGACGACGATCGTGCGACGTGTAGGGGACGTTCAAGTCGTTGGAAGCATGTATCACATCCCAAGCGGGAGCGACTCGGAGTTTGCTGCTGTCGATCTATTGACCTCGATTCTTTCCGATGAGCCAAGCGGTCGCCTTTACAAAGCATTGATCGAAACCAAAAAGGCTACGGGCGTTTTTGGTGGTGCGTTTGGGTTGCATGATCCAGGTACGATGTTTTTCTTTGCAGAAGTGCCAAAAGAAAAGTCTATCGAAGAAGCCCAACTTGCCATGACCGGCGCGCTCGAGAACATCGCCGAGAACCCCATTTCACTCCAAGAAGTAGAACGGGCTAGGCAGCAGATACTTAACGCGAGGGAAATGGCGGCCTCGAAAACAGATAGTCTTGCTGTCCGCCTGAGCGATTGGGCAGCTCAGGGAGACTGGCGACTGTACTTCCTGTATCGAGATGCGATCGAAAAAGCGACGCCAGAACAGGTTCAACTTGTTGCTCAAAAATACTTGGCTCGAAACAACCGAACGATTGGCTTATTTCTGCCCACTGAGAAATCAGAGCGTATAGAGATACAAAGCCGGCCGAACGTGGCCTCGTTAGTGGCCAACTACGTCGGCAGAGAAGCCATCAGCGAAGGGGAGCAATTCGATCCTACACCAAAAAATATCGAAGAACGGCTTGTGCGTGGCGAACTTAAGACTGGCATTCCATTCGCCTTGTTGCCCAAGAAGACTCGAGGTAGCACAGTCAATTTAACACTCAATCTTCGCTTCGGCGACGAAAAGTCGCTCATGGGAAAGACCGCTGCCTGCGAAATGTTGGGTAGTCTTATGGAACGCGGTACTAAAACACTCACTCTGCAGCAACTCAACGATCGAAAGGACAAACTCAAAGCAGTAATTTCACTCAATTCAATGCCGCAACAGTTGAGAATCTCCGTTGAAACCAAAAAAGACAAGCTGATAGAAGTACTAGATTTATTGCAGGATATTTTGCGTAACCCTGCTTTTGACGAAAAGGAATTTTCGTTACTGAAGGAGCAAGCCTTAACTCAACTTGAAAACAGGAAACGCGACCCGGGAATTCTGGCGACGCAAAGCGTGTTCCGCGTGCTCAACCCTTACAAGCGAGGAGACGTTCGCTACGTTCCAACTGTCGAGGAAGAAATTGAGGATTATCGCAATCTCAAGCTTGGGGAAATCAAAGAAATTCATAGCAAATTTCTGTCTGGAACGGAAGGTGAAGTAACGCTAGTAGGAGATTTTGAAACCAAAGAAATTGAAGAGAAGCTTTCTGCAATGCTCGCAAACTGGAAATCCAAAATCGCTTATCAACGTATTGCAGCGTCGGCTACCACCGACGTAAAGATACCGCTGCAATCGATCGAGACACCCGACAAGGCCAACTCGATTTATTTCGCCAGCCAACATTACGCAATTCGAGACGACCACCCCAAATACGGTGCATTGATTATTGGGAATACGATTCTCGGAGGTGGAAGCTTGGCTTCGAGACTCGGCAATCGAGTTCGTCAAGATGAAGGGCTTTCGTATAATATCACGAGTAGTTTCGTTGCCAGCCCCATCGATGAGCGTGCATCGCTGTCGATTTCAGCAAATACCAAACCAATCAACCGCGACAAGCTGGTAAAAGTGATCGATGAAGAGATACGAAAGCTGGTCAAAGACGGGGTAACCGAAAAGGAACTCAAGGATAATATTCAAGGCTTCCTACAGAATCGTCGATTGGCCCGTGCCCGCGACGAGGATCTTGCCAATATACTGGCGAGCAATCTGTTCGCTGGCAGAAGCATGGAGTACTACGAAAAACTGGAAGCGGACGTGGCACGTCTCACAGTTGAGGATGTGAACGAAGCGATCAGCGAGTATATTTCTCCAGATCGCTTTGTCATCGCAACAGCGGGTGACTTCGCGAAACCTACTCCCCCCAAACCGTAAGTGCTTTTGCACAAGCATCTTTCTCAATCCTGCATCAATCTAAAGTATGGCTTCCATTCGAAAATTGCTCGCCGCAAATCGTAGCGAGATCGCAACTCGGATCTTTCGTAGCGCTCACGAACTCAAAATCCGAACCGTCGCACTTTACTCGCACGAGGATCGATTCGCACTGCACCGTTTCAAGGCCGACGAAGCGTATCAGATTGGAAAAGCTGGCGAGCCTATTCGGTCGTACTTGGACATCGACGGAATTGTTCGACTTTGCATCGAAAACGGGATCGATGCTGTCCATCCAGGGTATGGTTTTCTTTCTGAAAATGCAGAATTCGCTAAAGCGCTCGCAGTGGCTGGTATTACATTTGTGGGCCCAAGCGTTCATGCGTTGGAATTGCTTGGTGACAAAGTCGCCGCCCGGTCTATCGCCAAAAAAGTCGGTGTGCCGGTTCTGGAAGGCTCCGCACACGCAGTTGCATCGCTCGACGAAGCGATTGCGACGGCCAAGAGTATGGGCTATCCAATCATGCTCAAAGCCTCAAAGGGTGGCGGTGGGCGCGGCATGCGTGTGGTCGAATCGGAAAACGAACTTGCACCAAACTTGGAGCAAGCTCAACGCGAATCAAAAAACGCATTCGGCAGCGACGAAGTTTTCCTAGAAAAACTCGTCGGAAAGGCCCGGCATCTCGAGGTACAAATCTTGGGAGATCAGCATGGAAACATTATCCATCTTCACGAACGTGATTGTTCCGTTCAACGCCGCCACCAAAAGGTAGTGGAACTAGCGCCTGCACCGAACTTGAGCAAGAAGACTGCATCGGAGCTTCATGAAGCAGCGCTCGCAATCGCTAAGGAAGTTGGTTACTACTGCGCGGGCACTGTAGAGTTTTTGCTCGATACGGAAACGGACAAATTCTATTTCATCGAAGTGAACCCACGGATCCAAGTCGAACATACGGTGACCGAAGAAGTTACCGGCATCGACTTGGTTCGAGCGCAGATCTTGGTCTCGTGCGGAGAGAAATTGGGTGACGATTCACTGGGACTGCCGCTCCAGAAAGATGTTCATGTCGTTGGCTCCGCAATCCAATGCCGAGTGACAACGGAAGACCCTACCAATCAGTTTAGGCCAGATTACGGGCGAATCACTCATTATCGTAGTGCCGGTGGTATGGGGATCCGATTGGACGCTGGTAGCGCGTTTAGCGGCGCAGTGGTAAACCCTTTTTATGATTCGCTCTTGGTGAAAGTCACGGCGCGAGGTCGCAACCTGGGTGAAGCAGCGGGACGAATGGAACGGTGCCTCCAGGAGTTTCGTATTCGCGGCGTCAAAACCAACATCCCATTTCTGATTTCACTCATAACACACAAGACTTTCTTGGCGGGTGACGCGACAACTCGAATGATCGACAAGACACCAGAGTTGTTCGCTCTGCAACGACGTCGTGATCGTGCCACGCGTTTACTCAGCTTTATTGCGGAGACCCTGGTCAACGGGAACAAGATGGTGGGCAATGCGAACCAAAACATTCGCCGCGAGCCTGCGATGCTCCCAAAAATCGACATCACCAAGCCGATGCCAGCGGGCTACCGAAATCAGTTTTTGAAATTGGGAGCGAAGAAATTCTGCGATTCGATTCGCGGAAGCAAGGAGCTTCTGCTTACCGACACGACCATGCGAGATGCCCACCAGTCGCTATTGGCAACACGGGTTCGCACCTTCGACATGGTAAAGATCGCAGATGCATACGCTAGGTTGACACCGCAATTCTTCAGTCTGGAAATGTGGGGCGGCGCTACATTTGACACCACGATGCGATTCTTGAAAGAGAGCCCTTGGCAACGGCTTGCGGATCTGCGTTCCAAGATTCCAAACATGCTTTTTCAGATGTTGCTACGCGCTTCGAATGCGGTCGGATATACCAATTATCCGGACAATGTTGTCTGCGCATTCGTCCAGGAAGCGGCGGATGCAGGAATCGATATCTTCCGAGTATTCGATGCGCTGAATTGGACCGAGAACATGCGAGTCGCGATGGACGCAGTTGTCGAGTCGGGCATGATTTGCGAAGCGGCAATTTGTTACACCGGCGACATCCTCAACCCAAATAGACAGAAGTACTCATTGAAATACTATGTCGATTTGGCGAAAGAACTCGAGCGCATGGGGGCGCATATTCTCGCCATCAAAGACATGGCAGGATTGTGCAAGCCTGCTGCGGCAAGAAAACTGGTCGCCACTCTGAAGCAAGAAATCGGTATCCCAATCCACTTCCATACCCACGATACAGCGGGCATCCAGGCAGCATCGATCCTCAATGCAGCCGACGAAGGACTCGAGATTGCGGACGGGGCTTTTGCCTCCATGTCGGGTGGTACTTCACAGGTTAATTTGAACACGCTGGTCGAATCGCTTCGGTTCTCGCCGCGAGATAGTCAACTCGACACCGACGCACTTACACAACTTTCGGAATACTGGAAAGCGGCTAGGCAGTTTTATGCACCGTTCGAAAGCGAATCGTTGGTTGCCGGTGGGGATCTTTACCAACACGAAATGCCCGGCGGACAGTACACCAATCTGTATCAGCAGGCCAAGGCGCTCGGTCTATCGGAGCAATGGTCGGAAGTTTGTAAGTGCTATGCAGACGCCAACCAGCTACTAGGCGATATTGTCAAGGTGACGCCGACCAGCAAAGCCGTCGGGGACTTGGCGTTGTTCATGGTAGCCAATTCGCTCTCGGCTGCCGATGTCGTCTCCGGTTCGAGAGAGATCGCCTACCCAGGTTCCGTTCTGGACTTGGTCGGTGGGATGATGGGCCAGCCGCCGGGTGGGTTCCCAGAACAAGCCAAAAAGTCGATCCTCAAGAACAATCCAGAAGTCAGGGAGCGTCCGGGCGAGTCCCTGCCACCAGCAGACTTTAATGCGATCGGTACGCAATTGAAACCCAAGTTGGGACGCGACGCGACCATGCGAGAAATTGTAACCAGCGCACTTTACCCGAAAGTGTTTGATGAGTATGTCACGCATTTGCGAAGTTATGGCGATGTTTCTTTGATACCGACTTCCGCCTTTTTCTTTGGGCCTTCGATCGGCGAAGAGTTCTCAGTCGATATCGAAGCGGGCAAACGATTGATAATCAAGTTTTTGGCGATAGGCGAAGCCAGGCCAAATGGGACAAGGACCGTTTTCTTCGAACTCAATGGCCAACCGCGAGAAGTGGAAGTCGTCGATAGGTCGATCGAGTCCAAAGCAGCGACGCGAGTCAAAGCGGATGCTGCAGATCCAACGCATGTCGCTGCAGGGATGCCTGGCATGGTGATCGGCGTGGCTGTGACTCAAGGGGCCAAGGTAACCAAGGGGCAAAAGCTGTTGGCATTGGAAGCCATGAAGATGGAAACGGTCATCAACGCGGAACGAGACGGCGAGATCGCGCAGTTGCTTGTGCAGTCCGGCAGCCAAGTGGAGACAGGCGATTTATTGTTTGTGCTCAAGTAGTGCTGCGATTTCGCCACCACCAAAACATTTTACAATAATTCCTCTAATAAAACCTTTCGGCCGACGTCTACTTGGTTAGCACGACTCAATTATCCTGCTAACAAGCCTCGAGACCAATGCACTTTTTTGCCCATCCGACATGATGCATCCGGCACCGCCCGAGAGGATCAATCTCGATCCCCATCAAAACGGCGACGACCATCGAAGGTGGTTGCATGCGACCTTCGAACGGTTGGAACGTCCGTTGATTGCCTATGCCATGCGATTATTGGGTGGAAAGGTCGACGTTGCGATGGACTGTGTGCAGGAGAGTTTTTTGAGATTGTGCCGTGAAAGCCGACCGCTTGTCGAGGGGCATGTGGACGCTTGGCTTTTCAAAACTTGTCGCAATCGCGCGATGGACCACTATCGCCAGGAGGCTCGAATGATGATCGACTCAAATGCATCGGTTCTGGCAACGGTCAAAGCACCGACTACCGAACCGATGAGCTATCTAGCGCAACGCGAAGAGCAGGAGCACTTGCACGATCAAATTGCCAAGCTTCCGACGCGGGAGCAAGAGGTCCTTTCGCTGCGGCTAGCGCAAGGCCTTTCGTATAAGCAGATCGCAGAGATCACAGACATGAGCGTATCGCACGTCGGCGTGATTTTGCATGACGCCTTGACCAAGTTACGAACCGCTATGACAGGCACGAAATGCCTTCAATCCTCGTTCGATCCAAAGCCGTAGTCCGAACGCAATCTTAAATCTTCATCTTAAATCCTAAGCCTAAAATATCATGACACATAATCCATCGCATTCAATCAGCCACTCAACCGACCATCCAATTGAACCATGGAAATTGACCGCCTATGCGCTCAACGAATTAGAAGCAGCGGACGCCATTAGAGTCGAGCAGGCGATTGAAGCCGTCCCGTCATTGCGAATCGAGTTAGAACAAATCCAACGTACGCTGGCCTCGGTTCGCATTGCGTTGACCAAGTCTTCATCTCAGGTGAAATTAGACGCAGAACGAACCACTACGATCACGGATCAAATAGAACAAATAGTTGCGCCAAACTCTATCGTGACTGTGTCCACCACGAAACTTGCTCAACGTCCGTTCTACCGACGCAAGCGATTCGCAGCGCTATTGGCGACGGCAGCGGCAATTCCACTCGCTGCAAACTGGGGGCCATCGCTTTTTGAGAAGGTGAGCACGGTCGCTTATCGAATGAACAGTATTGGAGAGCCTTTGCCTTCGCCAACGAAGGAAGTGACCGCTTTTACGGCCTCGACTGAAATCGTTCGCAATCAGGACCCGAGTTCCGCGCCCGCAACGTTAGGGAATAGGTTGAATCCATCAGGAACATTAGAACTAGCTGTCAGCCCACCCGACGCGAGCAGAAACTCAGAAGATCGACCAACATTGGTTGCATCGTCAGATGCCGTCAATGCGGAAAGCGGACTTATTGGAGATGTCGAAATTTCCTTTGTCCCTGAAGTGGGAGTGGTCACACTTAAAGGAAATCAACGCGATCTAGAACGCGTGAAGAATGTGATCGATGGGATCAAGGACAAACTGTACGTTGAATCCTCAACAGCACCGATTTCCACCAAACCTGAGGCTGAGAAGCAAGCAGGTGAGAAGCATGTTGGTGAGAAGCAAACTGCTGATAAGCATGTTGGTGAGAAACTGGCTGATTCCTATGAGTTGATGAATTCGAATGCCTCTGCGATTACGCCTCGCGGGAGTGACGTAGCAGTCCAATCTGGCGACTATCCAGGAGTACCAAGCGAAGCATCCGCTGCTGGACTGGGTGGCGGAGGTGGATATGGCGGAGGTGGATATGAGGGAGGTGGATATGGCGAAGCTGGATATGGCGGTTCAATGGGCGGCGGCGGTGGACTTGCTGGCGGAATGGGCAGAGGAGGCATGGGAGGATTGCCCGGTAGTTACGGAACGCCAAGCAGCGACGTAACGGGTAGAAGTGCTGATGGTTATGGAGCCACCGAAAAGAGTGGTGGAATGGCGGGTGGCTACGGATCCGAAGGGGGCAACGCGGGCAAAGCCGCTACAGAAGGCTCGCAAACACCGTTCGGCGTATGGGGTACTCGCGCTGCTACGCCCCAAGGACAAGCGCCGACTACCGCAGCTATGCCCCAGCTTTCTTTGGCTCAGACAACCGCCGCGTTCGATAAACGCGAGGACAACCGTGGCTTCTCGACAGACCTGCCGGAGGAGTTGCGGGCAAACATTCGTCGCTTTAGGTCGATCGGGCAAGACAACAAAGGAACCGACCGCTTCGAGAAGATCTTCGAAACCCCTTTCGTTGAAACGCAAAAGGCTCCGCTTTCGACCTTCTCCATCGACGTCGATACAGCATCCTATAGCAAGATCCGACAAACGCTTATGGAAGGGAATCGACTGCCTAGCCCGAGCATGGTTCGAATCGAGGAGATGGTCAATTACTTCGAGTACGAATACGCCGGCCCGCAAGAGGGACGTCCGTTTGCCTCGCACCTGATCGTCGATCGATGCCCCTGGAATGCGGAGCATCAGTTGGTTCGCGTCGGTCTGCAAGCCAAGAAGATCGATACGCAATCTCGCGGGAAGGCCAACATCGTTTTTTTGCTAGACGTATCGGGATCCATGAATGAACCGAACAAGTTGCCGCTAGTGAAAAAATCATTGGCGATGATGGTGAACCAACTCACCGAAAACGACCGAGTGGCAATTGTGGTCTACGCTGGTGCAGCTGGATGTGTCTTGCCAAGCACTTGCGGCATCGACAAACAGAGAATCCTGTCTGCATTGGATCACTTAGAAGCGGGAGGCTCTACGAATGGAGGACAAGGTATCCAGTTGGCGTATTCAATCGCTAGAGATCATTTTGTCCCAGGGGGTGCCAACCGAGTTGTGCTGTGCACCGATGGCGACTTCAATGTGGGAGTGACGGGCGATGATGCTTTGGTAGCCATGATGCAAGAGAACGCAAAGAGCAATATTTTTCTCACTTGCTTGGGGTTCGGCGCTGGCAACTACAACGACACGATGATGGAGAAGATTTCCAACAAGGGGAATGGGGTTTATGGCATGATCGACAACGAACTTGAGGGCCGACGCATGATGGTCGAGCAGCTCGGTGGTACGTTGGTAACGGTGGCAAAGGACGTCAAAATCCAAGTGGACTTCAACTCGGCCAAGGTCGCCGGCTATCGACTGATCGGTTATGAAGACCGACGACTAGCCAACAGAGATTTTAGCGACGACAAGAAGGACGCCGGTGAAATTGGAGCTGGTCACCGCGTGACTGCTCTTTACGAAGTAATTCCTGCTGGCAAATGGGTTGGCGCAAAAAACGCATCGGACGGTGAGGTTTCCAAGTACGCGAAGAAACCTGAGCCCAAGATCGAAGCACCGGCCGCTGGCGAAAACTCTTCTGAGGTACTAACACTTCGAGTTCGGTACAAGGAGCCTGAGGGGAGCGAAAGCACTTTGCAAGAGTTCGTGCTCAAGGAGTCCGACGAAAACAACCGACCACTAGTCGATCGAGATATGAGATGGGCGACTGCAGTGGCTGAATTTGGTTTGCTGCTGCGTCGCAGCGAGATGGCACCGAATGCGAATTGGTCGGATATGCTGGAACGAGCGACCAACTCTGCCGGCGGCGATCCCTACCGACTGGAATGCCTCACCATGATGCGAAGAGCGATGGGAATGATGCGGTAGCATTTACACCTTATCACTTACAACAATCTGCGATTCCCATTTTGGATCGTATTTGCGCCGCCACAGATTTTGTGGGATCGTATTGTCGGTCCACCGACCGTCCTTGCTCTGTGTATGTACAACACGGTCGGTTCGATGTGCAACGTTTCCGAGATGGCAAAGCAGTGTGCTCTGGTGGCCGCTCAGGATAGGCTGATTGAGCCTCGACGGATCGTTGGCTCGGATGCAGTCGATGAAATTTTGCATATGCTCCGGTTGACCATCGCTCGTCTTTTCACCCGAGTCCACTATCTTGTTGGCCGAGTTGAAAATCTTGTAGTTGCCATCCCCTTCGATTTCCATATATCCTTCTGTGCCATAAAAGGAAACGAAAGGACCAGGCGAATGTTGCGAGCACGATACACCTTGATAAGAGATTTGTTTGCCACCTTCGAATTGCCATGAGACGTCATGAGTATCCGGCGTCTCTTGATCATCTTGGTAGCAGTATCGTCCTCCGCTGGAAACGGTTCGGATTGGGAAACTTGTCTGGAGTCCCCATCGGCATACGTCGAGTCCGTGTACTCCATTGTTTCCCAGTTCGCCATTGCCCCAATGCCAGAACCAATGCCAGTTGTAATGCAAGATGTTTTCGCGATAAGGGCGACGCGGCGCTGGGCCTTGCCATAGATCGTAGTCGAGCGATTCCGGGGGCGCATCATCGACCTTGACTCCGATGGAGCCTCGCAAGCGATTGAAGAAGGCTCTCGCCAAATAGGCTTTGCCAATTGCCCCGCCATGTAGTTTGGAAATGGCTGTTTGGTAACCGGGGCTACTTCGACGCTGGTTGCCCACTTGGACGCATCGATTCGATTGCCGCGCAGCGAGGACCATCCACTCACCCTCTTGTGGGTTGTGGCAAGCTGGCTTTTCGACATATACGTGCTTGCCGGCTTTGCAGCCCAGTATGGTCGCTGGACCGTGCCAGTGGTTTGGCGCCGCACAAATGAGGGCATCGACTTCTTTGTCATCCAGTATTCGTCGGAAGTCCTGAATGGATTGGGGAGTTCCGCCCAAATTGGAAATGAACTTGGCTCCGTCTGCGGCGCGCTTGGTATCAACTTCGCACGCGTACTTGATTTCGACTCCTGGGATTTTTAGCAAGTTGACTGCGAGGTCTTTGCCACGATTGAGGCCCATCAAGCCGACCACAACGCGTTGTGGTTGCTGGAATGAAGCCGCGATCAGTCGTCTTGGCTTTCCCGTGATGTGCGCGGCCGCAAGACCAGCGGCAAGCCCTGAACTGGACTGCGTTAAAAACTGGCGTCGTTTCATGATGGCTGGTTTTCTCAAAAACGAGGAAGGGTAGGCGATTCTGAAAGGGAACCGTAAGTGTAATAAACTTGCATTCCTTCTGTCGTCCCCATTTTGATTTTGTCGGGGCTAGGCTAACTTAGAGGGTGTTGAGTAGCACCTGGACGATCATTAGGAATGCAAAACAAAAGATGAATGACAAACCCCAGCGAGTCACGGTCAAGACGCTGCAAGCCTTGAAGCGCAAGGGGCAACGCTTTACGATGCTGACGGCTTACGACTATCCGACCGCCAAAATGCTAGACGAAGCGCTGGTCGATTGCATTTTGGTAGGGGACTCGCTCGGTATGGTGGTTCAAGGCAAGACGACAACGATTCCGGTCACATTAGAGGAGATGATCTACCACGGTGAAATAGTGGCCAGGGCAACCGAACGTGCCATGGTGGTGGTGGATTTACCATTCCCAGTCGGACAATTGAGTATTGCGCACACGGTCGAGTCGGCTGCGATCATCCTCAAACGAACACAGTGCCAAGCGGTCAAGATGGAGGGCGGGCATCAGCAAGCTTCAGCGATTCGTGCGATGGTAGATGCAGGCATACCAACGATTGCGCACATTGGGTTGAGGCCACAGAGTGTTCATGCGATTGGAGGCTATCGCGTTCAACGCGACGCGGAGCAATTGATGATGGATGCAAAAGCGGCCGAACAGTCTGGCGCATTTGCCGTTCTCATCGAATGCGTTCCGCCTGAACTCGCAAAACAAGTAACGGAACAATTGACAATACCCACGATAGGCATTGGGGCTGGACCGCATTGCGATGCACAGGTGCTAGTAACCAATGATATGCTAGGCTGGAATAGTGGCTATGTACCAAAATTTGTTCGCCGTTACGCGGACGTACGCAGCGTTTCGGCTCAAGCTGTCTGGCAATATTGCCAAGATGTCCAACAGGGGATCTTTCCAAGCGCTGAAGAATCGTTTTAGGGGCTGAATGTTGGAAAGGCTTCCAGCGTTTCGAGTGTGTCTATTTCTAATAGAAAGCAAGAAGCCTATCCCACAACTTCATTCCAAAAACGAACGAAGCGTCTTTGCAGCATGCTCGGGAGTAACGGTATTGATGAAGCAATCCGAGCCCCATTCAAAGCCTGCGACTTTGCTGAGTCGAGGTATCACTCGCAGCCTCCAGTGTTGAGCGGCCTCGATACAACTAACGAACGGGCTGGTTTGCAATACGAAGTTGTAGGCCGCCAGAGGCTTAGCCGCTTCCAAAGCACTAAGAGTTTTCTTGACAACGTTTGCCAGGTCCAAAAGTTCGGTAGAGCTGATCTCCTCGTACCTGCTTCGGTGGTTTCTTGGAATGATGGAGAAGCTGTATGGAAAGCGTGATGCAAAGGGGCAAAGGGAGACGAAGTGTTCCGAACTATGGAGAATTCGTTCTTGCCGATCCTCTTCTTCATTCATCAGTTGGCAGATATAGCAGCAACCGTATTGCTCATAGTGCTGAACCAAACGCTGATTTATTTTCTCAATATCGCGGGGAACGAAGTCCAAGCTGATCAATTGGCTATGCGAATGAAACAGAGAGGCGCCAGCATCTGCACCGTAGTTCTTAAACACTACGGCATATTTCAGGTCTCGTTGGGCGCGCCAGTGGGTCAAGCGTCGGCGGTACGCTTCGAATATCAAAGCAATGTGATCTACCGGAAGCGAAGCGATACTATTGACGTGAATCGGCGACTCGATGATTACTTCATGCGCCCCGCGCGGGGTATTGCGTTGGAAGAGGTGTTGCGCATGCGCGGTTTGCAACTGGCGATCCGGTGAAGTTTCGAAAAATATTTCAGCCCGAGTGTTTGCAAGTTCTGAATTCGCAGTTCCCGAACAAAACGGATTGTGGACTCGCAAATCTGAGAAAGTGTCGTGTCGAGGAACGGCAGGGAACTTGTTCGGAACAACTCGTACTTGCCAAGCAAGTCGATGGGTGCGATCGGATTCACTTCGTCGGTTGGTCGATGTCTCGTCAAAGTTATTCTCAGGCAGCACAAGTGTCGGCAAAGGAGTTTCATGCTCGCGGCCCGAGCAAAACGGACATTCAACTTGCTCATTAGCTGAGATCGTGTCGAGCCGACGATACTCGTCCGGTCGCTCTTCACGATTGGGAGCAAAGATAACCCAACGGTCCGACAACCAATCGTAACGCGTTTCATTCATGGGATGCTGGCTCTCTAGAGTCTACCCTCTATGGCTGCCAACTCGCGGGCGCGGCGGTAGGCGGATTCGTAAGCGGTCGCACTGTTGGTCCAGGACCAATCTTGCTTCATACAATTGCTAACAAGTGTAGCCCATACGTGTGGCTCACGCGAATAAGTATCGACCGCTCGGTACACACATTCTTTGAGCGAGTCGAGGTCGTAATTGTAAAACGAAAAGCCGGTTGCCGTCCCTCGTTCCAAACTCGATTCATTGAGATTGCTGACCGTGTCGATCAGACCACCGGTCGCGTGGACAATAGGGATCGTTCCGTAACGCAAACTATAAAGTTGATTCAACCCGCAAGGTTCATATCGGCTGGGCATCAAAAACATATCGCAACCCGCCTCGATTTTGTGCGCCAACGGGTCCGAAAACTCAAGTCGAACCGCGATACGGTCCGGACGTCGCCTGGCCAATTCGGATAGTGCGCTTGCGAAGCGTTGCTCCCCGTTACCCAAAATTACCCATTGAACGTCCAAGGAATCAACGGTTTGTTCCAATAATGGTTTGACGAGATCCCACCCCTTCTGTTCAGCAAGTCGGCCGATCAGTCCTATCAGCGGTAAGTTTGCGCGTTCAGGCAAACCAACCAGATGCTGCAAATCTACTTTGCATAGTCCCTTTCCTGCTTGCCAAGTCTCGTTCGTATAGGTGTGCTCAAGATGGCGATCACAACATGGGTCCCAGACGTGGTAATCAACGCCATTAACGATACCAGCGATTCGGTTGCCTCGCACACGTAGCAAACCGTCCAATCCGCAACCGTGCGTCGGTGTCTGAATCTCCATCGCGTAGGATGGACTTACAGTCGTTACAAAGTCGGCGAAAGCGATTCCTGTTTTGAGTAAGTTAAGATCGCCGAAGAATTCCATTTGTTGCCAATTAAAATACTGCCAGTCCATGGCGGTAAGCGCCATGTCATGTTGCCAATAGCGACCTTGGTAAGCCAAGTTGTGGATGGTCATGACCGAGGCGGCATTGCGGTACCATTGGAAATTGCAGTAGTTCGTTTTGTGATACGCAGGAATCAAGCCTGCTTGCCAGTCGTGACAATGGATAATGTCTACTGGAAGTTTCAACCGTTCGATCGCTTCGACCACGCATCGAGAGAAGAAACAAAATCTCTCGCAATTGTCACGGAAGTCACCGCGATCGTCTCCGTACAACTGATCTCGATCAAAATAAAGTGGCTGGTCGACCATATAGACATCGACGCTGCCTTTACCATTCGCATTGTGGATTGTAGTCTTGAGAATCCGGGCAGCCATCGATCTCCCTGCCATATCCACAACAAACGTAACATGCGTATCCGCTAATTCCGATCCGCTAGCTAACGCACGTTTATATGCTGGAATGAAGATGCTACAATGATGCCCTTGCTCCGCCAGCTTGAGTGGGAGTGTGCCGCATACGTCCGCCAGTCCGCCAGTTTTAGCAAACGGAATTGCTTCCGCAGCAGCCATCACCACATGCATGGATTACAGTCTTCATCGTTGGATGTCTAAGGATTCGGGCTTCTTCATCGATGATCATTCAGATCGACACGAAAAAGTACTCGCTTATCATAACAGATCCCACGGCAACCGCGGCCTCTGTACGACAGCTCTCCGTGTGCAGTCCGGCGCCGAAGCCTCGATGTGAACAAAAATCGAGTGCGACGTCGTTTGTCAACACCACTGCCTGGGTATTGGAGAAAAAAAACGAAATGTGAAATTGTTGCCAAGTTGATCTTGGTTGGGACATAATCCAGGGTCTATAATCGCCCTCCCTCATCCTCTCAAATCGCCATTCCTTACATCGCAAGGTTTACCTCGTGCTTTCGATCCGACCGACAGTTGCCGAGCATGCTTTTTACGTTTTTGGACGATCTCTTCACCCTGAATTATTTAGTATCTATCGAAGTCGTTGCATCAACCGCAGTAAGTACGCTGCAAAAATCGACATTACTAGCGATGGACATATTGTCACCTTCAACTCCCGTTCGGTGGTCATGACCGAAGTTGTTTGCTCAGCAAAGCAGCTTCTGCCTCAAAAACGGCGATTGGTCGGCTCGAACTTGAAAGGGAAAAACGTTGAGCAAGTCGATCGCAAGCAAGGCGTCAGCTATCACACGCAGTTTGAGCTCGAACATGTTTCGACGGACATGTTCTGGATGCTTCACAACCAATTGCAGTCAAGCCAATGCGAGAACGAATTGGTCCATTCCTTTGATTCAAGCGGTCGGATTGCTTTTGGAGCGGTCAGTTTTGTGCACGTGGAAGAACGTGACCGCCAGTTGTTAATTCAGGCTTTCCATACGTTTCCAGACGACTGCGCGATCGTGAAGTCGGTTTCAACTTTCTTCGCTGCCTAAGCACCTGTTGACGCGCCGCAAACGATCGCAACGACGAGCGTATGCCCGATGCATCATTGCTAGCGTGGGGAATCGAGCGGGCTAGCTAAAAAGACCATCACCAGCCCATTGCTCGTGATCGCCAGGAATTCTACCCACGTCCATACAACTGGCATATGCTCGATAGAGTCAATCCAAAGCATCACTCCGGCCAATAACAGGGACACTAAGCCAAGTGGTCGGACCATGAACAAGGACTGCGGCAAATGCCTTGCCACAATCAGCAGCGTGGCACCATGCATGACGTACATCATCGAAGAAAGCCTTGCCAGATAGCCGGCCAATGGAGTATGAGGCAGAGGCTCGACCCCCATGAACTCCGCACAGGCGTCTACCCAAATGTGCGGCATGAGAGCAGCAAACAATGCAGAGCATTGAATGACCGCCACCAAATAGAGCCATCGAGTTAACCAAATGATTCGTTTCGGTGCATCCATTAAGCGTTTCTTCGTCGCGGCGTCTGAGTACTGCGCGATTTTTTTGTCCCGCAACAAAAAGGGGAGATGGTATACTCATGGCCTAATATGGTTTGATTTTGACACTACGCAAGGGGACTAGTGATGGCCGAGCAAGTGACACGACGAGTATTTGGAATGGCCGCGGGGGTTGCAGTTATCGGCTCCGCATCCCTCACTGTCCGGGCACAAGATGAATCGCCCTCTCCCAAGTCTGGACCTGTCGAAGCGGATTTCGAACGCGACTATGAAGCTCCATCGTTCAAGCCTTCATGGAAGAAGCGGCAAATCAATCGCCAACTAGCGCAGGACTTTGTTATTTACGCGCACTCGGACCTTGAAATGGTAAAAAAACTCCTCGAACGAGAGCCAGGCTTAGTGAACGCATCGATCGATTGGGGGGGCGGCGATTGGGAGACTGCCCTCGGAGGGGCATCGCATATGGGCAAAAAAGAAATTGTTCAGTATTTGCTTTCGCGTGGAGCCCGGATCGACATTTTTTGTGCGACGATGATGGGACAATTGGATGCGATCAAGGCCTTCTTGGCTCTTGACCCATCGTTGATTGACGCGAAAGGGCCGCATGGGTTTAGTCTTCATTTTCACGCTCAGGTTGGCGGCGACACAGCCCAGTCTACGCTCGACTTCCTGCAATCGGTTAAGCAAATTGAACTGAAGCCGGTACCGTTTATAAACAAGAAGTGACGGGCAAAACGGGCCATCAAAAGAGACAGATTAGTGCTCTGTCCAGCACAGATTTTTTGGTAGCGAAACTCGTCAAGAGTTTCGGTAAGTGCAAATCGCCGAAAGTCTTGACGACTTTCGCTACGAGACATAATCATCACGCCAATTTCTAAGTTGGACAAAGCACTAATGTCTCGAACGAGAGGCTAGGCTGTATCGCCAGGCAAAGCAGAATGCTCCGACGAAAAGGTAGCCGCTGCAAGTTTGAACGTGAGGGGTACGACATGCGGGACGATCGGCGAATCTTGTTGAGCAATTATTACGCTTAGTTTGGCTGGGGTGGAGGCGCTTGGGGTTGACCGCCGCCGAACAGGCCCCCGCTGCCAAATCCAGGTATCTGCAGATTCGGAAGGTTTGGGAATTGTGGAAGATTTTGCTGAACACCTTGCATCCCTTGTTGCATGCCTTGTTGCAACGGTCCAAGCTGCTGCGAAAGTGGACCTAATAGCTTGCCAATTCCTTTGTCGATTTGCTTTTGTGCAACTCCTTGCAGTGCAGCGGTGGCCAACTGTTGGCCAATCGATGCAAAACTGCTCAAGTCCATTTTCGGTTGCTGTATCGTTCCTCGAACCGGGATCTGGATCTGTTGGCCAGCCAAGGATTGCAGCATCGGGGCTTTATCGACCCACTCCTTGAGAATAGGGACCGCCGCGATCAGCTCCAGTTGCCCGTCGATACCAACCGACCCTGAGGTGTTGATAACGACGTCTCCGGCTTGGATCTGCATGTTCTTGTGAGCAACTCTTCCTTGTTGGACGTCGAAACCAATTTGCTGTTCTGGGAGTTGCAACCAAGTCGTTGCTTGCCCGCCGCCATCTGTCGCGCCAGCCCCCTTACGTAGTGCTCTCACTTGCTGAACCAATCCCAAAAGTTGATCAGCCAATGGCCCGGGACCAACATTGGCGCCATGGACTAGCAATTGACCTCGGATCGTTTGGCGTTTCAGGTCGGTCGGAACGATCGCTGCCTCATCAATTTTCAGGCTCAAGTTTCCTTGAACGCTCGCAACGTCAGCCAAAATAGGAGCCACGTATTTGAGCCAGCCTTGGCACATCTGTTTGGTGATCGCCACATTGTCGATGACTTTTTCCGGGCTCTGGTTGATCACGATCGGATTGCCAGCCACATCGCCATCCAGATTCCATCGCAACGTCCCTTGCGAGACGGGGATCTCGGCGCGAGAAAGGAATCTCCCGTTCTCGATTTTCAAAGGGAAATCCGCGGTTCCAATATCGATCCCAATGACGCTGGCTCGGTCCCATCCTATTTGCGATTTGGCTTGCAGTGAATCGGCCCAATTCGCCCCTTCGCTTGACGCCCACGTGACTTCGATTGGTTGGGTGCGCTGCCCTTGGACCTTAAGGTAGTCGCCGGTCCAGGGGCGGAGTTTTTCTGCCACTCGAGTGGCATCGTAAGTCATGTTGCCTTGAGAGACCAGAATTGTTTTCTTTCCTTGCGTAGTCATATTCGATTTTCCAGCGTATGCGATCCACTCTGTCATGAGTTGTGCATTAGGTACTTCTAATTTGCCAGTGCTAACTTCATAACGTCCATCGATCAACATTTTTGCTTGTGGCTCTTCCCAGAGGACAGTTGGCGTATTGGATCGATTGGACACCGTGTTCACGATTTGCCCGGAACTTGGACTGGGTACGGCGATCCGTTGGAGTGCGCGAATATTCTTTGCGTCCGCAATCAATTGCCATGCAATCTGTTGAGGGTCCACTTGCCATACGATTTGTCCAGTGACATCCCCCTCGACAGAAATGTCGCTAGCGGAACTACCATTAGGGGTAGCAAATTGAATCGCCGACATCAAGCGGCTTGGATCGATGCGATATCCCGCTTGGCCTTGTCGAGCGAGTTCGCGGTTGGGTACAGCTGCATCTTTGGCCTGTAGGGCAAACGACTCTGAAGCGATGAGCAAATTGTCGACCTGCAACCTTGCAATGTTTTTCGAATCGATGCGACCTGTGAAATTGCCCACTACTCGAGACTCACGAAAATACGTATCGCCGCTCTTGATCATGAATGGTTCGGTAACCAAGTTAGCCTGTGTCACTTCAACGTGATGGATGTCCATCGCTCCAGTGGCGTCCAACTGGCATTTTCCACCTAAGGTGATACCAGGATCAACACCCGCAAACAGTTGGCCACGGCGTTGCCATCCAGCAAGATCTCCGACTAGCTTCAACTGAATGCCAGCTGGGGGGAGTTGTGCCATGCCTGGGGATGTGCCAACCAGGGAAATGGGCTCTAACAACTGTGCTGAGAGGAGTTCCCCTGCCGCCTGAAACAAGGCTTGTCCACGGTCAATTTGGATAATGCGACCTTGATCTACTCTGGCTACCATCTCGAAGGTCCCGTCCCATGCCGGCTCATCGAGTTGACCGTACCGATTCACAATCTTGACTGGGGTCGTTACCAGTTTGCCATTTGCGGATAGTCGATTGCTGCCATCTTGCTTCCACACGACTTGGCATTCGGCCGAGCCGCTAAGGCTCTCAACTGGCAAAGCAAACCACTGAGATAGCCGCTGCTGCATTTTGGCCAAGTCAAAGTTACCAGTGAGCTGACCGTCCTGAAGATCGCCACTGCCCTCCATTTTACAGAATTCAGCGGAGCAGTCCGCTTTGAAACTTGGATGGCCTTGAGCGTTTGCAGATACATCAACGGTAGCTTGTAGGGCCTGGTCCCATCGCATTGTGTTGCCTTGGACGGTTGCTTGTAGGCCACCCAATTGCATTTGGTATTTGCTCGTTGGAGGAACCGCATTGGTCGTGCCAGGGATCAATGGTGATTTTCGTTGTTGAGCCGTTAGTGTCGCATTCCCTGCAAGCAATTGCACTTGGTCCTGCATTTGGATGATGTCTGGTGCAACTTGAATTAAGCGGGCCAAGTCGACCCTCCCCTGGACGTCGAGATCCGTATCATTTAGCCAGGGTTGCGTTACGGTTGGGATGACGGGAGGCCAAGGCATGTCCGCATTGGCCTGTAGCGCCCCGATGTCGCATTGTAGGGTTGCGTTTTGCGTTGACAGTCGATTCTGACTTAGCTGAACGTTGCCACTCAACTTGATCTGTTCGAGTCCTGCGCCTCGGTTCCCAACAAGGGCGGGGGCAACAATTCGAAGCGAGTCGATCTGGGCGGTTTGTATTTGAGCCTGAATGTTGCTGTTGCTGCGCAATTCAATGTCCGCTTGAATCGTAGCTAGCCCAAGTAACCGTTCGATCGGGATCTCCGGCATTCGTCGTTTAACAAGACTAAACCACTGCAGCGGTAGTCCATTTGTTGAGATGTTCATCTTCATCGGTGCAACAGTCGTGTTCGCGCCTGCCAAGCCGGAGATTGGCTGTGTTCGAACGGTAAATTGACCACCCATCTTTGTTTCGCCGGGTAGTGCATCGATCTGCTGAACAAGTCCAACCAATGTCATCGGTGGGATAGGTTGCTCTTGGGTTGGAAATGGAATATCGGCTTCGCTAACCTTAAAGTCCCATGAGGTCAGGTCGACGCTATCGCGCGCATGCACGATCGCATCCGCAATCCTAATGCGACCCTTTGGCAGACTGAAGGAAGCGGGATTCGAAGCCGGAGTCTGCGTTTGGGCGGCAGAGGGGTTAGCGGGATAGAGTAGTGGCCTGATTGCCTCCTCGATATTGGTGGTCCCCGGTTGAACGTCCAGAACTGCCTCTGCACCTCGAATAGTGATCGTGCCGAGATTTTTGTAGTTAATACCAACGCTTATGAGATTGAGTTCCGTCTCGATCTCTCCCACCTTCACCAGTTCCGCACCCTTGTCGTCGATCAACCGAAGACCACGTACCTTGATCGAACGCAACCAGCCCCCCTCGATACTCGCTAAATCGATACGCATTGGGGCAATTCCGGCGTTGCGATTGATCATCGCCACTACGATGTCGCGATTTTGCAGGGCATATGGGACCCCGAAAATGATTGCCGCGAACACGAGGATAAACCCGCCAAAAAGTACATAGCGCTTCTTGAAACGCCGCTGTTTGATTGGTTTTGTGTAAGCAAGTTCCGAGTTGGTTCGTTGAGTCATTTTCCGAGCCGTCCTTCCGTGGAGATTTCGGTATTGCTGTTGATAGCTATCAATTCTTACTCAAGTTGAGCCATCGTCCCGTAGCTTAGAGAACAAACTAGCCGCAGGTCGAGAGGGAAATTTGCACTTTGTGACGACTGTTCGAATGTCAAGCGGATACTACTGGCCCACGGATATGAAGTCGTGCCATCGGTACTGATTAGGGATATGCTGCACGGAGGATAGTTCCAGGTGAATGGTTCGACGATGCATGTTCGAATCGGGGGAACTGGCAATTGATGAATGAGAAGGCAAAGGTCGCATCAACATAGCGGTCCCCGCCGAACAGTGTACCTCTCTGATCGCAGACGTGTCCAAAGAGGTGGGTGGACCAATTTACCCCAGCGATGGGAGCCTTCACTCCGCCGAGTTTAGGCAGTTCTCTAGAATGTCAAATCCATTATCGAGAAGCCTTGTGAGGGAGAATGGCAACGTTACCCCTTTCCAAATCGGCCGTATACTTCTGGAACGGCGGGTGAATCGGCATCAGCGGCATCATTTTGCGGTTCAAAGACATTCTGAGTGGGAACCGGATGGAAGCGGGGCCATGGTGGAGCATTGGCTTCGTCTTTTTTCTGTTGAATCCACTCTTGAACGGAGGCCTTCGCAGCCGAGCATCGCCCGCATTGATTGCTGATCCATGAAACGGAGCGATCTTTGCAATTCCCTGCCCAGCCGACGACCCCGCGTGGAACGACGGTACCGGGCTTGAGTTTGCTTACCCAGTGCCTCAGCACTTCCCGTCGATCATGCAGTTCACAAGACTCTTCCTGCAAGGACGAGTGAAATGTGGCATTGCTGCAATTTGCGATAGGTGTCATGTGCGAAGGGGCAGCTTGACGGATCGAGACACATCCCATGGATTGTAGGAGGAGCATGCAGGAAGCGGAAAGTAATACTAGCTTTTGCAGCACGCTTTGCCTCCTCTTGTAAGTCACTTCTTTCAACCAACGCTGAACTTCAATCGCCGCCGCTAAAGCATGTGTATCGTCATTCCAGCCGCGGCGATTGAGCCATTTTTCCGGGTTAGGCAAGATAGGGAGTTGTGCTTCTCGTGCCTGCAATACTTCGCAAAGCCTTGCTTTTATCGCTCCGACGGAGCAAAAAAAAAACCGCCGAGCGGGAAATACCACTCGGCGGTCTTGAGTTTGTTGCTTCGAGCAGATTTTCGGCGAGAAGCCGAATGCTCTAGCAGAGCAACGGAATTACGATGGAGACTTTGTGGAAGTCTTCTTAGCAGCCTTCTTCTTGGCTACTTTCTTCTTGGTTGCAGCCTTCTTAGGTGCTGCTGTCTTCTTAGCAGCCTTCTTGGCTACCTTCTTCTTCGTTGCCCCAGCTTTTTTCTTGGCCACGGATACATCCTCCGAAAAGCGAAATTATTAGTTGCCGCACCGATCGATCATCAGAAGCAGTAGATGAACGATCTATGTCTAGCAACCGGTACTTAAAAACCCTTTGTTGAAACCGATTCGTCGTTGACTTCTTGTCATGGTTCTCGATGAATCGAGCACCCAATCAAACCAATCTCTTCAAAGGAACAACATCCACTGCGACTATTTGTATAAAAGTCGAAAGTTAATGCAACATCTTTTCGACAATTTTTCCACATAAATGAAACCAATTTTCCACAGTGACGCGATGAAGATGTGCGTTCTAGTCTGCTTCGAACCGATCGATTGCGGGCGATTTTGTCGAACGCTTTTGTACGCGAATGAGAATCACGCTTGAGGCCGATTTGCATAGCGAGCTTGCGCTGGATGACTTGGATGTTGGATCGTGCGTGATCGCCGAAAATAGTCCATGTTGGCAACGCAAAAAAACAGTTGCTTACGCGTCCCTAAGCCAGAAAACCCAATAAAAATATTGTTGCCACACTAACACCGGTGCAGCGTATTGTTCAATCAGGTCGCGATGAATCGAGATTCGTTAGTTCCATTTAATTCGATACGTCAGGCCGGTATTTTGAGAGTGATCAAAGCGTTGTTGAAGCGACAGAAATAGATCGTACGACGACCTTCTAGCGGGCTCCATTCAAGGTCGTTGTTGCAACGTTGTTGGGATAGAAATCAGACCACAACAAGACGCAAAAAAATTTGAAATTTTTTTTGCGTTGTTACCAATTTCGAGGTCCATAACCGCCTTGGATGGCCTGAATGTTGTTCAATGCCATCGATGCAACGAACAGCGCATTGAGTCCCATGCCATTCTTGTAGCACCAGAATGCGACGACCAAGCCAACGACTGCGCTTAGGGAATGAGCTTCCATCAAGCCGTTGCTTCGACGAAAAATACCGATGATGTGCTGAGCAATTTGTCCACCATCGAGAGGGTAGATTGGTAGCAGATTGATCAAGGCCCACCAGATACTCGATGTCACCATGAATCGAATTGACGCATAGACAGCAGGATTGAGTGCTGTGCTAACTTTCAATTGAAGGTATTCCGCCAACCAATCGAATTCGACGACGCGAATGCCGCACAAAATTGCGGTGATTCCGACAAATGCGGCCAACAAAAGTTGGATTGCAGGGCCTGCAGCTGAGATGATAATTTGATCGAGTTGAGACAACTGCGTCCTTTTGCCGTTTCGTCCCCACAGCATACCCGCACCTGGTATAGCCAAACCGCCCATGTGATACAGCACGATTTCGCACCGAATGCCGAAATAGCGGAACGCCAACGCATGGCCGAGCTCATGGATCAGGATGGAAATAAAGGTTGCAGCTACCCAAATCGCGACCAATACGCCCAGGTTGATTGGAATACTCGCTCGCGCATAGGCCGATTGAATGGAGAGCGCACTCCCATAACCAAGCGCAGCGCTTACCGCCCAAAATAGCCACGAGACTCGAACGGGAAACCCAAGGATCTGAAACCGCCAGTCATATTGGCTGGATTGTGGTTCGCCTAGTATCATCTTGATTCAACTGTCTATTCTGAAGAATGCTGCGCGCGTATCGCGAGAACTTTTTCCATCAACGAAGGGATTATCTCGCTTGGAACAAACCGGTCGAGTGACCGACCATTGCCGAGGCTAGCTATTTGCTTGATCAACGTGCTCGATACGTGAGCATACACCTCATCTGCCATCAAGAAAACAGTTTCAATATCTGAGTCTAGTTGGCGGTTGGCCATCATCATGGTGAATTCGGCTGCGATGTCTGTCAGCGGTCGCACGCCGCGTACCATGACTCGGGCTCCGACATTTCGCACAAAGTCAACCGCCAATCCGTCGAATCGCTCAACACGAACGTGTGGTAAATGCCGCGTGACCCGTCGCAGCAAGTCGATTCGCTCCTCGGTTGAAAATAACGACTGTTTGGCGGAGTTGACACCGACACCAACCACCAGAGAGGTGTACAGCCGAGCGCTTCGCTCGATAATATCCAAGTGACCGAGCGTAACAGGGTCGAAAGAACCGGTATACACCGCCTTGTTGGAATTAAGCTCCGCTAACATGTTTCGACGCCTTTACGAAAACTGCGACAGAGTCTGTTGTTTACTGAAATTCAGGAATGCGAATAGATAGAACAAGAACATGGCCAACCCCATCAGAACAACGAACGCGAGTCCGATGTACATCCCGATTTCGAAAATGAAGCCCATATCGATTTTGGGAGCGTTTGGGTCCGCCTGCATTTGCTTCATCATCTGTTCTTTGATCGGCCCAAACACAAAGTAACCGGCCACGACACCGTAGACCGTTTCCACGACCTTGAATACCACCATGAATCCTGAGGTAAATCGTATCAGCTTGGCTCCGAGTATCTTTTGCTTCAGGCCCAACACTCCGCCAGCGATGAGGCAAACCGATACCGCGAAGTTGATAAACGCAAACAGTATGGTGACAATGAGCGCTCCAGGGAACGCGTTTAGGCCGCTCATTGCTTGCTGCTCTGGAGTGGATTCCATTAGGAGTGCCATGGATAATCCAACAGCGGCCTGCATCGCTTGCAGCAATCCAAGGGCGCCTAAGATAATGAAGAATATGCAAACAACCTTGACGAAACCCTTCAACGGCCCTTTGCCAGCGGTCGATTCCACTGTGTAGGTTGGGGTATAGGGATTGTAGGTAGGGTCCAAACTCATAAACGCGATGTCCTGTTAAAGGGAATGAATATAGTCTCGCACAGTCGATACCAATCGGGAGATGTCATCCGCATTATTGTAAGCATGAGTTGCCGCGCGCAAGCGACCATGTCTAACGCTAACGACGATTTCTTGCGTGAGTAGGTGCCGTCGGACAACATTGGGATCCGCTCCAGGTACCGAAAATGTCAAAATTCCGCTGAGTTCGCTATCCGAATCCGATGCACTGCGAGCGCGAAATACCTTGGCACCGGCACTTTGGAGTCCTTCCTCAATGCTTGCGGCATTCTTCAGCACGGACGATGCAACTGGGTTCACCCCAAGATTGCAGCCAAGAGAAAGGAGTAATCGCAGACTTTCACTCAACCCAATGATCCCAACATGGTTTGCGGAGCCACCTTCGAATCGCGAAGCATCATTCTTGAGCTGCATTTGATCCGTTCTAAATTGGCTGGCCATTTGCAACGAACCCCAACCTTGCATCAACGGCTCAAGCCGATCCAGATTCGATGCGCGAACAAACAGTATTCCGGCCCCCTCCGGGCCAAGCATCCATTTGTGTCCGTCGGCAGCCAAATAATCGATCGGGATTTCTTCAAGATTAATTGAAAAAACCCCCAACCCCTGAATGGCATCGACAAAAAGTTGGGCCCCTGCTTGATGCACTAATTCGCAAAGCCTTGCCAGATCCATGCGAAAGCCACTGTAGTAGCCTACCCAGCTCACGGCGACAATTCGTGTCGTAGAATCGATCGCCTTGCCGATATTGTCCAACGAAACCGCTCCGGACTCGCCGACGGGTACCCTTCGGACTTCGACACCTCGTTTTTCCAATGCTAACCAAGGGAGGAGATTGCTGGAAAACTCATTTTCCAGCACGACGACGCTTTCTCGACGCGACGAAGTACCCCAGCGATACCCGTGCGCCACGACGTTGATTCCAAAAGTTGTGTTCGGAATCAACGCAATTTCAAGGGGCTTGCAACTTATTAAGCGAGCAGCGGAACTTCGCAATTCTGATGCTGCCGCAGACCATTCTGGCCAGCACACGTCCCCTTGCAGGAGCGATTGGTCCACCCACTTTCGCATCGCCTCGGCAGCAGGCAGCGAAATCGGTCCGACGGCGGCATGGTCGAAATAAGCAAACCGCTCGGAAACGGGCATCCACTTTCGAAGCGAGTCGCAAACATCGATTTCCGGAACGTTTTTGACAACAAATCCTCTCATCCTGGCCTCAACTGATAGCTTTTCGGATAAAAACAAAACGTCTCGCACTTGCCCCATGACAGTCGAAAAAGTTCAACTATACTAGCCCTCGTCATCCAGAGTTGCGTTAGCGACCTGCGATTACCCTATTCCGGATGAAATCCGGCCTTATCCTGAGTCGGATTCCTGATCTGACATCGCTATGCGTCCTAATTTCAACACAATTACCCCTTACAGCAGCCACCCAGACACTGGGAGCATCCCTGAAGAGCACCGAGGAACTTGATGCCCAGATTGTTGTGTTTAGGCGGTCTTGTGGTCGCTGGTCTAGTATTTCTTCTCTTTCTTCTCGATCTCATCATGAGTTTGGCGGGGATGGGCGCGCTATTTAGGTACCCCAGCCTCTTAATGGATATTACTTTCATGTTATGCTCTGCGATACTCGGCTATCTATCGTGGATGTCGCTGAAAGAATTAAGATAATCTGGCGAATCGAATTCGCCTGCCAACTCCGTGAGGCGGCCGCATGCCTGCGGCTTCTTGGCTCAAGAAAACTATGCGATTCGACCCTGAAGCTTGGACTCTCGATCGACCATCTCTCGGTACGCTAGAGACTATTTCCGTGCGGCCGGTAAAGTCCGATCCCTCTTGTTTGGTCGTGATGTGCCACGGCTATGGTGCGCCCGGTACGGATCTTGTCGGGCTATTCGAAGACATCCTCCAATCCCTCCCCGAAGATTCTGCGAAGCCGGCATTCCTTTTTCCAGAAGCGCCCATCGATCTAGAAGATGAAGGGATGTATGGGGCTCGAGCCTGGTGGCGCCTCAACATGGCGCAGCTAATGCAAATGTCCGCAACCAATTCCTTTGACAAGATGCGAAATGCTGCTCCAGAGGGTCTTGACGAGGCTCGCATCAAACTTTGCAACTGCATCGAACAATTCCGTAATCAATACGAATGGCCCAACCTGCCAATTGTGTTAGGCGGATTTTCGCAAGGGGCCATGCTGACGGTCGACACTGCCTTGCGAGGCACCGTGGCTCCTATCGTTGGGTTATTGGTGTTCTCAGGGGCGCTCATCTGCGAATCGCTTTGGCGCGAAGCGGCTAGGACAAAGCCATTGTCGGTAGCGTTGGTCCAAAGCCACGGAACTCTCGATCAGGTCCTGCCAATTGCAACCGGGCGCTGGTTGCACAAGTTGCTAAAGGATGTTGGATGTACTGGCCAACTCGAAGAATTCAATGGACCTCATACCATTTCAAGTGAAGCTCTCCAAAGCGCAGCTAAGCTGATAAGTCAATTGGGCGATTGAGAAATCGGTTCTCTTCGATTCTTCAGGTATGCATACACTTCGCGCACCAGCGGGAAAAGTTGAAATTCGGACTCTGCCGTTTGACTAGTCCGCTTCACTTCCGCGATCAAGGCATTGAGTATCGGTAGCGATGCTTCGCGTAATTCGGCGATTCGAAATGCCGGGATAGCAACCTGGCTTGCTGCGGTTACATCTTCGGATAGCTTGGTCGATCGAAGCTGTTGGTCGATTTTCCCGAGTAACTCTTTCGATGTGACATAATCATTTTCAGCGATCGCCACGTATGTCTGCAACACCAACTTCTGTAGGGAGGGTTCGCGAGACTCCAACAAGGATTCCAAGTCCCTCAAGCGATTCGCATGAATCGCAAAGGCGACGAGTTTTTCCGCATAGCATTGGGGCATCTCATGCAGCAGATGTAGCGGCCTTGCTCCATCCGTACATAGAGCGACGTCCTGTTCGTTAGGAAGAATGAGCGGAAGAAACAAATCGTAGCCTAAAGCCCCTTTCTCCTGATCGTCCTCCATTCGTTGCAACATCGAATAAACCGCTTGGATCACATGACCAGGGGCCGATTCAGACGTGTACAGTCTGGCTGAGTCAACTGGACTTTTACGCATGGCGTTGGGGTCGATCGGTAGATGGCACGTTGTCATGTCTCTAGCAACTTGTTTCGCAAACTGGATTTGTTTTAAATCGATCGAAGCATTTGCCACTCGCATCATCCACTCGAATTGATATAGGGTCCAAGTCTTCTTCCGAATGCCGGTAAGCCCCGTTTTCCTCTTTGGGCTCGCATCAATGGTTGCGTCGAGCAGTTCTCGAAATTTTGCCAGCCCAACATCTATTTTTCTTTGCCGAATCTGAACTTGCCCCCATTCAAACAAGAGGATGTTTGCAAGTTCTGCTTCCCGAATGCTAGAAACCTGTGCCGCATTGCTCGCGTTCAACTGAGCGCCGAAGTACGTTTCGGTGCGTGATCTATTGTATGCGTCTAAGAACAAGGCGCTTTGATAGGCATGTTCTGCCAATCTGTCAGCAACCTCAATAAATCGATCCGCTTTATAGCACTCTCTAGCGACTAGCCATGTCGTCGCAATCGTTTCCGCAATCTTGCGCAGCTCTTCAGATGAACTTGCCGCTCCATCGAGTGAAGCGAACTTCTCGCGAGCACCGACCTGATTCAGGATTGCACGTTCGGTAGCGTCAAGTGCAGTTTCCGAATCTCCCACGCCTGTCGATAGACGAATTCTTGCTTGAGTTGCGAAAACCGTAATATCCTTTGGATGCAAAACTGCGATCCTCTGAAGGTCCTTTTCTATTTCCAATTCCTTCCCATCCTTGGCATGCCGAATGAGTGTCTTTTGCAACTCGCTTTCCATCGATTGGTCTAATACATTCCTCGCTAGCGGGGCGTGGAACATGAGCTCCAAAGCTGGTTGGTTTCTCACGGGATTGGATCGATCTTGAAGCAACTCGAAAATTGCTTTTTCTGCAGATAGGGATTCGAGATGTCGAATCGCAGCTCGCTGGCCGTCCTCGCGCGAAGTCAGCAGCCCTTTTCTCTGCGAGAGTTGCTCAAGGTTAATTTGATGCGCTGTCGAATGATTCAATTCGAAAAGTTGAAAGCTTTCGACGGGCATTCCGAGGGATAACATTTGGTCAGCTAACATGGGGACCTTTACAGGTTCTGACCGTCCCCCGGGAGTTCCATCAACAAACGCTTGATACCGGATATTGGACATGGCTGCAAAAATCCCTGTCTCATATTCCCGTGTTAGAAACTCGATCGCTTTCGACCGTTGGCCGTCGGCAATGAGCAGTTTTGCCAATACGATTACCGGCCGTTGCTCGAACGCGACGTTTGAGAACCGAATGCTGCCAAGGAGAGTTTCCGAAAGTGCGGCCGCTGCGAGACGAGCTTCGGGAACCTCTTTTAGTTGATTGACCAACTTCCAGGCTACGATTTCCGGAACACCCTCGTGAATGCGTTTGCTGCTTGCGATCCATGCGAAGTGTTCTCTTGCTTCTTCTCTGCGACCGGTTCTCTCGGCAATGATCGCTAACATCAAACGGCCAGCGAGCCAGTTAGGCAGACGAACCACAGCCTCGCGAATGGAGGGTTCGAGTTCTTCGACAATATCCCTCTTCCGATGGAAATCCAACATTTTTTCAAAAAGCAATTCGTTCGTCTGCAAGACAGGGTCGTCGCGGAGGCCATACCATCTGTCCTGAGCGGCGTCGTTTTCATTCGGAATGAAAGTACCAATGGAAAATTGCAGGAATCGTGGGTAGAACTTGACCCTACTTCCATAGGCAGCGTGGATTGCTGGTTGCCGCAGACTGGGATTTGTTTCAACCAATTTTTCGAGGACTGTCGCCCCTATCTCAAAACCATCTGGGCTGTCGATGATCTCTTTCCCAACCAGGAGACAACTTTCAGGATGCGGGATTAAATAAAAATTGGCCTTAAAAATGGCCTCGCGCAAGTCGGATGATCTGCTGCAAGAGTCGAACCAACTTGAGTATTCGAAGAAATTTGAGAGCGAGCTTTGGGGATCGCGACGAACAAGCTCAAGAATATGGTCGCAAGCCCTACTTGTTTTTTTGGCTTTCGCCAACTGGTTTGCAAAATAAATTCGCATTGCGTTAGCGTTCGGACGCGTCTCAAGTGCTCGGAGAATCACTTGGCTAGCAAGTTCTGTATTGCCAGTCGCTTCGTAGTACTCGGCCAATTGTTCCAACAGCGCAAAGGAGTTTGGCCATGACTTTATTCTTCGTTCTGTTTCCGCGATGAGACCTTCTATTTCGCCATACTTTGCCAGTAATTTCAACGCTTCGGTTCTAAAGTTTGCATCCGTGTTGTGTTGGGCGTAGACCCTCGGTTTGCCTATGATCTGCTTTGCTGTTTTGATCGATTCTTTCGCGTTGCCTTTCTTTTCAAAGTCAAGCATCTGTTGAAATCGAGCGGCAAGTTGAGAATTCGAATTTGAAGACGTCGGAACCATCGTACGTTGCGATGTTAAGGAACCGCGCGTTGCGGAGGTCGCTTGCGTATTTAAACTGCTAGTCATCAGCTGGAGCTGTTGCATTGAAATTTGTTGTGGTACGAATTGTTGCTGCATGTTATTGGGGACACGGGTGCCCCTCAAACTCAATTGTTTTTGGACTGCTGCAATGGACTGTCGAGTCATCGAATCCAGTTGATGGTTTTCTAGAGCTCGCAATGAATCCTCGATGCTAGGCTTGTCGTTCATCGCTTTGGCGGCAAAGAGTAAGATCAACTCCCGCAAGATCGCGTCTCTCGGGTTTTCTGGAAGAATGGATTTCGCGAGGTCATGGGATTCCTTGAAATCGCGATGGTCAAGCAATGCAAGCGCAGCATGTATGGCCAGAACGGGTACCTTGCCGATCTGTTTCATCGCATCGACGACAATGGTGCGAACGCTTTCTCCGCCGTTTCGTTCTGTGAGAGACAACGCCAATCGCAACTGTTCCAAAGGCTTGGTTGCAAAATCCGCTCGAGCCGTTCGACTTTCAAGATATGCAATCCACTGGTTCGCCGAATCTGGTCCGCTGAAAACCCGCTTCGTCGCTTGGAGAAGCCTTTGTTCCTCGACGGAAATAAAGCTCGTGCACCAAACTTGAATGGATGACGGGTATTGAATTGGTGCGGTCGGAAATGCAGCGGAGACGCTCGCGTTTCGCGAAAGCACCTGCGGCTCGATAGGGGACAACTCGCGCGTTGCGAAGTGCAGGTTCGAGACAGCTAACGCGGCGTCCAGGCATCGAAGCGAGGAATCCGCAGACGCTTGTTCGCCCCAACTTTCCAGAAATCGGATCAAGAAGGCATCAGGCGTTTCTAGAATGGGAGCAGGTTGCGTTGCAGCGACAGACCCGGAAGCAAAGGGATTATTCCCCTGAATTCGACGAGGCTGCAGTTCGAACCAACGCAACCAGGGACGTTCGATTTCGTGAAATCGTTCGCAACTTAGCAAGTATTCGCAAAGAGAAGCGAGTTGAATTTCCAATTCAGCGAAAAGGGACTGTTGTTCAAGAAACGATTCTGCTCGCTTTGCTTGTCCAGCAAATCGAAGTTCATTCACGACCGTTCGCACGAAGCCTGCGTCCTTGAGTGCAAAACTGCTTGAGGGCGCATTGAGTCCGAAGTTTGAGATTACGGAGTTGCCTGCCAGACTCTGAGGTGTGGCATTGGCCAAAATAGTCCTCCCGTTCGTAATTGTTACCCACTGGCCGCTGAAGTTGGCGGTTATGGATCCTGTTGGTGATGCCATCGCAGCCGATTGCAAATTCGAAAGAATCGCTATAGGGCTCGGATTTGGTTTTGATTTTGAAGGCAGTGCAAACGCGTTCTCCTTTGTCACCTCAAATGCCTTGAGCATCAACTCGAGTTGCAGGAGCGTCAAAGGCATGTGCTTTTTGTTTTCTACGGCAATACCAGATACTTGACGCCGCCGAACGAGTTCCAAGAAGTAGGCTTTGAATTCCGTTGCGTCTCCCTCCGCAAGTTTTGATGCGAGTGAAATCTGTTCGGCAGAGTCTTGTCTGAATTTGGCGATCGCCAATGCATCGATCAATTGGAAACGGGCCGGGCTTCTGTCCGCTTGCGCGACCGCACGTTGAATCCAATGAGATTTGATCGTCTCATTTTTGGATTCGCAACATACCAGCCATGCGATGGATGCAATGCGAACGGCACCATAGCTTTCTGGCAAATCCTTCATACCCATACCAAATTGTGCCGCTTCGCCCGTGGATCTTTGGCCTCCCAGGGCGATTTCCAATAGCTCGGGTCGGTCAATCATCTTCAGCGTATCGGTTGCTGCATCCAGAAAGTGGTTACTGGATTGATTTGCATTTTGCGTCGCAATTCCTGCTTCACTGACACTGAGTGCCAAAACACGTTCGAATGCCATTTGCGCCTCTGCCCATTGCTCAACTCCCACGTGTGCGAGTCCAAGTCGGAATAGCAACTCCCAATTATTGGGCTCTATGCGAAGCAAGGGAACAACCGATTTCAAAACGAGTTCGAACTCACCTTGATGCAACAATCCGTTGAGGTCCAGAACTGCAAGTCGAAGATCCGGTTCGTTTTGCAAGAGCCTTACGACAATTTCGTTTGCTTCGAACCAGTCGCCGCGTTGGCGTAACAAGCTAGCTAGGTAGGTTTCATTTTCCTTTCCGGGTGCAATCGCAACCAACTCACGCTGGTAGGTGATGGCAGCCTCAAGGTCGCCCGCGGCCAAACTGATTCTAGCAACGTGCCGTAAAAGGATCGTGTCTCGTGAGTTTTCGACTTGCAGTTCACTCAACACGCGTTTTGCATTCACAAAATCCGATTGGGACTGATAAACCTGGGCTAAACAAACGGTTAGATCGCGCCGATTTGCCGGGTTTTTTCGCCCTGATTCGAGGCGGTCGATCAATCCCCCTGCGGCTTCCCTTTTTCTGTCTAAAGTTGGTATGAGACGATGACGTTTGTCGAACACTGTGACGAGCTTCAATGCCAGATCGACTTTCTCCTCCAACATGGATGATTTCATTAACGCTCGCCAGTAAAGTTCGATTGCTTCGTCATGGTTTTTGTTTTCGGTCAATGCGTTGCCCAGCGCCGCGGTAAGTCGACTTGCATCTGGGTCGATTTGCATTGCTTTTTTCAGAGTTTCGATACTTAAATCTGGTTTTTTTGCTTGGTTGCAAATACTTGCGAGGAACTCGTAACCTTCTATCCGAGACGGGGCAGTCTGCACGACTTCCTTGGCAACCTCGATTGCCTCTGGCCATTTCAGTTGCTTCGCTCGCAGCTTGGCAATCCTTTCCAAACAGTCCTGTCGCTTTCGTCGGTCTAAATCAGCGATCGTCCGCAGTGAATGGATGGATTCTTCGAAATTGCCGAGTCCCTCAGAAACTTCCGCTGACAATATCAACATCGAGAGATTGTGTTGATCGAGGAGTAAGCCATCGTGAACTGCGGCATTCGCCTCCATCCAACGCTTTTCGTAAGCAAGGTAGCGGGCTAGTACGTACCATTGAGAAAAGCGAGGTTTCTTTTCTGTGCGAAGCTCCGACTGAAATAACTGAATTGTTGGTTTGAGGCGATTGCTGGCTTCCAGAATCTTGATCTTCTCAAGGAGTATGGACTCACGCTGGTCGTCGCCATCTTCAAATTTCTCTGCTGCGGACAGGCTTTCCAAGCACGCATCGACTTTCTCCGCCTTTCTTTGATAGGACGCCGTACGGATCAAGTAAGTTGGATTTTCTGGGGCGAGTTTGCAAGCCTCGATTGCAAGATCGGAAGCTCTTTCGTACAGTTGTACATGGTCGTAAATCTCGGCCAATCGCATGATGTTGTTGGCGTTTCGGCGTGGGCCATTTGCAATTCCATCCCAAACCGTAAACGCTTCTTCTCGCTTGCTCTGTTGAAAGAGAAACGCACCGAAATACTCGCGAAACTGGGACTCCTCCGGCGCGAGTTCAATCGATCGTTCATAAAGCTCTCTAGCCTCATCGGGCATTTGCGCGGACTGAAATAATTCGGCAACTTGAATGTGTGCTAGCGCCTCTGCCGACCGATGCTCAAGCCCCTTTTTCCAAATAGCGCTTGCTCGGATTTTCGCTTCGTCGAGGCTAACAGTTGGGTCCCGAAGCACCGATTTGCCCCAGTCTCGAATAATATCTGAATTGTTAGGATCGAGTGTCCAAGCTTTCTCGTATTGTTCGATTGCGGCATTCCATCGTTGGCAAGAAATCAGCTGCTCAATCTGTATTTTTCGTAGGTCGATGCGAGTTGGCGCTCGTTCAATTGCTCCACTCATCCATTGAATCGCGTCTGATGTGCGACCCGACAATAGGAGGTATTTGCAAAGCCGTTTTATCGACTCGATGTCTTCAGGGAATTTGACAATTCTATTTTCATAGTAAAGGATCAAGCCTGCTTGATCGCCAATTTTCAGAAAGGCTTCTTCCATCTTGCGTTGGACATCGCTGTATAGCCAACCATCCGGCTTTAGGTCCTTCAGGATGGTCTCAAGTTCCTCGGTTCCTTTGGCGATTGCGCCCAGTCGAATACGAAGCTGTGCTGCTTCAATTCGATACTGCGTACGTTGGAATGGGTCCTTGGCAGCTAATATCAAATGTTCGTACCTCGGGAGGGCATCCACATAATTACCTTCCTGATTCTGAATAGCCGCAATGCTTTCTAGAACGCGTAGATCCCCAGGAAACAGCGATTCCAAACGCTTCCATACTTCGATTGCTTGTACGCTGTTATTTTGACGTTGATGTAGACGACCGAGTTGTTCGCAAATTTCAAGAAGGACCATGCGTGGTGGACTTCGTCGGAAAGCAGTCTCGAATGCTTCGATGGCTAGGTTCGGTTCCCCAATTCGCAATAGGGACTGACCGCGGTAGTAGGCCGGAAACGCATCCTCCGGTCGCAGTTTTTCGGCTTGTGTAAAAGCCGCGATAGCTTCCATGTCCATACGCCGCTGACTCTCAATCAGACCCAATATCATCCAAGCGACACCGTCGTTGGCATTTGCATTGGTTCGCTCTTTCAATCCGTTGACGAAGCCATCTAAAGTGCCACTTTGCAGATGATGTGCCAACACCTTTTCCAATGCTGTTCCACGTTGTGGACTCCTTTCGAGGATCGAAAGGAAGCGATTTGCAATCGCTAAATCCGTTGCCTGATTTTCGTTCCGTTGCGCGGCAACGGTTGAACACCAAAAAAGCATCACAAAGGAAATTGAGAGCCAATTCGAAACCATGGATTGGTGGACTCCAGCCAAGAAGTGCTCGTCAGGTGGATTTACAGTCCAAACTACTATATTCGTTCTATATTCGATTGAGGTCATGGTGAAACAAATTTGGAGGTGCCCCGCCGTCGATGTTTATCAAATTAGGGGGGAGGTTCCTTTCTAGCCTTGAATGATTGGTCCCACACGCCAAGTTTGCTATATTTTCAATTTCAGGGACAGCGGCCCTTCAGTTCGACTATGGAGGCATTTCGCATCGCAGATGGGCTGTTGCATGACCGGCATGCTTCGAATTGGAGCGATAAAACGTCTAATTGCCTCTATTTCAATTGGATTCCCCCAAGTTGGGATTGGAGGAATCGCTTAGTTTGCCTACTCTACCAGACCGTCCCTAAAATCCCTTCGCGTTTTGAGATGTCTTTCGGTCCAATGCATGCGTAATCCCAAAGAACTGTTAGTCGCCTCCAAAGCGTTCACTTCAGAGACCAAATGGATCAGTTGGTGGCATTTACTGACGTCCATTACATGTTACACCGTCAGTTTGGCGATTGCTTGCACTGACTTTTTCCCGATGATTCTTCGGATCATTAGTAGTTGTGTAAGTGGACTCGTTGTTGTCCGTTTGTTCATTATTTATCACGATTTTAATCATGGCGCTATATTGCGCAAGTCTTGGCTAGCCGCTTCGATATTGAAGCTTTACGGTCTTCTGGTGCTTAGCCCATCCAGTGTGTGGACTCATTCCCATGACCACCATCACAAACACAACTCGAGATCCTCAGGCAGCAATACTGGCTCCTACCCACTGATGACTCGCGACGAGTACATCAAGGCAGACCGATGGAAGCGGTTTGGGTACGCTGTCTCTAGGCATCCAATTACAGTTTTTGGCGGTTATCTCACAGTATTCTTGTATGGGATGACTATTAGGTCTTTCTTTTTACATCCGAAAAAGCACTTCGACGCTGGCATAGCGGTCGTATTACATGTTGCTTTGCTCACTTTCTGCTGGATGCAGGGATGGGATATTCTCTTGCTGGGAATGTTGCTGCCACTGACCGTCGCATGCGGTCTTGGGGCTTATCTCTTTTACGCACAGCATAATTTCCCTTCCTGTCAATTGCACCGACGCGAAGATTGGCATTACGTTTTGGCCGCCTTGAAGTCATCCAGCTTCATTCGCATGAGTGGTCTGATGCATTGGTTCACCGGCAATGTGGGATACCACCATGTGCACCATCTCAACGCAAAAATCCCATTCTATCGATTGCCCGAAGCGATGGCCGCAATGGAAGAGCTTCAAACACCCGGCACGACTTCGTTGCATCCACGCGATGTACTGGCTTGCTTCCGGCTCAAGCTTTGGGATGCGGATCGAGGTCATTTCATCTCGTTTCGAGAAGCTGTAAAAGCGTAAAGCACTGGCCGCTGCCGACTTCACCCCTCTGTGGCGACTAACCCTCGCAACTATTCAGCAACGCTGCTCAACCAAATGGGTTTTTCTTTTTCGGTTTGGGCTAAACGAGCGCTATCGCCTAATGCAACAGCCCGAGCAATGACTCGAACGGGCCCTTGAAACGGAACCATACTCTTGAGTCGGAGTGTTACCTTCTTCGCGGTATCACTGCCATGAATTGATTTTACGGAGGGACATTCCATTCCTTCCAGTTCGCCTTCAAGCGACACAATTATCTCGCCAGAAAAGTCGGCCTCGCGATCTATTTTGACCTCGATGTCCACGTCCTTGCCCACAGTTGCTTGAATCAGATCGCTGGGTATTGAAAGCTTGAAGTCGGGTACTTGCAAACAGACCGCAATCTCGAAATCAAAGTTTTTTCCACCCGCCTTATGAAAGTCCTCGATTTCAATCGTGTACTCACCGTCAGCAGGGGACTTCCATCGCAAATCCGGGTCGCGTTCATTGCCTACATCATCCTGCTTTGATAGTTGCTTGCCCTGCGCGTCCAGGATAGCAACCGTCGCATCCAATTCTGATCCTCTTTCGCGTGCGAACAATTGCAATCGATAGTGCTCACCGGATTTGGCTTCGAAACGAAGGAACGTTTTTTGTTCCTGTTGCTCGAACTTTCCAACGATTCGAGATGGTGGTTGTATCCAAGCTGCAGATTCGCGACTGGTTGCTTGGTCGGCCTCCAAGGTAAGAGTCTTGTGTCCAACGAGAGACGGCATCGATGGCAAAGACTCCACATCGGACTGGATTCGAAGCCGATAGATCCAAGCATCGTTACCACCAAATGCAATTGTTTGGTCGGGCGTTGCCGGAAAACCAAACACCCGAATCATGTACTTGCCATCGCGTGGAGCAATCAAATCGATGAAGGGATCGAGTCCGAAATGATCTAAATTCTCCGCGAGCACGAAACCCTCAGAGTCTAATATTTGCAGGGTTGCGTCCAACGGCGAATGCAACAATCGTTCCGCATCGATAGTGGCGACTAGCCTCTGACCAGCGGAAAGCACGACCGAATACATGTCTACTTCGCCGCGTTTACTCAAGACTCCGTGCACGAATCGTGGGAAGGAATCGATTAAGGTGGCTTCGGCGAGGCGGTTGTTTGGTTCCACTTCGATTTGTTCAAAGGTATTGCTTACCAAAAAAGGGTGTACCGCAGTTGCACCGGAAGGATGATGCAACCGCAGCCAATGCAGCCCTGGCTTGGCATTCGAATCGATGGCCGCTTTAAGTTTGCCCGTTTTTTCTTCAAGTGACCATCGAATGGAATCGCAATCGGACCAAACTTGCAATGGCCATACAGGAAACTTACCTGAGGCTTCGACTTCCACCACGGTACCCGCTTGCCCACCTGCCGGAAAGATTCGTGTGAGTTCAGGTCGTTCGGCTCCTTGCACAGACTTCATAGAGAATGCAGCCACAAGGACGCAATGCACCACGCAGCCAAGTGCGCAAGTGTGGGCATTCTGCTTGGTTCTCAAAGTCACATCAACTCCTGAATTGGATTATGATCGCTCACTAAGTGAGTTGGTCGGCCTGAAGGAGTGTAGTAGATCTTGGATGGATCGATACCGAGCTTTCGATACACGGTAGAGACATAGTTTTCGGGCGATAGAACTCGTTCGAATGCCGAATGCCCTTGCCGGTCAGTTGCACCTACAACTTGACCGCCCGGTGTTCCACCACCTGCGAAAAGAATCGACATCGCGTTTGCCCAGTGATCACGACCTGGCTTGGTCTGCCCTGCAAGGGTGCTGATTTTCGGAGTTCTGCCAAACTCTCCTAACGCAATGACCATGGTCGTTTCCAACATTCCTCGTTGGTCGAGGTCGTTTATCAACGTCGCAACCGTTTGGTCCCACGTAGGCAGTCTCTTTTTCAACGCACCAAACAGGTCGGAGTGGTGGTCCCAGCCACCATCGTAGATCGTAACGAATGGAACGCCCGCCGTTACAAGCCTTCTAGCCAAAAGCGCGCGCTGACCGAAGCCATTACGACCATACGCTTCTCGCATTTCCGCTGGTTCGCTGTGTATGTCGAACGCCTTTTGAGCTTCAGGCGTCATGACCAAATCGAATCCTTGCAGGTAGTTTTCGTCGTAGGCGCTGACGGGATCACCAACCTCAGGATCGCTATATCTTGGCATTCGATCGACTAGCTTTCGTAACTCCTGCCTTTTTCCAAACCGGTCGCTAAGTAACTCCTTGGGAATCTCTACATCGCGCACACGAAACTGCTCCGAGTTTGGATCGTTCGCGACGACAAACGGGGCATACTTGGCGCCCAAAAAATTGGGGCCCCCGGATCGCGACATGCTTGGCATCGTGAAGTAGCCCGGCATTCCATGCGGGGCAGGCCGTTCCATTGCAGCGACAGATCCGAGACTGGGGTGAAAACTGACAAAGGCACCGCATCCGACAGGAATTCGAGGTGGAGCGCCGGTCATCATGTAATGATTGCCGGCACCATGATTCGCTTGATTGTGGCACACCGATCGTATGATCGCATATTTGTCCGCAATTTTTGCGAGTTTGGGCAAGTGCTCGCAAATTCGTATTCCAGCAACGTTCGTTTCGATCGGTCGGAATTCGCCTCGGATCTCGGCGGGTGCTTCCGGTTTTGGATCAAAAGTCTCGAAGTGTGTCGGTCCGCCATCCATCCAAATCAAGATGCAATTGCTCTTTGGTTTGACAACGGCCTTCTTGTCACCCGCGCATGCTTGGCGCATGGCGAGAAGATCCAAGAACCCACCGCCCGCGATTCCGGCCAACCCGAGCTGCAAATAAGATCTTCGAAGCATAGTTGCCTTTCAAATTAGTCTAGGTAAAGGAACTCGGGTGCATTAAGCATAGACCACATGATATCCTCGATGAGTCGCCGTCGATCAACATCGGGTTTGGCAAACTCCGCCTCGAGCAAGCCGATTTCTGTTTCATCGGGATTTCGATTAAAAATAGTCAAGTAAAGTTCGGAAACGATCACTGTCGGGCTTTTGTCCGATTTCGCAAGTTGTTCGCAACGTCCCCCATCAGCGGCAATTCGCTTTTGGATATGGTTTGCGTTCATCAAATGAAGCGTCTGCGTCATGGATGTCCCAACCACGCGTTCGCAAGGGGGATCTTGGTTCGGATCAGGCCGAGCAAACGCGTCCAGCAATTCCGAATTGGTTCTGTGCGTCCACAATTGCATAGCCCTTGTCTCTTTCGGCATTCCATCAAAATCTTCTCGTTGTAGGGTGATGTCCGAGATCGCGTCCGAAAGTACTTCTGCTTTCAATCTTCGGCGATAGTGCCGTGAAAAATTTCGGGAGTCTGCAGCGTTGGTTTCGTTGGGGCGTGAAGACAATGCATAAACGTGGCTGGAAAAAATGGTGGCTAACAGCTTCTTCGAGTCGAATCCCACTTGTCGGAAGTGATTTGCTAGCTCGAAAAGCAACGGTTCATTGCTAGGGGGATTTGTCGCGCGAAGATCGTCCACCGGATCGACGATCCCGACTCCCATAACCTCTGCCCAGATTCGATTGACAGCTGCTTTCGCAAAGTATGGGTTCTCGACTGACAACATCCAGTTTGCCAAACTCACGCGAGGATCTTGGCCCTGCACTGGATCATTGGCAACCCCCGACAGTGCTTTTGGCGGCAGCACTTGGTTCGTTAACGGATGTTTTACACTGCCGCTTTCCTTCGCAAAGACTATCTCTTCGCCACCCGATATTGGCGGTGAAAGCCCTGTCCCTTTGTATCCCACTTTTGCAAAGTGTGCAGCCATGCCATAGAAGTCCGCCTGGCTGTAGACTTCGAATGGATGCTGGTGGCATTTGGCGCATTCCAATCGAACTCCTAAGAAGAGTTGGCTGACCATGGTTGTGATTTCTTCAGGTTCCCGTCTATCCCGAAAGATAGTGACCGCTCCATTTCGCCATGTGCTCCCTTGAGCAGTTACGATTTGCTGAACAAATTGATCATAGGGGAGGTTCTTGCGGAATGCGTCCCGCAACCATCGATCGAGGCTATAGGTCGCCTTGATTCCGACTCGATAGGGATTGGGACGCAATAAATCCGCCCATTTGTTTGCCCAAAAATCAGCATACTCGGGTCTATCCAATACCAATTTTATCCATCGTTCGCGTTTGTCAGCACCATTGTCCAAATCATACGCGATCCATTCATCGGGCTTTGGCAATCGACCGATCGCATCGAGATACAGTCGGCGAAGAAACTGACTGTCGCTGCAGGGTTGGCTGGGTAGTACATTTAGTGTTGCAAGCTTGCGATAGACTAGGTCATCGATAAAGTTGTTGCGCGGCAGCACGTCATAGAGATCTTGGGATACTGCATCCGGGCGTGGGACTGCCGTGTTCCAAGTTGCAATTTGCCCCATGTATCTGGCCATGATGGTGGCTTCACCTGGCAAGCTCCCTGCTTGCAATCGACCGCTCGCAGAGACGGAAACGATGGCGGGTTCGTTTGACTGAAATGCGCACATTTGCGAAACGTTTCGAGTGGAGCCGTCGCTGTATGTGGCGGTGACCGTTATGGTTTCTTGTTGACCCGCAACCAGGGAATGCTGCTCTGGCGAAATGGCGATCCGGTTTAGTTTTGGATCGGAATCACTTGTACGCGAAACACCCCCTTGTATCCATTTGAGCAACAATCGATAGTCCTCATCCGTCTCACTAAACCTCACCCCTCCGCCGTGTGGCTGCTTACCGATCGCCTTGTTGAGCAGCAAGCTATCGGTCGGGGAAGCGAAGGAAAGTCGGCGGCCACGAGAATTCTTTACGATCGCGTCGTAGTCCATGTTGGCATCGAACCCCAAAAGGGACAGAGCGAAGCCGTTTTGCCCGCGCGCTTTGCCATGGCATGGACCGGAATTGCAGCCTCTCGCAGTGAGAATTGGTTGGATATCAAGCTCGAATTTCAATGCCGGCACTGGTGACGCATCTTTCGCGATATCCGTATCGGACGCGATACAATTCCAAGCATGGACAGCAAAAAAAACAACAACCCCGAGGGTTCGCAATTTCGAGAATGGTATCGGAGCGGTCATTTGAGATCCGGGGGGAGGGATTGCCCTGCGGGCAACGAGGTCCGAAAAACCTCTCGGCAAGTTGGATCCTCACTAGAAATCATAGTAGACAGCGAGCCACATAGCAATTCTGTCTATTGTTACGACGTTCATTTCTGCCTAAGCCAGACAATATAATCTAAAGCGTCTGGGGTTTTACCTGACGACCGCAACATGTTCAGCACCTGCGATCGATGTAGATGGTGCACCGCATGATTCAAGACATGTATCACCATGTCGCCAAGAATCTGATGGGGTGCATTGCCCTTTATGTCATAATACGCAACGTCGTTGGCCAGCATCGAAGGCTCGCGTTCAATCCATGAGGATCGTTCTGTTGCAAGTGAGCAAAACTCGGCTTCCAATTCCTCCAAGATGTCTGGCATGTCGGGCATGGACAGACTCGAATTCTCTCGCCATCGATCTAGCCAAAGTCTTTCGGCAGCTGCCATGTGCTGCAGTGTTGCGACTATGCTGCCGAAACCGAGAGGTAGTTTTACGTTCAACCCCTCGCGTCCGACCGTTCGACAAAGGCCAAAGACTTTCCGCATCGCCCAAGCATGATAGGCTTCGAGGTCCCGCAACAATTCAATTTTCATGATTCTTGACGTTGTTCGTTCTTGAATAATCTGAGAATTGATCTCAAAGGATCAGCATTGTACCTTGGTAGCGCCGAGAACAGTACAATGAGGCCGGTCTACTCCTGCTTTGCCCCGATTCCGATTCACAACCCGTTGAAATCGATATTATGCTTACACCCGCTCGTTACTTCGTAGGGATCGTATTGCTCCTGTCTAATCTAGTTGATTGCGCTCATAGCCAAGACCGCAAGCGGATGAATATCGTTGTTTTATTTGCTGATGATTGGCGGCACGATACTCTGGGATGCGCTGGAAATCCAGTTGTAAAGACGCCCAATCTGGACATCTTGGCTGCTCAAGGGGTTCGGTTTACGCACAACTATGTAACGACTTCCATTTGCGGCGTCAGTCGTGCGACGCTATTTACGGGGCAATGGATGTCTCGACATGGAAACAAGGCGTTTGAAGCCTTTGATACACCATGGTCGGAGACATATCCCGGGCTGCTCCGGGCAAATGGGTATCACGTGGGGCATATAGGGAAATGGCACAACGGAAAATTCCCTGCCGACCATTTCGACTTTGCTCGATCCTATGCTGGCACCCATTGGATGAAAGAGAAGGACGGAACGGAAATTCATGTTACACGAAAGAATGAAAACGATGCGTTGGAGTTTTTGAAATCGAAGCCGAGCAACAAGCCTTTTTGTTTGACCTTAGCTTTTTTTGCAACGCATGCCGAAGACGGCCACCCAAAGCAGTATCTTCCGCAACCGGAGAGCATGCCGTTGTACGAAGGCGTAACGGTCCCAGTCCCCAAGACGGCTTCCGATGAATACTTTAGAAAACTGCCACCGTTTATCGCCAATGAAAAAAATGAAGGACGAAATCGTTGGCACTGGCGTTTTGACACACCTGAACGGTATCAAGAGTACATGAAAAACTACTACCGACTCGCCTCAGAGGTCGATGCGACCTGCGGGAAAGTGATCGCCGAACTCAAGTCCCAAGGATTGTACGAAAACACACTGGTCGTCTTCACTACCGACAATGGATACTTTCATGCGGAGCACGGATTGGCAGACAAATGGTATCCGCATCAAGAAAGCATACGTGTTCCCCTCATTGTTCACGACCCTCGAGCAACGGCTAGGAATTTGGGAAAGACACTCGATCAAATGACGCTCAACGTAGACCTCGCGCCAACTATTCTCGCGGCTGCGAACATCACGGCGCCAGCAAAAATGCAAGGTCGCGACATCGCTTCTCTCTACTTATCCGAAAAGCCACCGGTTTGGCGACAGGAGTATTTCTACGAACATGCAACGATCAAGAATATCGAATTTATTCCTTCGTCCGAAGCGCTTGTCCGCAAAGACTGGAAGTACTTTTTCTGGCCCGATTTCAAACAAGAACAGCTCTTTGATTTAAGAAGCGATCCACTTGAGGTGAATGATCTTGTGTCCGACCCCCAGCACTCCGCTGTACTTAACGAAATGCGTACGCGGTTCACCGAATTAAAAACGCAGGCGAAATAAGTGCTAGGCCAATCGACCTTAGACATTAGCTTTAGCTGTCTTGATGACTTTCACTACGGGCAGATCCAACCAACCCCAAATTGCATTCCTGGGTTGAGACGCATGTGCTGGCCGCGTTTTTACTTGCAATTCATCCTATCGCAGTTAGCGATTGCGGCTGAGGCTAACCACTTTGGGGTAGCGAAACTCGTCAAGAGTTTCGGCGTTGTGCTCTACAAAATCAGCAGGTACGCGCTGGCTAGCGTCCGGTTTTTTGAACGACACGGAAAACCGGTTGCTAAGCAGCTATGCGTAGGTTCGCGAGCAGAATGAATGAACATGGATGAACAAGATGTACAGGATGATTTCAATTCGTTGATAGATTCACTTGTGTTGTGTGAGTCGTTTGTATTTGAGTTTCCGATTGCCAAAATTGATCAGTGATTTATCCAAACTGTAAATCGGATCGACGATCATCTTGTAAATCCATGTTCTTTTCTCCTGTTGGGTGGGTTCTGTCAGTTATCTTATGCACAGTTGCTAAGGCGATCGGCAGAGTGAAAACTACCTGCCAAGAGTTCTCATGGGAGAGCGAGACTCCGGCCGAGTCTCTAGTCTCTAGTCTCTAGTCTCTAGTCTCCCCTATCCTCGCCCGAAGCAAAAGAGCTGCGTTTCTGTTCTGATATAGACCCGACCAGCTTGGATCGCTGGCGACGCAACAATCTGTTCTTCCAGGTCTAGCGTCGCAAGCGATTTCAGTTCTTTGCCGCACTGAACCAAGCTAACTTTGCCGTCGAGATCTGCGAAAAGCATTCTCTCTCCATCTGTCACGGGGGAGGAATAGTACTTCCCTGTTGCGTCGCTCAATCTAGAACGTTTTATGACATCCCCGGTTCCTGAGTCAAAGCTGGTTAAGACACCTCCGTCATTAATGATGTAGACGCTGTTGTCTGCGACTAGCACCGACGGAATATAGGGAGTTGTCTTGGTGTATTTCCAAGCGACCTTGCTTTCGAGCTTGCCATCCTTCAAGCTCCACTCGACGCAGGACAGCCCCCCTTTATTGAGGAACGTACCAAAGGCTTTGTCCCATTCCGCTTTATCGACCCTGCCGTCGCCGTTTCCAAAGCCCGTATCAACTCGTTCAATCAAGCGGAATGTACCAACGGATTCTTTGACTTCTGCGAGTTCGATGACTCCATCTTTGTTTTTGTCAGCATTGCCGAGCGCCTCCATTGGAATCGGCTCCCCACGTGCCTCCGAATAGTAAACACGATTGTTGTGGACTACGGGCAATCCCACGGGCGCGTTGGTCAAACCTGTGCAACTTCCCATTCGCTCCCCCGTATTGAGTTCGTAAGCAACTAACTCCCCAGGCCCAGCGCTAATCACCAATTGCATATCACTCAATCTCATGTATGCCGGCGACGAATATCCGCCTGTTACGCCGATCAATCGTTCAACCTTCCAAAGCTCATTGCCATTGGAAGCGTCCAATGCAGCAATATATGGATTCTGGAGTTGATCCACGGTGACGATTAGTTTCCCATTCATAAGCACTGGCGACGCGCTGATTCCGTGCATGCTATAAAATGGACCCAGATCTTTTTGCCATTTCAATTCGCCGTCCAAGCTACATGCGATCAAGCCAGCGTCTGGAAACCATGCGCACACCATCTTGTCATCACAGACAGGTGTGCACATCGCTGGATCATTCGGGGGTGTCGCTGTCTCTTGACGCAATTTGTTGATGCTTTTTGACCAAAGCTCTTTGCCGCTCTGTGCACTCAAGCATTTGAGCGTTCGAGTCTCTTTTTCGTATGAGGTAAGAAATAGTTTATCGTTGAAAGCAACCAGCGATGAGCCGCCCCGTCCCGAATCAACCTTCCAAGCGACATCGCTGAGGGAGAGGCTATTTGAGATCTCCATTTTGGCACTCGTTCCAGAACCATTGGGTCCTCGAAATTGCCCCCAATCATCGACAAGTGCAATCGCAAAAACAAACAAACAACTCATGCAATACACCATGTTGGACTCTCCTCCAAAAGAAAACATCGCTGTGATATGCGAGCGATTGTTATTCAAGAATGGGACAATGGAAAGTCAACGAACGACAATTCGCGACGAAAAAACGAGCTCATTAATCTGGCTTATACGTCCCAGCTGTCCAGATATTTGCTCAGGCTTTCAAATGGATTCTTTGAAGCGTCGAACTGAATAGCAGTTGCAATTTGTCTCTTCGATTTGTTGGCCAATGCGATGTCAACGATTGCAGGACTTGATTCACCGCTCGGGGCAAAGGAAGTGCAGGCCGGACATCCACACCTATCAGGTCCATTCGGAACGAGTCCAATGGAGTCCGAACTGGAGACAATTCGGGTGGTTGGTTCTGCAGCCTTTCGGTCTTGCACAAAGGATGGAAATGGAGAGAGTGATTGCGAAGCGGTTTGTAGTTTACTCGGGGTGGTTTCTCCTTCGCCTCCACCAGACGAACTTCGGTTAATGTAGTTAATGATCTGAAGGACATCGATTGGGCCGATCGAACGGTCTCCATTGACATCAAAATACGGGGGACTTGATTGTCCGGAACCGTCCAGTGCGCGAGAACCTGCGCGATTGATCTCGTTGATCAGCATGAGCACATCCAACGGATCTACAGCACTATTATTATCGACATCCTCGTTTAGCCGTTGGTTTTGCCATGGACTCGCTTCTCGTTTGAGTCCGAAGTCGACATGGGACAAGACTTGGTTGCTTGCAAGAACGACGTTTTGAATACCGCTCGATGGGTTTGTGTTGGTGTAGCCTGGAGCACCCGGTTGCACGAACAAGTTGTAAGTGCCAGCGGGTAAGTATGGTAGAAAGTAGCTTCCATCGCTGGCTGTGACTGCCGTATTCTTGGGTCCGAACCTAAAGTTATCTAGTTTGATGTAGGAATTATCGAAGCCACGAACGATCACCGAAGCGATTTGGGCAGTGTCGGTTCCAATTTCGAGCGTTACCTTTTCTCCATTGATCAACCCTTTCTTCTCAACTCGCTTTAGGAGTGTGCCATCGGCAGCGTAGGCATCGATACGAACATCTGTGTTGTCCGCAACGGCCTTGGCATCGATGGAGACGAAGCTATTAGGGTTATCAAATCTGGCTCGCAACTGTTGGCTGTTTCCGCGAAAGGCATCGACGTAATTGCCAGCAGAAAAGGCAAATGGCTTAAAGATCTTGACTCCTGTTGGGGCGCCTGAATCTTCAAAGATGCCAATCGTTCCTGAAGTATCGTCACCGATGGCATCTATCCGGACACCATTGACTGTATTATTGAATATTCCCGACAGAAAATTATCGGGCTCGACAATCGTTTGAAATACGACAGGCCGGTTGCTGTTGTCGACAACCGTGACGGATGCTCCTGCTAGGCCTAATTCATCGGTTCCCCAAAGGTTGTTCCTATCGCTATCCGCCCAAACAAATCCTTGAATGCCAGGCTTGGTCGTGGTATCTGGAGTTGCACCAAGTTCACCTTGGAATACATTGCTGGTGATGCCTGTACGTGGATCGATAGCGCGAATCTCGATACGACCTGAATTGAATCGCCCGAGAGGTATATTGAGGTCCAGGTTGACCGTGTATTGATTCGGCGTCGACAGAGTTGTCCATGGTCCCTCTTCGATTCGATACTCGATTCGACCGACCTTATTGATCGTAATGTCGTTCTGTGTTCCAGACGAGTTTCGATTCGGCAAAGTTTGAACAGCGGATCGACCCACGAATCGGTAGGAGTTCGTCGCTACATCCAGTCGCCCCGTTCCCTCCAAAAGCAAAGGAACATCCAACAAATCGAAAATGCCATCTTGGTCGCTGTCTCTCCAACCCAGCTGTGCCAAAGTTGCATCCGCCGTGACCAATGTGTCATAGGCAGTCTGCAAGGTCGATCCAGCAGACATGATGCTCAATTCCTGTTGAAAGTTTTGCGTAGGATTCAGATCGATGGCGTTGGTGTTTTGGGAGTTGTAGTAACCTCGACGTTGTGTGTAATTCCCTCCACCGATGTATTCGTCCCTCGCCCAAAACATGTGGCCTGTCTCGTGTGCATAGGTAGACGCCGGACGCGTTGAAGGCACAACCTCAAATAGGCCACCAGCGAAAGCAAATGCTCGGGAAAACGCCCCTCCAGGCGCAAAACTACCGTCGCCGTCATTCTGAGAGTTCACGACGAAAATCGTAAAGGACCAATCCGTGTCCAACTTGGCTCGTTGCGCATTGTTGAATGCACGTACATTGGTTTCTAAATTAGTGCTCGCGGAGAAACCGACATCGCTCAGGAACTTCGATACCCACATCGTGTAGGCGTTGGAATTCCTTGCAATAGGTTCGTAAGGAGTTGGAGTCAAGGTCGATGTAAAAGTCGTATCGATGACCCATTCGAGTGTGTGTACAGAGCTTTTAGTCGCCAAAAGCTGCGTCCACCAATTCAATCCTGTTTGAATATTGCTAAGAACTTGATTGATTTGTGCCTGAGTCCAGTTCTCGGTGCTGGCATCAATTGTGCCATCGCTTTCCAGGAAGACGGGTGTGACCGCGACGCGTCCCAGCAAAAACTCCCCGGTGTCGTCGGTCTCGGCGCCGTACGGAAGAGTCGCCATGACGCGCCGCGATTCCAGCGATTCTATCGCTAGCTTTCGCAGTTTCTTCTTTTTGCTCCAAGACATTCGTTTTCTCATTTTTTGAAGACTCGTCAAACCGACTACTTGGATGATACTCTGCAGGAAAGATTCCCCCACTTTGACAATCATTTTTTGACTTTTCTGAGTGGGCGAGCAGTGCTGCAGTTGACGATTCTGACGATTGTTGCGGCTCGGACTCGTTGCAAACCTGCTCAAGTGCAATGCCACGCTTCGAACCTGCGGTGCGGTCTATCGAAAAACGGAGTCCAATTCGGGAATAAGCCCAAATTGATCTTCCCTTGGTTTCCGTTCGTTTCTAGCCTCCGAAAGAGGAACCGTAGAGAAACGCTCCAAACGGTTTGGCAGCATAATCAACGCGTCTTACCAGAGCTATTTGATCGTTAGAAACTAAAGAATCGATTCAAACGTACCGATAATCGCTAACAGTGTGTCCGTGGTTCTCCGAATTCTTGGAGTCACTGGCTCGAATTGAACTCATCATTTAGTCCTACAATTCGGACTACTTGATTCGAAAGGAAACGTCCCGATGTCAGAAACCGACAGGCAATCAAAAAATCCACGTCCGCAAGGAAAAAGCGGAGCGGTCCCCGTTCTGTTCTCATTGCGCAATGTCCAGCCATGTATCGTCGTGGGAACGACCACAGACAAGACTTCCACCAATTCCGAACCAATTGTAGCTTCAAGTCCGACACCGTCGTTAACGTCAGCAACGACGCCACTCCCTAACCCAAAACCTGCGCCGATCGCTTCGAAAAACAATCGATCCTACAACATTGTCGTTGGCTTGTTGATTATCGCCGTTTGCATGCTGGTTATCAAAAACACACAGAAGAGCAACGCGAGCCCAAAAAATTCGATTGCTGCCAAGCAAGAAATTGTCGCTCCGGTCGATTCGAAATCTGGGGTTGAACCCAAAACGTTGAGCCCAACTCCTGTTGCCCCTAAGTCAAATGATTTTGCAGCGTTGGATTTGAATCCTCCGGTCGCAAAAATACCCTCGCTACCGGAATCGAATAGCAAACTTACTCAATCCGGGCCAGCAATCGAGCCAGAATCTGCCGTGCTTCCTCCAGATTCGCCTTCGCTCAAGGAGTCGAATACCTATCAAACCAAATCCGACGGGATGCAGTCACTAGCTCAACAGCAAGCTCCTTTGCCCATGCTACTGAACAGCGCCCGGTCCGAAAACTCGGCATCAGCTACTGTGCCGTCCATGGCATCAGCACCGGAAAACAACCCCGTCTCAACTGGTTTGAGTTTTCCTGAAACGAGAACCGCGATGAAGGCCGATGTTCGGTCAACAGATTTACCCCCGAACAGTTTGCTGCCGCAGAAAACGTTGACGCAGTCATTGGATAATAACGCTAGTACCAACGTCCCCAATGCTGGAAACGAAGCTAAGAACCCGTCCAAGGAGAGTAATGCTGTAGCGACTCCAGTTTCATCCCCCTCTCGCGTGCAGCAACGCGCCGAGTCGCAAGCTGCGGAACCAAAAATTCTTGATACTCGCGAACCCTATATGTCAACGCGAAGCTTGATCGACAAATACATGGTTGGGAAAAGCATAACCGAATTGAATACACCGGGTGTTACACCCTACCAACCAGAATCATCCAATCAGAGGATTCCAGTAAGCCCAGTTTCCAATACTGGACCGAAAGTTGGTAATCAGCCAGCACCGATTCCGATGCTGAATGCATTCAATAATTCGGCAGAGAGTGGGATTTTGTCTGGGTCACCTTACCCTCCAGTCTCCAAAGAATATCAGCCCATCAGCATTCCAGCATATGAACAAGGTGCACTGAACAATGCTGTTGCGCCAACAACCAACCTAAGTTCCCAGACGATTCGACAGCCTACGACAAATTCGAACCGTTACATGAATGCAACCCAACCACCGGTTGCCCCGATTCCTTATAAACCGATGGCACCTCAGAGTGGCATGATCGGGTATCCGCCTAGCAGCGCCAATTAAGAATTGACTGACCACGATTGATGGAATGGATTGATCATGAGCGAAGTAAACAAGGCCTTTTTGAGAGCCTATCTAAAGAACCGGGCTGCAGAATCAACACAGACTTCTCCTGTTTCTACTTCCATAGACCCTCGTTCACAACAGAGTCCGAATGCCGCGAGGCCATCCTCTAGTGTGCCGCGTCAGACCGCTGGGCCTGCGATGCATCCGTCGCAGACTCTGCCGTCAGGTATAAACTTGCGATTTGACCCATCGCACGCGGAACCAAATGATCAGGCTCAAACTCCGCTAGTGGCTGGTTTGCCACTATTCACGCAAGCCAGCAGTCCAACTCCAACTGAGAGAGTCGCGCCTAAACAGGGCGTTTGGTCCTCACTAGGTGCTGAACGCGGTATGAAGGCTCTGGAACGCCAATCTACGCCGGCTATTGTTCGCAATGGAGTCCAAGGGATATCCCACGAAGCGACGCAGTTTCGACGACCTTCGGCGCCGGTAGAACAAAAACCCGCAAACAACCCAAAAAAAACGCTTCCTTCACCTTCTACCAGTCCGGCCTACGATCAAGTCATGTATGTCGACGGTTTAGCTGGACATACCGCATCGCAACGGTTATCGGGATCACGACCTGCAGAGCGAACGCTTGCAGAAATAGCGGAGCCAATTGCATTTGGAACTGGCCATCCAACCACCACAAATCGAGTCCATCCGACTCACCCCCCTGCGATCCAATCGCCTCCAATAGAATCACGCACACGTCAAATGGGTCCTGGTGTCACGTCAGCACCGAACTCCCTCCCTGCGACAGGCCGTAATCCAAATCAAACGGCACCTGCGACCCCCAATCCAGGTCAGCAAACACTCCGTTTTGATACGGCGCATCATAGTCGAGGAGAAACCGTCGCGTCGACTCCAGCGATACCAAAACCCAAGGCCCCAACGGTTAGCAATCCGCTCCCTTTGCCTGTAGCTTTTAGCCCAAGCTGGGAAGTCGATCAGTTCTTTTGGCCCGAAGTTGTCAAGCATATTGAGAAGTCAAATGCCGACGCATTTGGACAGATCGGCAAGCACTTGAGCCTTGCCAATCGCGATGGCTTAAAGGTCATGGCAATCACAAGTGGGGAACGAGGAGTTGGTCGTAGCACGGTTGCAATGCACATGGCCCGTTGCGCCGCGAGCGCCGGACTGCGAGTAGCACTTCTTGATGGTGACACCTATTGCCCCAGTCTCATCGATCAACTTCGGCTTGACATGCAACAAGGCTGGCAAGACTGCTTGTTTGAAAATGTTCCAATGCAGGACATCGCGATACACTCTCTCGCGGACGGCATAACGCTATTCCCATTGACCAGCGTTATTTCGCCTCAACAAGTCCACGCGAATTTGCATCGAATGGTCAAATTGGTCCGTCGCATCGCAAACGCATTCGACATGGTATTCATCGACGCAAGTCGAATCAACTTAGAGCAACGCGACCTCGTCGGCGTAGCGCAAGAAAGCGTAGTCGACGCCGCGATTATTGTCACCGACACCGAATTGAGCATTAAGGAAAAGGTAGATTCCGCTGTGAGTATTTTGCAAGCGATGGGGATTTCGTCGATCGGACTGGTCGAGAACTTTCAATCCTAAAGTCCACTATCAAACAGAATCATGGATTGGTGCGATCCTATGTATAAAGAACATTGGGGCCTCAGTGGCCGACCTTTCGACAGTTGGCTAGAATCTAGCTTTTACTTTCCATCGGACTCGCATCAAGCCGCGCTGCTCAAACTACATTATGCTATCGAGTCGCGTCGCTCTGTTGCGGTCTTGTGCGGAGAACCAGGTCTAGGCAAAACAATGTTGCTCGATGCGGTCTTTTCGCAATTGCCTGAATTCGTAGCGCCGACCGTTCGAGTGGTCTATCCGGCCATGCCACCTGAACAATTATTGCGGTACATCGCAAGGCAAATCGCACCGCATGAAGGTTTAGACACTAATGGTGGGGTCGGCCAATCCATTGAGACAATCGAACGCATGCTGCGGCACAATGTTGGCGAAAACCAGCACGCGGTAGTGGCAATCGACGAAGCCCATCTTCTGGAAAGTTACGGGTCCTTAGAGCCCTTGAGATTGCTCCTGAACTTGGCGACAGAATTCGCTGAGTCCGAAGCAGCGATTACCCTTGTGCTGGCAGGCTCGTCGACACTTTTGTCGCATATTGCTAGACACTCTGCCTTGGATGACCGCGTATCGGTTCGATGCGTCCTGGAACGATTCAATACAGAACAAACGCTGGCTTACATCCGACATCGCCTGCACGCCGCTGGCTGGACGAAACCGCTCATGATGGACGACGAAGCTACCAGCTTGATCCAAGAACTCACTCTAGGCGCACCGAGGCGCATCAACAGACTGTGCGATCTGGCACTCATGGTCGCGTACGCTCAAGACAGTTCCAAGATCGATGTCTCGACCATTGAAGCCGCCAATGCAGAACTCACCAGCCGATCCGCGGCGGCATAACTTCCTCACGGGAATCTAAAACAAAGACTTTGCAAGTGGGCGTGAATAGGGCTTTTTTCCTTTCTTCCGCTTTCTGTCGTCAACAACTCTCGGCCGCGTTTTCGCCAAAACCTCGTAGTTTTGTCCTAATCACGCAGTCTATTTCATGGCATAATAGGGTTCGTCTCTTGGAACTCTCCCCATTGCTGTACCCCAACTCCGACATTTTATTCCAACCCAAAATCCATCCATGAATAAAATCCTAGCGTTGCTTATGTCCCCAATTCTCCTCGTCGGTTGGCTGGTTTTCAGCAACTCTCTAGACGCGGACTCGATTGCTGAGAAGTCGCCTGCGGGACCTTCGATCGGCTCGAAGATCGAGGGCTTCTTGCTGACAGATTATCAAGGCAAAGAATGGAACCTGGATGACTTCCAAGCTAAAAAGGCCATCGTGTTTGCATTTATTGGCACACAGTGTCCGCTTGCCAAACTCTATACAGCAAAACTCGTAGAGTTAGAGCGGCAGTATCGCAATCGGGGAATTGCATTCGTAGCAATAGATTCAAACATTCAAGATAGCTTGGCCGAGATGGCTGCCCACGCCCGCAAGTTCGGATTGGAATTCGCATTTCTAAAAGATCCCTCGCAAAAAATCGCCGACCAAATGGGTGTTACGCGAACACCCGAAATTTGCATTGTCGACAGCGACCGCAAAATTCGATATCGCGGCAGGATCGACGATCAGTTTGGGATTGGCTATACAAAAGACAAAGAATCCACGAAGGAACTTGCGGATGCTTTGGATGCAATCCTTTCCAACACCGATGTGTTGACTACGACAACGATCGCTTCAGGGTGCCTAATCGGCCGAGGATCACGCGATACTACGACATCGGACTCGATTACCTATGCAGATCAAGTAAGCAGGATTTTGCAATCTCGCTGCGTGAGCTGTCATCGGCCAGGCGAGATTGGACCGATGGACTTGGGAAACTACGAAGATGCCTCGGCTTGGGCAGACATGATCGTGGAAGTTGTCGACGAGGGGCGAATGCCACCCTGGCATGCAAGTGAGACATACGGCTCGTTCGAAAATGATCGCCGAATGCCTGCGTCAGAAATCGAAACGATAAAAAGTTGGGCTCGATCCGGCTCCATACGCGGAGACGAAAGCAAAGAGCCAGCCCCCATGAAATTTGTTCAAGGCTGGCAATTGGAACGGGAACCCGATTTGATTATTCCAATGCGAGATAAACCGTACAAGGTACCAGAACGGGGCGAAGTTCAGTACCAATACTTTGTCGCGGACCCACATCTGACCGAAGATGCATGGATCAATGGAATGGAAATCGTCCCAGGGAATCGCGCAGTGGTGCACCATATTCTCGTTTTCGTTCGCGAAAAAGGGAGTAGCAAACGAGGATTAAACGGAGAACGAGGCTTTCTCGCAGGTTATGTACCAGGGACGAGAGTGCATCCGATGCCAAAGGGGATGGCAAAGCGCATTCCTGCTAATAGCGAATTGGTTTTTCAAATCCACTACACTCCCAATGGGACCGCTCAAGACGATTTGAGCAAAATTGGGTTTTGGTTTGTCGATGCAAAGACAATTACTCATGAAGTACAAACGACCAGCTCGCTCCAAACCAATTTTCGTATTCCGCCGAAAGATGGAAACTTCAAAACCTCAGCAATGCAACCCGACGAGTTGCCCGACTGCGACCTGCTTTCCATGAGCCCACACATGCACGTGAGAGGCAAGTCCTTTCGGTACACAGCCGTCTACCCAGATGGCAAGCGAGAGATTTTGCTCGATGTCCCCAAATACGACTTTAACTGGCAAACGGAATACCGCCTGAGCCAGAAGAAAAAGATACCTAACGGAACGAGAATCCTTTGCGAGGCCGTCTTTGATAACTCCGTTAACAACCTCAGCAATCCTAATCCGAATGCCTGGGTACAGTGGGGTGACCAAACCTACGAAGAGATGATGATCGGTTACTTTCATATATCCATTCCAATCGATCCGAAAATCGGACGGGCCCCAGAACTCAAAAAGGCTGCCGGCTCGGCTCGTCCATCCCCTGCTAAAATTTTTGCTTTGCTCGATACCGACAACGATGGAAAGTTACTCCGTGACGAAGTCCCCAAGGAATTGCTTCCCATGTTCGACCGATTGGACGCGAATAAGGATCAGGTCTTGGAGAAAATGGAGTTGCCAAAGTAGATGGCGGTCCGCGGGATCCGAAAAATCTTTCGCGATGTTCTCGCACCGCTTGCCTTTAGCAAAACATTGCTACAGGTTTCGGGGATGGCATTATTGGTTGGCCTCTATAGCTGCTTGCCTGTCTGGAAGAAAGAGGCTTCGTCCTTCAGTGATGTAGGGGATATGCCCTCCCAAATCCATGGTGCGATGTCGCTGACCTTGGGCCTGTTACTTGTGTTCCGAACCAACTCTGCGTATGCACGATGGTGGGAGGCGAGAACTCTTTGGGGCACTCTGGTTAATGCCTCCCGCAATTTGGCGATCAAACTAAATGCTTTCGCACGACTTTCACAAAGTGATTCGGAGTTTCTGCAGAAGAAAATCATCGAATTTGCACCCTCTTTGATGAACCATCTACGCATGGTTCCAATTGCGAACGCAAGCTCGCGAGCCGATGGTGGTTCCTCGAACCACGACCATTTGCCTGCCTCAATTGTTCAAAGCCTATACCATTGGATGTCTCAAAAAAAGCAATCTGGTCGGTTCGATGGAGATGAGCTGCGAATCATCGATGTTGAGATCGCAAAATTCCTGGAAGTTTGCGGAGCCTGCGAGCGGATTGCGCGCACACCGATTGTGCGATCCTATCGTGTTTTTTCGCGACAGTGCATTCTGCTCTTTCTCTTGACCTTGCCATGGGGAATCATCTCGGATTTCGGCTGGTGGACGATTCCATTGACGATCATCACTGCCTATTTCATGATCGGCATGGAGGTGGTTGCGGAACACGTCGAAGAACCTTTCGGAAACGACGAAGACGATCTCGATCTCGAAGGAATTTGTAATACAATCGAACATTCCGTGAAGGAGATTTTCAAACGCGCGACCTGTGAATTCGAAGCACTGTAATCCTAAACATCAAATTCAATTGCCTGTTGCAGGCTCGCCGAGTTGCTTTGGACAGGATGGCGAACCGCACGCAGAGGAAACGATCAAGCTTGCCGAATCCTCACTCCGAACTTTGCACCGGCTAGCGAGTCAATAGAGAAGCGAATGCCAGCCCGAAGATAACCTGAACTTGAGCTGATTGCCCAAGCCCAACACTTCAAGATCCGCTGGTTCGGTGTGTACCTGGGACTCTATCAGAGAATTCTGGCGATGCTGGGCCCTAGTTTGGGATGGACGTGCGTGTTGCACTTGGCTGGGTTGACGAACGGGGCGGGGTGGCACCAGGTAAGAGTGACGTCGAGCCTGGGATAGCGCCCCCCGGCGCGTTCTTGCTGTCTACCAAACTCCATCTCTTTCCGTTGAGGCCTGCTGCCGCATTCCACTTCAGATCTGGCAAAAGGACCAACGAAGTAATGCTCGAACCGTTGATCTTGGCGCTCCCCCATTCTGTGTCGACCGAAACAGACTGAAGATCGGTTGCACCTGTGATCGAGTCGCCGTTCTTGAAAACAATGGTTGTCGACGGATCATCTGCGGACGCAAGTTTAATTCCTGCAACCTGAGACAGCAAAACTTTCACTTCACCCACTGCCCCCCGAAATGGTAGTTCGGTAATGTCGGTCCAAGTTCCAATAATCTTCTGGCCTCCTAACATTTCAACTGTAACAGTTAGAGGCCCCATCTTTGGAATGGAAGCCGCTGGAACCCGAACCGGAGTGGCGGTAGCCGTTGCTTCTTGTGCGACAACGGATAAGCTGCCTGAACCTAAGATCGCTACGACAGCAAAGAGAAACGGATAGGAATTTTTCATGGTTTTTTCTTGCAAAACGTACTTTTCGGACGCGAATGGCCAGACGATTCCAGCACAATTGCCATCCAGTTTAGTTGAAGAAAGACCGCGGGCAAGCACGTTTCCATCGTGGCAGCTTAGACGTCAGAAGCGAACTCCCGCAAAGGCCTAGTTTAACGACTGGTCTATCAAGGCACTGGTTCGGATCGTGCAATTTGCTTGGGACTTGCCAGGTAACCGACAAGATCACGAACTTGGTCGTTAGTTAAAGTTTGCAAAAGGCCATCTGGCATCATCGAGACCTTTGATAGCGTTCGCTCTTCAATTTCCGCCTTGGGTACAACTAGTTGTTCATTCGCGGTTTGAATGGTCACCGCAATTTCGGTTTCTTCGATAATCAAGCCGGTAATGACGCGGCCAGCATCCGTTCGAATCAGTTCCATCTGGTAGTCCTTGGCCACAGCCGCACTCGGATCAATAAGGTTTTCAAGCATGTACTCTAGATTCGTGCGCTGGGCCCCGGTGATCTCCGGCCCGATGACTCCCCCCTCGCCAAACATCCGATGGCAGTTAGCACAGTTTTTCTGAAATAGCACATGGCCTTCGCTCAAGTTGGCTTTCTTTAGGTTTTCGGTCGTTAAAATCTTTCGGTACTTGGCGATCAATTGTTTTTTGTCGACTGCAGTGGTTCTCATTTCCCCCCATTTCTGTGCGATACGCTGGCTGAGTAGGGAATCACCCAAACTCTGCAACTGGCGAGCAGTAAACGCGGTGATTTCCTTTCTTGGGATTCGATTCGCTTCCACTGCGTCCATTAAGTCCGAACCCCACTTCACTCTAGCGGCCAGTGTCTGCAATGCATCTTGACGCGTGTCTCCGTCGAAAGACATGTAATCCTTGATCAGAAGCCCGGACGTTTCCAGATGGTCGAATTCAGCGAGCCCGCGAATCGCTTCGCGCCTGACCACGCTATCGCCCACTAACTCAATAAGTACCGAGTCAATACCGGTCGCCTTCCGCGCCACAAGCGAACGAATTGCACGATTGCGATCTCTTGATTCTTCGAAGCGATTCACTGCAATCTTCCTCAATGAATCCAATGCGCGTGCGTCTCCAAACAAGAGAGCCAACTCGATGGACGCCTGACGAACACCTGGGTTCGAACTTGTTTCCAACTTTGAAAATGCGTGCGTCCAAGCTACCGGCTTTTCGACTGTGCGTCGTCCTTCTAGCCCCAACAGTGTGCCTGCCATAATGTCGAGTTGCAAATCGGTTTCGTCATTATCTGCAAGGACCTGTGAAAGTGCATTCAGGCCGTCGACAGATTGAGCGTGCGACGCAATTCGCCTTGCGATATGCTTTCGGACAAGCGGAATTCGAGTCTTGATAATCAGTTCTACGAATCGTCTTTGGTCTGCATCCACCAACGGCTCAATCGCGTACCAAATCATCAGCGGCAAATTCATATCGGTTGTATCTTCGCCATGCTGAAGTAGGTTCTCCGCAATCGCCCACCGATCCGACAGAGCTAATCTTTGCAATCCACTCGCTAGGTGCAAGCGAACGTATGAGGACGGGTCCAGCGATGCCAGTGATTGGAAACGGGTCCGTGCCGCCTCCGAAAGACGAGACGTTTCGCATAGGAATCGGATCGCCCACGCGCGAATGTATTCGCTTTCATGTGAAAGCTGATCGATCAAGAAATCTTCTTCGACACCTCCAACGACTCGCAAGGCCCACATCGCTCGCAATTTGTTGGGTACATCCACCTGTTCGTTGTACAATGAAGTCAGATTCCGTTTGACGTGGTCCATGTTCTTTCCACTTGTCGCTCGTTCCTGCAAGACACGACGTGCATGTCGAACATGCCATTCGTTTCGATGCAACTGCAACTTTACAAGCTGGTCATCGGAAAGACTCGCAATATCGACAACTTCAAAGGTTGGCTTTCCATAGGTTATTTTAAAAATACGTCCCGTTTCGCGTCGTGTATTCCGTGTGCTGTGGCATTCACCCGTGTCGGACCAGTCGCTGACAAAGACTCCGCCATCGGGGCCGTATTGCAACGTTACTCCCATGTGCCATGGGTCGCGAGAACGCAACATATCCGACCCATGCGATGCGACATAGCCAGAACCAGATCGAACTAGTATGTCGTTGTTGACTCGCTTGCCATGAATGTTATTGGTGAATACCGAATTTCGATATCGGTCAGGCCAGTTGTCCCCGAGGTAGATCATCGTACCACAATGTGCGTGGCCTCCTCCGATTGCGTCCTCTTCGGAACTGCCAATCCACTTATGAAAATCCTGTCCGCCCAGAAAATGCAAATGGTCTGCAATGGTAGGTATCCTTTCGTAGGCGTATCGACTGGATTCGCGATTTCGCCAAGGTTCATAATGTGCACCTTGGATGACATGGAATAGATGAGGATTAACACAATTGGTTACGAAACCTTCTCCGACGTCATTCCAATCAATTCCCCATGGGTTGGTCGTTCCGTCCGCATATGGCTCCCACACGTGCCGTACTGGGTGGTAACGATAAACTCCTCCATCAAATTGGGTCCGTTGATCTTCTGGAGTGCCGGGCTTGGCAATTCGCGACCAGTTGGTGCGTCCGTGAGTCCCATACAACCAACCGTCAGGTCCCCATGCAAAACCATTGGCTAGGTTATGGCTGTTTGCATGATTGCCGAATCCATCGAGAAGAACCTCGGGCTGGCCGTCCGGCACATCATCTCCGTTCCGGTCAGGTATAAAATAGAAGTTGGGTGGCGACATGACCCACGCGCCACCGAACCCAAACTCAATGCCTGTCACATAATTGAGCTGATCGTAGAAAACCTTCCGCCTGTCAAATACCCCATCGCCGTCAATATCTTCAAGGATAACGATGCGATCTCCTGGTTTGGTTCCATGGATAGGGTAGTTGTAAGCTTCTGCAACCCATAAGCGTCCGCGATCATCAAAACAAAATCCAATCGGTTGTTGTACATCCGGTTCGCCTGCGAATAGGGTGACCTGAAACCCTTCTGGAACAAGCATTGCGGCGGCCGCTTGTTCCGGTGACAACGGTGCATCGACAACGTCGTCGTCCCTCGAATCCACAAGCGGATCTGCTGCTGCGTTGCCTTGAGAGGAAATGTTTGCCAGCATCGCGAACGCAGCTAAAAGTAACACAATAATAGGTTTCATCAATTTGCCCTACAATTCTCCGTGCATGTCCATCGTCGAACCAGAACTGCCAATTCTACTAACAAGCTCCGAGGGCGTGTAGGAATTCCTCAACTCGCGAGCGGCTGTCTGCAGCCCACCAGTCGACATAACAGGAGAAAAGAACATGGATTTACAGGATTTACAGGATGGTCGTCGCTCCGATTTACAGTTTGGAGAAATCACTGATCGATTTTGGCAATCCGATACGCAAATACAAACGACTCACACGACACAAGTGAATCTATCAATGAATTGAAATCATCCTGTACATCTTGTTCATCCATGTTCATGCATTTTGTTCGCGAACTTACGAATGGGTGATTAGCAACCGCTTTTCCGTGTCGTTCAGAAAACCGGACGCGAGCGCGTTCCGGCTGATTTTGTTGAGGGGCATCGTGCAAATCGCCGAACGTTTTGACGACTTTCGCTACAAGACAAAATCATCTACCAACAATTTCCAATCTGGACTGAGCTCTAAGTTGCCTCATCGGTCCTTGTTCATCAGCTTAAGGTGGATTTTGGCGACGTCCCCCATGTATCCATCTACTTTTTGCTCAACGCACTTCTCAAGCCATCGTTTGGAATTTTCGTGATCTTGGAGCGCGTCGTAATACAATCCAAGATACAAATATCCGTAGAACCGACCGCTTGATCCCGCCTTGCTTTTATCGCAAACCGCGATCAAATCCTCGGGCGTCAGTTTCCCTTGGATCAATTTCTGCACCTCCATCAAAGGTACTCGACTATCGAATCCAGCCAGCAATACATCTTTCTGCGACGCTTCAAGCCCTTTGATTCGGACGTTGCATAAAAAATGCCAAAAAGCATTCTCCACATCGTTTGGGTTCACCTCACGATGAACAGCGAATTGATCCAGCCCATCTTGGTAACGTTTTGCATAATAAAGTGCGATGCCGCGTTGCCACAAATAGGGTTTACTTTCCGGGCTTAGCTCGATGCTTTTATCGAAATCGACGATCGAATCCGCAATCTTGCCGCTTCGAAATTTCAACGATCCCCGAATAGCCAATAGTTGAGCATTGGCGGGAAAGCCTATAATCGCATCATCTATTTCTCGTAGGGCTTCTTCTGCTTTGTCGGCTAGGAGCGCCTTTTCGACTCGCTCATGCCAGCCTTCCAACGATCGCGGTGTCAACTTTTCTTTTGACTCTTGCGCTTGGCATCCACCCCCAGTGGTCATCGCAAACAGGACTAAACTAAAAACGCCAACAACCGCGAGGGAGGATTGATTGCGATCGCGCCGGCCCATTGAAATGGTACTCGTAGGTTTGAACACGGATTAACCCTATCTGTTGCCAGAATGAAATCGCTGTAAACTGAACTCCATCCGATTATACATTCTCCTTGTCAGTCACGCATCGTCCATGTCGCATACTATCCTAATCAAAAACACTACTGCGATCCTCCCAAGCGGCCGGGCCGTTACGAATTTGATTGTCAACGATGGCGTCATCGTCAGTATTGACGCTGCTGCCACATCGGATGCGGACGAAGTCATTGACGCCACCGGCCTTGTTCTTTTCCCCGGCCTCATTGATGACCAAGTGCACTTCCGCGAGCCTGGCCTAACGCACAAAGAAGACTTATTCACCGCATCGCGAGCTTGTGCGGCAGGTGGCGTGACTTCGTTTTTGGAAATGCCAAACACCAAACCCGCCGCGATCGACCAATCTCGCATCGAAGACAAATATCGATTGGCCGCCTCTAAATCGATCGTTAACTTTGGTTTCTACATCGGCGCGACCACCAACAACTTCGAAGCCTTAGCCAACGCGAAAGGCGTGCCCGGCATCAAGATTTTTATCGGTTCCAGTACGGGTGACTTGTTAGTCGACGATCAAGAGGCTCTCGAAAGAATCTTTGCAGAGACGACCCTGCCGATCTGTGCCCACTGTGAGGATGAAACCACGGTCCGACAGAATCAATCTCGATTAGGAATCGATCTCAAAGTCTCGGACCATTCCAAGATTCGCGATGAGCAAGCCGCGGTGATCGCAACACGCCGCGCGATCGATCTTGCCAAACGCCACCAGCATCGATTCCATGTATTGCACGTGAGCACCGCTGCCGAAGTCCCCCTCATCACCGACCATGAAAACTTGATCACTGCAGAACTCTGCCCTCACCACTGGCACTTCAACGTGGAGGACTACGATCGCTTGGGCACGCTCATTCAAATGAACCCATCGATCAAAACGCGATCCGACAACGCGAAACTCTGGCAGGCTCTTTTGGACGGACACATCCAGGTGGTCGCAACCGACCATGCTCCGCATACGCTCGAAGAAAAAAGCCAAGCCTACCCCAACTCGCCTAGCGGGTTACCTGCCGTAGAAAACTACTTTTCTTTGCTCCTGGATCGCGCGTCACGTGGAGAATGCACCTGGGAGCAGATCGCAAATTGGACAAGCGACGCCCCAGCTCGCGTTTGGGGTATCGTAGGCAAGGGACGGATCGAGGTTGGCTACGATGCCGATCTCGCACTGGTTGATCCAGACGAAGTTCGAACCATTGAAAATGCGAAACAGTTCACCAAAAGCAAATGGTCTCCCTGGAATGGAGATACGCTGCGAGGTTGGCCAAAACGCGTATTGGTAGGTGGCCGAACGGTTTATTACGATGGCAAGATCGTATCCGAGCAACCAGCTGCACGCCTGCAGTTCGATCATGCACTCGGTGGATTCTGGAAAACACAGAATGGAGTCGGGCCGCGACCGAAATGAAATCAGCATGAAAATCATAACGCAATACGACGTGCAAGATTGGTATGCTGCGGACAACGATTTATCCTCGAGCATGAAGTCGATCGGCTTGCAGAGCGAAGTGCTTTCGCTCCCGGACATGCCATACCATCTACAAGTCGCTATCGCCGTGATGGCAGAAGAAGACCCCGCGGCTTCGATTCCCATTGAACGCTTTTCGTCGATCTCCTTCTTCTCGTTGTGTAAAGGTCTCTTTTTGCCGCTCAGCAGGTTGGCGGACCAACGCGCTTCCGAAATTTTCGGTTTTTCTTGCCAGTCAAAATCCATTGCATCCACTCAAGCGACAGCGCAACTCGTCGAAACTTTTTTGAACACGGAAGTTGGCCTCAGCTTCTGCCAAAAGATTGCCTGCCTTTTAGGCGATCTCTTCGAAGGACGTCGAAGTTCCTTTCGGCGCGACTCGCTGCTCCGCCTATTGCAATCGGTTTCGTTGCAAGGTCGCAGTGATTTGCTCGATGAGTTGACGCGTGTCGGAGATATCGCCATCGTTTTCGCGCAGCACGCTCGTGTTGTGAAGCAATTGGACCCGTTGACTGCGACTGAGGTTCTGGCTGCCTTGCGACCGATGCCCGATCTCTCTGCCACCAATCGATTCGAGTTGCTCCGTTCATTGTTATCGCGATGCGGGCGGATGGAAGCATACTATTTGGTGAAGCTCGTTCTGAGAGCGGCCGGGTTTGGATTTGAATACCAAGGCCAAATGTTGGCTGCGGCTATCGCAAAGCAATTCAACGTCGCCACCGAATCGGTCGAACATGCAATTGCATTGACTGACCCGATCCATGTTGCATTGGTGTTGAGCGAGCAAGGACCTGCGGGATTGCAAGCCATTCAGCTCAAACCTCTCTCGCCTGTTCGTCCAGCTCTCGCATCCGTTGGTGGCGAACAGATAACGAAGTTCCCGGTTTGGGTCGAACGAAAGTACGATGGTATTCGGCTTCTGTTGCACAAGGCTTCTGATGTAACCGGTGCAACGCTATGTGGGGCCTACACCCGCAATCGAAATGACTGGTTAGAACTGGTTCCAGGTTTGGACCGAACCATTGCCATGTTTCACGCAACAAATGCCATCGTGGATGGTGAACTTTTCGGCACCATTCTCGACATGGAGGGGCCGCGTCCGGCTTCGGTGTATGAAGTGTTTTCCATGCTGCAAGGAGAGCCCATTCGACCGGTCACGCTCAAGTTCGCTGCCTTTGACTTGCTCTATGTAAACAACGTAGATCTAACAAGCCAGCCTCTTCATCAACGCCGCGCCGCACTTTCGTCGCTCTTAAGTCCATTGTTGCATCAACGTACACCATTGCCGCTACTAATAGCCGAAGGGCAACTCGCAAACAACAAAGAGGAAGTCAATCGCTACTTCCATCATTTCCGCGCACAAGGCTACGAAGGCATCATCGCCAAAGACTTGGTCGGCCCCTATCATATTGCGACTCGTGACCCAAGTTGGATCAAACGCAAGCCAGAGATCACTTTGGATCTCGTCATCACAGGTGGAACCATGGCAGTCACCAGCAAAGAGTCGGCCGGCATGTTCGGCTCGTACGTGATCTCTGCGAGAAGTGCAAATGCCAATGGTCTACCATTTGAGATGGTTGGCGACGTCGCTGGTCTAGATGTCGCACGAGATCGGCAAATTCAAAACGATGTAATGCAAAGAGGATTGTTGACAGGTCGCAAGTTTGAGCGGCAGAGCGCTAGTGGAACACGGCCGGGTTGGGAGTTTGCCCCGCAAATCGTTGTCACGGTAAAGTTCGAAGGAATCATCCGCGAAAATGGCACGGGTAAACTAAGCTTGCGAGATCCCAAGATTGCCATGATCCGAGCCGACAAATCAGCCAATGAAGCAGACACAACCCAAGCGATCGAAGAACTCTACCTCAACCAAAGCCTGTCTTAAACCGTCTGAAGCCTAGCAGAATCCAATAGATCTCCAGCATTGAATCGACAGCAAAGTTGAATCATTGATTCGCGTCATCAGAGCCTTCATTTACTTTGGTGACAGTGCTTTTTGAGCTGCCTTGAGAAGGATATCCCGATCTTTTGCAGCTAAGTCCGAATACGGAATAGCGGACAAGGCCCTTGGGTTTTCACCTGTGATCTTGCCAAAAACAACTGCCGCTGTCAAAAATGCACCCCCCGCCAAAACTTCACCCACCGTAGATTGATGATGTCCGTCTCGGCTGTAAAGCGGGAGATCGCGTTTGACCTCGAGCGGCCGTTTCTCTCGCAAGCGACCGGCGCCAACTCTGGAATCAATTCACAGCTTCAGTGGCTCACTTTGGCTTTTTGCCCCCGTCTCCCTTGTCAGCGTTTTTTCTACCACCCGATTCTGAATTTTTTTGGTTCAACTCAGGTCCTGGTTGGCGATTTTGCTGAGGTATTGTGCCGTTAGAAGCCCCGTTGTTTCCCTGCAAATTTGGCTGCAATGAAAGTCCTGGAACAATAGGCTGCGCCGGAGCGTTGTTTCTCGGCAGGTCCAGCAAGCCGCCTCCTCGATTGTTCTTTGGAATGTCTGTGTTCGGTGGTTGAATTCGATTTGGTAGAGAGGGACGAACGTTTGGCTGACGGTTCTCATTGTTCGGTATGCGAGATTCGATCTTGGGCATACGGTTCTCAATATTCGGCATGCGAGATTCGATCTTGGGAATACGATTCTCAATTTTCGGTATACGATTCTCAATGTTGGGCATACGATTTTCGATCTTTGGCAATCGCGTTTCATTATCGAGCAATCTGGCATCTGCATTCGGCAATTTGGGCTGAACATTCAACGACCGCGGTTCCTTGTTTGGTATCGTCGGTGCAACGTTTGGCTGAGTTGATTGTGTTTTGGGGGCTACGGTTTTGTTTCGTTCCGATTGTCGTAGTCGTTCGAGGACTCGATCGGTATCCAATGGGTTGGAAATTCGATTCGACTCCACGCGACTGGGCATTTCCATCCGCTTCGGTTCTAAGTTTTTCGGAATCGAATCGGCCCTGCGCGGAGTTTGGCCGGCATTGTTGTCGCGAGATAGACCGTCTGTTTGTCGATTGGTGCTGCGAGGTTTTTCCGGCATCTTACCCTTTCTTTGTTCCGTATCGTTCTTTCCGGCCAAGTCTATTTTCCGGCTGACGCCTGGGTCCAGCTTGGGCAATGTCAATGTCGGGGGCACCACTCCAGCAATTGCCACCTTTCCAATCGGTTGGGCCTTTCGCTCTGTTTCCTCGCGGTCTTTAGCAAATCTTTTTCGATCCGAGTCCAGTTTCAACATCTCCTGTTGAAAGCCCGCCGTGATCGGCGATATCTTTGGGCCCACATTCAATTTATTCACTTGATCCAGCATGTGCGCAATTTGTGGATGATCCGTACCCAATGTGGTCGAATGGTGATCACTATGCTGATTAACAGGAGACCAAGTTTTCGGTGGGCGTTTGGATGGATTGCGACTCAAATCAGCATATTGATTGCCGTACCATCGAATCATGTCCTGCCCTTGACGAGCATTGTAGGCAGAGTAGAAGGAAATGAGTGGATCATAGGAACCTCGACTCTGGTGGTAAACATAAGCCGGAACCACATGACGATGCCCCATCGGCATTCCGTAGTAGTCCCCAAACATGTAGTGGCTATAACGTGGTTGAACAAATAGATTGTGTAGGATTACCTGCGAATTCAGTACCACGTTAGGACGCAAGGACCAGCCTGGGCGAGTGTAGGTAGCTCTTGGGATAAAGACCGGAGCAAAACACAACCCCCGCATCGGCAGGCGTCGATCCCAGTACCCGTTCACAAAAACACAGCCTCGCGGCGTCCAAACGACGTGCGCGGGAATCCAAACCAAATCATCCTGCATGGGATGCCAATACCCGACGTTCCAAAGATAGTCAGATGTTGGGGACTGAGGTAACGCCGCTGAAGTTGATTGCGACCAGTTACCTGGAATGTAAAAATAGTTTACGCCAGGCGATGGACTGCTCGGTCCGTTTTCAAGCGTTGCTGGCGGTGGAGGCAAGTATTCAATCGAATCCGCTACGTCCTCAACCCAAAATCCTTGGACCCATTGCCAACCCTCGTTCACCTGATTCCAGTAACCTGGTACCCATTGATGTCCCTCGGGGGGGACCCGATAAACACCACTAATCCAAACATAATCCTCACGTTCGTCATCCCATCCCCAGTAACCCGCGATCCAAATCGCATCCTCACTGTCGGGTCGATATTCGGGCGGCAGTTCATTAATAGGTGCAGGAGGCTCCTTGAGTACGAGCATTCCGGGTACAGGGTCTGAGACGATCGGTTCGGCAAACGCTTCGTGCAATGGGCCCCGAGTCAACGTTTCATAGCCAAGCTCTTCCTGATCGGGCTCGCGATTTGGCTGCGAAATAGCGGGTGCTGCAATCTCTTCAAACCCAATGTCGATTCCGCCTTGGTTAGGAATTTCAATAGGCTCTTGAGCCGAAATGCCACTTGCAAAGGTATAAGTCACTCCGCAAACCAATAACCTGAGGAAGGTCGAGAATTTGTATTGCATCATGTCTAGCCCTGCGTAAACTCTTTCGAGGTTTCTGATTCTGTAACCAAGTTGAATGCAACTGTCGTCAATCAGCAACACGATTCGCTGATTGACGTCGACTTATCCGGTACTGTTTGGTCCGTTTAGCCATGCAACTAGCCAAATGCAATTAGCGGGCCAAATCTCAATCTGGCCTCTAAATACCGTCGATTAGGGTATTGGTTCGCAACCTAGATGTCGCGTGTTACAATCCGTGTGACTTCACCTAGTTTAGAACACAACTCCAATCGATCGCTGTTTTCATGAGCCATCCACATAGCTCCGCTGCCAACCTGCCTGAACCTTCTGTCGTCCCTATTCAGGGGTTGCATTGTGGCCACTATTTTTACCGTTGGAAACGAGAAGTACTAGCAGAGATGGGCAAATCTAGTGTGCATGACGGAAAAGCAGAATTCGCATCTGCCATCGCGCCCCATTCGTCTGCCCGACCCGAACGCATACAGTCTTTCATTATTAGCGGCCACAAAGCAGATTTTGCAACCGTCATGATGGACTTAGATCCATTGAAAATTGATCGCGTTCACCAACGGATCATGAGTTCCGCTCTTGGCCGCGCACTTGAACCAGTTTACTCGTTCGTTTCGATGTCGGAGATTAGCGAGTACTTACCCAACAAAGAGCAATATGGCGCTAAGCTAATTCGAAGTGGCGAGGATCCTCAATCGCCGACATATCAAGCAAAAGTAGCGTCGTACGAGAAGCGCCTGCCGATGATGCATGCTCAGCGGCTCGCGCCCGAGTTCCCCTGTTGGCCAGCAATGTGCTTTTATCCCATGAACAAGGTGCGCAACGTCGGTGCAAATTGGTTTCTCGAACCCTTCTCTGCCAGAACCGAAATGATGGCCGAACATGCCCAAAGCGGCATGGCCTTTGCCGGGCGCGTGACGCAATTGGTAACCGCGTCCGTTGGCTTGGACGACTGGGAATGGGGCGTTACGTTATGGGCTCGCAATCCTCAGTTTCTGAAAGAGATCGTGTACACGATGCGATTCGATTCGGCCAGTGCTCGCTTTGGAGAGTTCGGTACTTTTTATACCGGCTATTTGGCAACGGGATCCGCCATTTTGGAACACTGCATGCTTTGAGTCAAAACTTGCTAGTAGCCTACATTCCCCTCGACCATAAACTAACGACAAACTTCATGCCAACCAGCGAACTTCTAACGCCATTTCATTTGCGCGATATCATTCTAAAAAATCGAGTGGTATTGGCACCCATGACTCGTTCACGAGCTGGAACGGAACGCATTCCAAATCAGATGATGGCGGAATATTATGTCCAGCGCAGCACGGCTGGTCTCATCATCACCGAGGCGACGACGATCTCCGAGGAGGCAAATGGTTGGAACGAATCACCCGGTATCTACACCGATGAAATGACCGAGGGATGGAAGCAGGTGGTAAGCGCCGTGCATCAAAAAGGGGGCGTCATATACCTTCAGCTGTGGCATATGGGTCGCGCGTCACATAGCAGTTTTCATGACGGGAAACTCGCCGTAGCCCCCTCCGCGATCAAGATCGACGAAGAGTACATCCATACGCCAACCGGCAAGCGACCGCACGAAGTTCCTCGATCGCTTGAATTGGAAGAGATCCCTCGTGTTGTGGCGGACTACCGAAGGGCAGCCGAGCGAGCCTTGGCGGCAGGCTTTGATGGCGTGGAGATCCATGGTGCCAATGGCTATCTAATCGATGCATTCTTGCAGTCCAAGACAAATCATCGAATGGATACTTATGGTGGAAGCCTCGAGAACCGCTACCGATTTTTAAAGGAGGTTGTCGAAGCGATTGCCACCGTTTGGCCCCCGGCCCGGGTTGGTGTGCGACTCTCGCCCAACGGAGTCTTCAATGACATGGGTTCGTCGGACTATCGCGAGCAGTTCACCTTTGTCGCGAAACAACTCAATAGTTTCGGATTGGCATACCTGCATGTGATGGATGGATTGGCGTTCGGCTTTCATAAACTAGGCGAACCGATGACCCTGGCGGAATTTCGAAACGTGTTTCATGGCCCCTTGATCGGCAATTGCGGCTACTCAACCGAATCCGCACAAGACGCGATCATGAAAGGGTATGCGGATCTGATCGCGATTGGGCGGCCTTTCATCAGCAACCCTGATTTGGTCGAGCGAATTCAAAACGGGTGGCCACTCGCCCCGCTTGCGCCCCTATCCGATTGGTATACACCGACTGGCTCCCAAGGTTACATCGACTATCCGCCCTACAAGCAACCGAGTTGAAAGTGCTGACCGATGCGCCCCTCCTCGATTCGTCACTGTTTGTCGGGGATGGCTTGCCGTATACTGGGGTTTGGTTCGAGTCGCGGCATGCGCATTGCCCCGATAAACTTCTACCCCATAGAGAGTTATGACATCGCAGCCCATTCTTCCCGCCGCTCAAGCGGTGCGTCCGTTTTACTTGGGAATCGACGTTGGCGGAACCGGAATAAAAATAGGGGTGGTCGATGACGAAGGGAAAACGCTGGGGTTTACGTCCATTCCAACCGAAGAACCTCGTGGACCAGCCGACGCCATGGCCAGGGTTTCCGCAGCCGTCACAGGATTGCTAGCATCGATTGGATTATCGGGTAAGGATATCGTCCGAGTCGGGTTAGGAACGCCCGGTAGCCAAGACATTTCCAAAGGGATGCTTATTGAGCCTCCGAACCATCCCCATTGGCATCATTTTCCGATTGTAAAGTGTCTCGAAGACGCCATCAAAATTTCAGTTTCGTTTGCAAACGACGCAAATGCAGCAGCGTTTGGGGAATTTTGGGTCGGGACGGGTAAGGTCTACAGTAGTATGGTGCTGTTGACGCTCGGGACGGGCGTTGGTGGTGGAATCATCATCGACGACCAACTGGTCGTCGGTCATAACAGTTTTGGCGGCGAATGCGGCCATATGATCATCGACCCGAGACCAGATGCGAGGCTCTGTGTTTGGGGCGGGGGACGAGGCCATTTGGAAGCTTACGCGAGTGCGAGCGCCGTCGTTCAACGTGCGAAAGAGGAACTATTCGCAGGTGCAATTAGCTCACTTCAAAAAGACCTTGAGTCACTCACCACCAAGCGGATCTACGAAGAGGCAGTGACTGGAGATGCTTTCAGTTTGAAGATTATCGATGAAACTGCGGACTATTTAGCTTTAGGGATCGCGACGATTGTCCATACCTTGGATCCTGGCTTGATCGTCCTCGGTGGGGCGATGAACTTTGGTGGTATGCGATCCACTGTGGGGAAACGATTCCTAAATCGTGTTGAAGGGACCTTTCGAGAACGAAGTTTCGAGTACGTTGCCAACGGGACCAAGATCGAGTTTGCATCGCTCGGCGGCGATGCAGGATACCTCGGCGCGGCCGGGATTGCCCGCATGGAAACTCGAAGGCAACCCGTTTGATGGACGACTGTTCCAACAATTCAACACCACGACAAAACAAATTGAAAACCAAAACTAGGAAACGGTCATGAGCACTGGTGGTAAACACGGTGGCCAACAGTTGGGCGAAATGCCAACGGCCAAAATACGCAATTTCTGCATCATTGCGCACATCGATCACGGCAAGAGCACTTTGGCGGATCGGCTTCTCGAACGCACTGGCACAGTCGAGATTCGCAAAATGCGCGAGCAGTTGCTCGACGGAATGGATCTTGAAAGATCTCGCGGTATCACGATCAAAGCAAAGTCGGTTTCCTTAAACCATTGGCACAAAGGCGAACTCTACGAGCTGAATTTGATCGACACACCAGGCCACGTCGACTTCCAATATGAGGTCTCACGCGCACTCACATGCTGCGAAGGAGCATTGCTGTTGGTGGACTCCTTTCAAGGGGTCGAGGCGCAAACGGTGGCCAACGCTTATGCCGCGATGGAACACGAACTCAAGATCATCCCCGTGATCAACAAGATTGACTTGGTTCATGCACGAGTCGACGAGGTGACTACCGAAATGGAACAGAGTCTTGGAATCGATCCCATGGAGATCGTAAAATGCTCTGGCAAAGCGGGCCTCGGTATCGATGAATTATTGGAAGCGATCGTAGAGCGTATTCCTCCGCCGACGGGAGATCGAACAGCCCCGCTCAAAGCGATGGTGTTCGACTCTCTCTACGATGATTATCGTGGTGCGATCACTTACGTACGCGTGATGGAAGGCAAAGTCAAACGCGGCGATAAGGTACGATTCCTCGGTGTTGGTGCCAATTACGAAGTGCTCGAATTGGGGCAGTTTACTCCGCATCGGATGCCTGTTGATTCGCTTCTGGCAGGCGAAGTTGGATACCTTATCTGCAACATCAAATCGCTCAAAGATGTGCGCATCGGTGATACTGTTGCCATGGCTAACGACGACAAGGCGGTCGCCTTGGCGGGTTACAAACCACCTAAACGCATGGTGTACTGCGGACTCTATCCGAGCGACGGACAAGAGTTTACTGAACTGCGTGACGCGCTGGAAAAACTCTCAATCAATGATCCATCCTTTGATTACGCACCGGAGTCGAGCGAAGCGCTCGGCTTTGGATTCCGTTGCGGGTTCCTGGGATTACTGCACATGGAAATCATCCAGCAGCGACTTGAAAATGAGTGCGACGTAGATCTCGTTCAAACAGCTCCCAATGTCACCTATGAGATCGTCAAACGGGACGGAACTGTTTTGGAGATCCACCGTCCGCAAGAAGTGCCCGATTCGGGCGACATCGAAGAGTTTCGGCAACCGATTGTCCGAGTCAACTTCGTTCTGCCGATCGAGTACATCGGCGTTGTGATGAAGCTTTCGCAAGATCGGCGTGGCATCCTGCGCGGCAATGAATATCTATCCAGCACGCGCGCACTGGTGAGCTACGACCTGCCGCTAGCGGAAGTAATCTACGATTTGCACGACAAGCTCAAGAGTGTTACCCGTGGTTATGGCACGATGGACTACGAGATCATTGGATACGAACCGGCCAACTTGGTGCGAATGGACATCCTCGTCAACGGTAAACGTGTCGATGCGCTTAGCATCATTTGCGATACAGCGGATTCCGATCGACGTGGTCGAGCGGTTGTGAAAAAGCTCAAAGAAGAAATAGATCGACATATGTTCGAGGTTGCCGTTCAAGCGGCAATTGGCTCTCGAATCATCGCTCGTGAAACGGTCTCTGCCATGCGAAAGAATGTGACGGCAAAGTGCTACGGCGGGGACATCTCGCGAAAGAAGAAGCTTTGGGCCAAGCAAAAAGAAGGTAAGAAACGAATGAAATCGATCGGCTCGGTCGACATCCCGCAGAAAGCGTTCATGGCCATCTTGGATACAGGTGCGGAAAAGTAGTTATGGTACGAGAACGCAAGATCATTCCGAGCGAGCCAGATGACGACGATGACGGCAAAGGCGACCACCGGAATAGTGACCAAGACAAGAAGCGGAATGAGGTCCCATCACCCGGTCATGTCCCAGGTTCGGGAATCATGGCACCTGGTGACAACGATATCGTCTTGCGACCGAAACGAATTTCGGACATGGTAGGTCAACAGGAAGTTATGGATGTTATCCAAATTGCCATGGATGCAGCTAAGAAAAGAAAAGAACCCTTGGGTCACATCCTCTTGGATGGACCACCTGGTTTGGGAAAGACCACGTTCGCGACTTGCATTCCGCGAGAGATGGGTGTCAAGGTCGATATGACGAGCGGGCCAGTGCTCAAAGCGCCCAAGGAGATGATCCCCTACCTAACCAACTTAGAACATGGCTCGGTCTTATTCATCGACGAAATACACAGATTGCCCAAGCCCGTCGAAGAGTTTTTATATACGGCCATGGAAGATTATCGGATCGACATCATATTGGGCGAAGGGGTAAACGCGAGAACGCTCAATTTGCAGCTGCAACCCTTCACTCTCATCGGAGCAACGACGCGAGCAGGCATGCTTAGCGCTCCACTTCGCGATCGATTCCTGATCCGTCAACATCTTGGCTACTACTCCGTCGACGAGCTGATTGAGATCCTTTCTCGTAACGCGAACAAATTGAATGTGTCACTTAGTTCCGATGCGGCAGTCGAGATCGCCAAGCGAGCCAGAGGCACACCTCGCATCGCCAACAATCGCTTCCTCTGGGTTCGGGACTACGCGATGAGCAAAGCCGATGGTCGTGTATCCCTAGATATTGCCAAACGAGCGCTGGACATGATGGGAATCGATGAAATCGGGCTCGATCGACAAGACCGTCGTTATTTGGAGACTCTGATCCGAGTCTTCAACGGTGGACCTGCAGGGGTCGAAGCGATCGCACACACGATGAGTGTCTCGGCTGATACGCTCGAGGACGAGGTCGAACCATTTCTACTTCGAAGCGAGTATGTGATCCGAACTCAACGTGGACGATGCGCGACGGCAAAAGCATATCTCATGCTCAAACTCTTTAATCCAAATCAAGGTTCATGACCTAGTGCTTCATCGAACTTTAATTTTTGGGTAGCGAAAGTCGTCAAGAGTTTCGGCGTTATGCTCTACAAAATCAGCCAACCGTTGCCTCGCATCCAGTCTGCGACGCGGTCCATAAAATAGTCTGCTGCACCACCTTTGTTTACGAATCCGTGCGCACCCATTTGAAAGATGTGCAACTCCACAGGTATTTTTGCTGTCCGCCAAGCTGTAAACGTTTTGACCGATGCATCGACCTCTGCATCGTCGGCCGCGACGGCTAGCAATAGTGGTGGGGCACCCATTGGTACCGTCACCGATCGATCCGCTTTTCCAGCAGCATACACCAACACCACGAAGTTAGGACGTGTCGATGCGTCCCCCTCCATTGCTGCCCTGATCGGTCCACCCCCGGCGGAAAAACCAATCATGCCGATACGTTCCGAGCGAATGCGAAACTCTTGGGCTCGCGAACGAAGCAACTCCATTGCCCTTATTCCATCCTGGCCAGCTAATTCGCGAACGTCCTGACCAGCCTGTGGGCCCGTCTTAGCAGGCTCGGCAGTGTCCGCACCTGGACCAGTGTGAATGAGACGGTATTTCAAGACGAAAGCGTCCACTCCCATTTCGTTCAGCTTCTTAGCTATGTCCACTCCTTCGTAGCTCATCATCAACGCTTTGGTACCGCCGCCAGGAGCAACGATCATGGCTGTTCCATTCGGTTTGGGCGCAGGAAAGTACAACAACGTTGGGCGAACCACGTTTTTTAGTACCGGCCCTAGTTTCCCTTGACTCACATCTTCAAGGTAGTTCCATTTCTCCGAGCCAGGAGCAACCCCTGTATAGAGTGGGAACTCTTTGGCTTCACCAAATGTCGCCGACGCACCCGCGTCTTGCGCAACGCAATTCCCCGAGGTCGTCAACACTATCTCTGCAATGAAGATCGCAAAGGCAATCGTGTTGGTCGCTCGCTTCGCAAGAATTGTAAACATTGTGCTCATTGAAAACGCTCCAAGTAGGAATCCGATTTGATTTGCATGCTCGAAGGCTAACGCAGCATTGTGGGCTCTTTATCACATAGCGTTCGCATTTCGGTCAATCGCTGCGAGTGCTCGCCGAGCGGAGCCAAATTTTCTTGCTCAAGCGGATCGATCTCCAAATCGAACAGCTGCTCATATACAGGAACTACTTCAGGAAAACGAATGTACTTCCAGCGCTCCGTTCGAATGCCCTCCGTCTTTGGGATCGGCGAGCGAGGCGGGTCCGTTTGGTATGTATGTTCGTAGTAATAGTGCTGCCGCAACTGGACCGACTCTCCTTTGACGATCGGCAACATGCTTCTTCCCTGCATCGACACCGGTGGAACCAAACCAGCCAAAGTTAGCATCGTGGGAGCCAAATCGATGCTCAATACCATCGCATCTCGTCGTGTCCCAGCAAGCTTCTTATCAACGCGTGGATCGTAGATGATCATCGGGACTCGAATGGAGTTTTCGTACATGAGCCATTTACCGGTCAATCCATGGTCACCTAGTAGACTGCCATGGTCCGACGAAAAGATGACGACCGTGTTGTTATCCAGTTTGAGACGCACCAGCGCATCCAAAATCTGCCCTACCGCCTGATCGGCCCGAGTGACTGTTCGATAAAAAGTTCTTGTTTCGCGAAGGGCCGCGGGGTCCTGGTCGAGTCGTTTTCGACTCCCATCTGCCCCAAGAGAACTGCGAATAAAATCGGGTTGCGATGCAAAGTCTCTTTCGGTGCACGTGGGCGAATTGGGTATGTCTGCATCTTCGTAAGGGTCCGGCACATTGGGATCAAAGAAATTAAAAGGACCATGCGGTTCTTTGAATGCGACCGTCATGCAGAATGGCTGCTCCGACTTGGTTGATTGCAAAAACTCGATTGCCTTTTCAGTCATTACCTCGGTAAGATACCTGGGCTTGCCGTCGATCTCTTGGCGGAAATTGATTCCCTGATCGAAACCATACCACATATCAAATCGGTCGGCCGGCAACGAGAGTTCGCGACTGCTTTTAGATGGGTTTCCAATGGCATACTTCCCTAAAAACGCCGTTCTATAACCCGACTTTCGCAAGAGAGCGGGATACGTCTGCTCAAAAGCTTCCGCAGAAAGGGGCGTAATAAAGTCACGAATGCCGTGCTTGGCCATATGTTGGCCGGTCAGGATACACGCACGATTGCAACAGCAAATAGCCGTCGTTACAAACGCGTTATTGAACAACACTCCGCGCTGTGCGAGTCGATCCAGATTGGGCGTCTGGATGTGCTGATTTCCCATTATTCCTAAGCAGTTTTGCGGTTGATCGTCCGTGAACATGAACAAAATGTTGGGCCGACGTTCCTCCGCCTGCACAAGAGAACAAATCGCCAAGAGAAGGATCGCTGTGATGTGTTTCATAGGAAAGTGTCCGAATTTGATAGCAGTGATGATCGTACCCTCGCTGACAATGTACCGAAATACTCGCTTGCGATGGGAACCGGTGGGGGACGATCCAAGCGAAGCGTGGGTGTAGCGACTAAGCCCAAATCTCATGCACCACGTTTCCGTGAACATCCGTCAAACGGAAATCACGGCCTGCGTAGCGGTACGTCAGACGTTTGTGGTCCAGGCCCAGGCCATGCAGTAAGGTTGCATGTAGATCGTGCATGTGTACCGGGTTCTCAACAGGTTTAAAGCCGAATTCATCAGTGGAGCCATAGGTTAGTCCTCCTTTGACTCCGCCACCAGCCAACCACATGGTGAAGGCCTGGGGATGGTGGTTTCTACCATCTGTATTTTCAGCCGTAGGGGTTCGCCCAAATTCCGCACCCCAAACCACTAACGTGTCCTCCAATAATCCTCGGCGGGCAAGATCGGTCATCAAGCCAGAGATCGGGCGATCTACCTTGGCGGATTCCTCAACCAATCCTTCCTTTAACTTCTTGTGATGGTCCCACGTGTAATCGGTTGAAACCTGAATATATCGAACCCCCGCTTCCGCGAACTTGCGAGCCAACAAGCACTGCTGTCCAAAATTGTTGGTCGGCTCCGATCCAATTCCGTATAGCTCTTGCGTCTCCTTGGTTTCCTGCTCGAAGCTCATCACTGCGGGAATGTTCGATTGCATGCGAAAGGCGAGTTCGTAGTTGGCGATGAGTCCCTCGATGCCTTGATCTTCCGTCGAGGAACGAAGATGATCGCGATTGATCGACTGAATGAGGTCCAGTTGCTGCCGCTGCAAACTGCTATCGATCCGCGTGTTCCCTACGTTAGAGACCCGTGCCTTGGCGATAGGAATCTCTGCCGAACCGATCGCAGTCCCTTGATGGATTGCGGGTAGAAACGCACTGCCGTAATTCTGCACTCCACCATGTCCGCGCGGCGGCGAAATCGTTATGTACGCAGGGAGATTATCGCTTTCACACCCTAGTCCATAGCTCAACCACGAGCCTATGCTCGGCCGGACTAGGTTCGCTTGTCCGGTGTGCAAGCGCAGCAAGGCTTCACCGTGTGCGCTCCCTTCGGTATGCATGGAGCGAATCACACACAATCGATCCGCTTGTTGTGAGAGACACGGAAATAGCTCGCTAATCCACGTGCCGCTTTCCCCATGCTGTGCGAAGCGAAATGGGGATCCAAGGAGATTCCCTGCCTTGGACTGGTCTCGACCGGAAATCCCGTCCGGAAGGGGTTTGCCATCGTCTAGAGTCAATCGCGGTTTTGGGTCAAACGTATCGACGTGACTTGGACCACCCCACATGAACAAAAAAATAATTCGCTTTGCACGTGGAGGAAAATGCGGTTGCTTGGGCGACAACGGACCATCGAATGTTAATGGCGAGGCTGATGCGTTCTGCGACAACATCGCGGCGAGCGCCAATTGGCCAATACCGCACGCGCTGTTTCGAAGCATGGACCTACGTGTCGTTGGCGTCGAGAATCGATTGCAGGGTAACATCGGTTTTACTCCAAAAATTGAAATCGACTCGAAGCAAACAACGCATGGCAGGCGATCGCAAGCGCACGAAACTCAGGATCTTTACTCACACCATTACTTTCAACGGCTGATAGTCGCTCATGGGTCATTCGTAGGAAATCGTTCAAGGAATCCGTTTCCGCTTTCGTGGCAACGGTATTCAAGATCCATTCGAACATTCGATCAACTCTGACATCGCTATCCTTGCTAGGGATATCGGCCATAATACGTCGGGCCGTCGCTTCAGCCGCATCCATAACCAGGCTGTCGTTCAGTATGAAAAGGCCTTGCGTCGGAACTGTCGTCTTAGGTCTTGAACCGGTGGTTGATTGAGGGTCCGCGAAGTCAAAGATCTGAAATAGCTCCGGTAAGTCATTGCGGATTACGGGTAAGTATACGCTTCGGCACGGGAAATCGGTTCTTCGACGCACTTTGTTTGCCCCTACAGCCGTGGCTTGATCACCTAGATAACTAACACTCGATTCCATCGGCCTAAGATCGAGCTGACCGGCTGCGGTTAGCAATGCGTCACGAAAGGACTCTGGATCGAGACGTCGGCGGTTGGCTCTCCAAAGCAAGCGGTTGTCTGGGTCCACCGCAAAGTTGGTTTCGTCGAATTGGCTGCTCAAAGAAAATGTTCGACTCAAAACTATTTGTCGAATCAATGCTTTCACGGACCAATTGGAATCAATGAGCGACTGGGCCAAGAAATCGAGAAGTTCCGGGTGGCTCGGCTGTTCGCCTGTTCGACCAAAGTTGTCAACGGTTCTTACTAAACCAAATCCCAACAAATGATGCCATATTCGATTGGCCTGAACACGGGCAACAAGTTGACCCGCTCGTCCACGCTCTTCGGTAAGCCAATGGGCTAACGATGTTCGACCGCTTTCGCCAACAGCTATAGTAATGGGCTGATCATCTTTGAGGACCTTAAGAGCACCGCGCGGCACAAGGCTACCCAAGCGATCAAACTGGCCGGCGAGCCGTATGTGTTCATCACAAGGGGACTTCGCATCGATTGGAATCATGGCCCGCGGCGGAATTTTCGGGGGAGTGTCGACCGCTTTAGAGAGTTCGGCTAGAAATGCCCCTTGTGCAGTGATTCGATCGGATAGTTTTCTCGTCGCGTCTTGGGCCGCCTCAGCGAGCCCTGCCCGACTCTCTGCAAGTGGCTCGCTGGTTCCGTCGTCTCCCATTTTTTTGAGAGCCACCAAAGCGGATTCAGCCAACTTCTTTTTGTTCTTCAGTTCGGGCAGTTCTCGCCAGTAACGCTCGTAGGCATCATCCTCAATAGCTCCGCCGGGACCCAATCCCTCAAGCCGCTCCATTGCACGTTGTGAGCCGAGCATATGGCGAGTCTCCATAACACTTGTCGACGCAAAGATCCCCGCCATCGCGTAATAATCCGAGGTGGGAATCGGGTCGAATTTATGGTCGTGACAACGGGCACATCCAAGCGTCTGTCCGAGGATTGCTCGACCAATCGTATCGATCTGCTCATCGGCTACCTCCATGCGTTGATTTTTCTCGTTGTTCCCTAACAGCACTTTAGGACCAATGACGAGAAAACCGGCCGCAATGCGCTGCCGATCTCGTTGTTCCATCGAATCGAAAGGGAGTAGGTCGCCAGCAATTTGCTCCTGTACAAAACGATCGAAAGGCACATCTTCATTTACGCCAGCGATCACCCAATTGCGATAACGCCACGCTTCGCGAAACAAGAAGTTTTCGTCTAAACCATTTGAATCCGCGTAGCGAGCAAGGTCGAGCCAATGGCGTCCCCAACGCTCGCCAAACTGAGGTGACGCCAACAGTTGATCAACGACCCGTTCCAAAGCGTCTCGTTCGTGATCGTCTAGAAAGTTCTGGATTTCATCGGATGACGGTGGGAGCCCGGTTAGAAGAAAATGCACGCGTCTAAGCAGTTCTCTGGGATTCGCGTCACCGACGGGATACAGATTGCTTTTGTCAAGCCGATCCAAAATGAACTGATCGACGGGTGAAGTCGCCCATGTACTGGTCTTCAAACGGAACGTCCTACGCTCACTAATCGGCTTAAACGCCCAATGGTCCTTGCCAGCAACAGGGTCCGACGGATCGTGTAAATTGGTGACGTCCACATCGGTTGGACCTGGAGCTCCCATTCGAATCCACTCTTCGAGATGAGATATTTCGTCGGCATGCAAAGGCTTAATAGGCGGCATTTGAAGACTTGGATCTGTATAGCGAACAGCTTGAATCAATTTGCTGCCATCTACATTGCCGGCCACCACACTTAGGCCACTTTCTCCACCCTCCAACCAGCCACCGCGGCTGTCGAGCAAAAGTCCACCTTCCACTTCCTTCGCTCGCTTGGAATGGCATTGGTAACAGTGCTTAGCAAACAACGTACGAATATGCTTCTCGAAATACTCGTTACCATCCTGCGGGTCGGCGCGGACTTCAGAACTCACTGCCATCGCCAGGACGACTAGGAGAGATACGATTTTCCAATGGGGCAGCATTGCAAGGTTATCCGGTATACTTTTAATTGGTGGTAACGTCGCAAAAGCCATATCATATCTAGAATGACGCGCGCGATTTCCAGAACCAATCTAAATTTAGACTACAAGTCTCCTTCGACAGACCCAATTGTACTCTCCTTCTTGAATAGTGTGCAAAGCACCCCTATCTACAGATCGTCCTGTTTACAATACCTCCCGCAGGGAGGGTCGAGCGAGGGGTGGGCAGGTGAAGTTCCTGTCTGAATTTTGCAAATCAATGTACTATTTCCGGTCTGTGCGTTGATCGTTCTGGAACGGGAAACTCGGAGCAATCCGTTGGGCTTGGATAGCTTTTAGGTCGTGCATGCCTCGCCATACAGCGGCACCTCGTCTCCAACCGACCAATCTTTGAAATTTTCAGGGTTCCGGTGAATATGATGGTATACCGTATCCCGTTCGACCGGCACTCGTCCCGCTTCTGCGATCAAGTGCTTCATTTGTTCCACGGTCAGCATCTCAGGCGTTGTCGCACCCGCATCGTGGTAAATCAATTCATGCCGCACAGTCCCGTCGATATCGTCAGCGCCATAGGCAAGTGCAGTCTGAGCCGTGCCAATGCCTAACATGATCCAATATGCTTTCACATGTGGAACGTTGTCGAGCATCAATCGACAGATCGCCATCGTTCTTAGATCCATCAATGCCGATGGCTTCTTGAGGTGCGATAGTTTGGTGTTCTCTGGGTGGAAGGCCAAGGGGATAAATGTCTGAAAACCTCCCGTCTTGTCCTGCAGTTCTCTCAGACGAAGCAAATGATCGATCCGATGAAATGCTTGTTCGACGTGGCCATAGAGCATGGTGCAATTCGTTTTGAGACCGATCTCGTGTGCCGATTGGTGGATCTCAAGCCACTTGTGCGAGTTTGCTTTGTGTTCGCAAAGTTGGTCTCGTACTTCTGGATGGAAAATCTCGGCCCCGCCGCCGGGCATGCTCCCAAGACCAACTTCTTTTAAGTCCAAAAGAATCTCCTTCGACGTCATCTTGGTCAAAAACTCAAACCAATTGATTTCGACCGCAGTCCACCCCTTGAGGTGCAGCTTAGGATAAGCATTGTGTAGCTTTTCGATCATACCTCGGTACCAATCGTACCCGAGTTTGTGATGCAAGCCTCCAACGATGTGCATCTCTGTGCAACCGTTATCCACCGCTTCTTGCCCGCGATGCAAAATCTGCTCGTCGCTCATTGCATAACCCTTGGGGTCGCGCAGGTCAGACCGAAAGGCGCAGAATCGGCATCGGTAAACGCACACATTGGTCGGATTCAAATGCGTATTGATGTTGTAGTAGCCGACATTTCCGTTGATCTTCTCTCGCACAAAATTCGCGAGTTGGCCCACATCGTGCAACGGAACATCGGGCGAATAGAGAAAAATGCCGTCGTCTAGATCCAGACGTCCACCTTGCTCCACTTTGTCTCGAATCGAACGCAAACGATCTTTTATGTTGTGGCTTGTCATAGTTAAAACTTGTTTCAGAGCAAAACTCGAAAGGGTGAATTCTAGTTTCTTTATCGCCAGTAAGCGTCGATGGTTCCCACGACGAGAAATACGATACTGATGATGGAGTTCAATTGAAAAAAGGCTAATTGCATTCTCGTCAAGTTTTTGTCGGAAATGATGCTATGTTCGTAAACGAGCAATGCACCGATAACTAACAAAGCAAACCGAAATAGCCAACCCAACGATAACGATGGCAATGCAAGACTGAGAAGCATGGCAAAGAGCCACATTGCGGTATGGCAAACGGCAGCAACTCGCAAGGCGTTTCTCACCCCTAACCAAGCAGGAATACTAAACAGCCCCGCACCTCGGTCGTAGTCGGCATCTTGACATGCATAGATGATGTCGAAGCCTGAAACCCAGAGAAATACAACCAATCCTAACATGACCGCCGGAAGAATATCCGATGGATTTTCTTGAACGCTTTCGCCTCGTAAGGCGATCCAAGCACAGACTGGGGCCAGCATCAAAGCGGTACCCAGCCAGAAATGAACCAAGTTCGTGAATCGCTTTGCCAAGCTGTAGCCAGCCAAAAAACATAACAGTGGGACGCTCAGGACCAGGGGTATCACATTGGGCAAGAACAAACCACAGCAAGCCACGAAAGCAATCGCACAGCAAATACAAAACCACACGACGCTTTTCTTGGATAAGATGCCTGCGGGAAGGTGACGGGCGGCTGTCCGCGGGTTCTCTCCATCCCATCGATGATCAAGCAACCGATTCATTGCCATAGCAAAACTGCGGGCGGCGACCATGCAAAGGACGACTCCTAAAAGAGACTCCCATCGAAATGGGAGATAGCTATGTGATCCGTTGGCAATCGACGAATTCGTAGGCAGAGGGACCGCATAGGCCCAAGCTGTTGCGAGCAAGGCAAAGGGCAACGCAAAAATAGTGTGACTAAATCGAATCAACTGCAGGTAGTCCTCTGCGATCGACACCCAGCTCCTTTTGTTCGAATTGGAAACTATTGCTCTACTCATTTCAATCCCGATCTCCCGATGCTGGCGGCTCACTCCAGCGCTGCATAAGCGAGTTCGGAACTGCTAAATGGTCCAATATTCGCGCAACGACAAAATCGATTAAGTCGACCACCGTGTTAACGTTATGGTACCAACCCGGCATGGCAGGCAAGACAACGGCACCTGCTTGTGCTGCCCGCTGCATGTTCTCTAATTGGAAAACAGACATTGGAGTCTCTCGCGGTACCAGAATGAGTTTGCGATGTTCTTTGAGATGAACGTCTGCTGCCCGTTGTATAAGATTGTTGCCAGACGCGTGTACAACTCCAGATAGCGTCGCTCCGGAACATGGACAAATTACCATACCGCGAGTTAGAAAGGATCCGCTTGCAATGGGGGTCATATAGTCTTTGTAATGGTGGAAAGTAACGTAAGTTCTATCCCTAGCTACTTGATCTCCCGTTCGCGGCTTCCACTGACCTTGAGTTGCGATATCTGGCCAATTGTAACGCAGCAGCATTTCGACGCGATCTTGTTCAGGGCCTATGTCCAATGCAAGCTCCTGTTGGATTACCGTTCCAGCAGACGGGCTAATAACCAAGTGGACTGGCACGTGCCCATCACATAAACATTGAAGCAAGCGAACTGCATACACCGCACCGCTTGCCCCGGTGATGGCCAAAACAAGTGGATGCTCCGAAGTCGTTCCTGGCGTCATTTCGTCCCCAAATAGAGCGTGACGACTCCGAACGTCATCGGGACCATTTTGATATCGGTAAGTCCCGCTTGACGCATGATGACTGCGAGCGCTTCCCCGCTTGGGAACTCTTGGACGCTTTGCGGCAGGTACTCGTACGCCGACTGTTTATTCTTGGACATGCTCTGGCCGACTCTGGGCAAAATGTACTTGAAGTACATGTTGTAAAGGTGTCTCAAACCGAACACTGTCGGCTTGGAGAACTCCAACACGGCGACCCTACCCCCCACTTTACAAACTCTCCGCATCTCGGCCAACCCTTGTTCCGTAATCGCGACATTCCGAAGACCGAATGCAACCGTTACCGCCTGGAAGTGATTCTCTGAGAACGGCAACGCTTGCGTGTCGGCTTCGACGAATTCGACTCGCGAAAATCCAGGTAACTTCTTCGCTTGCTTCGTACGTGCGATCTCGAGCATTTCGTTGCAAAAGTCGCTCCCCACGATTTTGGTTTCAGTACCAAGCGATCGAGCGATTGCGATGGCCAAATCCCCCGTTCCCGTACAGACGTCAAGCACGGGCGAACCTGCCTTGAGGTCTAGGAATCGCAACGTTTTAGCACGCCAATGCGTGTCGATGTTCAACGAAAGAACGTGATTCATCAAGTCGTATCGAGGTGCGATTTCCGCGAACATTTGACGGACTCGGTCCCCGGACTTGTCTAACATTTTGGTCCTAACGGCATTCAGTTTTTCAGACTTTTCGGCGATGCTCATGATCCATTTCCTTGGGAAAATAAAGGCATAGCCTTTGACTGTATTTTCCCAGGAACTTTAACATGGGCTAGCCCAACGGTGTGGGATTTAGAAGCACTCGCAAACTACAACCTACGCCACCCCTCCAGTTTGACACGCGTTTCCCTTACGTAAAAGCATCTTTAGGGGCAAGTTGGGCGTCAAAAAATGAAATCTCAAAGCTGTCAATCTCCGCATTTTTTTACGATCTTTAAAAAAGTTGTTGCAACACTCAGCCAATAGTCTATGAATGCAACTGCAAAAACACCGATTCCAATTCTCCAATAATCTTAGAACTCAACGCTCAACCATGAAACCTCTTCACTCCATCCTGGCCGCGTGCTTTGTATTGTTTTTCTATCTCCAATGGACTGCGGAAGCGAATGACCCGCAGGAAGTTGCTAAGAAGCCAAACACCAAATATCAATACAAGTCCGACGGCATCGAAGTGCCGGCAGCTACGTCTAACGAACCCAAAGTGAGCATGTTCGGTAGGGAAAGTATATCGGCTGCGCAAAAGTATCTCGATGATGGCGCCAACTACTGGGTACGCGAACGCAGTTGCGTCGCTTGCCATAGCACGGGCGTCTATATGTCCGAACGGCCAGCATTGACGCCTTTGCTTGGCAAGCCAAGCGTAGAAGTCTATGACGACTTTGCAAAAAGCGCCACAGACAAAATCGGTCCCCCTGAAATTCGTGATGGCGTCAAATACTGGGGCGCTAGTATCCAATCCGTTTGGCGCAGCTCAGGCCTTGCGGCTTGGGACAAACACGTCTCCGGGATGCTTTCTGAACAAACCGACATCTCAATTCGCCACACGCTTCAATGCCTCGCAGACGAAGGATTTATCAAAACCATCGACCAAGTAGAGATACCCTACATTACCACCGACTTTGAATTGACCGTCCAAGCGGCCAGAGCGATCGCCAATGCACCGGGCTGGCTGGCCCAAGTGAAAGATTCGGATACCATCGAACGAATCGCTCGAATGAAAAGTTATTTAAGTCGACATGAACCCATCAACGACTACGAACACGCGGTCAAGCTACAATTGGCAGGACTCATGCCCGAATTGGTTGCGAACGAACAGCGAGACGCCTCGATCGCGATGCTTTGGAAACAACAGCTCCCCGATGGCGGTTGGTCCACTCGACGTATGTCCGACCTCATGCGTTGGCACAGGAAGATGGACCCCAAGGTCGTGTCCATGATCCAATCCGAACCCGATGCCGCGAACCCAGAGAGCGATCCCTACATGACCGCTTTCGCCATCGTGCTTTTGCGAGATGCGTCGGTGCCTGCAACGGACATTCGAATCCAAAGAGGAATCGCTTGGCTCAAACAGAATCAGCGAGTCAGCGGTCGATGGTGGATGAAGTCCCTCTTTCGAGATACGTACCATTACAGTACCTACATCAGCACGGCACTCGCATTGCGTGCATTGGCCCTCTGCAACGAAATTCCCCCGGCTTGACGGGAGACCGCGCAATCTGCAGTTTAGCAGTCACCCTAAACCGCTAAGCAGAATTGTCACCCCCAATGTTCGTTGGCTGGAACTTGGGTAGGAGTTTAAAAATCGTTCACAGCGCAGAAGTGCAACGTAGGCGGATGCGGGAAACGCTGGGTGGGAACAGTTGGGACAACTGTTCTACTCAGTTGTTTCACGGAATGGCGCAAGATAGACATTCGCACAATTTCCTTTCCAATGGATTACAATACATTTCCAATCTCGCCGTCTTGGTCTCGATGAGGCTTTGCGGCTCCCGCCTATGCTCGGTGAATTCTCCACTTCTCCCGAGAGACAAATGTCCGACATTTACCTGCGTTTCTTCCGAATTGCATTCATGCTGTCCTGCATCGCAGTCGCTCACAGTTCCTGTTTGCTTGCAGAAATCGACTTCAATCGCCAAATACGACCAATCCTTACCGAGTTCTGTTTTCATTGCCATGGTCCAGACGGCAATCAGCGGAAAGCAGATTTGCGTCTCGATCTAGAACGAGAAGCCAAGAAATCATCCGTCGTCAGCAAAAACTCGAACGACAGCGAACTCATGCATCGAATCCGTTCGGAAGATGCGGATTCGACTATGCCTCCACCATCAACCGGCAAGACCCTGTCGCAGGCACAGATAGATTTACTCGGCCAATGGATCGATGAAGGTGCTAGTTACGCGGAACATTGGGCATTTCAGCCCATTGGAAAATCAAGCGATTTGCTTCAAAGCATTGCGGGCAATGACTCAACCAACGCAACACATATCGATCGCTTCCTTTCGAAGGGATTGACCGCAGCTGGGCTCTCCTATGCAAAAGAAGTCAGTCGGAATCAGTTCATTCGACGCGCAACATTTGACCTGACCGGGTTACCACCAACATGGGCGGAATTAGAAGCCTACGAAAAGGACAAGGCAGATGGACACGTCGAACGGCTCGTCAATCGTTTGCTTGCGTCACCGCGCTATGGCGAGCGATGGGGCCGCCTTTGGCTGGACATTGCTCGCTACGCCGATACGCATGGTGGGGCGGCAATCGGTTTTACGACGTTCCCGTTTTCCTACACGTATCGCGATTATGTCATTGGCGCATTCAATCGCAACTTACCTTTCGATCGGTTCATTTTGGAGCAGATTGCCGCTGACCAGCTCGGGCTAGCGGAAGACGATCCCGCGCTGGCTGCTATGGGTTTTTTGACTGTTGGAATGCAGTTCCGCAATTACCACGACACCATCGACGATCAGATCGATGTGATCACTCGAGGATTGATGGGACTAACGGTGACTTGTGCTCGCTGTCATGACCACAAATTTGATGCGATACCAACGACGGATTACTACTCGCTTTACGCCGCAATCGCACCAAGCAGAGTACCCGAGGCGTTGCCCACGATTGGAAATGCGTCAGACAAAAGCGAAAGTGCCAAGTATCAAAGCGATCTAAAGGAGCTGAATGCAAAGCTGCAACATTTCGTGCGCGATCAAAGCGAAGTCCTGCGAGGACGGCTCCGTATGCAAGTCGGGTTGTACCTGAATGAAATTGCAAAAGGTACAGGGGAACAGGATCTCTCAACGGAGTTTCTCTCCTATCGAACCGACGATATTCGTCCACTTATCTTCAATCGATGGCGAGAATACTTGAACGGACTTTCCAAGACGGATCCTGTCTTCGGCCCATGGATCGAAATGCAGACATGGGGAAGGCTCCCGTCGGATCAATTTGCGAACAAGCGTGACGCGTATCTAAGTCAGTTGTCAATGGAGCTCGATGCGATAGGCCGAACTCCCGAGAAAATACACTCATTGCGAGGTGAGCCCCCAAAATGGAATGCACTCCTTGTGGATGCACTCATCGAGTTGAAGCCAACGTCGTTGAACGACGTTGCCAACGTTTACGGAAAAGTATTTGCACAGCAACAAAGGTTATGGTTGCAGGCATTGCTTGAGGCGGCCAACGAGGCGAGTCCGGATGGAAAGATCCTACCTGACGACCACGCACAGCATTTGGTAGTCAATAGCCAGTCCCACTTGCAATTGCGAAACCATCTGTACGCGAAAGGCACTCCGTTCGATGTTTCCGATGAGGAGGCGATGCGGCTAACCAATCGAACAATTAGTGATTTGATTAGTGGCAAGAAGGGGGCAATCCACCAATTGAATCTGTCGTCAGTAGGGTCCCCTCCGCGAGCAATGTCACTCCGAGAAGATCCCAAACCGCGGGACAATTTTGTCTTCATCCGAGGTAACCCACTCGTGCGAGGCCCACAGGTACAGCCAAAGTTCATCACCGCACTTTCCGATAGCGAAGCGTCCGTTTTCGAAGATGGAAAACGGCGATTGGGATTGGCGTATTCTGTAATCTCGCAGCGAAATCCACTAACAAGCCGCGTGATCGTCAATTGGGTATGGCAGAACCACTTCGGCAACGGTTTGGTTCGCACACCTGACGACTTTGGAACACGTGGACAGCCCCCTACTCATCCCGAACTTTTGGACTATTTGGCAGACGGGTTTCGGAAAAACGGATGGTCGCTCAATTGGCTCCATCGTCAAATCATGCTCAGTCAAGCCTATCGACAAGGGGCGATTGAAAATGAATGGAGTCGACAGAAAGATTCAGAGAATCAGTTGCTGTGGCGCATGCCTCGAAAGAGATTGGACTTTGAATCGATGCGGGACGCGATGTTAGCTGTTAGCGACGAACTCGACGTGACCATGGGTGGCCGTCCTATCGACTTGAATGCGTCGCCCGCCATTCCTCGCCGAAGCGTATACGGATTCACGAACCGAGATATTATCTCCAACCTGATGAGCACGTTCGATTCCGCTAACCCAAACGCTTGCACCGCCAAGCGCCCTGAGACGGCAGTGCCACAGCAAACGCTCTTTGCGTTGAATTCCGATTTCATTCAAGATCGAGCAAAGCGGATCGCATCGCTTACCAAACAAGGTCCTGCGATCTCCAACGAAGAAAGAATTGTTGCGACTGTTCGCCGAATCCTTGGCCGCATCCCAACAGCCATCGAGTTAGAAAGGGCGCATCGTTTCATCGACGATCGTGAGCCAGTCGCTGCCTCGGATGGCCTTTCGATGGACCCAGAGCGCAAGTGGATTCAGCTTTCGCATGCGTTATTAGCCTCGAACGAATTTGCCTTTTTGGATTGATACGAGGAACATCATGTACGATACACGGCGACATTGGATGCGAAAATGTGGAATGGGGATGGGGGGCTTGGCCTTTGCCGATCTCTTTTCTTCAACCACTCGCGGAGCGAGCGCTCCAGGTGCGTTAACGCAACACTTCGCGAGCAAGGCCAAGCATATCATTCATGTATTTCTTAACGGAGGCGTTTCCCAAGTCGATACGTTTGATCCCAAGCCCGAGTTGACGCGGCGAGCGGGTCAAATGCTCCCGTTTGCAAATTTGCAGACCGAACGCCGGACTGGGGTCGCACTTCCATCCCCCTTTTCATTCGAGAAGCATGGCGAGAGCGGCATACCTGTCAGCGATATTTTTCCGCATTTGTCGAAGTGTGTTGATGAAATAACGGTCATACGATCGATGTATGCTGAACTGCCTAGTCATGAAATGTCCCTCATGTTAATGAACACGGGCGATCAACGATTGGTTCGGCCAAGCCTCGGTTCATGGCTTACTTGGGGCATGGGATCCATCAACGAAAACTTGCCTTCGTTTGTTGCTCTCTGCCCTGGCGGAATGCCAGTTGGTGGTGCAGGCAATTGGCGATCTGCGTTTTTACCCGGTTCGTTCCAGGGGACTCGCATCGACACATCGAACTCCGATCCCACCAAGCTGATTGACTTCCTACAGAACAAAAGACTCTCATCGCTAGATCAATCAAAGCAATTTGACTACTTGCAGCAGCTCAACGCACAACACTTGGCAGATCGTCCAGGCGAAGCGGCCATCGAGTCCCGTATCAAGTCGTTTGAGCTCGCATTTCGAATGCAAACCGAAGCGAGCGACGCATTCGACATTTCGCAAGAACCCGAACACATTTTAAAGCTCTATGGCGAAGGGCCGCAGAATCGACAGTTGTTGATGGCGAGACGTTTGGTAGAACGTGGAGTTCGATTCGTGCAAACTTGGCACGGCGACTCGCAGCCCTGGGATAGCCATTCCAATATCAAATCGGAACATCGAAAAGTTGCAAGCCAATGCGATCAAGGACTCGCGGCTTTGATCGTTGACCTGAAACAACGAGGCTTGCTCGACCAGACATTGATACTTTGTTCAGGCGAATTTGGACGAACGCCATCTGTTGAAATGGGCCAAGATGGATCTGGCGCTAGCCAAGGGCGTGACCACAATCACTGGGGTTTTTCGCTCTGGATGGCTGGGGGTGGGATCAAGAAGGGGAGCATCTACGGAGCCACCGACGAATTCGGTTTCCGCGCTGTCGAAAACCCTGTTTCCATTCACGATCTACATGCCACAATTTTGCATTTGATGGGATACGACCATGAACGTATGACCTATCGGTACGCGGGACGCGATTTTCGATTGACCGATGTTCACGGAAAAGTGATACAACCGATCTTACAGGCTTAGAAAGAGATTGCTTTATGCCCGCCATGTCCCGGAATCAACGCAATTTCGGATCCTATGTCACTCCCCTTGTATGTGGACTGCTGTTCGTTTTCGGTGCCATCCTATTTTGTCTTGCGTTCCCTACATTTGAGAAACCATGTCACTTGGGCTACGCTGTAGCTTCCGATGATGGAACCATGCTTTACGAGGTCGCTGAAATGCACTTGTGCTGGAATGCCCTCACCCCCAACCCCTTCTATGAGTACCGGTATGTCAACACGTGGGAAATAGTTTTTTTAAAATAGTTTTGCTTGG
>JANMGH010000044.1:0-54963 GCA_031374515.1 Pirellula sp. | reverse complement strand
GAGCAGAATAAGACGGAGCAGAATAAGACGGAGCAGAATAAGACGGAGCAGAATAAGACGGAGCAGAATAAGACGGAGCAGAATAAGACGGAGCAGAATAAGACGGAGCAGAATAAGACGGAGCGGAATAAACCGTGTATTGTGCCGAGCTCGAGCCCATGCTCCAAAACACAAATAAAAACGACGACACTCCGAAGATCGCATACGAAACGAATCGGTAACGATTGATCAGTAACCCCTCTACGCCTGATCTTTTGTCCTTTTGATTCATTTTTACAATCCTCTCGTCCAACACCGTTCAAGCTGAAACTCACGTTCGAAACAGTCCCCGATTGTAGTGGCATACAAATCTTCGTCATAGGACCCATTTTCCCTATCTTGCCTGCATGTGGATTATCCCAGGCAAAGAACAGTGCAACCGCTAATATCGCCGCTTTCCAAAGAGTTGCTATCGCTGGATTCCTGCAAATGCTTGCAATTATCTTTTGTGAATTGCGTAACCATCAGGTGAAATTCGCTATGCATTCGATTCGAACAATACAGCGTGCTTCAATGATCATGGTCTGAACAAAGTGGAGAAGATAATGGATATCCGCACAGTTTTCGGAGCTGCAATATTGAGTATTGCTTTGTTGGCGACGGGCAAGCAGTCTCATGCAGGTGATTGGTTGTCGGGAACGTATTTGGACCCAGCTCTTCAACGGCAAGACTTTTTTTCGCATCAGGTGTGGAACTCGATACCCGAATACCGCAGCGTCTATAATCGCCCACGGTACATGACTGGATATCTGGCTTTTAAAATCGAACCTTCCAGCCAAGAAGCGATGGCTTGGAAAACGAATTACTGTAATGGCAACTACGCCAACAATGCAGGGCCCTCCGTACCTCACTATTACTACCCCAAGCCATGGGAAGCAATGAAGACCGCAGCGAGACCCGGTTTTTCAGCAACTCAGGACAAGTAAACTGGCATTCTACGATCCACAAAATCTTGGCATTTAACACAATCGTTACAGTTTATCTCAGATTCCCTTTAGGGGGGGCTCGGTTCACTTGCACCGTTTGGATTTAAAGGTAAGCCTTTGGCTCAGTGTGTAATCCATCACCACATAGACATTCTCGAATGTCCATAGCAATCAATCATTTATCCGCCGATAAAGAGCCAGTAAAAGCAACCCTCGAATCCGATTCGTTGGTGTCTGGACTTTCGTTCATGCTCGTCGCAAACTTGCTGCAACGTGGGTTGGGGTTTGTTCGCAACCTCGTCTTTTGTCGTTTTCTCATCGAAGAGCAACTTGGCTTGTGGGCCCTGTCAACTAGCTTTTTTCTTTTAGCGGCGCCGCTTGCCGTGATCGGGCTACCGGGTACCTTCGGCAGACTCGTTGCGTCGTATCGCGCAACTGGGCAATTGAATGTGTTTCTTAGGCGAATACTGATCGGTTCCTCGCTTGGTGCGCTCGCTTTTGCATCCACCTTGGTTCTTGCACCATCAATGGCTAGCGGCATTATTTTTGGAGTCGAACTATCTCCTGGGTCTATGTTTCTCATTGCGACCGTACTGTGCCTCGTGATTCTATTTAACTCGACGACGGAACTTCTTGGCGGACTTTGCAAACCTCGCATCGTTTCCGCCATGCACTCCTGCAATTCAATCGTCTTTACGGTCGCGAGCCTTACTGGAATACTCTTGGTCAACGATTGGCGAGTCTTGATCGCATCGTTCGGTATCGCTGCAGCCGCAGGGTTGATACCTGCGATTCCGATAATTCAAAACTGGAAGGAAATTGGAACACCTTCGCAAACGGCAATCACGCACCGGGCGATGTGGGCCAGGGTTTTGCCTTTCGCGATCAGTATCTGGTGCATGAACTTGTTAGTAAACCTATTTGATGTCGTCGACCGCTATATGCTTCTCCATCTTGCTGCCGTGACAGCAGAGCAAGGTCGCGCGATAGTGGGGCAATTTCACAGCGGTCGAATCATGCCCATGCTGCTATCAAGCCTCACACTGATGCTGAGTGGACTTCTTCTTCCCTACCTTGCATCCGAATGGGAATTGGGAAACAAAGCTAAGGTCGCCGACTCGCAAAGGCTAACACTTAAGTGCATTACCGTTTTCTATTTGTGCCTGTCGGTCGCTTCTTTGGCGTTGGCCCCTATACTTTTCGAGCACGTGCTCGCGGGAAAGTTTAAGGATGGCCTTGCGATCATGCCACAAGCCTTGTTGCATTGCTGTTTGACAGCCATGGCATTTTTGATGCAAAACTATTTTTGGTGTGCCGAACGTGGTAAAACCGTCGGTATCATATTTGCAATCGGCTTATTCCTAAACATTGCCCTTAACGCTTGGTGGGTACCCGTCTATGGGCTCCAAGGCGCAATAACGGCAACGTCGTTTGCTGGCGGGGCGATTTTGCTAATGACATTGTTCGAAATGCAACGACAGGGGGTGCGACTCGGGAAAAGCTGCATCATGTTCGTGCTGTTGCCACTTTGTATTCTTTTCGGCAGTTTGCCCGCGGCCATCGTCCTTTCCGTTTTTATAGTGCTGATGGGGCGAACCGATTGGTTCTTTAGCGATCAAGAAAAACGTAGCCTGGACCAGGCCATTACGCCAAAGCTCAATAAAATGGGGATGAAATTCCATTCGTTGTGGTCGTCCCATTCGTCCAACTACTAATAGTCGGCCATACTCAAATTATGTATTCAGAACCCATCAAGATTTGCTGCATCGGCGCTGGTTATGTTGGCGGACCCACGATGGCGATGATTGCAAAGATGTGCCCTGACATTGCAGTCCATGTCGTCGATCTTAACCAAGCGCGCATCGATCAATGGAATTCCGACGAACTCCCTGTCTACGAACCGGGCCTAAATGAAATCGTTCGCGAAGCTCGCGGCAGGAATCTTAAGTTCTCGACGCAAGTGGACGCCGCGATCAGCGAATCCAACATCATCTTTATCGCTGTCAACACACCGACGAAGTCCTTTGGTATCGGAGCGGGACGCGCCGCAAACCTCGAATTCATCGAAAAGTGTGCAAGGCAAATTGCCAAATGCTCCAAGGGTCATAAGCTCGTCGTCGAAAAATCGACTCTACCTGTTCGCACGGCAGAAGCCGTCAAACGCATCCTGAGCAGCTCAGCCAACGGTGCCACCTTTGATGTCCTTAGCAACCCCGAATTCCTTGCCGAAGGAACCGCGGTTGAAGACATGATGAATCCAGATCGAGTTCTCATTGGCGGTGAGTCGCTACAAGCGGTGGAGCGTCTGGCACAAGTTTATGGACGCTGGATCCCGCGAGATAGAATCCTCACAACCAATCTTTGGAGCAGCGAACTTTCAAAACTCGCCGCTAACGCGTTCCTGGCCCAACGAGTCTCGTCCATCAATGCAATTTCTGCTTTGTGCGAAGCTACTGGCGCAGACGTCGACGAAGTCGCACGTGCTATTGGTACCGACTCGCGAATCGGTCCGAAGTTTCTCAAGTCCTCTGTTGGATTCGGCGGCTCTTGTTTTCAAAAAGATATCCTCAACCTTGTCTACCTTTGCGAACACTTTGGCCTTCGCGAAGTCGCTCAGTATTGGGAACAAGTCGTGGTAATGAACGACTACCAAAAGCGGCGATTCTCGGAACGCATCGTCCGAACCATGTTCAACACAGTATCGGACAAGAAAATTGCGATATGGGGATTTGCATTTAAGAAAGATACGAATGACACTCGCGAATCTGCATCCATTCATGTTTGCCGAGACCTGTTAGAGGAACGCGCGAGGTTGGTCATCTACGATCCCCGTGTCCCCGAATCCCAAATCCGCTTCGAACTGGAACACGCCTTCGCTGACAGCGTCGGTGGTCTATCGGAAAAGCATAGGAAATTGATCGAAACAAATGTTACCGTTGCGGATAGTGTTTACGCTTCAGCAAGCGAAGCGCATGCAATAGCCGTACTCACGGAATGGGACGAATTCAAAGCGGTTGATGCTGGCCGAATTTTTAATGGCATGCGTCAACCTGCCTTTATCTTTGACGGTCGTAACGTCCTCGATCGCGCAAAACTTGTCAAACTCGGTTTCGAAGTGCACAGCATTGGTCGACCTGCCAAGCAATCGACCGTTCAGTCGGTTTGAAATCCTTCGTGCTCCAACAGCCATTTCTTAATGGGTATGCCCCCACCAAAACCAGTCAATGCTCCATTGCTGCCTATGACTCGGTGGCATGGCAAAACGATCGGGAGCGGATTGCGTCCATTGGCGGACCCCACTGCCCGAACGGCCTTGGGAGATCCGACCATTTTGGCTAGCTCTGTATAACTCCATGTCTTTCCATAAGGGATTTGCGCAAGCATTTGCCAAGTCCGCTGCTGAAACTCCGTTCCATTTAAGCTCACTGGCAGATCAAATTCGTTACGATCCCTCGCAAAATACTGAAGCAGTTGTTCTCTCGCCTCGCGCGTCTTGCTGCGATCTCGACGCCAATCAACGGTTCGCAACGGTACGTGCTTGTTGTTCTCAAACAAGACGTATCGCAAGCAATTCTCATCCACAGCGACGCTGAGCATGCCAATAGGCGTTTTAAACTCGTCAAACCACACGTTGAGCTCCTAGGCTTTCTCGCCCGATAAGTGCCACAAATAAAGAACTGCGTACGCTCGCCATGGCCGCCAAATTTGCGATCGGCGTTCGGTCTCCCTGAGGCTCAAGCGTTTCTCTTCACCGAGGACTTGCTGCAAAACCAGATCGCCGGCAGGAAATGCATCCGGATGGCTGAAAGCGCGCATGGCCACGTACTGAGCGGTCCAATCGCCAATGCCGGGCAAGGCGGTGAAATCGGAGATGAATGCATCGAGGCGTTGCCCCGGACCGAATCCAATGATTCCGTCCAAACAACCCTTCGCCAACGCTCTTACAGTCGCCGCTCTCACTTTGGGTAAGCCGATCTTCTCCAATGGAGCTTCTACCAAACGCTCCGGCGTTGGGAAAACTCGATCCAACCCGAGCCTCCCTCCGATTCGATGCTCGCCAAAGCCATCAACAAGTCGATGCGACAGAGTCGTTGCCGCGGCGACGTTGATTTGTTGACCCAGTACCGCTCGGACCGCAACTTCGAATCCATCCCAACCACCCGGGACACGCAAACCCGGCCACCTTCGCACTGCGTCCGCTAGAATCGGTTCATCAGCCAATATAGAATGCACCATCGACATATCCGCATCCAAATCAAACAGCCTTCTCACACCGCGAACAATGCCCGGGATGCAACGCGGGTCGGTATCGGTGATTTCCAAAACAAGTTCAGGCTTTTTCGGACTGGCAGATACTCGAATCCAAGTCGACTCGGTGGCGGGACCAAGAACTCGTTCGTAGCTATCACAACTTACACGTTCGATTCCTGGGATGATACGTTTGGAAAAGAACGAGAGCATACGAGCAAAGTCTAGTGGAGGCCGATATGCCAACCGCAGTTTCAACGCCCCCTGTGGTACGTCTGTGCAAAGTCGTCGGATCGAAGTAGGCGGCATGCCGCAGCCCTTCGCAAAGGCTGCATTGAATCTTCGAAGACTTTTAAACCCAGCTGCGAAGGCTACCTGTGTCACTGGAAGTGAGGTCTCGGTCAACAATTGCTTCGCAAGTAACAAGCGTCTTGTGTTGAGTACAGCCATGGGGGTTGCACCGGTGTGCTCGACAAACTCGCGACGCAAATGCCTGCTGCTGATTCCAATCTTCTGCGACAGCGCTTCGAGCGAAATCTCTTCCATCGCTCCTTCTGCGAAGAATGCCAACGCGCGCTGAACAAAGTCTTCACCGCCCCGTTTTGAACTCCCTGGCGACAACTCCGGCCGACAACGCAGGCACGGGCGATAGCCAGCGGCCGCCGCGGCCGCGGCCGAAGGGTAGTAAACAACATTGCTTTTCTTGGGTGTGGGCGCAGGACATACGGGCCGGCAGTATATTCCAGTGCTGCGAACAGCGGTAAAGAATAGACCGTCAAATCGTGCGTCCTTGGCCGCTCGAGCGCGATCACAAATGGTTGGCGATGGCATATATTGCTGTAACATGACGCTATCATAAGACCATTCCCAACAGAATACTCGCCGTTTTCGGCCATCGATTCGCTCAAACTCATAAAAGACGAATGAAACCTCTCATCCTGTTCGCCCTCCTTTCGACCGTTGCGCAAGCTCAGCTTCAGACCGGCGGAGCTACCGCATCATTCCGAGGCGCTTTACCCCCCAACGCGACGACGCAACCTAGCAACGAAAGCGTTCAATCGCTTCAGGTGCGACTCGGCGAGGTGACTCGTGAATTTGTAACCGTTAAGACGCATCGTCGCGCCGCCGATGCGGAAATCTTTCTTAAGGCCGTACGATATGCAATGGAATTCCAAGAATGGTACGGCAAGAATCCTGATGATGACGTGAGGAAAGCAACGGTCTTGCTCGATGAAGCCGCAAGTCGAATCCAATTATTGAAAAAAGATCAAACTCCCTGGATGGATGGTAGTGGACAAAAAATCCTGGGGTTCTATTCGAAGATCGATGACTCACCACAACCTTACGGGGTCGAGCTTCCCAAGGAACTGGTGTTCGGCCCGCAAAAGCCTAGCGTTCCTATGTGGATTTGGTTGCATGGTCGCGGTGACACCGACACCGACATGCACTTTGTTTTCAATCGCCTTCAAGCAAAGAAACAAGGTCAATTTCAGCCCGCAGGAACCATCGTTCTACATCCGTTCGGCCGCTATTGCAACGGCTGGAAGAGCGCCGGCGAAACCGATGTATTGGAAGCAAGGGACGATGCGATCTCTCGCTTTAATATCGACAGCAATCGTATCGCAATCGCGGGCTTCAGTATGGGTGGGGCAGGAGCATGGCATATCGGCGCGCACTTTGCTGACCAATGGGCATGCATCCATACCGGCGCTGGATTTGTCGATGTACAGCGATACCAAAAAGTCACACAGGACAAATTGCCCCCCTGGTACGAGCAGAAGCTCTGGGGAGTATACGACGTCCCGAATTACGCGAGAAACCTCCTCAACGTTCCACTGGTTTGCTATTCCGGTGAATTGGACCCACAGCGAGATTCCGCGGAATACATGCTTGAGGTCCTCGACAAGGAAGGTCTACACCCACCTCACTTCATCGGACCCGGAATGGGACATAAATATCATCCAGATGTACTCAAAGAAATTCAGGCCCAAATCGAAAAAGCCGTCGCAAAAGGACGCGATCCGTTGCCAACGAAACTCTTCTTGCAGACTCGTACGCTTGCATACAGCAGCATGCATTGGCTTCAAATTGCAGGTATGAAAGAGCAATGGGTAGACGCACGGGTCGACGCCGTTTGGGATGAAAAAAAGAATGAAATCCTGGTCAACACTAAAAATGTATCGCAGTTAAATATCCGACTTCCGAGAGCCGAAACATTGCCGAAAATCAAAGTGGACGGTACTGAGATCAATAGCGTTCAAGCAAACGAACAAGTCTCGACATGGCATTGGCAGGATAAAAGCATTTCATCAGCTACTGGCATTTCCAAGAAGCCAATGCTTCAAGGACCAATGGATGACGGCTTCAAGTCTCGATTCATGGTTGTGTTGCCCGACGCGTTGCCCGATGGGACCGCTGTTGACAAATGGGCGAGGGCAGAGGCGGATCACTTCCTGGTCCGATGGCGATCGCTCATGCGAGGAGATGCCCTGGTTCGCAAAGCCAACGAAGTGAACGAACAAGACATGCAAGACTGCCACATCGCTGTTTGGGGCACCCCAAATACCAACTCGCTAATTCGGAAGCTATTAGACCGCACAAACTTGAACGAGTCAGTGGATATGAACTTTGCCAACTTACTGACATGGAACGACCAAGTGATCACGCTCGGGAACCAGCGCTGGCCATCTAGCCACTGTGTTCCAATGCTTTGTTACCCAAACCCTTTCTGCGCAGACCGTTATGTCATCTTGAATTCCGGTCTTACGTTCCGTGAAGCACATGACAAAACAAACTCGCTCCAAAACCCAAAATTGCCAGACTGGGCCGTGCTGGATGTTTCTGCCCCCCCTACTTCTCTGACGGCCGGCAAAGTTCTCGCCGCCGATTTTTTCGATAGCCAGTGGAAGTGGATACCTCGCGCAATGCACCCTAATGAACGCGAGTGAGCGCGTTTGCGCCCACCGGCAGCAAAAAAGTACCGCAACTGCAACTTTGAAAATGTACCCAAAAAAACAAAAAAAACCGTTTGCAGCCGTTTAATTATTGACTCACACACGTCAAAGCGGCATACTGGCCCATTGCGGTATGTTAAAGAGCAAATCGCTCCCGCAGATATTCATACCTATGCTTTTTTTAGGGGACACACGCGATGGCGAAAAAAAGGTTTTTGCGCAGGATGGGGTTCACACTCGTTGAGTTATTGGTCGTTATTGCAATTATCGGTATTCTTGTCGGTCTATTGTTGCCAGCAGTCCAAGCAGCTCGTGAAGCGGCTCGTAGGATGCAATGCGGAAACAACATTCACAACATTGCTTTGGCAATTGCAAATTACGAGAGCACATACAAGCGGCTTCCTGCTGGTGTCACGGGCTGGGCCCCGACCAATGCAGGCGCATCCAGAAGCTCCGGTGGGACCGGTGAAGCAAATGGACAATTCTTCAATGGAATGTGGAGTTGGTCTGCTGCCGTTCTTCCGTTTATGGAAGCCGAAAACCTCTACAAGCAAATCGACTTTACCAAACGACCGTATGTTGCAGAACGTGCTGACGCTTGGTTCTACGATCGAGGCGAAGACAATACGGCAGCCGCATTGATCAACAAACTCGTTTCCATGTCGATGCCACCATCTTTTGCTTGCCCAAGTACACCACAATCATATGGCACAGCCATGTACAAGGATTACGCTCTTAACGCTGGACAGGGTCCAAATGCAGCAAATGATCCTGTTCCGTATCAAGGCGGTTCGCCCATCTCTTCTTGCTGCCCAGAGCGAGCGCTTACTGCAAACGGTATCGCACACAAGCAAAGCTACATTAAGTTGAGCGCTATTACTGACGGTACTTCCAATACATTTATGATACTTGAACAAGCTTCGGTAATTCCAAAGTTCCCATTCCCAGTCAACCCTTTCATGTGGACGAGCCACCAATCACAAGGGCTTGCAATGTCCAATCAGGGAACTCAACTCTATCCACCGAATATGGACCCTGTGCTTCAAGTATCCAGGATTGGCAGCACGATTTATCCAATTCAACCAGCCCCAGCGGGATTTGGATTGACCGGTCGACAGAGCCGAGGTTGGCATACAGGTGGCATCCAAACCGCCAACGCAGATTGCAGCGTTCAATTCGTTTCACAGACCATTTCCATGGCTCCATGGCGTTGGAGATTCACACGCGATGGTGGCGAAATAGTCCAGATCGAAAACTAAATCGTTTGAGTTGATCTACATAATTGACAACATTGAGCGCATCGATTTTTCGGTGCGTTTCTTTTTTATTTCAAACCCCACTGGAAGAAGTATATGATTCAAAAACTCTTTTATCCGACAATTCTTTTGACATTGATGTTCGCAGGTTGCGGCGGGGATGACCTGAAGCAGACCAAAGGGATTGTCACGCACAACGGCAAACCTATTCCAAACCTTTATTTGACGTTCATGCCAACCGATCCTATGACGCAACCTGCGAGTTCAAGCTCTACGGACAAGAACGGTAGATTTGAATTGAAAATTGGTAGTGCTGGTGGAGTAGTGGCTGGCAAGTACACAGTTACTTGCTCTGACCCTGCTGCATTGAATGGGGGAAAGTCGAGCGATGACCCAGACTACATCACAGTTTGCAAAAAGTATGCTCAGGGCACATCGACTTATGTTATTGACGTCCAACAAAGCAACACGAATCTGGAATTGAAATTGGATTAGCTTTGCCTTGTGCTCTGTCGATCGTCAAATTGAGGGTTGGTCTGGGTAAGTCCGTAGCAAAAGTCCTTTTGGCTTTCGCTACGGACGGCTCCGCAGATCGCACCTGACAAACGTTTCAAGATGAATGTCGGGACAAAAAACAGCATAGAAAAACGTGTCGAAGGTCACCTGCAGAACCTGGACGTCATAGTTGACACTCTTTAGCGTCGTCGATCGAAGCGGCGGTCGCTCATGACAAAAGCGAGCGCTACGCCCACGACGAGACCACCCACGTGCGCGAGGTTTGCCATTTGGAAATCTTTGCTTCCACCGCTGAAACCGATAACCAAGATCAGCGCCGTCATAAGATACACTTGCGCTGGCAACTGAAAACCAAGGTCCGGTCGAAGTGTCGTTTTCATTCCGACGTATCCAAGAAGACCGAAAATCACTCCGGAGATCCCAACGAAATTGGGAGAACCATACCAATTAAGAGGCATTAGGCCTTGGAGCAGATGCGATCCGATTGCGATGACTACAACGAGCATTGCGTAGCGGCCAATACCTTCAAGCCGTTCGGTGAGGCGTCCTAGCGACGCTAAGGACAGCATGTTGAATAGCAAGTGGATAGTACCACCGTGTAGAAACGCAGGTGTTATAACTCTCCACAGTTCACCCTTCTTCAGCGACGCGGTAGGATCCAAGCTTGCGCGGTACAACGACATGTCAACAAACATCAGCTGCTTCTTTGCAAAGTTGCCGAGCCAATTGTTGGGATCCGGAGCTCCGAATTGAGTTACTAGCCCAAGAAAAACACAGAGGATGATTATGGTCAGTGTTAATGGGGGAATACTCCCACCAAACATGTCGGGAGATACTCGCGACGCAGAGTACTGCACGTTCTTCTGGCGTTCCGACGATTGCAGCCGCTTTTCTTTGAGAATGGTTTTCGCTTGGTCGATTGCCTGCAGATACTTCGGGTCATCCGGCGATGTAAAGAATTGAGAAAACTCGCGTTTGGCGGTTTCTAGCCGGTCTTCATCTCGAACCCAGATATCCCATTCGTTTTTGTCGGCAGACGGTTCAACATGCGTCACGATATCCTGCGTTAGCAGATAGGCAACGAAGGTCTCGGCCTTGGTCTTACCCGTAATAGTGGTGAGGTGTCTCATGCGGTTAGTCAATTGGCCTAAGTTGATGGATCGGAACGTAGTATTTTAGATATCGCTTGCCATTGCTATAACGGACACCCCGAAGGTCCTCGACCAAAATGGTCGCCCTTCGAGTGATGCGATTAACAACACCTTGCAAGACCGTTCCCTCGTACGGGAATGCGACGCGCGCTCCAGCGCGGATATTAAACTCTTTAGCGGCGCGCTCTTGTTGGGTGATTAACTCATGGCGATGTTCGGTATGGCCAAACATATTGCTTGCAATGGATTGAAAACGTCTGGCCGAACAATCACTTTGGATCCATGCGAGCATTTCGCTCAAATGGATCATTTCGTGTTCGACAATGCGTTGCATCGCGGTCAACCTATCGTTGCATTCGTTGCCGCAAACTCGAATCGAATCTCCAGGCTTGCGAAAGGATTGAAATAACAACGAAGTAGACAAGGCAATTTCGAAGTGCGTGCGACTCGGCTTAGAACGTGTCCCTCGGAATATCGTCCGTGTTGTTTTGCCACCAGCCCGCGTCATTCTTGAGCTCAATCGGAAGGACATTCCGTAGGACCGTGCAAGAGGCAGGCAGAGCCCTTTGAAAAACTGGCTATCGTATGCTTCCGCCATGCGTTCGAGATCTTGCTTGGCTATCCGTTGGAAGTTTCGACTCTCCATTGCCTTCGACGAAATCAAAATCGATTTCCCGATCGACTCTTGCCACGAATCTCGGCTGTGCCATTCCATCTTCGGCCGCGATAGGAGCTCAGCCAAGCTTCGCTGATAATCGAGCCTGCTGGGGGTGCTTGCCGGTGGAACGGTGGACTTTGGCAGAAGCAGGTGAGGCGATGGAATTCCACCAATTGCCGCCTGCTCCGATCGCAATTGTCCTGAAGCAGGGACGCCTGCCTTCGCAATTACGCTTTGCCGCGGGGACCGTGGCACAGGCGGCGGTACCAAGTCCGATATACGCTTCCGATTTGCTTTTGGATTGCCTCTGGGTTGCGTCACTGGGTTACCTCCGTTCTGAAATCTACGAAAATCCTGATTTTCGTGGTTCTGTCGCCCTAATATAACACGGATTGCCAAACTATCGCACCTGCAACAATGGCTCTAAGCCCGATATACTGCAACATTAGCCAGTTTCAATTGCAATAGAACCTTCCCACCTACTCTCTCGTCCACCTATGCGTCTGTTCCTCGCTTTTCGAGTCTTTTTCATTGTTCTGTTCCGACGTACAACCGCCGTTCAAGTGCAAGAACTGATCGATGCAAGACCGATTTCCCCGAAGTCGACCGAGACGTTAGGGCTCCCTTCGCCTGTCGAGGCGAAGCCAGGTTCGACCAAGCCATCGATCGCAGCATCGTCAAAGTTGTCACGCCGAAGTGACTCTTTAACTCTTATAAGTGCGCTGCAACGCGACGCGAGGTTTCTTGACCTAGTTTTTGAATCTTTGGATGAGTACAACGACGTTCAAATAGGCGCTGCAGCCCGCGATGTACTTCGGGACACACGCAAGTCACTCGACAGAATGTTTGGCCTTAAACACTTGATCGACACCCCAGAAGGGGAATCTGTCGACATACCACCAGGTGCTTCGCCAGTCCGCTGGCGATTAGTCGGCAAAGAGTCGGGCAAAAACGGAACAGTCAGTCATCCGGGTTGGCAAGCGACAAGATTGGATTTGCCGCAATGGACCGGTGGTGCAGACGATTCTCTAGTGATCGCGGCGGCTGAAGTGGAAACCTAGGCCAACGAAACTCCATAGAGAAATGAAAGCTTCAAATCCCGTGTCGCCAGAAAGCCAACGCGAACAGTTAGTTGTTCGCTCGAATGGCCGCATCCATTTCGGGCTAATGGAGATTTCCGATTCCCAACCGAACTGTTATGGAGGGATTGGACTTATGGTCGATTATTCCATCGCCACGGTCCAAGCAATAATCGGCAAGTCCGCCAATAGCCAATGCATCATTCTTGCCGACTCGCATTGGGGACCGCGCGTCCATTCGGTCACGCAACAGTGGCTTCAAACTCGCGAAGTTCTCCCAATCCAAGCAATCACAGTGATCGACTCGCCTTTTCCACACCAAGGGCTAGGTTCAGGTACGCAAATAGCCTGTACTATTGCATCGATTCTATTCGCTGCTGAGACGAATCTTGATGGCCAATGGAACGCCCAGGACGGACTATGCAAGCTCGTTTCGATGGATTCACTCTCCCTGCTTAGCCAACGGGGCAAGCGATCGCACATTGGCTTGACGGGATTCCTCGAAGGAGGATTTGTCGTTGACCATGGCAGAACGTCTCCGAGCGCACCCGACGCAGTTCCCTCATCGAGGACAGAGCGATACACTTTTCCTGATTGGCCAGTGATTCTGATTCAAGACATGGCCTGTGCGGGTGATTCCGGTGTTGAGGAAGCGGCGATGTTTGAGCGGTGTAAGCATCAGCCCAATTCCAATCGCGAGTCCATGATCCACCTGGTTCAATTCGAAATCCTGCCCGCCCTTCAGGCTGTCGACTGGATGCGGATGAACGAAGCTTTAGGGGAATATGGTAGATTTGCCGGCGGAATCTTCGAGCCGGTGCAAGGCGGCATTTACCGCACGTCAAAAATTGCCAATACAATTGAGGTCGCCAAACAACTTGGCTTAGTCGGTGCTACGCAAAGCAGCTGGGGGCCAACGGTATGCGCTTTTGGGCAAGATGATGAACACGCGAGTTGGTGCCAATCGCGGCTACGAGATAAATTGCCTCATGCAGAAATCACTGTAACGAAAGCGGCGAACACTCCAGCTCAGCTTTCGCGATCATGACCTACATAGGCCGACTTGCCCCTTCACCGACAGGTGCTCAACATCTCGGCAATGCGAGGACCTTCCTAGTAGCGTGGCTCGCGTGCAGGCAAGTTGCTGGAAAACTCCTTTTGCGGATTGAGGATCTCGATACTCCTCGCACCAAGGCCAACGCGACAAATCAAGCGATCGAAGACTTGCAATGGCTTGGGCTCGACTGGGATACAAATGGCGACGACCAACGCTTCACGATCCAATCCAATCGAGAACACAGATATGCGGATATCCTAACGCAACTAAAGCGATCCAATAGGGTCTATCCGTGCACCTGCACACGAAGCGAAGTCGAGGAAGCTGCGAGCGCGCCTCATGAGTCGGCCCTAGACGGCGCGATTTACAATGGTAACTGCTCGTTTCGCACTCCGCTCGACGCCCGCGAATTGGACCTAATGGGGATAAAATACGCATGGCGATTCCGAATGCCCTCCGGCATTCGCACTTGGAACGATTGCTTGTTCGGTGAACAGGTGCTAAATGCCCGGGATCAACTCGGTGATTTTATCGTTGCACGCAACTACGGCACAACGGCTTATCAACTGGCGGTGGTAGTGGATGATCACGATTTCGGCATCAATCACGTCGTGCGCGGAAATGACTTGATCTTCAGTACGTATCGTCAAATCGCTATTTACGAGGCGCTACAGTGGGAACCACCAAATTGGCTACACTTGCCTCTAGTCGTCGGAGGGGATGGCCGAAGGCTTGCGAAGCGACATGGCGATACACGGCTACGCACCTTTCGCGAACAAGCAGTTGCGCCAGAGCGAATTATCGGTCATCTAGCCAAGTCTCTTGGGCTACAAGAACAGTGCAACTCGATTTCGGCAACACACTTGTTGAGTTCGATTGCCAATCGCCCAGATTGGATTCAACAAATTGAAAAAACGAATATGGTTTTCGACATGGATGAATTCGCGAGTTGAAACTATCTACCGCCCGCGATATCCACAAAAGTGCCCGTAATAAAGGACGCTTCATCGGAAAGTAACCAAAGAACAGCATTTGCCACTTCTTCGGTAGTTCCCCCACGTTTCATAGGAACAGACTCTTTGACGCGATCCACTCGATTGGGTTCCCCTCCGCTGGCGTGCATTTCGGTGTAGATAAACCCTGGGCGAACTGCGTTGACACGAATCCCCTCTTCCGCAACTTCCCTCGACAAACCGATCGTCAAGGTATCAACAGCCCCTTTTGTGGCTGCATAATCCACGTACTCGCCTGGAGATCCTAGTTGCGAAGCACGCGAGGATACATTTACAATCGCCCCTCCAGCCCCTCCGTACTTTTTCGACATCCGTCGAACAGCTTCCCCCGAGCAGAGAAATGGACCGATCACGTTGGTTGCAAGAACGCGCTGCAAACGGTCGATTTGCATTTTGTCGACTCGCATTTGGCTTTCAAGTATGCCAGCTTTATTCACCAATGAAGTCAGCGGTCCCAATGAATTGTCTAGGACCCGAAAGAGACGCTTGACATCGGCTTCAACCGAAACGTCGGCGGCGACCGCAATTGCGACATTTCCGGTGTCGCGGATACTCTGAACGACTGCGGCGGCGGCATCACCATCGCGTCGATAATTGACACAAACCGAGTAGCCGTTTTTCCCAGCCATCCTTGCGATAGCAGCTCCGATACCTCGACTGGCACCTGTAACTAGGATTGTTCTACTCATCGATTTGTCCTAGTGGTTAGAAGCCGATTAGAACCCTGAAGCAATGACGACGCTTGTGTGTTTTCCAGCTGAGTTTTCGGGGGCGCGATTGTAGACTAGCCTGTCCGCCGTGACAATCGTTGGACCATGGTTAGCCGTTGACAAAAGGTGTTCGTCGTTTAGACTCGCTACTGGACTTGGGTGCTAAGTCAGCGTGTGGCTGATTTGGAGAATAGGGAAAACGGTGCAAATCCGTTGCGGTCCCGCCGCTGTAACCGGAAACGAAGCCTGCAGGAATGCCACTAAGGTTGAAGGACCTTGGGAAGGCGCGGGTGGAGGATAACGCCGGAAGTCAGAAGACCTGCCCAATCGTCTGTTTTGGTTGTGGTAGTACCCTCGGGAAATCGGGACTGTCGCGATCCACACGCACCTTTTGCAAATCGAATGCGCTGTTTTGAGTGCAAGGTCTCGCATTTGCCGATAGGGATGTTTTGCAGTGGGTGCTGACGCGAAGCGATTGCTTCGTATCATCATCGAGGATAATGATGAAGAAATCCCTCCCCCATCATTGCGGTTTGACGCTATTGGGATCGATATCCTTGTGCGTGATTGCGTTTGGTTGCGACTCGCAAGAACCGTTGTCATCAAAGCCTTCGGGACGAAGGTCGGGCGAAACCAAAGCAGCAGAGATCGTCCTTGTCGATAGACTGAGTCGAACAGTATGTCTCTCGAAAGTACCTACGCGAATTGTCTCGCTAGCGCCAGCGACGACGGAATTGATGTTTGCGATAGGGGCTGGCCACCTTCTCGTTGGTGCAACAGACCATTGCAACTTTCCGTTGGAAGCGATCAAGATTGCAAGAATAGGTGGTGGGACAATGCAGGGGATTAGCCACGAAATAATTGCAAGTCTGAAGCCCGAACTTATTTTGGGCAAATGGGATACGCACCAACCGCTCATCGCGTCCTTTGAACGAATCCAAATTCCCATGTTAGCCATCGGCCCGGACTCGATCGATCAACTTTATGAGGAAGCAGCTATCTTGGGTCGCGCAACGGGTCATGAAGCCGAGGCGAAAGCGCTGATTGAGAGCATGAAACAAAGGATGGTAGCTTTGACGTCTTGGGTCGAATCGGTGCCAATGGATCAACGTCGGCGAGTCTTCTATGAAGTATGGGATGAACCGCTGATGACGGTCGGCCCAAAGTCTTTTATAGGCGAACTGCTGGAGAAGGGGGGAATGAGGAATATCTTCAACGACGCAACAGTAAGTTACCTGCGGATCAGCGATGAAGTGTTACTCGATCGCGATCCCGCAGTTATCCTCGTACCCTCAACACATAGAGAGCGAGTCAATTTTGACATTCTCTCGAAACGAAAAGGCTGGGATCGCATCGCTGCCGTGCGAAACAAACAGGTCTTCTTTGTCGACGGTGACAAGGTTTCCAGATGTGGCCCACGCATGCTTGACGCACTCGAAGAAATGATCATGGCTGTATACCCCGAAAAGCTATCTCAGGGCCTTTCGCATGAGGGAACGGTCCGTTGAAGAACCCAATAGTGATGATTGTCCTGGCGGTTGCGTGCCTGATAGCGCTCGCAATGATCAATTTGGTATCCGGTGCGGTAGCGATCTCAGCCACCGAAATCCTCCTTTGCATTTTTGGAATTGAGCCTGGGTCGCTATCCGAGACCGAGCAGACGATTGTTCTACAGTTGCGACTGCCCCGTGTAATCACTGCTTGTTTAGTAGGTGGATCATTGGGGCTTGCAGGTGTTGGCTTTCAAAGCTTGTTTCGGAATCCACTCGCGGATCCTTATGTTATTGGTGCCTCGAGCGGAGCCGGGTTGGGTGTGACCTTGGCGGTTGTCCTTGGTTTGCAAGCGACAGCGTTGGGACTGAGTGGGGTGGCAGCTTCGGCCGCGGTAGGTTCGCTGCTAGCAGTGGCCGTAGTGTTCGCGATGGGATCCATGGGACGACGCAATTCCGCGTTCACACTATTGCTCGCGGGCGTAGCGGTGAGCAGCATGATAAACGCTGTTGCTTCGTTGTTGATGTACTTGAACGACAACAGTATGGTCGTGATCATGGCTTGGTTGATGGGGAGCCTAGCTGCTAACGGATGGACGGTCGTTTTGGCAACTACCATCGGCTCATCAATCAGCTACGGAATTCTGTGGGCAATGTCGCGGCCTATGGACCTCTTTTTGCTAGGAGACGCGACCTCGCAATCATTGGGTCTGGATCTGTTTCGATTTCGTCTCCTGTTGGTCGTTGCTTCGACCATTGCGACTGCTTCTGCGGTGGCGGCGGCTGGCATCATTGGGTTTGTTGGATTGATCGCACCGCACATTGCCCGCCGGTTGATTGGACCACGCCACGTATGGCTTGTACCGATGAGTGCCTGCGTCGGTGCAGCGATCATGCTTGTCGCAGACGTAGTCGCCAGGACCATTGTTGCTCCAGCTGAAATGCCAGTTGGCATACTCACTGCATTGTTGGGTTGCCCATTCTTTCTCTTCCTGCTTCTGACACGGAACGATACCCATGAGGCGACGAGATGAACGAATTGTCCACCAACTCGCTAACTTTTCGTTACTCCCATAGATTGATTTTAGACCGCATTACAATGGAGATGAAGGCTGGCGAAGTCCTCGTCCTGCTCGGCGCGAATGGGGCGGGCAAGACAACACTCCTGCATGCTTTGTCCCGCCAGCTACTTCCTACGAGCGGCTGCGTCGCGTTGTCCAACAAGGACATTTCTTTGTTCACTCGACGTGCGTTGGCTCAAAATATTGCCTTTATGCCACAATACGAAAATCGCCAATCTGAGTTTACCGTTTACGATGTTGTGTCTCTGGGGCGTACACCGCATTGCGGATGGTGGATGCCGTTTTCAACCAAGGATTTGATAGCGATTGACGCCTCGCTTGAGGCTACGGGACTCTCAGGAGAGAGGGATCGCCAAGTGACGCAGTTGTCAGGTGGGGAGTGGAGACGCATGATATTGGCAAGGGCACTGGCGCAGGACGCCCCGATCCTATTGCTGGACGAGCCAACCGCCGGCCTCGACTTGAAGTACCAATTTGATGTCCTGGATCGCATTCGGCGGATGGCCAAAGAACGCAAGCTGGTTGTCGTTGTAACGCTCCATGACCTAAACCATGCGGCCATGTTTGGCGATCGATTGGCCTTGTTGGCCGAGCAATCATTAATTGCAATAGGATCTGCTCACGAGGTCCTTACGCCCAACTTAATTCAACGTGCATTCCACCTCGATGTCACCGTCATCGATCACCCAGTGTACGGTACACCTTTCGTAGTGCCAATGTATCCGACAGTTCCGAAGGGAGAAGGAACACAGTAAATTTCAATCAGGCTCGATCCCTACAGTACCCGATCTGTCAAAACTTCCACCGAATCTCCGTCCTTGTCCCATAGATGTCCGGAGCATTGTCAAACCAGCCGTTCATGAGATCGACCCGCCAAATAAGTCGATTGTTCAGCGCTGTCTGGTAGCGTGTACCAAGAGCGTACTCTGGACCAGCGGCTGCACTGAGAGCTGGGTTTCCGTAGGTATCGAGGGCCGCAAACTCCAACACCCATTGTTTTCGGAAGTCAGCGCTGAGAACATTCAGACCGATTGCTCCACCATAGGAGTTAGACGCCGTCGCATTCAATGTCGGATAGCCGGTCAACCCATCGGTCTCAAAGTTAATGCCTGTATTCCGAAGGATACCACCAGCATTACCTGCACGCGCTACGCTCTGCGGACGCCCGTTGCCGACGAATGCGTTCCAGTAGGGTACGAAGGTACTTGGCTGTTCTGAGATCAGACTGTTTTCGAACAGTAACAGCGCTCCGTCCGCTGTACGATTGATCGCCGGTCCAGACTGCCCGAAATTGCCAATCAAACGGACGGAATTGGAAATGCGTCCAAAGTACCTGCGTGTGTAGGCGATGGCCGAATTGTGATAGGATCGGTCCAAACGATCCAGATCGTCAAGAAAAGCGTAGTCCATTTCAATGTAACCATTGTACGCCTCGATGAACCAAGCAGACCCAAATACGGCCGCTGCGTTGTTGTCATTATTGAATGCGGGACTCGTTACCTGGTTGAAGCCTGCAAAGAAAGTGGCATCGTAATTGGACCACTTGAGGGCTTTACTGTGCTTCCATGGTGTCCCAATCGCAACGCCAGCGATGGCATCCTCCATCCATATCCCGTTTTGATAAAGCAAAGGCACCAAGCCGCAAGTGAATGGCAGATCGAATGGCGCGTCATCACCGATCCAACTGCCTGTGATCGCGCCTAGGTCTCCCTCGAAAAAGGCCGTGTCGACTTGCATATCAAGTTCCTCTTCGAACTCGACTTTTCCGTTGCTAAAGTCTAACCTTGTAAATCGCCCATTGTGATCGAGTGGCCCGGTAAAGAGGTGAAATCGCTCCGTGCCCGTCAACCTAAGGTCCATATCTAAGTTCAAACGGTGTGCCCAATTACGCACCGCCTTTCCGTTATTTCGGTGGACACCGACGCCGGTTCGATAGTCCCCGTAGACCAGAAAGGAAGGTGTCAAAAGATTCACATCACTGAATACAGGTCTACCTGGTTCATACATTCCGCCGGTATAGAATGGGCGCCACCATTCCACCCAAGGCCGTTGAGTATCAATTGGGAGCTTGCCGTAGTACGTTTCTTTTTCACGTTCCGAATCGAGGGGCTGCGCGACGAAAGGAATGGGCGCGAAATCGTTTGGGTTGTACGGCACTAAATAGGTCTTCTCCGCCATGATCGGTTCGCTGCCGTTCATCGCTGATGGTTCCTTGCCCTGAAAAAACTGCCAGTTTTTCCGTTCCAATCGCTCTCGTGGACCTTGAAGGGGGATGACCTTTCTACTTTGAGCATGGAAGGATTCAGGTCGTTGATCCATTACGATGGACTGGCCAGACGCAAGCAAGGAACGGAAATTTTGCGAATTGCCATAGCTATCAACATGCCACGGCAACGTTTCCGTTCTAGTAGGCTGCGCAGGTATCGGCGAAAGAGGTTCGAGGTGCAACGGGGGCAGAGACGGCATTGGCACATCGACCTTTGGTAGCGGAAAAATGCGTCGCGGTTCAGGAAGCTCCCAGGAATCGGAAGAATTCGCATCAAACCCTTTGAAGTCCTCAGGCGCAGGCGTCACAGGAAGGGGAATAACTCGCTCCGAACGTGTTGAAAAATCGGGTACAGGATAGGGAGTTGCCGACTTTTCTCGTTCGTCGATCAAGCGATCATTTTGTGAGTCACTATCGTCCAAAGGCACATTCGGTGAAAGTGGTTTCTTTTCCGTTTCAGGATGCGTTGCCACATCGCGATCCGTTTTCGAATCTTGTGGCGGCGGTGTAAGAGCGAAGACCGATTGCCCGAAAACGTCCTTGGCAGGTCCACATAGTGCGAGCAGACCGATAAAAATAAAGAAACGAAGCCTTCCCGAGCAATAGCTCACGTAGTCATTCGATTCTTGATTGACTTTGTTGATTCGCACCTTAACGCACCCTAAATTCCGTCGAGTACGGGTGAACGTCAATGATCCCTTCATTGAGGGAACGTTGCATCTCAGGGGTGCCTTTACAAAACAACAAGAAGTAAGCAGGTTCTACGCGGCTTCGGAGCCGAACACTTAGGCGATAAGTCCCTGGCATGCGAAGCAATTCTCCGGGTATGCGGTACTGAGCCGTTCGAGAGTCCAACGGCGGAATACTATGCGCTTCCATTCTTATAAAAGGTGGATGGTTCAATACGGTGTAGGGGACCGTGCCGGGACGAAAAAAAGGTAGAGGATCAATATCAACAGGAACCGGCAAATACATCTCGCGTTCGGTACCTTTCAAATTGGTAATTAAGAACTTCGTCTGAAAATTAACCAGTTGTTTGTCTCTTTGGTATCGACTGGCGCGAACATCCAGGGAATGCCAATCGCAAAGATCCCCGTTTGTGTCCAAGTGCCCGGACTCCCATAGGTGCGAACCGTCGGGTCCAATCAAGACAGTGTTTAGCCACAATTGAGGCTGCGCGCCTAGCGAACCGCTCGGCATATTGTGCCCTTCGCTAGTGTTGCTAATGACGTAACTGAGTTTCAAGTCTTGCGCCACTCGTGGATCATTTTCAAAGTAGGGGCCATCGATACGACCACCATTCTCCAATACCTGGGTTGCCGAACTTCGTTTTACCAAGAGCAGTTTTTCATTCTCATCGACGACCTTCCTTGCATCGCGACGTTCTTGGGCAGATGTCCATGCCGACGGAAAGGAGTTAACGATCTGGCCGCGAACGACAGCCGCTTCGAATGCTTCAGTCCCCCAGCCTTGGCGATGATCAAATTCAAGCCACTGATTTGCGGTCCATCGCAACGACTTTTCGTTGTGTGGGAAGAGTCCTGGATGAGCAAGTGGGTAACTAGGTCCATGAAAAATATGGTTTGAGTGTTTTCGGTTATTGTTGATCGACTTACCATTGACCTCCGCTGCTGCACCGTAAGAGTATCCAGTCGGTTTGCCAGGTACGGCCCCCATATGGCAATCTTGACACGACACCCCTTTCTTACATGCAGGGCCGGATCGATATTGTTGATAGACAACCTCCAATGCTATTCCGGGCTGCACAAGCACCTGATGGCATCCCGCACAGAATGAGCTGTCCGCTAGTTGTTCGAATTGGATTGCTCCTCGGTGGATCGCTTGCAACGGACGTTTGTCATTGGGATCCGTTTTGACTTTATAGTTGTCTGCTTGGGCAATTACAGCAGCAACGCCGTCTCCGCCCCAACTGCCAACAACGGGATCGTAGGGGCTGCCCGTCTCGATGCGGCGTTCTCCGTTCACGCGACCGTATCGCTCGACAACCCGGTGGCATGCAATGCACGTGATACCTTCTCGAAATACAGCTGGACCGGAAAAAATCGGCGCTTCACGAGGATGATCACTTTGCGTAGCAACTGGGGCATGACATCGAACACAAAACGTCCCCGACGTTCCGCGAACCAACTCCGCCACTGCTTGTTCAAAGCGTTGAAACATCGGTGAGATCGCGGCGTAAGCATGTCCACTGACTCGCCATTCGTCGTAAATCTTTTTGTGACACTTAGCACACGTCATTGCGGATGGGTATTGCTCGTTGGCGAACACTTCCAAGTGCGGGTCAATCGCGGCTTGGCCATTTCCAGGCGTCTCTACTTTGCGATCCGTGCGTTGCTTCTCTGCATCACTATCCGGCCCCATGCTTGATAGCGGATCGTCTTGAGCCGAGCGCAACGCAGGTGGAGCGAGTAAATCATCTCCTTCGTTCTTCCCAGCTGGCGCGAGCAGGTCGTCGTTGTCACGCATTCGGTTTCGCGCGCTGACTGCTGAAATCGGGACCGCAGTATGCTGTGGCAAGGCACGGGTTGTCGTGGGATTAACCCCATGCATGGAATGCGGATTGTATCGATTCACTATCGACGTCTCAGCATTTGCTTTTGGTACTTTGACTTCGTTCAAAAAAGCCTTTAGAGCCGCGATGTCCAACGGGTTTGGATCCTTGCGTTGCGTTGCTCCTGAGGGGTGTTTTGCAATGGTCGATCCTTGTGCAGATACGCCAGCGTTGGGCTGATTGCTCATGGGCCATGTGTTGCCGTCCGTCTGCATACAGATTCCGGGAACTTGGCCTCGAACGCTCCCCTGAACAATCAGAAACAGACAAAAGAACGCCCCAAAACCTAGCTTCCAACGAAAGCAAGCTCTTGATACGCAAGCACTTGATGTTGATGGCGTTGTCAACAGGATAAGCCGATGCACTGGGTGTCCTCTTTTGCCCGCAAAGTCGTCACTACAAGCACAGTAGTTTCTTCACGATCATTAGGATCGACTGTGACAGCACGGATCGTCAGAAATGAACGAAGTGAAAGCAAAAGCCGCAAAATGAGAAACGGCTCTCCAATCCGTCGATTGCGAACAACCCGATTAGATTACCAGACGGCGATAATTTTCGTCCTGAAATGAATGGTGTTTCACCAAAGCCAAAAAATTACATTCCACAATTGAGAACGGTGACGTTTACGTCTTGACTTTCCCATCATTAACCAAAGATTAATGTGAACCAAGATGATTGATGCAGTTCCCTCCTATCGATGCAAAGTTAATTCGGGCAATAACCGGGGATCGTTGCGCATCGGAATGAGACGCTACAGGGTAGCCGTTCTCGAAATGAGTCGAGACAGTTTTACCGTCCGTGTCCCACTGTCGATTGCAAACAAGTTGACACCTGGAAGTACTTGCAAGCTCTTTTATCAAGAGATGCTTTGGAGGGTAGAGTGCTGCAAGAAGTCGATTGGGGCCTCGAATCAGATCGAAATTGAGTTTCAACAACTAGAGGAACTTACGAAGCCGAAGTTAAGAAAAGTTGGATTCTCCGGAACAGCAAATCCAGTTGCAGCCGCTGGCCAAAGCGATCCTACTCTTCCCTTTGCCCTCATTGTGGCTTTCATCATTGCCGTTCTGATCTCACCAGCATGGGGTGGCCAATGGGGGACATCCGAACGCATGTGCGCCGCGGTAACGTCAACCTGGACCGCCTTAGTCCAGTTGGCAACGGGGAGTCGATAGCCATTGGAGCTTGTAGAACGCTAGCATTGCCTGCAAACTACCCCGCTTATCTTGAGACTCTTTAGCCAATTCTGGTATGCACCATTCGGAGTCGTGCGCGATCGTCGCGTGTGAGTCTGTGGAAATTCGAATACCGAATGTAGCAATGCTCCAATTTACCTCAAATCAACCGTATTCTGAGCTTGATCTCGGTCGAACGTTGCTTTGGGTCTGCGTCTTATTGACTTGCGTCACTGGGCTGGGTTGCAGGAGTTTTGTCCAAAGAAAATCGAATTTGCAACTCGAAGCGGCACGTCAGCTTTCACTGCGCGGCGCCGACGCACTTCAGCGATCGCGGCAACAGGATGCCGAGATGTTGTTTTCCGAGGCCTTGCGAAACTCGCCATTGGACGAGCGAGCGCATTGGGGCTATGCGACAACACTCTGGAAACGCGGCGACCGAGAACGCGCCATGGAACACATGCGAGAAGCCGTTCGACTGTCCAGCAGAAATCCAGAGTACTCGGGAAGATATCCAGAGTATGCGATCCGTCTCGGGGAAATGAATCTCGTCATGGGTGACAGAAAGTCTGCCAAAGAATATGCGTTGGGTGTACTCTCAGCAAATCGAAGCCATGCGGAAGCTTGGGCGCTGCTGGGCGATGCGCATCAATCGGAACGGGATTGGCCGGCGGCATTGGAATGTTATCACCGGGCACTATTGATTCGAAGCGACTACTCGCGTGTGCAACTGTCGGTAGCGGAAATCTATCGTTATATGGGGCGCTCGCAACGATCGCTGGCAGCACTCGATAGGATGGCGGACTTGCATGCTTCAGCCACTACCGATCCCGAAGTCCAACTGATACGCGGAATGGCACTCGCCGATCTGAATCGCACCACCGAGGCTGCGGAAGCGCTTACCATCGCAGCAGAAAGAATGCCGATCGATCGCGTGGAACGGCAAATCCAACTCGTGCACGCACAACATGCTATTGGCGAACTGGTGACTGCTCGCATGACACTAGGCCGATTGCTCGCATCGAATACCGACAATCCTGAGGTGAAGCGACTGCAGTCAATGTTAGACATGTCTTTCGCCCACTTAGCCGAACTGCCCTCACCCATGCGTCGCGACGTGTCGCTTTTGGGGAACCAAGGAACCGGGCTGCAAAACCGTTCCCAAATCGGGCAATCCAACGAGATGGCCCCAATGACCTCCTGGATCGCGGAACCCATGATCAAGTATGAATCGCCTTCTTCGCTTCGACGATGACTTTAGCTCAGTCCAATAGCTCCAACTCAAACGGAAGTGCTGGTCCGCGAATAGCAGCTTGAATACTCTTGAGAGTCCGTTTGGAATTGTCACTCATTCGGAAAGTGATGCGGCGATCGCGAACGGGTTCTAAGGTCAAGCCTTCGATCCAACCATCCACCACAAGTCCAACTCTCAACGCCGCCGTTTGCTCCGTAGTAAACTTGCGGAACTCTTCGTTACCCTTTTTGCTAAGTTGGATTCGCAACTGATCCGGCTTCACCAGTTCAACACTGGATACCCAAGAAGAATCGACGAGCATGCCCTTGTCTGCGCTACTAAGCACCTCCGTTCCCGTCGAAGAATTTCGGCTCACAACATCGTTCGTTGGGATACCAGTCAAAATCGGCAAGTAGTTGGACGCGGAGTCTCCCGAATTTGCTTCGGAATCAGCAATTCCCTGAATGACTGGGGTTCGCGAAAGGGAAAGTCGTTCCAACACGTCCTGTCGTTGAAACCGCCAGCATCGAATGGTCAGTCCACTCCCGGATGCTTGCGGCACGCATTGAAGTCCTTGCAATCGCTGCGCCACCGACTCTTGAACAATTACTTCGTCTCTGACTTTCGATTTTGACGGCATTAGAAATGTTTTATACTTGCTCGTGTCTAACTCAGATAATTCGAGCCCAAAGTCCGAATGGTAGACCGAGCAAGACTAGTGGCGAGACTGGCAACATGGTGGTTAGCACCCCTACTTTTGCTACCGTGCGGTTACCTGTTGCGGCATGGAGAATCCCTGTTGTAATTTGGACAAGGATCGCTGGCCCTAAGAGTACCGCACTTGCAATCGCACTGACAGATTGCAGCCATCCAACGAATCGTTTCAAACGTTCCTCATTCCTAAATGTCAACGAGCGTCGTTTTTTTGGCGTTGGGCACTGAAACCAGAAACGAAAAACAACCGACCAAAATACTTGCCAGCGCAAAGCAACAAACGGCTGGATCGTAGGATTGGAAACGGGCATTGGACTCGGTGACCAATAGTGGTCCAAAGCTAGAGCCAAGCACAGTGAGCATTTGCGCTGAGCCCTGAATCTTTGCTAATTCTCGTGTCCCAAACGCTTGCCCCCAAACGGTAAAGAAAAGCACTGTGATCATACCGCCAGCGAGACTATAAGCAATGCAGAAACCATACGCTTGGAGCGATGTCGTCAGGAACGGCAGGGTCACTAACGACCCTGCCAACAACCACATCGCCAATCCGAGCAAGTGTTGCATTGGGAACTTGGTTGAGAGCCAACCCCCAATTAAGTTTGCAATCATTCCAACAAACAAACCAACGACAAGTGAAACATGGTAGAGCTGTTCCGAAAATCCCTTGGACGCCAAAATGGATTGCTGAAAAAGAGATACACCCGAGCTGATCATCCCGAACAAAGAAATGCTCAAAGAAAAAGCCCAAAAACAGGGGGTTGTGAGGGCTTGCCCCAACGTTTTATGACGACACGTTGCATCCTCGATCATTGGAACGCTTATGGTCCCTACCAGGGAAATTGACCGAGGCAGCGAAATCCAGACGAAAGGTGCAACCAACAAAATCCCCCAGCCAGCCTCGCTCCACGCTTGACGCCATCCAAAATTTGCGACGCGATTAGCAAGTAGGCCAGTGCAAGCGGCCATCATAAAGGTTAACACCACTGCGTAGCTTCCCATAACGGCACCTGAACGGTTTGGAAACGACTTACCCATGATGGAAAGACTAACGACTGACAACATGCTCTGACCTATGCCGCGCGTAAGTGCTATTGCGATGCACAGGACGCTAAGCGATGGTGCGCTAGCCATCCAAAGTACAACACATCCCAACGCCGCCAATACCAGCGCTGCAAGCGAGCGTATGCCGAATCGATCGATCAGCCAACCGCAGGGCAAGCACATTAAACTACCGATCAGCGTCGCCACCAGGTTGATACTGGCAAATCCCGACTCGCTGACTTGGGAATAATCGTCTAAGAGTCGAGTAGTAATCAGTCCAATCCCATGGGTGCGACCCGGGAGTGTTGCAGCCATGACTAACGATGCAGCGAAAACGATCGTAGCAGTCTCTCTTGCTCTCACCCGGGTATGAGCTCCAAACATACGATTTTTCCTTCGCCGCGCACGTACAGCAATCCATGAGACAACACTGGCGGTGCCCAACTCGGCGCTTCAATTAACGGTTTGCCGTCTCTGGGATCCAGCGTTTCAGATAACTCCATTTCAGCGACCATCGTCAGTTTGTCTTTGTTGACTTCGAGCAGTTGCAGGGCCCCTTCTTCGCCGAGTAGAAGCACATGGTTGTCGACGATCAATCCAGTCATTCGGTCATGGTTTCTCTTTGTCCATCGCACCTCCGGTTTCCATTGGAGGGTATCCAGGTTTGATTCATTCAGGAACAGACATCGGAGGTCCGTATCGGGTTGATTGCGTCCGCTGCTTGCGAATATCGTGTTACCATCGAGCAAAGGAGTCGACCAATGCGCGCGGATCGCTTTTTCTTTCATGTTCAAACCGTCAATCCATAGTGGCTCCAAACCTTTTTGGCTCAACGCAAGGAGCGCGGAGCCCCGTTCGTAGGCCTCAGAAATCAAAATCCGGTTTTTCCAGAGGACAGGAGATGCCGCGTTTACGCTCTCCAACATGTCAGCGCGCCAAGGGAAAAAGAACTCCTTGGAACCATCCTTTGGGTCGAATGCCATCAAGCCTTCGCGCACCAGCGAGAGGCAGACATCTTGGCCGTCGATTTGGTGAATCACGGGAGCGGAGTAGCTTGCAAAATAATTTCCAATGCGATAAAGTTCCTTGCCTGTGGTCTTTTCGAAAGCCACCATGGCTGTCCCATTCGGCTTGGAAGACTCGCTCCCACCGATCATGACCAGCAGCTTGTCCATGTATACCAGTGGAGACGCCCCAACGCCGAAAAAGTTCTGCAGCACATTGTATTTTTTATTGGTGTCCAGTTTCCACACTTGAGATCCGTCGTCGACCGAAAGGCAAGCTAACGTGCCTGCAACACCCAACACATACACTCGATCGCCGTCTACGACAGGACTGCATCGAGGTCCATTGTTGTAACCGTAAGAGTCGCGGTACAGGACAGGCGACTCCCATTTCCAAAGAAGCTTGCCCGTCTCGGCATGCATGCAACGCAATCGCTCGACGTTGCCAAATCGATCGAATTGAAACCAGCGACCGTTGACTGCGACTCCGTTTCCGTATCCCATGCCAGTATCGGCCGTCCAGACTACCTTAAGTCCGGTTTTGGGCCATTGCTTCAGGATTCCCACTTCGGGGCTTCGTGAGTCGTAATTCTTGCCCAGCATACGCGGCCAGTCGGATCCAGCTTTTCTCGTCCAAAGCGAAGTTGCTTCCTGAACTGCAGTCAAGGGTTGTGTGTCCGCCCCGCAGCCAGTTGCCGTCGCAATCGCAACGGCAAGAAGAAATGGCAAAATTGAGATCGAAAAAAGACGCATTTGGGAATACTCTATAGGGCTATGGAAGATCTAATTGTAACCGAGCATGTGATCGTGCCCGCGAGCGAACTCGATTTAGTGTTCGCTCGCAGTGGCGGCCCAGGCGGTCAGAATGTGAATAAAGTAAACACCAAAGCGACCCTCTGCTGGAACATAAACAGTAGTAGCGTATTGTACCCAACAGCCATGGCCAGACTACGAGCTTTAGCAGGCAACAGGCTGACTGACGCTGGAATTCTACAAATCACCAGCCAAGTTCATCGCGAGCAGCCGAGGAATATCCAGGCCTGTCGAGAGCGACTCAAAAATCTTATCTTGGAAGCGATGAAGCCGCCGACCATTCGCCGCCCCACTCAACCAACTCGCGGCTCGCAACGCCGCCGTATCGAAGAAAAGAAAAACGTCGCACAAAAGAAACAGAATCGCTCGACAAACAGCTGGGAGTAAGGCCGGAGTAATGGGGACACTCCACTTTAGTCTCGAATCATCAAAGGAGTCATCAAAGAGCTGGCTCGCAACTACTGACAAGAGCCATTGGATGGGAGCAAAATCACATCGCTCATACTCGATACACGGCGCGTTGCGTGGTTCGCATGATTACAAGAAGCAGTATCGTCAAATTGGGTGCGCAACTTCAGGCAGCTCATTAATACAAGTGCCAGAACTTTTTCCAGATGCTATTACGCCTCGATCGATTCTGGCTTGGGAATTGTGACCATGCACATGGAGAAACGGGCAGATAAGTGTTGATAGATGTGATTCCCTCAATACATTCTATCGTAGATTAAATTCCGTGTTTTTTGCCTAGGGATAAGACTTCAATGAGACGCGTATTAATATTGTGGTTGATGGTCCTTTGTGTTGGAGTGACTGGCGCACGCGGCGACACGCTCCTTTCGGTTGATTTTGGAGTGTCAGATCCTTCGACCGGAAACGTTGGTAGCCCTAACGATATTGCTCTCGGTTTTTTTGATTTTTCCTCGCCCACAGGAGCTACTAGCCCTGATCGTTTTTCCACCCTATTGCCGATTGCAAAAACATTTGGAACCTATGAGGTGGAAGTCTTGAGAACGTTATCGTCGAATGGGATCTTCTACGTCGATGCAGGCAATATGAACTCGGCTGGCGTTCTCAACGATCTCCTTGAAGACTACGTTGCCGAGTTTGGGCTTGGCGTTCGAATTCGAAACCTGACTCCTGGAAACTACACTATTACATCGTATCATCATTTACTTGATGGAACGAGTGCGACACCTTTTAGCGTCTATCGTTCTGTTGGAGCATTGTTCAACCAGGTAGACACAATAACTGGGTCTTTCGGACAAAACCCAAGTCAGATTTCGCAGCGGACTCTCAGTTTTTCTCCGGATGCAGATGGCTCTGTCCTTTTTAGGTACGGAAACGGACTTGATCGTGGGTACATCAATGGCTTCTCGATTGCATCTGTTCCAGAACCTACTTCGCTCGCGCTTATTATCATGTTGTGCACCATGATTGTTATTTTGAGTAAACTCCGCGAAAGAATGATCAACATCGTATTTTCGTACCGAAACTGAAAAACAACTACCCACGCGAAAAAATGGTGTGTCTCCACTCCAGCCGAGCTACCTTGGCAACGGCAACTGAACGAATGTGTGACTTAGATCCATATCAACCTCCGAATGACTCGAGACCAGGGCGAAAGATCGTGCTTCGATCCTGCAATCACTGGATACTCGTCGGATTTCTCGTCTTCGGAATCGTACCCGCTGGATTTGGTTTCGCACGATTGCACCACGAATCCGTCTACTATGTTTCGTTGATACCGGGAACCGCCGCTTGCGGAATGGGCTGGCTCGGCGGGATTGTGATGATAGTAGTTGGCGGTCCAATCTGCGGTCTAGTTGGAGCATTTTTTGGTTTTACTGCGCATCGTTTTTTTTGTTGATTCCACCTTGATTCCACCGCATCCATTTCTCTCTCAATTGCTTGGCTCTTGAGGGTCTGGATCGCATTCCAGTTGCTATAGGTTACCCGCTTGTATCTTGGTACTCATAGAAGGGGGATGGGGGTGAGGGCGTGACGCACTGCGCTAGCGATGAGGGAATTGACTTGGGTGTCGATACACCAAGAGATGGCTACCGAGTCCCCAAAATTGGGTATTTCAACTTGCTCAATAGAAAAACGGGGAGCGGTTCTTGCGCAATTGATGGCCTTAAGCCTGTGCAATCAAACAAATTATGTGTTTTTTAAGACCAATCGCGAACATGGCACCACTTTTGTTATTCCGTTTACCTGCGAGTACTAAACTCATCTTGGCGTCGGTCCGGTCGCTACTAGTTCCACTTCCCTCCCTCAATCCCAACTTCAACCATGATTCCAACAGGCGAAGCAACGGCCATTTTGCCAATCGGCGGCAAGACCAAACCGATCACGGTTATCGGTACTGAAAAAATCCGCGACACATTCGACGAGATCTGTTTGCAACAAGCCATCAACTCGCGGCTTGCGCCGGGCGTAACCGATTTGATCCTCAATCCAGATGGCCATTGCGGGTACGGTGCGCCGATCGGTTGCGTGATGACTTCACCGACACATATTTACCCAGGACCAGTCGGAGTTGATATCAAGTGCTCGATGAGTTTGTTGCAATTGGACTTACCGCAGGAAGCGGTTCGTTCTCGAGAGGTTCGTCGTAAACTCATCGATGCAATTTGCGAACGCACTCCAACCGGGGCAGGTCGGGGACAGCGGCACGCCGCGAAATCAAGACGAGTCGACGAAAAGCTAGGAAAACAAGCTGTCATCGAAGGAGCTTCGGAGTCCGTCTGCACTCAACTGGGTATCCCGCCGGAATGGGCAACTCGCTGCGAAGACTCGGCGCACGTTGGCCACAATGAAACGAGTGATGCATTGGCTTCTCGCATCGATTGGCATATAGACAACGGAACTTTTCGCAACTTCGCGGACAAAGCATTGCAACTTGGTTCGTACGGAGGCGGAAACCATTTCGGAGAATGCGAAATCGTTCATGTCGAAGACAATGTGCGCGCTCGGCAGTCCGCCAAGGTGTTTGGACTCAAGGATCGACATGTAGCGTTTTTGTCGCATTGTGGTTCGCGGGGGGTCGGCCACAACTTGGCCATGGGCCAGTTCAAAGCGCTGCAAAGCAAGTTTGCAAAGTGGGACATCCCATTGCCCGGAAACGACCGCGAACTTGTCTACGCACCTCTGGGGACGATAGAGGCAAACGAGTACATCGATGATATGTCACTTGGCGCCAACTTCGCTACCGTCAACCACTTGCTGATCAACGCACTCATACTGGATGCGTTCCAGGAAGTGTTTCCAGGTATTGAAGGACAGTTGGTTTACTTCATCAGTCACAATATCGCTCGCCGAGAAATTGTCGATAACATGCAACAATGGGTTCATCGCAAAGGGGCGACTCGCGCATTTCCTGCGGGGCATTCCTCTCTAAAAGAGACACGATACGCTCAAACAGGCCATCCGATCTTGCTGCCTGGCAACCCGCAAGCAGGTTCGAGTGTCATGGTTGCTGACCCGGGTGCAAGCATCAGTTGCTATAGCGTCAATCATGGGGCTGGTCGGCAACTTGGTCGCAAGCGAGCGATGCGTGAACTGGATCAAACATCGGTGGATGCGTCTTTTGAGGCCGCCGATATTTTGACGAATTGCCGCAAATACCCTAAGGACGAAGCACCCGCTGCATACAAAGACTTCGAAGAGGTTCTGCGTAGTGTTAAACTTGCAGGACTCGCTACCGAGGTCGCGAGACTGAAAGCCACGTTCGTGATCAAGGATGGAGACGCAGCAGATGACTGATTTGATGTAGATTGAGAGCGTTGCTGGGCTGGAGCTCGTTCAACCAGCGCAGTAGTTCTTGCGAAAGAAGTAGACTGACGATGAGCCCAACAATAATGCCCACAGCCACGGAACTCCAACGCTAAACGTTTCCACGATTCGCTATTCAGGCAAAGGGACTTGATCGGCTGACATGAGATAGCCGATTAGATTCCGAATCTGATCTGAGGATAGGTTTTGAAGAAGGCCGTCCGGCATGAGCGATGTTTTGGACTGTTTGATCGATTCGATCTCTTCGCGATCCAGTGTTACAGGTTCTTGAGCAGTTTGCAAAGTGAGCGTTCTCTCGGTCGTTGCTGTTGTGACACCATTGATTACGCGTCCGTCCTTGAGCAATGCGATCATGGTTCGGAAATCAACTCCAACACTGGCGCTCGGATCCACGATGTTCTCCAACAAATAGTCCAAGTTCCTTCGGTTCGAGCCCGTGATATCTGGACCGATTTTGACTCCGATTCCGTAGAGCACATGGCAAGTAGCGCACGACTTTTGGAATAACGCTCGACCAGCCGGCAAGTCGCTCTTGGCAATCGCCTCACTATGCAATTCCGATCGGAGCTTATCCATCAGCTTCTTTTTGTCTTCTGCCGTGACACGAACATCGCCCCAGGTTTCCGTCAATTCCGTATTCAAAGCATCGATTTCGAAGGAACGCATTTGACGAGCATGGAACGCTGAAACCTCGTTCGGAGCAATTTTTTTCTCGCGAATGGCTAACAAAAGTTCCTTCGCGTACGAAGGTCGAGATGCGAGTGTATTGATCATCTCAATGCGTTCTGCCGGTCCGAAATTTTTGGAACGGTTTAAGATCTGCTTCGGTGCATCAGCGTGTTCGTATTGCGAAAGCCCCTTAATTGCGTCACGTACCATCACTCGATCTCCTAGCAAACCGACCAACTTAGGGGCAAAATCGGAGGGGCGACTACTCAAAAGCGATCGAAGCGCTTGCCGTCGTGTCTGGGCGTCGGCATTGATATCATCAATTAGTTTCGTCAGTTCTTCAATGGCTCGGCCGTCACCAAACACCAAACGCAACGCTTGCATGTCGCGAATCAGTTCTTTGGAATCGCTCTTTTCATAGCGATTGGCGAACGAAGTCCAGTTTGCAGGCGGGATTGCTTTTTGCCAGCCGCTAAGCGCCTTGGCCATCCCACTCACTACTTGATCTGGAAACGGGAACTTGGAATCCGTAGCCATGTCCAATAATGCAACGACTACCTCCGGTCGCGATTCGATCTCCAACGTCAATCGACGCGAGATGTTCTCGGTCAAAATTGGGATTGCGGATACCTTCGCCAGAGCAATCGCTTGCGACACATTTTTAGTCACTGCCGATTCCACCCCGTACCACAACATCGAAGGAAACATGCGGTCGGTTTGGAGCTCTGATTTCGTAGCTAACTCCATGGCGATAGGCCATCGATCTGAGTGAGGAAATCGCTGCAGCGCGGAAGCCAAAAAAAGGTGGACCAATCCTGACTTATCGTTGCGAGCCAATCGAACAAGGGAGTCCTTTAGTTCTTTGGAGGGCGCGTCCCCGTTGGGTGTCAATCGATCGACTAAGAAACGCAGGGCGGCGACGCGTTCGTGTTCATCAGGAACAGCCAAGCGGGAAATTAGCCAAGATTCATCTGCAGCCCCTATCGAGTAGCAGGTTTCGATCAATCGCAATCGTTTCGGAACGTCTGTCGTCGAAATCAGGACGCGATCGATCTCCATGCGCAATGCGAGATCTGGCTTGGTTTTGCCCGATTTGTAGCGTTCGGCCAATATCCGTCGAGCGGTCCTTGGCCACCATGCGTTGGCATGCGATTGGAGAGCGATCAATTGGCTGTCGGTTTGCTTGGACAGGTCCAAGGGAGTAACCGCGTTGGGTTGGCCGTAAATGAGTTTGTAAATTCGGCCGCTAGTGCGATGCACACCATCGTGATCGTGGCACTCCCCAGTGTCGCTCCAGTCCGCTATATAGACACCTCCATCGGGGCCAGTGATCAAGTCCATACCGCGAAACCACACGTCGGACATGAAGCAAAAATCAGGCGCTCGCTTACCGACATAACCAGCCCCCTGTCGCTCAAGCAAATTGCTATTAATCCGGAGTCCATGCAGATTAAGCGTAAACATGCGGTTGCGATAGTTTGCAGGCCAGTTGTCTCCTTGGTAGATCATCAAGCCGATGTGAGCATGGCCACCTCCGGATTCGTTCGTCCCATCGGACATCCCTTTTTGAACTGTATTCCATTTTTCGCCATTATCCCAATGCACGTGATCTGCTGTTTGCGCAATGAGTTGGTACGTGTGCGGATTCAAGTCCACGCCATACATCCGATCGACGTGTGCACCTGGAACTACATGCCACAAGTGTCCAATGACAGTGTTGATAACGAACATTTCGCCGTGTTGGTCGAAATCGAATCCCCATGAGTTGGTCATACCGTGCATCACGTTTTCGACTGTACCGAGAACGGGATGGAAACGCCAAACACCGGTATTGATCTTGATTCTCTGCGAATCGCCCGAGCCGGGTTTGCCAATGTTGGAGGTTGCTTGAATACCGTGCCGTGCATAGAGCCAACCATCGGGTCCCCACTTCAAACCGTTGGCCGGCGTATGCCCTACAACTCCTTCATCGAACCCATCCAGAATCACCTTGGGTGGGCTATCCGGGATGTCGTCTCGGTCTTGATCGGGGAAAAAGAGAAGATTTGGCAAGCAAATTGCCCAAACGCCACCGTTGCCAACTTCGATGCTAGTAAGTTTACGAGCGTCATCCCAAAATACGGTTCGCTTGTCATGCTGTCCATCGCCATCGGTATCTTCGAGAACGACGATGCGATCGCGTTGATTCCCGTCAAAGCCACCAGCACCCCCGCCTGCCCAACTATAGTTTTCAGCAACCCAAAGGCGTCCCCTTTCATCGGTCGTAATAGCGATGGGATTCTGGACATTCGGCTCGGCTGCAAAGACAGACAGTTTGAATCCATCGGGGAGCTTCGCCGAATGGACAACGTCCAAAGGGAGCATTGGGCTGGTCGCCGCCTTCTCTGTATTCACCGGCGTCGGAAAGTCGTCTGCGCGGGATAATTTGATTGAGGCGCTGGATGCAAGCCAAATTGCGATAATTAGAAAGTTGCGTTGGGAGAGTAGCATGATTCTTGCGAAGAGGACAGTGAATGATCGGTGGGCATCGAGCATGTTACTCGGATAGTAACTCAAAAGCCGAGGCGACAAACCTTCCGTTCTTTATTTCGCCGGTCACTTTCGCTTTGCGAATAGCATTGCACATCCCGTCGTGACTATGGGCATCGCCGTGGTCATCTAACTTCGCACCATCGACGTAATACGACTTACTGTCGATTCGCACGGCCAGGTCGCAGCCTTTGCCGTCCATCTTGAACTGGCATTCGCCGCACGACGCCTCGACAACCTGTGAGACCAAAGTCGTGACCTGTGTTGATTCTTTCGTATCAACCTTTGAAGACCAACACCCATTCGAAAAAAGCAAACAAGTTACCAAAGTAGAGTTGTAGAGAGTTTTCATTTTAGCCACTTTCTTAGTATGGAATCGGAAGCTTGTTATTCTAACAACTATTTCGCCCAAGCCAAACTGCATCACCAAGACTGGAGCCATTGCATACTTCCTATGCCCTAATCGGAAGGATTAACCAGGCGTTATCAGTTGATTTAACAAAGTTCATGCCGCCGAAGACAACGAGGGCAAGTATGCCGCAGCTGTGACTTACTTGCGGCTAAGCTCCCAAGTCCAGAAGCCGATTCCGTTTGGATCATTTCCAAGGCTGTCCTGATCAAGGAAAGGTGGTTCCGGAGGTATGGCAAACGCGTCGTTAAAGTTGCCACCCCACAACTTCGCAGTCGTATCAGCGCGACGATACCCGAACGATTGGTTTTTTGACGGCGATACTTGTTCCAGGTTGAATGGGAGATGCGTCAACTCCATCAACTCGCTTGGAAGTCCTCCATGCCTTTTTTCGTAGAGCCGAAGCCCGATTGCGAGGGCTGCGAGTCGATGCTGCAGGGCTCGTCGGATGAACGCAGAACCGCAAGATGTAACCACAGGCGTCGTTTGCGACGTCATCATCGAATCTATCCGTGCCAGCCAATTTGCGCTCACTTTTTGCATCAGGCTATTTTGAACCGCCTTCAATCTGACCTCAAAAGCAGATAAGTCATCCGATGGCTCTTCGAGCAATTCGTCTATAAAGTCAATGTAGAGAATGGCGTCACGAGAGTTCGATATCACTAGGATAGTGCCGGCTGCTTTGGCTTTTTTTCGGTCGCCAAACAATGGTAACGCGAGGGCGCGTTCGCCCGCAAAAGCGGTTTCCCAATCTTTGCCAATAGTCGACAAGGCCAAGACTCGAGGAAGCAGGAACTGCAGGTCCTCTTCGTTCAGCACATCAAACTGGATAGCATCCTTCAAAACACCGATTGCGGTGCCATCGATGGCAATCGAAACCAAATGGGACACGAGCATCGGCTCACCCGCAACAACCCGACTTAGCCCCAGCAATCCTCCAACTGCGTCACGAACGCCTGCTGAATTCCCGTCTCGGGACGCCACATAGCCTTGGAGGTTCAAGAGCCTACCTATATTACGCATCCCCTGCAATCGTTTCATGTCGATCGAATTGAACGAATCGAAAACGATTGGAAAGCGGACTGGTTGTGCATCCATGGACAACCGAAGAGTGCTCAAACCAAGCGACTTCCATTTTCCCAAGAAATCGCGAGCAATCTGCTCGTCAGGCCAATCGGTATTCGGGCCGTGAGGTGGTTCATCCGTGAGACCGAGAATAGGGACACCATTGGTTGAAGTGCCAAATTCGTCGCCATTGACTGTTGCGAGTACCTCCATCCATGCGTCCGTGTTCGTTGGGTCTGTCCGGTCCTTGTAAAAGGCCTCCGCAGTTGCATCGTCGACCGGATAGCCTTGCTTTGACAGAGTGGCTATTCGAGCTTTCAATCGGCTGTTGCCCGAGGACTCTCGGCCGAACCACAATAAAAGGCCGAGTGAAAGTACCAAAATGGGTAGCACCACAAAAACCAATAACAACAGGAACAAACAACTTCGCTTTGACGAATTTCCTTGGCGTGAAGTCATGATTTAATGCAATAAATCGATCGAGAAGCGAAAAACGGAAATAAGCTGCTGTTAGCGAATTCTATCGCGCTGTGCGCTACACTGCCTTTACAAATGGATGTTCGAAGCGATTTTCTCGAATGGTACGAAAGACTTCCTTCTTCTCTCTGCAGCCTTCGATGCAACCCAAATTCTCAAACGAAGCGTGGGGATGGCGCACGATACAACTGGAGACCTTTTTTGCTGGTTGCAATACCATCGTTACTGCGGGGCGGGCAGATCTCGAGACCGAAAACGGAAATAGCCTATCGCGTAACTAACGCAACCCAACAGTATTAGAGTCGAAACATAAAACAGGGGCCCAGGGTGCGAAGGGGATCCAGCAACGGTTGTGCCTCCCGCCTCCGGTACGATCCACCATGTCCAAGCGAGATTAGGCGAATGATGAACGACTTGGACAATCCAGTCGGGTTGGTACGCGGCAAGAAAACTAAAGGGTTTCAATTGCCCGAGTCGCGGAGTCGACTTGGACAAGATGAACAGCAACAACTGCAAGACATAGACACTAATCACTATTCCGATCGTTCGCCATCGATACTGGTCGAACGCACTGACCATCACGCTCAAGCCTAAGAGCATAAACCCGAGAGCAAATAAGTTCATTGTCGGTACAACATAAACGCTAGGTGAAACCAATTCCGACAGCGGTACCAATCTGGACGTTGTCTGCCCGAAAGGATTGCTCACGTTGAAATTAAAAATGGGGAGCCGAAACACCCCAATAGTGCTTACAGGGGTGGAATTGGTTTGGATTCCGAGATAGATTCCAAGAAGCACTAGTCCACACAAGAGCATTAGTCCCGTAATCGTAACTACTGCGTGCGCCGCAAATACTTGACCGCGGCTAAGCGGTTGTGCCAGAAGCATCTCCATAGTCCCCCTACCTAACTCTCCGCTGACCACATCGGACCCGCGAGCGATACTCCAAACAAGGATACAGAGGATTAACACGGGCTCATCGAACGTGAATCCGATCATGCCGTGATAGGTGAGAAACTGCTCAAGCGGAACAGGTGAGAATTTTTCGAAGGACCGGAATTGTTCGATAAGCGGTGCGAATCCGCTCAGTTCAAATTGACTGACAGTCCATATGCGCACCCAAGGGAAGAAAAAAAGGACTAGCGCGCAAGCACACCACAGCAGCATGGCTTCATTGATGTACTTTTTAAGCAGGATGCGGAACATGTTCGAACAAGACGCGGTATTGGACAGTAAAAACCGAGACGGAGCTGAGCTTCGATTGACCGCGTGGGTATCGCCCCGCGATTTACAATGCTCTCGGCCCGATGGGCAAGCGGTTACACAGAGAAACGTATTCTCAAGTGGTTACAGTCTAGCGAAAAGGCAAGTCTCCGTTGCAAACGGGTGGAAACGGGTGAAAACCGCAGAAGAGTAGCGAATGCTGCTACCGCTATTAACGCAGATTCTTCCTTAGCGATTCTTTGAGGATTGAAGACCAAATCGCATAACCCTCTTGATTCTGATGCAACATGTCTTTGACAAACAGTTCCGGACGTGGTTCTCCTTGGGAATTCAGATATTTGTCTTGAGTTGCAACGAAAAACGTGTTTGGTTCTGCGGAGGCCAATTTCTCCAAGGCCCTATTGGCCATCGTAATTTTCGACCAATGCTGAAAACGAGACGGGGAAGGTGTTACCGCGATCAAAAAGATAGGAACACCTGACTGCTGTTTTCGAACCGCACTCATCACGATTGTCGCAAGTCGAGCGACTTCTTCGGGCGACTTATCTTTTTCGTTGCCCGTAATGTCGTTGCCGACGAATATCATCGCCGCCCGGAAACGGAGTCCATCGACGAGTTTCGGAGCATGCATTGCGAGATCACAGTATTTGGCTCCACCATACGCCCGGCGCACGATTTTGTAAGGGGCCATATCCGTGGCAATCGTATCCCAAAGCCTAAAGCTAGAACTGCCAAGACAGACGATGGCATCTTCCGCACCGTCGGACATATTGTTGACGGACATCTTTGCCACGTCCTGCTCCCATTTCGCCGCATCGGCTGCATATTTGGTTAAATCGTGCTCGACGACAAACTGCGAGGTAGGGTTGTCTTTAGATGCTTTTTCTTGACTGGAGACCGACGAACATAACGACAGTGGAAATAGGATCGCGAACCAAATGCAATTTGCCACCACAGCGCGACGAGACCAAAACGATTGCGTAGACATCATCGTGTAATAACCTTGCGTTCGATGAGCATCTGCAGGACTTGCTCAGCTAGTTCTTCGGGAGTAAAGGCAGCGCCCGCAAGTTCCAAATCGGCTGATACGGGAGCTTCGTATGGATCAGAGATTCCAGTGAAGTTTTGAATCTTTCCCTGGATCGCTTGTTGATACAATCCTTTAGGATCTCTTGCAATGCAAGTCTCAAGTGGCGTATTGACAAAGATTTCTAAAAAATCGCCTGGCGATCCGCGAGATTCTACCCAGTGCCTGACCCGTTCACGATCGATTCGATAGGGGCTAACAAATGCGGTAAGGCAGATGAGTCCTGCGGAAGCAAAAAGTTCGGTGATAGCACCGACCCTGCGAATGTTCTCTTCGCGATCTTGTGGACCAAATCCCAGACCAAATCGTTTTGCGAATTCGACGCCGTGCGTAGGTTCGAGCAGATTTGGACCAGCGCACAAACCGTGACGTACATTGTCGCCGTCGAGCAGGAAAGTGTTCGCCCCGAGACTGAATAATCTTTGTTCCACAAGGTTGGCCACGGTGCTTTTGCCAGAGCCACTTAGGCCCGTGAACCAAACAACGCATCCGCGATGTTGATTGCGATCCACGCGCTGTACTTTCGTTACCGATTGCTCATGCCAAACGACGTGTGGATCTTGACTCATACCAATGGCTCTGGAGGGGAATGCTCGCACGGCAACTGAAGCATCCGAGTAATTTGCAAACCAGCCGCCGCTCTCAGCGTCGGCTGATGTCATCGATCCAGCTTAACTCGTCGGTCCGGATGCTAAAAACAGCCGCTTGCTAAAGATCCGCGTGAAGCCAACATTATTGGTGATTGAGTTCGTTCCCGCTAGGTTGATCCCAGTAATTTGTTGAGTTCCGGCCGTACCCCCGGTCGAACCGGGGTTCGCCGCTCGGAATGCTGCGTCACTCGGTGATCCGGACGTTACCGCGTAAGTTCCTTGTTCTACGTTGGTAAAGGTATAAGCACCAGTGGTGTCCGTAGTCGCCGTACGATTGACGGCGGCACCTCCATTGGTTGCAGTACCGGTCAATGTCACCGTGACATTGGGAACCCCAGGTTCCGTCGTTTGTCCAGTGCCGTCGTTGTTACTGTCGATGTAGATACGTCCCGATAGGTTTGCGACTGCAGGCGCGGTAATTGCCGTAGCCGCTGTTGCTGTATTATTCGTGCTGACCGAATCATTGGCCGCCGTCACCGTTACCGAATTGGTGACGTTGCTTGGTGCGGTAGTTGGAGCAGTAGCCCGGATGGTCACCACAGCAGTCTCACCAGGCGCCAACGTTGGAATGGTCACGTTCGCAGTGTTGTTCGTCCCGGAGGATACAGTGCCCGCGGTTGTCGAACCGATCACGGAAGTACCCGAAACAAAGACCGCTCCGGCAGGCAATGTGTCGACAACGCTTACTGAGGTCGCTGTCGACGGGCCGTTGTTGGTAACATTCATCGTGTACGTGACGGTTCCGCCGGCTACAGAGGACGTTGGCCCACTCTTGGTGATACCAACGTCGTTCTGTTGTGTAAGTGTGGTCGTAATGGACGCCGAGTTGTTTGTCGTGGGCGTTTCAGTAGTTGCCGTGTCGGTTGTGCTAATGACCGCGCTATTCACGAGTGCCGCTGTGGAAGCAGGCAGAATTGCAGCAACAATAATGATGGTTGTGCTGCTGCCGCCAGATGCTAAATTCCCCACCGGGAAGGTAATATCATCGGGATTGGCAGTGGTCGAATCGGAAGCAGACGCAGGAATAGTTACAGTGTTACCGTTGACAGTGGCACTGATTACGCGAATTCCGTCTGGGATATTGTCTACTACTTGTACGCCGATCGCATCCGATGGTCCATTATTCGTGGCGGTCATCGAATAGGTGATTGTATTGCCCGATACAGCCGTCGTGGGACCTGTCTTGAGAACGGTTAAATCAACCGTACGAGGGGAGTTTGCCGCGATGGAACTCGAGTTGTTGTTGGTTACTGTTTCGATATTCGTAGCGGTATCGGTCGCGGAGATGGTCGCGACGTTGGTGAAGTTACCTTGGGTTGCCGGGAGGACTCGAGCAATAACCGTAATTATGGTAGAAGCACCCGAACCGACGGCCAAGTTGCCTACATCGATCGTGATGTCGTCGTTGTTAGCGGCGATGGTATCCAATGCTGATGGCGGAGTGGTAACCTGATCGGTATTGTCGCTTGAAACTACCGAAATGACTTGAAGTCCGTCCGGGATATTATCCACCACGCGAACGGTCGTTGCATCCAGCGGACCATTGTTGCTTGCTGTGATCGTGTATGTCAGCGTCGATCCAGGCGCCGCAGTTGCTGGCGTGGTAGTCGATGCAGGATTTGTTGTGATGGTTTTCAAAACCGCCAGGTCGATATTTCTCTGCGCGTTGGCTTGCACCGATGCTGAGTTATTATTCGCATTGGTATCCGCGTTTTCGGTAGTACTGGTCGAAACGATGGTTGCCGTGTTGGTGAACAGCCCTGATGTTGCACCGAGGACAACCGCCGTGATTGTGATGATCTGTTGGTTCGTAGTTCCGACCAAAAGATCTGGAATGCTCACAATCAAATCGTCGGGATTGCTTGGCGTCGTGTCGCCCGCTGATGCGGGAACCGTCAACGCTGTCGAACCCAACGTTGCTGTCAGTACCCGAATGCCGTCCGGAATGTTGTCCGTAACCTGAACTGTGGTAGCCCGCGAAGAGCCTGCACCGGTTGTCGGGTTGTCATTGCGTGCGGTCAACGTGTAAGTAATTGTCGAGCCAGGGGCGGCGATTGCGGGTGCGCCTGTTGACGCTGGGTTGGTGACAATTGTCTTGAGGATGGTTAGGTCATTGCGTAGTTGAACTGGCAGAGAAACACTTGCCGTATTAGGAAGCGTGGTCAGTTCCGTACCTAGTCCCGCGATGGTTACGCTGTTTACGATCGGAGCAGGTGTCCCTGAACCGGTCGTAATTGGCAAAACTTCCGCAACGATGGTAATGGTTCGCTGTGTGGTGGTGCTCGATGCCAGTGTTCCGACATCGATCACGATATTGTCTGGATTAGCCGCTGTGGTGTCGATCGCAGAACTCGGAATCGTCACGTTATCTGTGTTGACGGACGAAGTCGCAGTAATGATTCGAAGTCCATCCGGCACATCATCCGAGAGTGTTACCCCAGAAGCAGGCGAAGGGCCATCGTTTCTTGCCGTGATCGTGTATGTGATCGTAGTACCTGTGGCAGCCACAGTGGCCGTCGTGGTTTTCGCAACCGTCAAATCAAACTGTGGAACGATGCCGATGTCAAAGCTCAAGTCGGTACTAGTACTGTTGTCTCCGTCCGTGGTCGGACCCGCACCGGCGTTAAGCGATATCAATGACGTAACGACGCCGGTTCCCGAAACAGCCACCCCTTTGTTGACGTTGTTGGTTCCAGCTGGAGTCGTCGAGCTAACCACGAATCCCGCGGCGGCAGCGCCTGTCAAAAACTGACTGCTTGGGATCACAGCAAAGTAGCGGCCTGGGAAAAGGTTGGTAAAAGTGTAATTGCCCGAAGAATCGGTAGTTGTCGAAATTGGAAGATTGCTACTGTCTAGAGTGGCAACATCCACTCCTGCGTTGAACACGCCGTTATTGTTCGTGTCGGTGAACAACTGCAACGTTACTCCACTTACCCCCGTTTCCGTTGGAACTGCAGTGTCAAATGTGCCGTTGTTATTGCGATCCGAGAAGACGAAATTACCCACGCTCATCGGCGTGAGATTGGCAATATTACGAGTGATCGTTGTAGCGCCAAAAGTCTGAATCAAATCGACAATCGCATCCGCTGCATCTGGACCAGAAACAGTGAATTGAAGTGACCCGACATTGGTAAAGTTAGCACCCGTACCGCTACTGGTTGTGAAGTCAGTGAACGGAACATCCAGGGTCGCCGAAGGAGAAGCTCCCGATGTGGTTGTAATGGCAACGGTACGCGTAGAAGCATTAGCACCGCTATTGACCTGAATAGTAATCTGTGTCCCCGCTTCACCACCGATCATGAATCGAAAGCCCATAGCAGCACCAGCGGACGTCAAATCGACTCCACCAAGCCCGCTAGTTGCAAGAACCTGAGCATCATTGTCGGCACCGTCATAAGTGAGAATGCGTGTACCATTGGCGCCAGCCCCTACGTCGAACGCCAAGTAATTTGTTGTGGATGGCGTGTCGACCTGCATCGAAATGGTGCCTGCCGTAGCATCGACGAATAAATCGCGTTCACCACCAATCGCTTCTGTTGCGGCGAGCGAGCTAAAGGTCGGAGTCGTTAAAACACTGCCAAAGGACGCCGACACCGATTGGGCTGTGGTATCAAACGTATCAATGGTTGTTAGCCCAACGCCTGCTAGGTCCGTATTCGTCACAATCACGGTCTGTACGCGCTGCGTCGACCTCTGAATCAAACCGGTTGCTACACTGGACTGCACGACAAAGTAAGTACCGGCAGTATTTACGGTAAATGAGTACACCCCAGTAGTGGTGGCGGAGGTTGTGGTCCCTACCAAGGTATCGTCGCCAGCTGCGACGGTGCCGGTACCGCTGTCATAGGATGTATTTCCGCCATCTCGAAACAATGCAATCGTCACGCCCGAGAGATTCGGGTCCACGCCCGTATTGAATCCGTTGTCCGTGAGATCTTGAAAAACGGTTCCCGTGATATTGGCTGCCATCAACTGGCGCCCTTCGAGCAGTTCCAATCGGAGCTTTCGTCTCGCTCGATTTTGGTTCGAAACCAACGCGCGTTCTTTTTGGGATCCGCTCAGAATTTCGTAGAGTCGATTCAAAAGTCCAGCCATTTTGTCACTGCTCCGTCCATGGGGCGGGCCAGACAGGTGCGAGTGATGTGCATTCGTTGCACATCGTCTCCCCCTGGCCGACCTCAATATCGTTGAATGCCGAAAGTTGTTCGTTGGTTGATCGTCGCCTCAACGAATCAAGGGCTTGATCGATCAAATTGATCTATCAAGCCCGAGATGTTGAACGTTTTTGGCTAGCAATGATCGAGTGCTACCACCGATATTCGCCGCCGAGGCTCAATCCCTGTACCCAGTAATCGGAATCTTGGAAGGCAAACCTGGGGTTCAAGAACGCAGTTTGTGTCGGATTCTCTGGAGGAAGAAGGTTTGGGTTGACGGTTGTATCGATTTGGTCCCCTGGGCGAACTACGTTGCTCCAATAGATGAACGAGTAGCCGGCAGTCAAACGCATGCGTTGTGTGACTTGATAGCCGAGTGTCGCGCCTAATTCTGGGACAACTCCGAATTGGTTTCGCACAAAGGTCCCGCTATTGGTTCTCTGTGCTAGCAATCCGCCATTGGATGTGGTTGTTGCTCCGTTCTGTGTCGCTTGCGTCGTGCCATTGATGATCACCTCTTGGCGGGTGTTACCTAAGCCCATACGCATCAACATATCGAGCGACCAGTAACCGCGCCTGCCCATCCAGTGCACCCCAAATTCTGCACCGTTGAATTGATTTCTTGTTCGGAAATTATCGTTCAGAATGAAGCTACCGGGGGCGGAGGTTCTCAAGGATGTGAGATCCTCCTGAATTCCAAGGCTTTCTTTGAGTTGAAAAAATCTCCAACCGAGGGTTGCATCAATTCGCGTTTGCGATGGAACAGGACCGCAAACAATCGGCGAAAAACCACAGCCGCTGCTGCAGCAAAGCAATCGACGAAACCGAACCCCAGCACCATCTAACTTGGAAGTGGCGGTCGTTCGAACACGTCCCGAAACCGTTGCGGGAAATGAGACAAGTTCGGAGTCTTCAAGCCCCGTCACTGCGTTGTAGAACGGCCGTGCTAAGATCGCACTACCATTAGACTGCTGATCGAAATTCTCGGTTTTGGTCCCAAACCCCAGATACTCACCCTCAATTCCCAGATTTGGGTGGTTTGCAAACCACCATCCGAAACGGACTCGCGTTCCATTCATTCGGTCATTTAGGATATCGTTGTTTCCGCCATAGAGCGTCGTCGCACCAGGGAGTACGCCTGCGAGGTTTTGAGCCGTTGGGACGGGAGAGGTGGTTACGAGAGCTGGTGTCTCCATACCGCTTTGATACCAATTGAGGTATTCGACGCTGACCCAGCCATGTGAAGGTAAGCCGATACACAATTGCCTTCCACCGATTCCGCCGGGATTGCACAAATCGAACCCAAATGCGTTGCTGCAAGTGTCTCCACAGGAATCGCCGCAGCTGCTGCAACCGCCGCCACCACAGGAAGTGCAACCACCACCGATTTCCGCTAACCCCTCATTGGGATCATACGAATCGCCAAGAACCATGTGTTCCTGGGCGTTCTCGTAATCCACTCCAATAACATCAAATTCTTGATCTGCCATAACTGTTTGATGCGAGACCAGTCGCCCCGTAGGACGAGCTGGTCTCGGTACCGCACTCGACCTTGCTGGTATTACCGGCGACTTCGCAACATGGACAGGTGGATTGCTTGATCGCCCTGACGGATGACTTTGGCCAAAAACGTCGCCACCTGCGAATGAAGTCGCAGCGAGTAAGAGTAGGGAGTAGCGGTTCACGACTTTATCTTCCATGATTTGAGGCCGGAGACTTGTGTCAGACGTGCCTGTCGACGCAAGCAGGAATCTTTACCTAAGCGGAAAATCTTTCCGCTGTTCTGGTATCGAACCGATGGAGCCAGATATTTAGCCTGTTCCGGAAATATTCCCGAGAAAGCAAAGCCACCCTATTCGGCAACTCTTACCTATTCATAATAAACAACCAATTGCAGGTTGCGTCTGCCGGGTGCGACTCTATAGCTAGCAAAACAACTTCTGTAGCTAGCAAAATAACCCAGATCGCAAGTCCAAGTCCATGTTCGTTTTCGGCAAAAGCGCCCTACAGCAAATCAATCGCCTCGTCTGCCATCAGGCAGGCAATCCCATCGTTCACGACGTAAAACCATCGTCCATCCACACTAACTAGACCTTGCGACGGAATCTGGGAAATAGTACGACCCAATACGGAAAAGAGTTTGCCAGCGCGTGCACGCTCTGAAAGTCGGTCCAACTCGGCTTGGGATGCTAGCAATAGCCGTCCGTTGGAATTCGGGCATCGTAAATATTCAAGGATCCAATCCGGCAAGACTATGTCCTTCAAAAGCTCGGCTTTCTATCTATCTTTGTCGTTACTCTGGCACTGCGTCGGCTTGCACCAAATCACATTTGGATTTCAAGCAGCCTCACCCATCGATACTGGGCCGATTGCAACAGCCACCAATACTAACGATGGGATTGCGGCGGGTACACTGGTATCGACCTACATTGACGCGAATGGGCAACCGTATGGTCGTTACATGATCAATGAAACGATTCCGGTGGTTGAATACGAATTCAGACCAGTCACAGAGCAAATCTACTTACCCGAGACCGTTACAGAGCCGAGAACGACTTCGGTGCCTCAATCGATCCCAGTCTGGTCACAGCAACTTCAATTGCAAACCATACCTAGCTGGAACCCCTTTGCACGGCCTCAACAAGTTTGGAGGTATGTCCCCGTTGTTCAATACCAAACGAAGTATGTACAAGAAACGAGGCCATTTACCTTTCAAAAGTATGAGAAAAAAGAAATCACTAAAATGGTACCTGTTGTAAGCACGCAATCCAAACGAGTTTCGGCCATCGTGGATAAACCGTTGGCACCCAATGGTGGTAATACCATTGCCGTCAATGCAAACATCAACAACCTGATGCCACAAAATACGAGTTCGAACATTGGGATCCCTTCAAACCCATACCAACAAGCCGCGCAGATCGCACAAGCAAATCGCAATCAGACCAGATTCCCAACAAGACCCATTGGCCCGATCTATGGATACAGTCCGGGCCGCAATCTATTGGCTCAAGCCCCTGCGCCATTTTATCCGAACTATGCGAGTCCAAGCTACAATCCTGCAAACAACTTCGCGGTTAATCCAATGGTTGCGACCGCGACACAAACATTGCCTTCCACAAACAACAGCATTGTGATTCCTGCAGTTCCATTGCGTCCCGAACCGATGAACTTGGCGTTTGCTCCGCGTCCAGCGTATCCGTCCTATCCCCCAGCCTATCCCTATGTGAATACGGCTTCGCGTCCGATTTTCAACATGCCCCAGTTTGCATCCGGCACAGGGAGTCTCTTTGGAAACAGCTTCTTTAACAGCAACCGAAACACCAATTATGTTGCATCCAGTACACCCGTAACCCAGCCTTACGTCTGGGGCAATAACAACAGCAATCAAGGCGGCTTGAGTTTTCGCCCCAATACCAGCCCGAATTCCACGCCACAATCGAACTGGGGAATGGTACCTAGCAATACGTTCCGCGATCCCATGCAAGGCGGTATGCCGGCAACGGTGCTGCGATGAGTTGGCGTTACTAAAGTCGCACCCGGCAGGTGCAACCGACTTGCGACCTAACTTACCAACTCCTTGATCGGTTTGCCATGATCTACAATTGGCGTTGGTCGACCGTTAAAATCCTTGATGAAGGTGTTGGCGGTATCGATTCCAAGATGATGGTAAATCGTTGCTAAAAAATCGCCTGCGGAGCAAGTGCGTTCGATCGTATCCTCGCCTCGCTTGTCCGTCGCTCCGATGAACCGCCCGGTTTCGATGCCCCCGCCTGCCCAGAGGTTGGAGAACGCGCGAGGCCAATGGTCTCGGCCAGGTTGCTGCGTTCCGGCCGGTGCACTCGCGTTCCCTTCGCCCGTGCTGGGCGAATGTTCGATTTTGGGCGTTCGCCCAAACTCACCCGTCACAACGACCAGTACTCGTTTGTCGAGCCCGCGCTGGTATATGTCCTCGATCAGCGCCGAGACCGCTTGATCGTAGGCGCGGGCGCGAAATCGCAACGCATCAAACACATGATGATTCACCGCATGGTCATCCCAATTGCCAACTCGACCGCAAAGCTGACCGCTCAGGCTCGTCGTAAGCACTTCGACTCCTGCCTCAACCAACCGCCGCGCCATCAACAACTGCTGCCCCCATTGATTGCGACCATAACGGTCGCGCGTTCGATCGTCCTCTTTGGTGAGATCGAATGCTTCACGCGTCTTGGGGTTGGTGAGCAACGTCATCGCTTGCGACTCAAACTGATCGAGTGCACCGAGTTCCCCTTGTCGGTCAAATGCGCGTTCAAGTGTATCCAGTCGTTGACGCAGTGTAGATCGACGATCCAATCGGCGGACTTCGTTTTGATCCGACAGTCCGATGTTCGGCACCGAGAAGGTTGGCGAATTCGGATCGCCATTGACAGTGAATGGGGAATAAGCGTCCCCCAAATACGCAGGCCCGTTGTACTCTAGCGGTGGATTGATTCCTGCATAGAGCGGTAGTGGATTAGTTCGTTGCACGCCTTGCGATCGCAAGTAGTTGGTAACGGTCATCCAATCGGGATACTTTGGCTTGGGCTTGTCTCGTGTATCAGGGTCACCCGATAGCATCTGCATCGAGCCAGCTGGATGTCCGGCTGCGGTCTGACGCATGGATCGTAAAATCGTAAATTTGTCTGCAATGCTCGCTTGCATCGGCAGCAGTTCCGTGAAATGCAAGCCCGGGACCTTGGTTGCGATCGTAGAGAATGGACCTCGATACTCGCTGCTCGATTCGGGTTTGGGATCGTAGGTATCGATATGCGAACAGCCGCCCGGTTTCCAAACCATAATCACAGCAGACTTCTCTACCTTGGGCTTGGTCTCGCTATTCGGTTGCTGCTCGATAGCCGCTTGTAGTCTCAGCACGGCAGGGAGGCTGAGGCTTGCGAATCCGGCAAGTCCCATTCGGATAAAACCACGGCGTCCTTGCGATCCGAATAAGTTTGGACCAGGGCAACGGACAACTGACGATGCATAAAACGGATCGTTCATTTTGACTCCGCAGGTTTGACGCAGATTGCAATCGGTTCGGACATGACGATATCCACAGTATCTTTGGGGTTCGACTTTTCTTTGGCTAGGGCTTCAAGCCCGCTTTGGTATTTTGCGACCGCCGTACCATAGAATGCAATGAGGTAATTGCCCGGTGGTGTCTTCAAAGCGGCCAAGTCCAAGGTGACTTCGGAGCTATCCGACGCAAGCGAAACGTCGAATCGAGGAACTTGCTCAAAGCCTGCACCAGACGTCTTCAATTGCAACACGTTGCCTGAAAACTCACATCGACGCGTATGCTGCAACGGAATAGTTAGCTTCTGACCGGCGATTGCTTCCCATACCTTCTTCTCTTTGGCAGCGATCGAAATCGGAGCATACTCGGCACCTGTTACGGAAATGGGTAAACCGGTAACGAGTCGAGGGCTGGGATTTCGCCCCAAGAATCAACGATCGGCCACGCCATTGCAGCCATGTGCACTGGCCTTCTTTTCTCGACTCCGTTGACCATCGCTTTCCCAAAGAAGGAAACGTTGGCTAACGATTTTGGTGCAAGTTCATCTGCCGTCAGCAGCATGATTCCACGAGTCTTGCCGCTTGGTACTTTGAGTCCCTGGGCAGTCACTCCATCGGGAAGTCCTTCCATCGCCAACTCGATCTCGCCATCGAATCCATCGCGTCGTACGACCACCACTTCGAGTGCGACGGTGATTCCATTGCGAAGCGCGAGGGGTTTCGAAAGGGCATTGCGGTCGCCGTTCCTAAGTTCCATATGGAGCCCCCAGGATGCCAACGCAAAGTCAGGGGTGGCCTTGCGAATAATCAAGCGATAAACATTGCGAGCGTCATTGCGTGTGCCACCAAAAAGGTCCAGCAACTGAAGGCGATGCAAGCCGTCCATTTTGATTTCGAGTTTTCCGATAATGTCGAGCGAGCCACCATCGTAGGGTGGGCCATCGTAGGCATAACCGTTTGTCGATAGCTTGACGGGACTGGCGATGTCGCTAAATTCCGCCACATCGATGAACTTCTCTTCGTTTCCGTCGACGCTCACTTGCTGCACGATCGCCGATGGGTCGGTCGGTCTTCCGAGGCGTTCGGATGCGACTTCCACCCACCAGACATCTCCCTTGACTCCCTCGAACTCAAACGTGTCGACATCAGCCGCAGGAAAAAAGCTTCCAGCAATATCGCAAGGGAGTGTAATCTTTTGAGCTTGGGCGTGTTGATTGTTTGGCTCGGTCTCGTCTGCTATTGCCGTTTCGGCCAGCCCGACAGGTGGCCATGAAAAGGAGCTCACCGTCTTCGTTGATGGGAAAGATGGAACGGGTGAATCCAATGCAATTTCTTGCAATGTCAACCTGTAAAAATAGGCCGGTCCCCCTTTGAAGGTCAGGTCATGGATCTTCAAAATCTGTTTAGCGTCTTTGGGAGCTGTGAAGTCAAGGGTGCCACCTCGGCGATCGACGATGAGATCGCGTCCCTCCGAATCTGCAACGGTCAAGACGGCATCGAGTTTGGAATCGATCCCTCGCGACGCGCAGTGGACGATGTAACGATGTCCTTTTTGCGCATCGAAGGAAAAATGGTCGATCGATTTTGCGGTCATGACCGCGTTGCATATCGAATTGACTTGGAGTTGCATTGCTTTGGCCAATTCGGTCGTTGACGTCGCTTGCGAAACCTCAGCAAGAGAACCGACGGAGAAGACACGTGACGATGAGATCCCCAAACGAGTCATCAATCTCGCTTCATGAATTCCAAGGGGGGCGTCCGAGGCAATACGGACCACATATTTGTTGGGCTCGGGCTTTCCGTCGGTATCTCGTTTGGGTGTTGCGGCTAGACTCGGATGGGTGAAAAGCAACTCGCCTGCGCCTTCGATGCTTTCACCGGTGATTGCGATCTCAACTTGGGTTCCTGGGTTTCCTCCCATCGGCATCGTAGTCAATAGGCGTGGTAGCGGTAGGCAAACAGATTGGGCCAACACGTTAACGCTTAGCGTTGCAATAGCAATGAGACAGATCGGTCGGATTAGACAGATCGGACGGATCAGAGGAATCCGACGGAACTGTCTGATCTCTTTAAAAGTTCCGCTGCGCAGATTAATCATCATAAAGCTCGAAGTACTAGTGATTGAACAGGAACTCTTTGGTGTTGATCAGTGCCCAGATCAGGTCCTGAAAACTCTCTTGCTTGGCTTTCATCGGGTCGACCGTTTTTTCAGCCGCATCGATGCGGGGTTCAGCCAAAAACTCAACTCCCGCCTGCAACTCGCCTGGTCGTGGTTCGCGGGCAAATGCCAATGCGTACAATTCGCGAATCCCTTCTACGGTGGAGCTTTCCGATTTGGCCAGTTTCGCGGCGCGTCCGTTGGGGTTGGACAATTTCGACTTGATGTCATTGGCGTTGATCAGGTGCAAGCTCTGTGCAAGGCTTGAGGACTGGATGCGTTCGCATTCGCAAACGCTTTCGTTTTCGGGTCTACCGAAAACCTTCAAGAATGGAGAGGCATTATTGTAGCTGTTGTCAGGCAACGCGATCGCTCGCGTACCACCTGGTAGATTAGGGAATTCTGTTCGTGAGCCGGCCAGGTCATCGATGGCGTCCAAAAACACCTCCGCTTGTAGTCGCCGAGGATAATATCGCGAGTAGTTCTGTTGGTCAGTGATATTGTGCTGATTTGGCGCAGAGCTCAATTGATAAGCACTTGATCCGGTTATCAGCTTAATCAAATTCTTGAGGTCAAAACCGGAATCAATAAAATGTTTTTCCAGGGCAACCAGTAGATCGGGATTGGAGGGCGGGTTTGTGTCACGGATGTCATCTTCCGGTTCGACGAGTCCGCGGCGAAAAAAGTGTTTCCAGTAACGATTCACGACCGCTTTGGCGAAGAAAGGGTTGCCGGGTGAGCTCATCCAATCCGCCAGCTTCAATCGAGGGTCCTCGTCAGCGGCAATAGCAGGCATCAAATCTCCTAAGGCGGCGGGTTTCAGCACCCTCCCGGACTTAATGTTGGTTGCGATTGCGGTACCGCGCTTGTGGAAGATCATGTCTTCGCCACGTGTGGCAGTGGGCTTTCGTCCGACTTGCGTAAAGAATGCGGAGAAGCTGTAGTAGTCGTCTTGGCTCCAGCGTTCGAATGGATGATGGTGACACTGTGCGCATTGCATCCTAACACCAAGAAAGAGTTGGGCGACATCTTCCACTTGTTGTTTTGGATCCTTCACTCGCTTGTACCAAACGACAGGCGGATTGGCGATTACGGTGCCCGTCGCAGCTAATAGTTCGCGGACCATTTGGTCGTAGGGCTTGTTTGCGAGCAAGCTATCGCGTACCCATGCATGAAATGCAAAATTGGAAGTGATATCGCTGGCGTCATCGCGACGATTCTTCAGCATTGCCGTCCATTTGTTGGCAAAGAAGTCGGCGTACTCTGCGGATCGGAGCAGGTCATCGATCGCTTGTTCTCGCTTGTTGCGGTCTACGTTTGCGCTGAAACGTGTTCGTTCCTCATCGGTCGGCAAGCGGCCAGCGATATCCAAAGAAACGCGTCGCAAGAAAGTCGCATCATCGCATATCGGTGACGGCGGAATACCGAGCTCTTTCAAATTCGCGAATACAGCATCGTCCACAAACGTGTTGGAATCTGGTAGTGTATCCATCGCGGCGCCGAGTGGAATTGAGGCATTGAACACGGATACTTTACCCTGAAATCGAACCATTACCGAAGCCTTGCCAGGTAGGTCAAAAACCTTAACTAGGCCCTGCGATGTAACCTCGGCCATCGCGTTATCATTCGTTTCGAATAAAGCGGAACGGGTGACGTCGCGTTGCGATTGGTCCGCGTAGGTAGCGATGACCTGCAACTGTTGCTCACTGCCGGGCAGGACCGTTGCGCGGCTGGGTTGCACCTCAAGCGACAGCAGTTTCGGTGCAGAGTCCCCATCGTAAACGGCTCCATTTCGAATCCAGTCCAAAAGCAACGCGTACTCCGACGAGGTCTCTTGAAATCGAACGCCGCCACCGTGCGATAGCTTTGCAGTCGCTTTCATCAACAGGAGGCTGCTTTCGGGAGCGGCAAGGGACAGTCTCCTTCCACGGCTGTCTTTGACGATGTACTCAAAGTCTTCTTTTGATTCGAATCCCAGTAGCGAAAGTCGGAATCCGTTTTGTCCATTGCCCGCTTTGGCATGGCAAACTCCAGAATTACAACCAGCTTTGGTTAGGACGGGCACAACATCGTTGACAAAACTAACTTGGCTGAACGCTTCTTGCGATTTGACCGTGAGCGATGAATGGCCGATCATCACAGAAGCAAGTGCGAAAACGAAGATTCTCAATTGGGAGCGAAGTCGCAAGTCGTTTGCAAATCTGGCCATGCTGTTTCTGCGTCAGGCCTATGGGTGGGGGGGGTTGAGTTTGGTGCCTAAGCGACCAAAAATCGGCGGGAATTCGAACGATCGAGTCGGTCCATCATAGGTCGGTCGTACCATCGCCGTCAATCACTATGAACGCGCCTGTCCAAGAGTCCGTAATCCTGGCGGTCAAAAATGGAGCCATTCGGAACCCAAATCTAATGAATTTTCATTGATCCTGTGACCCATGCTTCAATCAAGACTCTCATTTATACCGACGCTAAAGATTAAGATGGACATAGCACTTCCTTTCGAGGTACAAGACACAGCCGACAAAAGTAGCAGGCACGCTCCGCCGTGCCGTAATGCTTGCGTATATTGGCTGGGTTTTCAGGCGGACGGCACATGGAATGTGCCTGCTACTTTGACTTTTGGCGGCTGTGTCGTACAAGAGGAACGCCAACGAACCACTCATCCACTGCATTTGCTAGCACTGTACTGTGTTGCACTGCACTGTCTAGCATTTGTTTCATTT
>JANMGH010000158.1:0-4885 GCA_031374515.1 Pirellula sp. | reverse complement strand
GCACCTGTCGAAAGCGCCAATAGCCTTTTGATGAAATCGCGGAATCGCGATGGAACAATGGGATGCAGCTAACCCCTCGATCGACCGGCCTATTTTGGCACTTTGTTACTTGCTCGGGCTAGCTGATCCCGGGAGTTCGTCCTTCGTTCCAATCAACACAAAAAAACTCTTCAACTGGAATACCATGAGTTCAAGCCAAACAACAAACGCGGACAAAGTGAGTCTTGAGCAAGGTCGGCGGCGCAAGGGGCGACTCTTCGGCGGCATGATGGCTGCGTTCTTCGGATTGATTGCCTTCTTCAGCGTAGCTAACAGTCCTCGATTCGAGACGTTTCATACTCTTGACGTGATTCGGTTGATGACCGCCGGGGCGGGGCTCGGAGTTGCCCTCGTTTTGGTGATCTGGTTCTTTGAATCTCGGGGCTCTGCGCCGAGAATGTGACGATATCCCAGAGCACGAGACGTAATGTAATGGACGAACAAAAAATTGCATCGAAGTGCTCGGTCGGCCGTTTCGACTTGCGTAGAGTCTACTGCTCGCACTCGATGAATTTGGTCGTTCGGCTCGAGAGTTGGGCTGTATAACAATGTACTGCGTTGTGTCGATGGAACATCTCCGATAGGGGTCGCTATGCCAAGCCGTAAGAAATTGCCGCTACCCGAAGAAGGTGAAGCATTTGTGTTTCCGCTTGTTGGCGAACGATACGGCAACTGTCGAGTATTGCGCAAAGCGAACGCGAATGATGTGAGAGAACTCGGCGAAAATGCGGTGCTGGTCGCCTGTTCCGCGTGGATTGGGACCGCGATTCCCGCCCCGGACGATCCGTCTCTAAGGGCAATCCTACATGTCACACACCATTCCTGGAACGGGCAAGCAAATGTCTTTTGGGCAAACAAATCACCACCAAGTACTTTCCAGTCATTAGGCGTGATACTGCCTACGAACGATGAGCAGAAGATGAATTGCAACACTTTTGGCGGATGGGAGGGCTGTTCGATTCAACTTTGCGCTCAATGGCGTTGGGACAACGAAAGGGAATCCGTGCTAGCGGAAGAATCGATCGAGCAAGCGACAGCAACCGCCAAACGTCAGGCACTTGAGCAGGAACGCGAATCTGAACTACACGCCTTAACGTTGGAAGTACTTAAGAAGCATAAGTTCTTTGGCAATTGGAAAGACGTCCCTTCTAAGGAAGCGATTCGAGCATGTCGCGCCATAATGAAGAAGACCGTGTCATCCTTGAGTGAGTTGGGAATGGATGCGACCGAAGATTTGCGTTTGCAAACCCTTCAATCTTGCATCCAGGATTTTAACAGGCTCGACGATGCGATGAGTAATTTCATTGAAACATCGGAACGAGAAGACATTTGCACGGAATTCGAGATGATCGTGCATGCTTGCGGTCTTGGTCACAAAGGGAATTTAGTGGATGAATGGAGGAATTGGTGAGATGCTGTGAACTGACTCATCAGCCGAACAAAGGGATGCAGCTAAGCCCTCGGTCGACCGGAAATTTTTGCGTCATTGTTACTTGCTCGGGCTAGCTGATCGCCAACGTTCGTCACCGAGATTCTCAATGGCAATCCTGTTCGCAATTTACCGCCGAAGCGTCATTATCGTGTTCATGGCGTTCACGATACTCAACGGCAGTTCGAATCCGCAGTTGGGTCAGGACGGTGAAATCGATAAACAACTGGAGCAGATTAAGGCGAAGCAGGAACTCGCGCGTGAAACGTATCGACAAGCACTAACTGAATCGCAAGATACGGCAATAGAGAATTACTATAGAGAAGTAAACAACAATTGCGATGAAGCTTTGCGACTGGCTCGCTTTGCGAAATCCGAGCCCGTGTCGCTCGATGCGCGGCAATTTGTAATTCGTACAGCGCGAGGTGGGCCGTCCGACCATTCCGCTCAGGCATATGCTCTGCTTGGCGAAAATCATTTCGCCGCACCATTGATTGGAGAGTTTTGCGTCCAGATGCATTGGCTGTCCGATTTCAAGGAGTCGGAAGAACTCATGCGGTTAGTCCGCCGCAAGCACCCAATGGAAAGAGAGCGAGCCTACGCCACTTACGCGCTGGGATTGCTCCTGAAAGGCCGTATCAATCAATGTCTGGAGCGTGATGCAAAAGCTGTGATCGACATTCAGGACGGCCGGGAACTACCAAAGGGCCTTCAGGGCTTTGACGTTGCCGCAGCGACAACCGAGGCTAATGACCTTTTTAGGGAAGTGTGTTCGGAGTATGGCGACGTTGAGTTCGACGGAAAGACAATGGGCGAAGTTACAAAAGGCACGCTCTTTGGCGTTGAACATTTGCGCATCGGTTCGACGATCCCGGAAATTTCCGGACTGGACCACGACGATCAAAAGCATTCGTTGAACGACTTGCGAGGTCGTGTTGTGGTCTTGACGTTTTCTGGTGACTGGTGTGGACCATGTAAGGCAATGTATCCGCAGCTACGGGAATTGCGTGAAAAGTATGAAAGTAAAGGATTGTCTGTCGTGAGTGTCGTTACCGACAAAACGATTGACACCCTGCGGCAGGCAATCGCTGAAAAGGACATCACGTGGCGTTGCTGGTGGGACGGCGAAGATGGTAAGATTGTTTCGAGATGGGGCATTACTGCATTTCCTTCGATATTTGTCGTGGACCGCAAAGGAATCATTCGGTTTAAGAATGTTCGTGATAAACCACTTGAAAAGGCGGTCCAGTTTCTGCTCGACAAAACAGTTGACGAACAATCGCATGCACCGGAATTGCGGTCGGTGCGGGGTTTGAAATAGAAGTATCACTGGCCGCAATCCGGTGATGCTGGTCGTTCGTCTATGGAGAATTGATGTCGTTTCCTGACGCGGAGATTTCGATCGTCACAGAGGATAAGCTCTGCGACTACCTTCTGAATCCGTCGCATCCGGTTGGCGGGCCGAAAGCTGCATGGTTTGCTTCCCTTGGATACAATCGCGCGAATTGGAATGAATTACGTGATGATCTGCTTGCAATGGCCATGTCATGCGAAGACTTCGTTGCCAAACCTTCGCCGTATGGTGTAAAATATGAGACGTCAGGCATGATGGGAACAGAGGGGCACCGGCCTGGCAGTGTTGTCGCCGTTTGGATTGTCGAAGAAAACTCCCCGCCTCGTTTGATTACTGCATACCCAGGAAATCGCGGATGATCGCTGAACATTCAATGGTTGTTTTGAATAACGACAAACCAGCCTCTGGATTGTTTGCTGGAGATGTTGGGGCGGTTGTGCACGTATATGCAAGTGGCTCCGCATATGAGGTCGAATTTGTTGATGGCGATGGTTCCACGGTTGCTTGTCTTACTCTGGATGCAAAAGAAGTTCGCACTATTGATCGGGGCGAACTGCTGCACACACGACGTCATGACGAAGGGACGAACAATCCGATGGACCGAAGCGGGGGATCGGCCGCTTCCTGATGGAAAATGCACTTGCCCCCGCTCGGTCATCGGGGGCGTTCTGATTTGCAGTGCTCGATGACAGTAGCAGACATGAATGGATCGATGGTTTGCTTGCCACCGACAAGAACGAAATGTCTGTAGATGTTGCGGTTGAAGAACAACCAATCGCAATCTTTCCCCGGACTGTTGCGATTCTTTAGAGACGCAGCGCGTTTGATGGCGACAGCAATTCACTCCAACACGCCAGGGACAAGTCGTGGATTGCATTATCATGCATCCACGCAGACCTCGCGTGCCATTGTGTTGCAGCGTGACAACAAAAACCATACAATGATCGACTACAGTACTCGTGGTACTGACATCCTGATCGGTCACACAAGATCGATTCAGAGATAACAAATCAATAGGAAATCAGAACAAAGCGATGGAGCTAAGTCGCGGGTCCGCCATCATTTGATGGAAGCCCACAGTCCGCGACTAGCTCATCGCGGACGTTATCGGATCAAAGAAATCCAGGACAATGCTCGATGGGAGACATACCGACTATTGATCCCAACGTTCTTCGAGACGCTTACCACGGAATACTCGAACTAGGAATGGAGAACCTTCAGCGGTATCGCTTACCGGAACGGTTTGACTACCTTGCAATCGAAATCGACCATTTACACAATCTACCGCACTACATGCATGAGACCAACGTGTTTGTGCATGCTTACTATTACTGTACGATGCGTCCATTTTACATCGAACTCCTTGCACCAATTCAAATCATCGAGCCTCAGAGCCTAATCCGGCGATACGAACCATACTGGCAGATCTTGCGAGAAGGACTATTGCCATATTCGTCAGAGATCAACAAACACCAGTATACGGAAACCCTGTGACACGTCGGCTTCCTCGAAAACGACGGCGGCACATGGTACAATCCGATAACCATGGCATGCACACGAAGCACTCGATTCGCCGTTTTGACTTGCGTTGAGTCAACTGCTCGTGCTCGGTGATGCCGGTCGTTCCATCTATCTAGTGGCGTTTCGATCACGGCAGAAACTTCGAGTGCCAATGAAGAGCGTTGACATCACGGCTTTGGTTGGCACGTCAATTGCATGGGCGAATTGACTCGATGACTTTGTGCCTTCGTGACTTTGTGAGAGACAACTAATCCCGTTCTCGCTTGCGCCTCAAAACAATGGCGACCGAGTTCCTCATGTTCCGAGATGGTTACCGCTAGATGCGGTAGCCATCTCTTGGTGTATCGACACTCAAGCCATTTCCCTCATTGCAAGCGCAGTGCGTTACGCCCTCACCCCCAGCCCCTTCTATGAGTACCGGTATGTCAACACGTGGGAAATAGTTTTTTTAAAATAGTTTTGCTTGGACGGAGGATAGGGCTCTGCGGGGACGCAACCTGAGCGCCGATCCAAGGCTGGAAGCAATGGGGAGGGTATCGAGA
>JANMGH010000157.1:0-2870 GCA_031374515.1 Pirellula sp. | reverse complement strand
GTCAATAGAAATTGTACTCCCCCAACTGCTGCTGTGGCAACATGCAATGCATCAAGTCTTGCTTTCGAGGGCATTAGGGATCGAGCGATCAATTCATCCGCAATTGCCTCAACTCTTGAGTCGGTAGGAATCAGTTGGATTTCCGCGTAGCGCCGCTAACCGGTCTTGTGCAGCAGACGGGTCGCCAAGGGCGGCCTCATCCAAAACAAGTTGCGATGTTACGACTTCAAACTTTGGTCGTTCGATCGACCACCAATCACGAGCCTGACTCTGAAGCACGGAAATGAGCGGGTCTCTACTTGGCCTGGCAGTCGCATGGCTGATGATCGATGTTTCGATGTAGAGTAAGTCCATGCTTCTTCCTGTCGCAACGAACGGCCAAATTCAGCCAGTGCGAGTAAGTGACTCAACGCAAGTCAGAACGGTTGACCGAGCACTTGGGGCGAGTAGTTTGGAGTCTCTTTGGTTGGGTTGTTGTTTGTGCCCATGGGTATGCTACCAGATCAATGGTAGTGCCGCACTGTTCCTTCCCTACAAATTGATACTCCGCACCCTCTCAGAACCGGACGTGCCCAGTTAAAGCATCCGGCTCCCAGCCGCCACCTGTCACATTGACTCTCTACTTCATCTGCGATTCATCGGTAGTTGGCAATCAAATCCGTCAACTTCTTCGGCATTGCAAGAGGATGTCGATCGCAATACTGCCAGAATGAGGCGTGTGATAGTGTCTTGCCCTTCTGGCTGCGGCGACGCATCCAGCGGAACACTAGCTTCTGCACGCCCTTCAAGTACCTCATCAGCCATGGCCAATTGTCATTGATTCCATAGTACTGATAGTGACCTTGAAGTTTCTGATTGAGAGTCGGCCACAGCTCCGCTATCGGGGATGTCAGTTTGCTTCGCAACCAAGTCTTCATGTCTGACAGTTTCGCTCGAAACTTCTTCTTCGCCGTTCGCCTCTTCAGTTTGAATTTGCCTGCGCGACTATGACCACAGTAATGGGTAAAGCCCAAGAAGTCGAATACGGCAGGTGCGCCTTCACCCAATCGTTTGGAATCTCGATCGGCAAATCGTCCGAACCTAATCAGTTTGGTCTTCTCAGGAGCCAGCTCAAGCGAAAATCGGCCTAGTCGCTTTGGTAACACAGCTTGAAAGCGTTTCGCATCGTCTTCCTTCTCAAACGCACAGATAAAATCGTTACCATCGCCCTTTGGACGATCTTATCTTCAACACAAGCGATACCCAACGATCTCGTTTTGCCATTCCCTTTTGGAATGTCTCGACGAAGACTTGGTTTCGGTCGATAGCTCTGGCGATGCAGGCGTTGAAGCAAATCTTCGAGATTGGACTCTAAATTCGCTTCGTAGTCGTACATCGTTTGGCCATCGATCCCTGGGGCCTTGTTTCGCTCAAGCCGTTCGAACGACATCTCTAGCAGATCATAAGTGATCAGCGAGAAGAGGTTGTTAAACGCCTCTTCGGGATGTTGTTCAGCTCGACTTGTGATGCGATTGAGCCTGCTTATCACCGCCAACTCACCACTGCGTGTGTTCGGTGCCAGACTGGAATCGCGTGACGGCCTGACCGCCTTCCCTCCTTCGGAATTACCCGCTATCGACGGTACTATACAGTCATCCGATACCCTATCAGCCATTTGCATTCCTCGCTTTTTCAGCTTGTGCTGCATACTCGCTCTCAAACGGACTGGATGTCCGCCCAAGGCAAGAACGATAGGGGGTCACTGGTTGTTTTGAATGCATCATGGTTAACGCGAAATGGCCTACGACTCCGGGTCTTCGATCAGCACTCGCCAAGACGCGCTAACCGATGTTGCCTTCCAGCTTGCAGACGCTTTGGGCAGAATCCAACAGTTACAAGATTTCGGAGCTTAATGCCGTTCAGGGTTCGACAGCCAGTCGATACCTTTATTCCTCGCTACCTTTCTGTGTACGCTTCAACCAAGCACTTCGAATCGGCTGCCGATCCTTATAGCCTAGCTGCAACACTCGATACTGAGCCTCTGGCTAAGAGCTACTCAGACGGGAGTCTCACCCGCTTGTATTCAAATCATTTCCAGTACGCACCTGCAATTTTTTGTTCGTCGATTATACCATGCTGGGTGTTTCGAGTACAATGATGCCGTCGTCGGTAATCCGTTTCATCTGGAGGTCGTTAAGGTGAATCAACAAGTTGGTATTCCAGGCATTGTCCGCAATGGTGTTGTTGTGCCACAATCGAATCAACCATTGCCAGAAGGAACCCACGTCGAAATTCGCGTGGAACCTGGTGACGTCCCTGCAGGACTGAGGTCAGAAATCGAATCCTGGGACAAAGCAAGCGATGAATCATGGAAATGGATCGAATCGCTTGAGGCAAACGAACGATGACGATTGGTGAAATTTACTGGCTCGATCTCCCAGATGCGGGTGGACGTGAACAATCCGGACGAAGACCAGCGATCATAATCCAAAATGACGGATATGCTGGAAGCCTACCAACAGTCCTCGTGATTCCGTTAAGCAGTGCCATTGCAGCACTTCGATTCCCAGGCACCGCCCCAGTAAAGGCCAACGAGACATCTGGCTTGAGAACGGACTCTGTTGCTCTTGTGTTTCAACTGAGGGCAATTGACCGCGGCAGGATCAAAGATAAGCTTGGCGCTGTTTCCGAATCCGAGGTGGTAGAAATTCGATTGGAGCTTGAAAAGCTTCTCGGATCGTAACTACCCCGACGAACTCCCGGGATCAGCTAGCCCGAGCAAGTAACAAAGTGCCAAAATAGGCCGGTCGATCGAGGGGTTAGCTGCATCCCATTGTTCCATCGCGATTCCGCGATTTCATCAAAAGGCTATTGGCGCTTTCGACAGGTGC
>JANMGH010000170.1:0-20786 GCA_031374515.1 Pirellula sp. | reverse complement strand
TGTTGTTGTTGTTGTTGTTGTTGTTGTTGTTGTTGTTGTTGTTGTTGTTGTTGTTGTTGTTGTTGTTGTTGTTGTTGTTGTTGTTGTTGTTGTTGTTGTTGTTGTTGTTGTTGTTGTTGTTGTTGTTGGGGTTTCGATTTCCATTCCCTGCGTTTCCGCGATTGGCATTGCCGAGCAGATTCTTGAGTTCAGGGGAATGCTCGCTTAGTGCATTTTTGAGATTGTCATCGAAGCGAGACGCTGATTGATTTTTCAGAACGGTCTGAACTTTCGTTGTGTTTTTTTGCCGATCGGGTCGCTTTTCAAGCGGGAGCTTGGCTTTATTATTTGGCAAGCCATTGTTACCTTTACCCTTGTTCACATTGCCGTCACCCGTGCGGGTGCCTGGCGATGGGTCGATGGGTTGTCCTCCGTTGTTGGAACGGCCAGGAATATTCGTACCCGATTTTCCGCCAGGGAGGACGGTGCCATTGTTGGGATTACGAGTTTTCGGAACGTCGTCCATTATTCGCGGAGGCCTTCCATTATTGGTATTTGGTAATGTTGAACCACTGCTACCGGGAAGTTTGGGATCCTTAAAAATGCCGCCGTCTTTAAGCTTGTTATTTGGATTGATCCCTTTGTCTGTTTTCGGATTGTTGTCGCGGGTGATCGGTCCAAGTGGATTTTTAGTTCCTTGATTGCCTATAGGACCTGCGTTGCGTTCAGGTCGACCGCTGTTGCCCTTCTGTAAACCGCCAGCCTGTACTCCGCCACCTCCTTGCAGTATGCCACCACCCTGAATTGGATTGTTGCCTTTCCCATTACCGCCGCCTTGGATCACTCCTCCGCCACGAATGGGATTGCTTTGCATGACGCCGCCACCTTGGGGCCTGCCGCCGCTTTGGATTACGCCACCACCTTGCATGACACCGCCGCTGCGAATGGGATTACCTTGAATGGCGCCGCCAGCTTGGCCTCGTCCGCCACCCTGGATACCGCCACTTCCGCGAATGGGTCCATTACCTTGCTTACCGCCACCATTACCTCTGACTGCCCCACCGCCTTGTCGGCCGCGACCTTCGTCCTTAGCCGATAAGAGAGGTGTGTAAAATAGAAGTGCGGACAGAGAGCCCGCTAACGCTAATTTTTTTAGAAACTGGTTCATACCGTCCCCCGAGAGAAAATAAAAATTTGTGAGTGGTCGAATACTTTTAAGAGGATGGTGGAATGCATGGCCTAATTCTACGGATTCCAGTTTGGAAAAGTAGGATGAAAGAAAAGGGATCTGGTTTTATGCGCTCTGCATTAACTTGGGAACGCGCGGTTGCGACCAAGAAAACCACAATTGCAAGGGCGAGGAACAGCCCTTAACAAAGATGATGCCACGTACTGAGCATCTCGTTCAAGACATATTCCCTGACGAAATTCTGAAACGAGCAACGTTTAGCTTGGTACAATCCCCATTTACCGTTTTCGAGGTTCTCACGGGTCGCGCAAAATAGCGCGAGTGGGTAGGGATTGTCAGACGAGACTAGAGAATTGGCTTTCGGGCCAATAAGATAAAAGGTGGACAATATTTTGTCCTTAGGACACTTTCGTGATCGCTGAGAATAATCGACCGAGGGTAATTCTAACCTCATTGGTTGAGGAACGCATCGCGACGGTCAAGACGCCGCGTGCGGTCGATCAACTGGTTAAAATCATTTTCACGATTTGAAAATGAAGCTCCGACATGGGGGCTTTAGGCAGCGCGTCGAACGCTGGGAGCGTCGTCACAGAGTGCCTCTTCGACACGATGAAGCATCGCGTGTTCGAGCTTCAGTTCAAACATTCGAGCGGCAATCGGAATTTCGGCAATCATGTCGATCTGAGTCGACGAAGCGATCAATTGCCAGTGGATGCGAAATCCATACGTTGTAAATGACAGACAAAGCACATCGTCTTGCCAATGAGATTCCGGGAAATGAATTTGCCCTGCATGGCGTGTCGGGAGTTCCGTTGCAAGTTGGCGAAGTCTGGCTTCGGCCTCGATTTTTCCAAGATGATGAGGCACTTGAGCAACGATTTGCGGCATGGCGAATTCTCCGGTCTTGGCAACTGAGTACCGCTGTTGTGAACTTGAGATCCATCCCAAGAACTTTGGCACTAATGTTTATCGACAGGTGGGAGTTTACAATTTCCTGGAAATTCCGTTTACGTGAACTTTTCCGAAAATTCTTTCGACTCACCAAGGTTTCGAAAGAAGTTTTTATTCGACCTAAAACAAAGCTCAAGAACAATGCGCAAGCTAGAGTTGCACGCAATTGCTCATCACACGACTTGGGTCACCAAAGGCGGCGATAACAAGAAACTCGCCAGCGATATCGCGGCAGTGACTGCGGTTTCTACGCGGAGGATACGATCGCCGAGATAAAGTGTTTGCCACTGCTGTGAGGAGGCTAGTTGCAATTCCTCGTCGTCAAAACCACCTTCCGGACCCACGCAGAGCCAGTATTCCTTTGCGCGGTTCTCTAATGCGGGCCGAGTGCCGCTCAGTTCTAGCAGTCGATGCGAAATCCATTTAGCTGTGGTTTCGTTTGCTGGGGGCGACTTAAGGAGCTCGGAGAATTCCATAGGCGAATGAACGGTCATGAGTTGATTACGACCGCATTGTTTGCAGGCTTCGATCACAATTCGCTCCACACGAGCCATTGCGCGGTCGTGGACTTCGGCAACTGAACGCGATGTGTGAATGGGTATAAGTTCGTGAACGCCCAATTCGACTGCTTTCTCGATCACGGCACGCTGGCGATCGCCTTTGGGCATGGAAACTCCAAGTACTACTTTTCCTGGCAAACATCGCGGCGCGAACTCGCGGCGAGTGATGGTGAAATCCAGGCCCCGCTTGGTAATTTCAGTAACTTGACAGATCGCCTCGTTTCCCTTCCCGTCAAAAATTGCGATGGAAGCGTTTTCTTTGACACGCAGTACCTTTGCGTGAGCCGCTTCTTCGGCAGGAAGCGTGGCCGAGTCTTGAGTTGGAAAGACCGGTAAATAAAACCGAGCGATAGACATGTGGCAAAAACCAATTGCAAGCAAAAACGAATCGTCAAGTTCTTTCCAGAAAGATTATTACAGTCTGACCGGTTGTGTCGATTGTGATAGACGGTCTCTAAAAATCAAGGCGACCAATTTCGCTCTCGGAAGAACCAAATGACACACTTGAGCCACTGGAATATTAAGAAATCGCCTTTTGCATACTCGGGAACCAGAGAGTGGTTCTTCGCGGGCACGACCGTCGAAGAAGCACTAGCTCGCATTGGGTTCTTGATAGGCAATCGTCGACGATTCGGCATTGTCGTTGGTCCATCGGGTGTTGGAAGGACCACGCTCTTTCGCAATGTCGATTCGTTCATAGCTAAACACGAAAAAAAATCCGCGACCCGAGTCCATGTGGTGTCTCTGTCGCGGAGTTCGAGTCTCACCAAGAGATTGGTAGAGGCATGCGGTTGGAACTGCCAAGGGCGAAATCGGAATCGGTCGTCGGAGGATTCGCGATTTGAAGTGGAAGATCTATTTGTCGCGATGAAAGCTCAGAACGAGCACTTCACCCTGCTACTCGATGATATTCATTTGGCGGACGAGCGACTGCAAGACGAAGTTTCATGGCTACTGCGGCTTGATGCGCCGTTGACTTGTATTGCGTCAGTTAGCGACACGGCATTGGCGAATGTCGAGTCAAGCTTGCTGGATCGCTGCGAACTGCGAATCGATTTGCCGCGGTGGGATTTGGGACAAACGGCGGAATATTTCGAAGCAGCTCTCTTATTTGCGGATGCGGCGGAAGACGTGTTTGATTCGCAATCGGTCATTCGAATTCAGGAACTAAGTGGTGGCGTTCCTCGTCGAATCTCGCAACTTGCAGATTTGTGCCTTGTTGCAGGCGCGGTCCAACGCGTCGAACAAATCACGTCTGAAATTGTGGAAGAAATTTGCCAAGAATTGCCAGGAATTTCCGCCAACGAACAATCCTTAGGCAGCATTACTGCGTAGAAATTTGTGAGGAATCTAATCTTTTTAATGCTATTCAGCGATCGACTAAGACTTTTCCGGTTGAGGGACTTGTGTCTTTTCGTCTTTGACCTTTCAATTTGTCGGAATTGCCAATCACCGCAACAAGATTACTTATCCAAAAAGCGGTTTTTTACGTCAAGAATTTGCTTGCCCTTGCCAGTGAGTCAAAATAGATGTAGAGGTTGATGGTTTTTAACGTTACTGGGTTTCGATCATGATAATGCGTAAACGAAATGCTGATGCCGCCACGGTGTTTAGCTTAGAACAAGCGACAGCTATGTTGCCGCTTTTGCGCCTCATCGTCGCCGACATCAGCTACGGGCATCGCGAATTGACATCTCGTCGAGCAGATCTTCACAGCTTGATACGTCGGAAAAAACTTCAAACCGATGAGTTGTACTCGGACGAGGTCGAGGAAACGCGACAAGACCTTGTGACCGAATCCCACCAGTTAGACGAATACATTGCCGAACTCGAAAATCTCGGCGTCATTCTTCGATCTGCTCAGGACGGGATCGTCAATTTCCCAACTCTGGTTGACGACAAAGGTGCCTTTTTCATTTGGCGCATGGGTGATTCGGATATCACGCATTGGCACTGGCCAAGCGAGGGTTTCGCAGATCGCAAATTGATCGCTAACTTGGTCGTTCGCCGTTAGTTCTCCCGCAGGTCGTTCGTTTTATATGCAACGACTTGCCAGTTCTGCGTGTTGCTTCGATGAGCTTATAGGTTGTCCGCTCATCGCATCGATTTTGTTTTTTGGATGCCCACTGTTCGCGTCACTTCATTGAGCTGAGCAATTCACAGAGCTCGTTTAAGTAATCCGGGACGCTGTCCCAAGGGTTTGGTTCTTGTGGATCTTTGGGTGTGTAGCGATCATCGGTGACATAAATCAGGCCGGTGTATTTCGCTGCGAGGCGAACTTGTTCGGCGTTTAGTTTCGATTGGCCGTAGACCAGGACCGCGCGGGTGTGGCGAGGATAATCGGAATAGCCACCAAAATAATCGCTGTGAAGTTTCGCTTCTGTTGGCCATTGGTCGCTTTCGTGAATAACGATTACATCTGCTGCGAGCGATTTGAAATACCGCTCGGGTGTATCGGTGCCAGGATTTGCAACGGTCGGCCAGAATCCTAATTTCTGAGCGGTCAAGTTGAGTTGAGATTGGTACTCCGACGATTTCAAATTATCTTCGTAAACCATCTCATCAAAAAAAATTCCTTGTACGCGTGGATAAAACTCTTTCCATTGTTTCATTTGCTGGACGACTTGCGATTTGGTGCGTCGAGCGTAATCTGTGGAAACGTAGCCGAGGACGGTGCAGCCAGCGCCGACGAGTCGATCAATGGCTTTGGTATAATTCGCATCGATCGCGGTTCCAGGCCCAGAGTCGGGATTGACGATGATCCAAAAGGGAATCGAATGGAAGCGTCGCTTTAGTTCCATGACGCGATTGAATTCGGCGTTGGTATGAATGTTTGCTGGATAAACGTACAAAGGGATCAACAAGCCCGTAGGCTGAGTGGCCATCCAGGTTGCATGTTTGGCTTGTTCAAGCTGGCTTTGTGGCATCGCTGCATCTTGGGACAAGCCATTCGAAAAGAACCAGAGTGTTATCAAGAATAACGCAATCGCCAATCGACAACCAAACATCGATTTGCAAATTGCAATGCGATTGCTGGAGCTTAGATCCTCAAGCATTAGTCGTCCCTTTGGAAAGAATGTAAAAGGCAACTTGAGAGTCGTTAACGGCGAGCAGCCTTATTGAAAAAATGTTACCACGGTTTTTCAAATTGCACAAAGATTTTCGTTGACGAATGCGTCTTAAGGGATCACGTACATTTGCAAGGAACGACATCCGTGTGCACCGATTACCAATGACTGTTCGATGTCAGCGGTTTTCGAGGGACCCGATACAAAGCAACCGAAGCCTGGTCCGTGGACGCGTATCTGTGCGTACGCTTCGTGCATGTTGTGGACGATGCGATGTCGTCGGAGGACGATGATCAGATGCTGATTGATAAACAAAACCACTCGATGTTTGATCTTGGCGTCCGTAATCCAAACGGCGCCATTTTCTGCAACTCCGATATCACCTTCGAAAATCATGAAGTCGAGGTCTTCGAGATCGTGTGGGTCAGGAATACTGTCGAGATCGACATTTCCTTCGATGCCGTCAACCAAACTAAGCACCCGTTTTGCTTCCTGCATTTGCGGAAAGCTTTTCAATCGGTCGTGAACTGAGTCGATCGACGGCAAGCATTCGAACGAACCACCGACGAATTCGATCATTTTGCCGAGTTGGGCAATTGGGTCATCGTAACGAATCCAATTTCCGTGGATCACTTCTGGCAAACCGACGGGCGGCAAGCTATGGTTGCGAATCCGACTCAGTATTTTCTGTTTACTTTGCTCGCTCATTTGGATGCACGTTTCGATCGTGGGTTATGACTTGTTCCGTTTTCTCTTGGCGAATTGTGCGCGGAACGAGTCTTTGGGGGCGGGAGGCAAATCGCGCGACTTGCCCCAAGCGTTGAGGGGATTGTAGATTGCAAATCGAGGCATCCAACGCAGCGACTTGCGGGCAAACCAGCCGGAAATTTTAAACAGCCAAGTGTTACGTAGGATGACGCTGACCATCCGCATGGAAGCTCTCTTGGACAGCGGAATGAGCTTGGCATGGGCCAACTCACTACGCCAAGTTAGCAGTTGGTGGTGGATATCAATCTTAACCGGGCAGACGTCCGTGCAGGAACCGCAAAGAGTACACGCATACGGCAGACTATGATGCAATTTGGGGTCTTGAGCTGGTGAGAGAATGCTGCCAATCGGGCCGGGGACGGTTGCCGAATAGCTGTGTCCGCCGCTTCGCCGGAACACGGGGCACGTATTCATACAAGCACCGCATCGAATGCAGTTGAGTGATCGGTGAAAGTCTGGGCTTTCGCGGATTTGCGTACGGCCGTTATCGACCAGCACGATATGCAACTGTCCGCCAGGGCGAGGTCCGTGGAAGTGAGACGTATAAGTCGTAATCGGCTGTCCCGTTGCACTACGAGCCAACAAACGAGTAAATATCGACAAGTCCACCAATCGTGGAATTAGTTTTTCAATTCCCATGCAAGCGATATGGATTGGTGGCAATGACGTTCCCAAGTCAGCGTTTCCTTCATTCGTGCAAACCACAATCCCGCCTGTTTCGGCGATGGCGAAATTGACACCGGTAATCCCTGCGTCAGCATCTACAAATTTGTGTCGCAGGTGATTGCGTGCCGCGCCCGTCAGAAAGATCGGATCGGCATTTCCTTTAGGAGTGCCAATATGCTGATGAAACGTCTCGCCGACTTCTTCTTTCTTGATATGAATTGCAGGCAGGACAATGTGGCTGGGCGGTTCATGCCGCAGTTGCACGATCCATTCGCCGAGATCGGTATCCACCACGTTCAGTCCGCGTTCTTCGAGGAACGGGTTCAGGTGGCATTCCTCGGTCAGCATCGATTTGCTTTTGGCGACACGTTGGACATTGTTGTCTTTCAGGATGGAGTAGACGATTTCGTTGTGTTCTTTGGCGTCAGCCGCCCAATGCACTTTGGCACCTAACGCAGTCGCATTATTTTCGAACTGGACGAGGATGTCGGCTAAGTTGACGAGAGTGTGCGTTTTGATTTGACCAGCAAGTTCTCTGAGTTCTTCCCATTCTGGAATTAACGAAGCTTGCCGATCGCGTTTTTGGCGAACGAACCAAAGCGCGCCGTCGTGCCAGTGAGCGCGGTCTGCATTTCTAGCAAAGACATTCGCGAGTTGCGGGTGGTCGATATGCGTAACGTTCATAGGACGCCTTAATCAAGAGCGAAGCTAGCGAATCATTTGAGGTTGTCGGCCCATGAGCACTTGGGCAATGTGCATGACGGGGATCGTGCTCTTTTGTCTTCTGAGGATACCTTCCATATGCATTAGGCAACTCATATCGGTTGCCGCTATTACCTGAGCGCCGGCTTGGATATGATCTTCGCATCGATCGCGACCCATCAAGACCGAGACGCCTTCTTCGGCAACGGCAAACGTTCCACCGAAGCCACAGCACTCGTCTTCGCGTTGCAATTTCACGAACTCGATTCCCTCGACCATTTCGAGCAATCGCCGCACTTTGCTAATTTGTACTCCGCGTCGCTCGCTGCATTTGTCTAGCCTGAGTTCACGAAGACCATGACAACTGGCATGCAAACCGACGCGGTATGGAAACTTTACCGCAATAGAATCGACTTTCATCACATCCGTCAGGAATTCGCAAAGCTCCATGGTGCGAGCACAAGTTTGCTCGAAGTCTTTGCGACCGTTCAAATATTCGACATAATGATTGCGCACCATCGAAACGCAGCTTCCCGAAGGGCAGACAACGTATTCGTAATCGCGAAATATGCGAAAGAACTTTTCCGCCAAAGGTCGCGTCTGCTCTGTGCAGCCGGTATTAGCCATCGGTTGACCGCAGCAAGTTTGCTCGGTCGGGAAATCAACTTCGACGCCGAGCTTCTCAAGTAGTTCAACCGTGGCCATGCCTACATCGGGATAGAACTGGTCTACGTAACAAGGAATAAAAAGTCCGACTTTCATACGATTCCATCGCGTGGCGGTGAGATGCGTTCAATTCAGGGCGAGTGTTGGTATTGCTTAGGTACTATCGTGCTGCAAAGCTTGATTTCAAGCAATCGCTATTCGATTCGTTTGCGGGAGATTCACGTTGATCGGTACTAAGCACCCATGCATAAGTTTACAGTCACTTGAAGTAACCGTGGCTAACGCCAAAACGGCTGATAACGCTAGATAACTTGTGCTGGGGTGCTTATGTTTGACGAAAAAACCCCAACTTCTCAAAAACAAGAAGCTGGGGGTTTGGATGGGATTCGTTTTGTTAATATCCGGTCTGGCAGATGAACGAGCGATTAGCCGAATGGATCGGGTTCGCCAGCCGGAGGTGTGCCACCGTCTGCGGGAGGAGTCGCGCCGTCTGCCGGTGCGTCGTCGCCAAACGGATCGGCGTCGGATGCTGGTGTGTCAAATGGATCGGCACCCGGTGCCTCGGTTCCTGGCGCAGGCTCTGTGCCCGGTTCGTCAGCAGGCCGCGTGGGAGCAGTGTCCTTGGGCATTTCCTGAGGCTTTCCTGAAGTTGGACTTGGATCATCAGCAAAAGGATCCTTCGGCATCACGCCTGAGCCTGCCGGGAGCTTTTCGATGCGAGTCTTGTCCAGCATCATCTTTTTCGTTGCATAAGCCAATCGAGCAGCAGAACGGGCCTTTTCCAATTGCGTGCGAATTGGGCCTTGGATGCGTTGAAGAGCACGACCGATATCGACAGCGCGTTTACCTTGCATTTCTAGTTCCGCACCGCGATCGAAATCGGCTTGACCGGCACCTTCACCGCCAAGGCGAGCTTGAGTGATACCGCGGAAGTAATGAACGCGCGGGTCTTCGCTGCCGCCGTCGATCAACTGAGTGAAGATCAATTCAGCTTGGGGCAGATTATTTGAAAAGTACGAATGGACGCCGATCCCGTACGTTTCATCCATCGCAGTCTGCGCGAAACCGCCTGCTGCAAAACCAAGTGTGGCAAGAAATCCAAATGCGTAAGTAAGCAACCGGCTCATCCGGCAATCCTCCAACAAGACGTACATTGACTTAAGTTGCAACTTCGCGATTCTGCGAAGGGCGGTCCAATCAAGCTTCGAAGCGACGGTTCGCAGAGAAAACGCTAAATCGTCAAGTCTCATCGTAGTTACGAGAATCTAGCATCGCAACCGGTTAAAAGCAGGGATTCACAAAACCGCCCAAATTGGCGATTCACCGCGCCGATCCTGACAATCCGCGCTCCTTCGAACTCAAAACGAGGATATTGGGAGATTATTGCGTTGGGATTACAATACAGTGCCTCGCAATTGGGGAACGCCAGGATTTTGCCCGAATTCCTTGTGTTCCTTGTGCTGAATCAACTTCCTCCGATCGCCGCTCGATTCCACCGATTCTTTTTTGACGAAACGCCCTGGGGCGGCCAAGAAAATCGCTTGTGTGCCGAATTTGCCAGAAGAAGGGTTCGGCGTTGACGAATAATAAATCCTCCACCCCACACTCTATTGTACTGTGAAAAAATGGTTCAATTGCCCAAGGTCCTTCTGTCTGTCGTTGTGACATTTCTATCGTGGGGAGCCTACGGCGTCCTGCTTCATAATGGCAAGAACGCGATGGGGGAAAGCTCCCTCCGGCCGTTTGTTGCTGTGGGAGTTGCCTACTTTTTCATAGCCGTGGTCGGTTCGCTGGTCTTGCTGATCCGCAAGCCAGAAAAGGGTAAATGGACGTTTGCTGGAGCGGCCCTTTCGATTTTTGCAGGAAGCATCGGCGCGCTGGGCGCTCTAGGCGTGATCTTGGCTCTCAAATACAAAGGCAGCCCGATGTACGTCATGCCCCTGGTGTTTGGCGGAGCCCCGGTTGTAAACACGCTCGTCACCAGTTGGCTTGGCAAGACGTTCAAGCAAATCAGTCCGATGTTTATCGCGGGACTCGTCTTGGTTGCGTTGGGCGCGGTAGGAGTTCTCATCACGAAACCCGCCGCCCCAAAACACGCTTCTGCTGCTACATCCCACGAAGTTGACGACTCAAAATCAACCGCAGAGGAATCCAAATCGGCCGAAGCTGCGACCGGAAATGAAGTTGTCGAAAAGGATACTGGCACGAAGGGTGAAGGGAAGAGTAATGTCGAAACTAAGTCGAAGTCTTCCGATACCGAATCGACTGTGAAGGAATCCAATGAAACGAGCAAAGAATCCGTACCGGAAAAGTGGATTGTTCAAGCCGACCCGTTAAAGATCACTTTGTCCATCATCATGGCGATCATATGCTGGGGCGGCTATGGCCCATTTTTGCATCTTGGCCAAATGAAAATGGCTGGCAGTCGATTGCGCCCGTTTCTATGTGTCGGAATAGCCTATTTCTTCATCGCTGTTGCAGTACCCTTGTTGTTACTGAACTATCTACCTGATCCCGAACCGGGTAATTGGGGATTCGGTGGGTTCATGTGGTCGCTGGCCGCAGGTGCCGCTGGAGCGGTTGGAGCGTTGGGGATCATCTTTGCATTCAATTTTGGTGGCAAGCCAATTTATGTCATGCCGCTCATTTTTGGATTTGCACCTGTCGTTAACACGTTTCTAACCATGGCATTGAGCAACGCGTTTGGTCAAGTCAGCATTTATTTCTTGATCAGCTTGGCAGTTGTAATCGGTGGTGCGGTGACGGTGTTGGTCTTCGCGCCTCGCGGGCAACCGCATGGTGCATCGCCCAAGAATGATGGACCGCCTAAAGATCAGGATAACAATCCCTATGGACGGAAACTGCCTTGGGGGATTGGCGACTCGAAGGAGCCGGGGAATATTGGCGAATCCACGGGTTCTAACCCGCTAGCGCCACCAAATACGTAATTGTCCGCAGGACAGCACATTCCAAGTCTGGTTGTCAATTGAATTGCGATTTTTCATAGATCGCTCGTTATTTGCAACTTCAAATCAAGTTAGGAAGTAGAAAGAAATGGTACGAACCGCAAGTACGATGTTGCCATTGGGAACATCTGCCCCCAAGTTTTCGTTGCCTAACATCGATGGCAAAACAGTTTCGCTTGACGATTTCCGTGGTAAGCCGCTAGTGGTCATGTTTATTTGCAACCATTGCCCGTACGTGAAACATGTCGCTCCCGAATTGGTGCGCATCGTTAAGGATTACAGTGGGCGTGGTATTGCATTTGTCGGCATTAGCTCAAACGACGTAACAAGTCATCCGGAAGATTCACCGGAAAAGATGCGCGAAGAAGCCAAGGCTCAAGGCTATCAATTTCCATACCTTTTTGACGAGTCACAGGAAATCGCCAAGACTTATCACGCTGCCTGCACGCCCGACTTTTTTGTCTTCGATAAAGACCACCGCTTGGTGTACCGCGGTCAATTGGATGACAGCCGGCCAAAATCGGACAAGCCTCTAAATGGCAGCGATTTGCGCGCTGCAATTGACGCTGTATTGTCCGGCAGTAAACCCAATGAATTGCAAAAGCCCAGCATTGGCTGCAACATCAAATGGAAACAAGGCGACGAGCCACAGTACTTCAACCCGTCCGGCACTGCCTGAACTATTGTGAAGCCAGTTATGCAGTTCTGAGAAAATCGATTACGTGCAATTTTGATTTCAAAAGTCTTGTCGGTCGTTGCACATAGAACGTGCAACGACCGTTTTTTTATGTTGCTCTGTTTGTCTAATGAACTATTTAGTTATGGTTACCGTTCGAGTCGCCGTACCTCTTGCGCTCGAGTTCACAGTAACCGTTCCCGGATTCGAATTGAGTCGAATGACCAACTCGTAGCGATTGTATCGACTTGACCAAGTCATCGTGCCAATTCCAGTGACGGTTAGAGTTGGTGAAGGTTGCAGAGAGCTCGTCGCATAAACTTTCAGCTCTTTCTTTGAAGTCCTGTAAGTGACCGAAGTGATAGTGACTGTGTCGGGAGGTGGCAGGTTCGGATCATGTTCGACGACGAACAATCCGCGTGTTTCGTGGCTTGCATATAACGTTAATCCGTCAAGGACAATATCGGCGATGCCCGCCCAGGTTCGGAGCGACGGTGCTGGATCGGGATCAAAAAAACCGGCTGGAGTGAGGCTCGTTCGCGTTCGGATATCGAGAATGCGAATGCCGTCTTCGAGGTGTGCGACGTAAGCATAATCGTTCGATGCCTTGACGCTCCAAAGCAATGAATTTGTGCCAAGTCGCCACGAAGCAACTTGCGATATGGCCCCAGGATTGATCACGTTCCATAACCGAACATCACCAGCATTTGTATATTCTCCAGTTACAACATGTGTTCCATCAGGAGTAGGGCAAAGCGTGCGTAGTCCGCCATTGACGACGGCGGTTCCGACGTAGGGTTGGTGTCCGAGACGCACGGGATTCGACGGGTCGGTCACATCGTCAATCGTAAATCCTTCGGAACCCCAAGCCGTATAAAGTTTCCCGTCTTGATATACGGTTTCGAGTGAGGGTTTCCAAGCAGGTCGTAGGACGGTTGATTTCCAAACAGGAATAGCGGGATTGGAAACGTCGAAGACTTCAACCATGGAAGTAATTTTCGAGCAAACGAAAATGTGGGGAACACCCGCGATCAAACCCACTTCGCCCGATTCCGTCCAAGCTCCAAGATGATACCCACCGCCAAGCCCCCAGACGATTGCTCCTACTTCGACCGGGAAAAGCGGATTGGAAACGTCGTACATGTAAACGCCCGTCCAATTGCCTTTTCCTGGATTGGGATCGACTGCCAAACCTTTGTTAAACACGAACAGGATTCCATTCAGAACTTGAACGTCCCAAACGTCTGTCGTCGCATAACTCGGGCCATCGGGGTCGATTGTTGTTAGGAGCACTGGATTTTGCGGATCGAACAAATCGATCACATCGACACCCTCACCATGCCTCGCGACGTATACGATGTCGCCTTCCTTGGCTAACGTTTCCGTAGCACCTGGGCCGAGCGATGTCTCGGAAATTAACAACGTCTTTTCATTTGCGAAATTTACCGAAGGGCAACACAGTCCGACGAAGAACGCCAAGAGCAGAACGAGTTTTTTGAACACGTCACGAAAACGATGGTGGACCATGGTGGCTCCGAAAAGATAAAAAAGGGCGAGATTAAAAAGGCAGGCCCAACTGATTTCGAAAATCAAACATGCGTTTAAGGGTCCGAAAATGTGTGGGAAAGCGAGTCCGCCATTTAGTACATCCACACTTAGGCTTTTAAGCCTTCATCTTTGCGAAATAATTCTCGGAAAGGTTTTTCGCCAAGTTTTTCATGTGAATTCAACGTGGGTGGCGAGTCGTCTTGATTCCGAGGCAAAAATAAACTCGGTGAAATTCGGAAATAAGCGAAAATTCTCACTTCCGGTGTGATTTACGGCTCGGTCAAGCGAATCATGTAGTCAGAGGGGCTATAGTCGAAGCGAAAATTTATCTAAGAAGTTGGAAAGCATGGCGGGAGATAAGGACGACAAGCAAGAATTCGTCGAGCTCCTCGTCACACATCGCAAACGGGTTTTCAAGGTCGCGAATTTGTACTGTCGGATTCAGCAGGACCGCGACGACTTAGCTCAAGAAATCGTCAGCCAATTGTTTCGATCGAATGCTTCCTACGACCTTGCTCGAAACTTTTCAACTTGGATGTATCGGATTGCTTTGAATGTTGCAATTTCGCAACTTCGCGCCCGCAAACGCAATCGAGGTAATGCTTGACACGCAATTACATGACCTGCCCGAGCAATCGACTGTGGCAAGCGAGCAACAATCGTGTATCGATGAACTGTATCGGTTCATCGATCAGCTTGAACCGCTAAATCGTGCGCTCATGCTGTTGTACCTTGAAGAACGCAGCTACAGAGAAATCGCAGAAATACTAGGCATTACGGAAACCAATGTGGCGACAAAAATCAGTCGACTCAAGGCGCGACTGGCCAAGCAAATAAACTCTGAAGAATGAAGACCGAGGAATCGAAAATGAACGTGGATGAATTGAAAGTCGTTTGGCAGGATTTGAATACCCAGCTTGAGAAAAATCAAATGCAAGTTTGGGGATTTATCCGCGAAGGTCGAGTTTCAAAAGTTCGATGCGCATTACGCCCGTTGTTTTGGGGCCAAGTCATTCAGATGGCGATTGAAGTGCTCGTGATCTGGATGGCCGTCGAGTATTGGACAGGACATCGAGGAGTTGCCTATCAACTGTTGTCGGCAGTAATCGTTCATGCGTACTGCGTCGCAATGATCGCTTTGGGCGGCATTATGGTCGGTCGCATGAGCAAATTAGATTACTCAGAACCTGTCACGGTTCTACAAAAACGAATCGCTCGTATACGCTCTTTGTACATCCGAAGCGGCGTTGTGCTTGGTTTGTCGTGGTGGCTGTTTTGGATACCGTTTATGATGGTTGCATTCGGTCTTCTAGGAACCGAAATGATGGCAAACACACCTGTGGCGATTTATGGGGGAATCGTTGTTGGTCTGCTCGGATTGGTTGCGACCTGGCTTGTTCATTGCTGGTCACACCACGCAAGCCGAAGTCGATTGGCGGGTCTCATCGACGATAACGCAGCCGGAGCTAGTTTGACGAATGTTCGAAAGATAATGCAGGAAATAGCTCAATTTGAAAGCGAATTGACGCAAGATCCGAGCGAACGGAAAGAGCTTTCCTAAGAAATTAGCGTCGACTCCGCATGCCGTATGGTTGCGCAAAAGCGATTCGAGATTCGTCGTCCGAAGAACTCGTAGAAATCCACGTGTTTACTACGAAGCGTCATGAATTGCGAAACGATTCCAATACGATGACCGAGCGCTAGTCTAGATTTCGAAGTGACGGAACTTGGGGGCGTCGCTTGGCTGCGAAAACTGGGTGTCGGCGATAAATATTGAACCTGCGTTCGGAGCCGCTGCACGTTCTTCCGCCGGCATGTGTTCAACCGCTGTCGTAATCACAAGTCGCACTTTTCCGTCGTGGGAAATTAGACGAGGGCAGGTGGCCTGCGGGGATCCCGGTGTGGTCCAGGTCATTTCCAATTCGCCATCCGACAAACGGTATTGGCGTGTCTCGCCGTACTCGGCGGCCGATGGATTGTAGAAACTGATGATGACGCTCAATTGATCGGCCGTCATCGTCATGCCGTCGGGAAAGAATGGAAGGTCGGACAGATCGAGCGCCACTTGTCTCGGGCCGATCGTGCCTTCATCGATGTCGATAATGTAGCAGGCGAGTTGTTTTGTTGGCGTGTCGATATCGTACAACAACACGGTTCCGTCGACTTGTTCGATGACTGCTTTGCCATTGCTGCAGATCTGGTCGTTTCGTAATCGAATGAGTTTACGATCTTTTTTTCGCCACAGATAAAGACCGGCTTTCTGTGTTTTGAATTCCAAATCTTTGGTGCCGAAAATTAGATTCGATCGATGAACTAAACCATCGTTGATAATAGTATTCGCCACATCGTGATCGACTTGGTCTTCAAAGACCTGCCAATCGCCGGTGTTGGCATCATAAAATCCCAAGCTGCGTTCGCATCCAACCACAAAGACGTTGGGCAAAGAAGTCGGAAAGGCGAAACCAGGCCGACCGGGCAATGGAAAAGATTGGTTGGTGTTATTGCTCAAATCGAAAATATTGAGGGAACCAAAATTCGCGTTAGCGCCGTGCTGGATAGCGACCCAGGAGAAGCGATTGTTGTCGATCGCATAGGGCCCTTCGGGTAAGAACCGCAGTTCTTCAGATGCGGGATCTAAAAGAACTCGGGCGCTGATCAAGTTTGACATGCATTTTCTCAGTATTAATAAAGTTCGGTCGGTAATGTGCAAAAAGGCTATCTAAACGGGCAGTTGCGAAATCTGAAACAATTCGAGAAAATTAGTCAATCGAGGTTGACGAAGTCGCTCTTGATGTCGCATACTCTTTGCCCGTGTTAAGGATGACATGGTTCGAGCCAAACGTACCCGTTAACTCGAACAGCGAAAGGCTGAGCCTTTCTGAAAATACGACACGGTATTTGCGGCTGATCATGGGATAAACCTCGATTTTGCCGAAATGCCAAAGGAGTGAATGTGTCCTTCCTGATTGATAATGACCTGAAAGACCGAGTTCGAACAGCGGTCGACATTGTCGATTTGATGGGCAGCTATATGGAGCTGCGCCGTCAAGGACGCGCTTACGTCGCTCGATGTCCTTGGCACGATGATCAAAAGCCTAGCCTTCAAGTTAATCCTGAGCGACAAATCTGGAAATGTTGGGTTTGCGACTTAGGTGGTGATGTTTTTAGTTTTGTAATGCAACGCGAAGGCGTCAGTTTCCCCGAAGCCCTCCGGATGTTAGCCGAACGCGCCGGCATCAATCTCGAGACGGAGCCCAAGTCGCATCGCGGTGCGAAATCGGATTTAGACAAGAAATCTCTTTTCGATGCAATGGCTTGGGCGGTCGAACAATTTGCTCAATGTTTAACAAAATCCGACGAAGCGGCCGAGGCTCGCAAGTATGTACAGTCTCGTGGCCTTACTGACGAGAGCATTCAACGATTTCAGATTGGTTTTGCACCAGAATCTTGGTCTTGGTTAATCGACCGCGGATTGAGTCGCGGATTGTCGGCAGAAATGCTGGAATCCATTGGAGTTGTTCGGCGTAATGAACGCGGCAAACGATATGACTTCTTTCGTAATCGCGTCATATTTCCAATTCGTGATGCTCAAGGCCGCGCGATTGCCGTCGGCGGTAGGGTTCTGCCCGGATCGGCCAACGATCAAGCCAAGTACATTAACTGCAGCGAAACGCGACTGTATTCAAAGAGCAACCAACTGTATGGCTTGGATTTAGCACGCGACGCGATTTCAAAGCAGCGACAAGCCATCGTGGTCGAAGGCTACACCGATGTGATCATGGCACATCAGCACGGACTCACAAACGCCGTTGCCGTTTGCGGAACGGCTTTAGGCGAAAGCCACATTCGATTGCTACGAAGATACTGCGATTCGGTAGTTTTACTATTGGATGGAGACGAAGCGGGGCAGAAACGAACGAACGAAATTTTGGAACTGTTCGTTGGCGCCCAGATGGACTTGCGCGTGCTGACTTTACCAGAAGGCCTTGATCCTTGTGATTTCTTGATCGAGCGCGGCGAAGCGGAAATGCGAAAATTGTTATCGCAATCGGTTGATGCGCTCGAGCACAAGATTCGGGTAGCTTGCCGTGGGTTCAATCCCCTCATCGATACCCATCGCGCCAATGCTGCACTTGAGGACATTCTTCGAACGTTGTCGTTGGCTCCCAGAGGAAACATGTTATCGGATGAAGCGTCTCGTTTGCGAAAAGACCAAGTCCTGATGCGGATTGCCCGACAATTCGGTTTGGATGACAAGAATCTTCGTCAACGAATCCGCGAAATGCAATCCGAAGCCAATCGCCGAAGACCGGCTGTTGCCGACATCAAATCACCCGAACGATCCCAGCTTCGCTTTTCTGAAATGTCGGCGATGGAGCGCGAACTATTTGAGATCTTAATCGATCATCCTGAATTGGTCCCTGCCGCTCTAGAACGATTTCCCATGGCGAGCCTCAACAGCGAAACCGCTAAACAACTTTTGCAGTTGTACATGGATCTTGAATTAGCCGGCAATGACTTGGATTTTGCAAGTATCATGTCGGCCGTCGAAGAAGCTTCGGTCAAGAGTTTATTGGCTTCGATACAAGCAGAGGCTGAGAAAAAATCAGTCCATTCGACAATCGATGCAGAACAACGATTGTTCGGCATGTACGCACGCATTGCAAGTTTTGAAAATCAAGCAGAAGATCAGCAACGGTTGCGGGTCCTTGAGACGAATCAACTTTCGGAAGAGGAGGAATTGAGCTTATTGAGAGAAATGGTCGAGCAAGCTCGATCGCGCCAAGGTTTGTTTTCGGACAAGGAAGTCTAAGTTATTCGAGCGGTCTTGAAGACCAAACGCAAACTTGGAAAGACATTTTTCGGAGTACCCAAATCAATCGCCACGAAGCATGAATTTATTCAAGCAACATTTCGTCGATCGAATCAGTGCATTGAAGCACGCCACCCGAGAGCGTCTAAAGAATTGTCTGAGAGATAGGTTTGATGGATCATCCCGCGTCCCTACCACATGTCGTCCCGTCCTGTATTCATGGCCGGGCGGCAATAAAAGGAGTTTATTGTGGAAACAACCGTTAATAATTTGGAACAGCTCGTCGTCAAGGCCAAGGATCAAGGTTATTTGACCTACGATGAAGTAACAGCGTACTTGCCCGACGAAGCGACGAGTGCTGAAAAGCTGGATTCACTTCTCTATGCTTTGGAACGAATGGGTATCGAAATCGTCGAATCCGATTCGGTAGTCGCTGGGAAATTACCGGCCGCTCTGAAAATTGCCGAGGAGACTATCGACGGCGAAACGGAGATTCCAGGTGACGGTCCCAAGCTGACGAATGATCCCATTCGCCTCTACTTGAGCCAGATGTGCCAGATTCCGTTGCTAACTCGCGAACAAGAAATTTCGCTTGCCAAGAAAATCGAAATCACACGCAAGCGATTTCGCCGCGCGGTTCTCGCAAACAGCTACGCGATGCGACAGACAGTCGAGACCCTCAAGAAAGTTCACAAAGGCGTTTTGCCGTTCGACCGAACGATTAAAGTATCGTTGACTGAACGATTGACCAAAGAACAGATTTCGGCTCGCATGCCTTTCAATCTCAAGACGATCGACCACCTCATGGCCGAAAATCGCCGCGAGTTCATCGATATCGTCCGCCTATCGATCGATCCCGAAGTCAAAAAGAATAAAGTTCGCGAGTACGTTCGTCGTCGCAACAAGTGCCTGCAACTTGTCGAAGAATTATCGCTTCGTTCCCGTCGCGTTCACCCCATCATGCGACAGTTGGAGCAATTCTCAGAACGCATGGATTGGTTGCAAAATCGAATTCGCGATATGCGCGATCGTGCCGCGTACGGACCAGAATATGACCGTTGCTTGAACGAGCTACGGCATCTCATCGTGACGACGCACGAAAGCCCTCGCAGCTTGCGCCAACGTTGTCAGCAATTTCGCAAGCACTTCAAAGAGTACGAAGCGGTCAAACGACAACTGTCGAGCGGCAATCTTCGACTCGTAGTTTCCATCGCCAAGAAGTATCGAAATCGTGGACTTGGTTTCTTGGATTTGATTCAAGAAGGCAACACGGGGCTGATGCGCGCCGTCGACAAGTACGAGTATCGTCGCGGCTTTAAGTTTTCGACTTACGCAACTTGGTGGATTCGCCAAGCGATCACGCGTGCGATTGCAGACCAAGCTCGAACGATTCGAATTCCAGTTCATATGATCGATGTTTTGAGCAAGCTACGTAACGCGCACAAAACGCTGACGCAGCAACTCAAACGCGAGCCTAGCATGGACGAAATCGCCGAAGCGACTCAAATTGCTCCGGACGAAGTTCGCCGCGTTTGGGATATCGGTCGTCATCCAATCAGTTTAGATCGTCCGGTCGGCGAAGGCGAAGACAACGCTTTCGGCGAGTTCGTCGAAGATACCAGCAGCGACAATCCCGTCCGCAGCGCCACCAATGGTTTGCTTCGCGACCGAATTGAAAGCCTTCTCAAGACGTTGACCTTCCGCGAGCGAGAAATTATTCGCCTGCGGTATGGACTGACCGATGGTTATTCGTACACCCTCGAAGAAGTTGGCCGTATTTTCAAAGTAACCCGCGAACGCGTTCGGCAAATCGAAGCCAAAGCGGTTGCGAAAATGCAAAACCCCGTCCGAGCGCAACAACTAGAAGGATTCCTTAAACAAGCAGCATAATTGCTGTTGGGCGAGCGGCAGGAATTGCCTTACCCAACGTAGGACGGGTCTCCAGGCCCGTCCGAATTGAATGGGACGGGCCTGGAGACCCAGGGCTTTAAGGGTGTCTATTTTATGTAATACCGAGCAACTTTGCAGTTGAGACGTGGCTTGAAGCCACGTTTCGAGACCGGAACGGTTTTTTCTTCTTGGGTCCCCGTGTGGACTTCTTGAAGTCGCTTAAAGAAATCTTACTAGCTATTCGCTTCAGTAGCGCCGCTACTCCCTTGATCGTTGTTGGAATAAAGTCATTCCATTGGTCAGGAGTAATCGATACGAGCATGCCCGGAGTATAGTCGGAAACA
>JANMGH010000140.1:0-3372 GCA_031374515.1 Pirellula sp. | reverse complement strand
TACCGCCACGGTCACCGATGACGACGGAGGAGTCTCGATTAGCTCGACGGTGAATATAACAGTCCGCAATGTCATTCCGATCATCACTGGCCTGAGTGTTGATTCAGCCGTGATCAACGAAAACGGTTCAGTAACGATCAGTGGCAGCTTCACCGACGAGGGTACTCAGGATACGCATTCGGTCATGATCGACTGGGGCAACGGCGAAGTCTCGTCGGCCGCCCTAGTGGTGCAAGGTAACGGGATTGGAACGTTTAGTGCAACCCATCAGTATCGGGATGACTACCCAGCTAGTACTTCTTCAGATGCTTACACGATAACCGCGACTGTAAGGGACGATGATTTCGGTGTGTCGGTTAGCTCGATGTTGGGCATTATTGTCAATAATTTGGCCCCCAGTCATTAGCGGTATAAGCAATACATCTCCGGAATGTGGCGACGCATCCGAAGGCCAGTCCATCAGTCTATCCGGATCGTTCACGGATGTTGGGACTCAGGATACGCACACGGCGCTCATTAACTGGGGTGACGGAAACGTCACAGTGGCGACCATCGGCCAAGGAGCAGGATCCGGAACATTCGCTGGCATCCACGCCTATTCAACCGGCGGGATTTTTACGATCACGGTGACTCTGACCGATGACGATGGCGGAGCGGTCACTTCCACAACCTCGACGATCATCACGGGAGTCGGCGTCGTAGGCAATACGCTCTACGTGATCGGGACCGATCATGATGATAAAGTCACGATCAACCAGGCTGGATCGGCCTATCGGGTTCATGCGGACTTCTTGACAACCGGCAGTTTCCGCGATGTGCCGATCGCAGGCATATCACGAATCGTTGTGCAAGTTTGTGGTGGCAACGATCATGTGACCATTTCCGGCGGCATTTCCTTACCTGCTCTGATTGACGGGGGAGATGGTGACGACAAGCTGAATGGTGGCAATGGTCCGAATATCATCTTGGGTGGTCGTGGCAACGACCAAATCAATGGCGGCAGTGCTCGGGATATCCTGATCGGCGGTACTGGCGCTGACCGACTTGTTGGCAACGGCGATGAGGATATCCTCGTCGCTGGCTGGACCGATCACGATGCTTTTCATCCGACGAGCTACTATGAATCCCTTTGGCTATTGATGAAAGAATGGAACAGCAATTCCACACAGGCCATTCGCCGTAGCCACCTCACCGGCGCGACCACAGGCGGATTGAATGGTTCTGTTCTACTGAATTCCATAACTGTCCACGACGATACCGATGAGGACAAGCTTACCGGCAGCTCGGGGATCGACTGGTTCTTTGCCAATCTGAGCTGAGGTTTGTCATTGGATAGCATTACGGACAAGAGCAGCGGCGAGTCTTGGGAAGAGCTGTGATCGGCTTGTAGCCTTCGCCACTGCGGCACTGACTTTAGCGGCGATGCGGTCTCGATTGCGCGAGGACGTGTGATGCGATCTCGCGTGAAATCTCGCCCATCGTTATCGATCGCGGAAACGGGTTAAATGCCGAGACGCGTGAGTTTGCACACTATGCGACGGAACACGGGTACGAAGTTCAATTGGCCGAGCCCGATTCGAGCTGGTGGTTGGAAGTTTGACAATTGGTCAGAACGTCTTGCGTCGAACACAAAAGACACACATCGCATACCAGCCGCGACAATTAAGAGTTGGATGCTCAAATGGAGGCACGATTTGACCGTACAACAAATACTCGACAACCATCTAGCATGAGTTCTCCGTCACCGCAAGCGACTGCGGTAGAGTTCGACTCTTGGGTTACATACTTTAAGTCAATGTTCACGAAACGCAATCACGAAAAGATATCGCGATCGAGCATGCGGTAGTTGATGGCTTCTTGTACGTGATGCGATTGAATGGGGACACAGCCTTCGAGGTCTGCGATCGTACGAGAGACTCGGAGGATTTTGTCGTGTGCACGCGCCGAGAGCCCCATTTCGTTGACTGCGATTCGCATCAGCTCTATCTCGGGCTTGCCGAGTGCACAGAACTGTCGGATTTGCCGGCTCGACATTTGAGCATTCGTGCGTGTGACAGATTTTTCAAAACGTTTGCTCTGTTTTTCGCGCGCCGCTTGGACCTGCAATCGAATTTCGGCACTGCTGGTACCTGGCGGTCCATTGGTTAGTTCATTAAACGGCACGGCCGGCACTTCGATATGAATGTCGATTCTATCAAGCAAAGGTCCCGAAATCCGGGACATGTAGCGCTCAATCTGCGGAGCTGTACAATTGCAAGTACGGCGTGTGTCGGTGCGGTAACCGCAAGGGCATGGGTTCAGGGCGGCGACCAACATGAAGTCCGCAGGAAAGGTCGTGCTTCGCATGGCCCGCGAGATGGTGACGACGCGATCTTCGAGCGGTTGTCGCATGACCTCGAGCGTCTTGCGGTTGAATTCTGGCAGTTCATCTAAGAAAAGGATTCCATTGTTCGACAGCGATACCTCACCCGGCGCGGGCGGGCTTCCGCCACCGACCAAGCCGGCATCGGAGATCGTATGGTGCGGCGAGCGAAAAGGGCGCTGTACCATCAAGGGCTGCCCAGGTTGAAGTCGACCTAAGGCTGAATAGATTCGAGTAGTTTCAATAGACTCCGTCGCGGATAGCGTGGGTAGTATAGTTGGCAAGCGTTTGGCCAACATTGTTTTACCAGAACCGGGTGGACCAAGCATGAGTAAATTATGTGCACCTGCCGCAGCGATGGTCATCGCGCGCTTGGTCATCTCTTGACCACGCACATCGCTGAAGTCGACATCGTATTTGGAGAAGGCTTCAAAAATCTCGTTCAATCGCGAGGGCACTGGTTCGATTTGAAGTTTGCCTGACAAGAATCCGACGGCTTCATTGAGCGAACCGATTGGAATCACTTCAAGTCCTTCAACCACGGCGGCTTCTTGAGCGTTTTCGGCAGGGACGAGCAAGCCGCGGATGCCTGATTGCTTTGCTGCAGCTATTGCAATGGAAAGTACCCCTTTGACGTTTCGCATTTGGCCTTCGAGCGAGAGTTCGCCAACAGCAGCATACTGCTCTAGTACATCCGACTCCAACTGGCCAGCTCCAACGAGAATCCCAATGGCGATCGGCAGGTCAAAACTAGTCGCCTGCTAGGGTAAATCGGCAGGGGCTAGGTTTATGACAACTCGATCATGCGGTCGGACGAAGCCGCCGTTGACCAGTGCGCGTTCGATACGATGAATACTTTCTCGCACTGCCTGTTCCGGCAAGCCAACAATGACCGTCTTAGGGAGAGGAGCTGCTGAGAGGTCAACTTCCACGTCGACCGGCATGGCCTCGATGCCAAGTAGCGAATAGGTTTTTAACTTGGCAAGCATTGGGCGTGAATCCTTGTTGAA
>JANMGH010000151.1:0-3314 GCA_031374515.1 Pirellula sp. | reverse complement strand
CTCAGGGGCGAATGTCGGCCTTGCCGACGGTTCCGTTCGCTTTTTGTCCGAAACGATAGATCAAACAACGCTCAACGCACTGGTGACTCGGTCAGCGGGGGACATTGCCTCCGCAGATTGAAGTCAACGAAGGCATGGTATGATCCAATGCCGACTGGTACCAATCCGTTTGCAACCAGGTTTGTTCGTTGGAGTATTTGGGGCTGGCCTGATTTCGGAAATAGACAGTTTGCCGGAACACAACTGCTCCGGTACCGCGCCGGGAAATTCCGTGACATTTCCGACGGTCTCTCGAACACAATTGCGGTTGTCGAGCGGGGCGGCAAGCCGATCGACCTTTTGAGAGGAAAGCCGAACACGACTCCCTCCAATCCAAACGCAGATTACCCCGGTCAAACTGGCTGGTCCGCCAGCAATACGTTTGCTTTCGCAATGAACCGCGACAAAGAGGGCATCAATCAGTCTAACTCTGCAGGAATCTATTCTTTGCACTCTGGCGGCGCAAACGTGGCGATGGCCGATGGCTCGGTGAGATTTCTTTCGGAGTCCATTGACTTTGATGAATTGGTCCGTCTATTTAGCCGGTCAGGCGGACCGGACGAATAGCTGCACGCGCACATGATAAGCTGATTATCGACGGTAGCATCACTGTGGAAGTCGTGAAAATCCAAGGCAACCGAATTTCGCTAGGCATTGTTGCCCCTTCCAATGTCAAAATCCTCCGTGGCGAGTTAACCGAGCCGAAAGCCAAGGCGCAAATTGTGGAACTAGCTGTTGAAGATGGATTGTTTGTGGCTTGCTAGACTCAAAAATGTTTGAGTAGAGGCTACTGCCTCCCAACTGGTTTTCACTATCCCGACAATCTGCCCGAAGGACATCCAGGGCAATATAACCTTGAGTTGCCACCTTATCCTGTCACGATTCCGTAGTTCTTCTTCTACTATTCCCTGGCCAGTGCGTTGCAGAGTTCTGAGCGACGATTGCAAACAGCTCACGACTGGCCGGAGAAAGGATTTCGCAAAATTTTTCTGAAAGGTTCTCGACTCGGCTGTGTGAAACCAGGTGGAGTTGCGTGTTTTGATGGGATTTCGACCATAATGCTCGCTCTGTGTTGTTTATTTTTTACATGGAATGCGTGCGTCCATGAGCCAATGGCCGGAAACGAGCGAAAGTCTGATATTGCGGAGCCACGCCCGATTCTTGAGCTCAATCCAGATATTCCTGCATGGATGTGCGCGATCATTGGGAGGTTGATGGCCAAGCAAGCGAGTGATCGTATCGACTCTGCAGCACAAGTTGCTGAGTTACTTGAAGCTTGCCTGGCCCACCTCCAGCGGCCTGCCGACGTGCCACTACCGGAGTCTTTAAAAAGTCATCTGAGACCGAAATCACCTTGCCGTTCTGTTTTTAATGTAACTCGTACAGGAGTAATGACTATGCTCGGAATGTCTTCCATTTTATACCTCATTGCCTTCGTTTTCATGCAGGATCCTGAACCTCCACGCCCCGTCAAACCTCAGAGAGCCAATTTACCGGCTGGAGCGACTGATATACCGCGACCGCTGTTCGAAAGGATCGACGACCGAGGTCCGTGGAGCAAACCCAACGACGGAATGCAAATTCGATTGAGGGCTGAGAAAGGAAACGTTTATGAATACGGAAAACCACTCAATCTGATTGTCGACTTGCAAAACAATGGTGATGCGAAGTCGGTTCAGTTTAGCGACCTACTTACGACCTATCAGATCCAAGTAACAGATGAAAACGGCGAATGGTCGGAACTCCCATTGCCTGCGATTTCTGTAGCTCCATGGGAATCGTCTCGAGAAGAATTGAAGCCACATTTCTCGTATGGGTGGCCTATTCAATTTGAACGTCTGCGGTTTCTTGAACCACCTGTTGACGACTTTATCGAGCTTAGAATCGGCGTCGCTCGCAAGCCAAGTGGCACCGAGAAGAATCTTCACTGGGTTTATAGCCCACCTGTAATCATTGAGTTGAAAGATAAGCCACCAACTGTTGGCACAAACCGCCTTAGCGCAACACCAGAGGTGGTGAGCGACACTTGGTCGCAAGACATGGACGTGGTCTTTCGTGAATTCAATGCTGGAAAGGACAATCATCGTGCGATGCATATCGATGGTGCTGGTAAGGTCACACTCATCAACTGCGGTAAGCCAGGTCGCACTTCTACGCATCTAAGTCAAGAACGACTTGATAAGCTGGCCTCCCAGTTGAAAGCGTGTAAATCTTGGAACGTCATCAAAGAAGCTGAACAACCGAAGCTCGATGCGTCTCGCTACCAATTCCAAGTTGCGTATGGTGCTTACAACTTCTTCGGCCAATTTGATTCCACTGCCACTTGGGAAGGTATCGAGCGTTACAAAGAGTTGCAGGCAATCCTAAGCAGCGTCATTGACGAAGCGGTTGTTCATGCAAAAGTCGATAAAGTGCTGCCGTGGTAGGACCTGACGTGGAACGCACTCGTGGCAACCTGGCGCGAAACAAGCGAGTCCAACGTATTCACTCCACAAGAAACAAGAGCTAGATTAGTCTTGTGTTTGGAGGACTGGTCGCAAGTGGGAACGCTGATTGAACTTCTAAAATCTGCAGACGAAGAATCAAAGTGGGGCTGACTCCAATCGGTCAATACCTGCAGGCTTGTCCGCTCCCAGAAGCAGCGGATATAGCGTTCGTTACTCCTCACGCAAACCATGGTTGGGTGCTGAATCGGATTACTACCAGGAGACGAATACAGGGATGCATAAAACATCACTCCAATACTGAAGACATCGCTTCGCGCATCAACACTGTTTGACCTGCCGGCAGCCTGTTCGGGCGACATGTAAGCAGGCGTACCCATAACCCTGCCTTCCGATGTCATCGTGTTTCCGTTGTCCAGGACGCTTTTCGCCAGTCCGAAATCCATCACATGCGGCCGGTCCGAAGCATCAAGCAGAATGTTGGATGGCTTAACGTCGCGATGTACGATGCCATTTTGATGAGCGTGCTGAAGCGCATCGCAAATGGATGCGATCAACGTAGCACTATGTTCAAAGCCGAAATCGACTTTCTGCAATCTCGCGTCCAGCGATTCTCCATCGATGAACTGAGTCACTAAATAGCATATGTCTTCTTCGGATCGTACCGTATCATAAACAGTGACGATGCCCGGATGATTGAGCTGAGCGATGCTCCGGGCCTCCCGGATAAATCGTTCAGCATCTTCGTCCGTCGCGAACATTCCGGCGCGCTGGACCTTTATGGCAACGATTCTATCCAGTTGCGTGTCGCGCGCCCTAAAGACGTAACCA
>JANMGH010000150.1:0-75667 GCA_031374515.1 Pirellula sp. | reverse complement strand
TCAGACAGACGCTGTCGGCGGGACAATTACCGATTTCGGCTGGTCTCCAGGTAGACCGATCTACATGGAGGACGTTGTTTGTACTATCTATTCCGCGATGGGTATCGACTGGACCAACAAAGTCGAGGAAACCCCATCCGGTCGGGCGTTTCACTTCGTGGAATCAGCATCCGGCACAGACTATGTGGACTTTCAACCAATAAGCAAACTGTTCGCCTAGGGGGCATTCTATAGGGACCGGTATCGTTGAAAACGCGGACAACCCGAATCCGAACCAACTTCGCGTGCCGATTGTCTTTGCAGTTCATTTGTTTACAGAAGCAATTCAGGAACACCTCCCTGCTCGCTCGCTCTCCACCGCCCCTAAAAGCTGCCAGAGGCATGGCTAGCGACGCCTGCCGTATTGCCTCCGGATTTCCACTGCATATCCATCGTTGCGGTCTCTTGGAACTCGCAGTGATTACATCGAATTCGTAGTTTCCGTATCCTGCACCGGCGTGTCAAACGCGTGTTAAACCGGTGCGAGTTAACGTTCCCCGAAAATGTCTTCGGTTTGTCCAATATCAGCGATTTGAGAAACGCCCCAACTTGCTTCGGCGTCAATGTGTTAATGTGACCGACGCGGTCACCTGGAAGAGGGCTGAATTATGTGTGGCTGCGCATTAGGTCGGTGGCCTGGCCAGAATTTTTTTGAAAAGTTGGCGGGTTCTGAGATTCAACGCCTAGTTCAGACCTATGAGGCGGTCGCTTCGACAGCCTATTCCAATAAACAGGAAATGAACCATGCGGACTAACAATCAAGTTGCAATTGCCGACGTATTCAACCCGTTCTCAGCACTCTGATGCGGCTAATTCAGAAGGTACGCCACGGCGTCGCCGTCATAGGCGATCTTGAGCAATTGGAGGATTTGCTACAAACATTACCATTAGGTATGCGCCTGCATCGAAGTCATCACCAATTCGCGTGGCACGACCAATTCGCGTGCCACGACCAATTTGCGTGCCCCGACTAGCTTGGATTGTATTTCGCTACCGCTGGGTTCATCCCAGCGGGGCGATAATTGGCAGCTACGGTACATCAAAAAAATCATTCTGTTTAATTCCCTCGTGCTCTCCGTCCGGCTCGTCCGGGCGGAAGCAGCGTTGTACCCTGTTCCGCTCCTGGGCCATCTGATTCCAAATTGCCCCGCGATCATACTCGCCAAAAGACCCCACATAAAAACTGTACCGAAACATCGGCTTCATTCCTTGGGTAAACACCATGTTGTTCATCAATGCTAACGCCACGTCCATCGGCGAATCCGCGATTTCTGGCCCGACCAAAACATGAACATGATTCGACAATAGTCCAGTACGCGATAGCAACCAGCCATGCTTGCGGCAGCCGTTCATGATCGCTTGCCGATATGCCGTTAGTGCGTTGGGCCTTACGTCATGCCAACCGGACTCCGACTCTATCACAACTTGTAGCGCGTAGCGATACTCGCCGTGACTACTTCTACGAACGTCCGTCAAGTCAACTTTCTCGTCATGGAATTGAATCGATTCAATGAGTTCTTGGATGCGATGGTTGGCCACTGGATGCTTATCAGGTTGCCGCTCGATGTATGCGTCCAACACTTCTGCTTTGGCGGATCCGACCGAAGTGATTCGGTAGTTGCGACGAAACTCGATTGGCTCGATGGGCCGCATTGAGTATTGCCAGCGGCCTTTAATCAATCGAACGATATCGGATGGATTCGAATTGGGGCGAGAGCTGAGAAAGAATTGAACGATATTCGGAGGCTTGTGTTTGAATTCCAGAATCTTGAGATGATCGCCAGCAAGTGCCGATCGAAGCTCCTCGATGGTGTTATCTGGAGATGGAAGCGATTCGCGTCCGAATACGCTGAGCGACCAATTGAGCTGATAAGCTGACGAGCAATTATCGGGAGTGTAGCGGGGTTCGATTTGCATGGTACGTTAGGGATGACAACGCGCTTCCGCCCGGACGAGCCGGACGGAGAGCATATGCTTAAAGGACACGATCACTATTTTAGCGTGTTGGTAGCTGCCAATTGTGGCCTCCATTGGGACGAGCCCGAATGGAAGGCTACGCATTGCCTTCCGTCCGGATTGTCCGGGCGGAGGCAACAATTGGCAGCTACCTCAAATGAAACCATTGGTAGCTGCCAATTGTGGTCCCGCTGGCATGAAGCCAACGGAAACCTTTTTACCGCTAGCCAGATCGTCGGTTGTCACTCTTGTCAAACCTGTATTTCCAGAAGTTCGTTACAATCTCATTTGATGTCAGTGTAAGCATAAAAAGTCGCGAGCACTGGTTGTCGGAGCGAAACCAATTTCAGAAGGGTGGCTTAGTCGTGGAATCCTTTGAAATAGCGGATGGCGGCATTCTGCTCTATTACGATTCGTTTCTTCCAACTGAATTAGCAGATGACTACTTTGCCGAACTGCGGGACCATGTGTGCATGGGAGCAGAAGCCTGGAATCTTCGGGCACATGCAGCCTCGACTGATCGCTTCCTTCCGAGACGCTGGCGTTTCCTATAAGCTCTGGGCGCGCCCGGGATTACGGTACCACCTCACGTTGTCTCAACGCGATGGGTGATGCGACAAGGATAGTGGCAAAACCCAAGATGGCAATGGACTCCGACCATTTGGCGACCGATTCGAAGATGACTAAGTCCCACCACGCTTGATGGTGACACCATGCTACCGCTACCGCCGCAATGAGCGCAATCGCTACCGTTGATTTCAACCAAAGCAATCCACGACATAGTACCGCGCAATACATTAGCAGCACGATGCAGCCTATTATCCCAAATGCAATCCCCTCTCGCCAGACAATTTCAAGGGTCCACTTCCAATCGATCAATCTTAGCGCTGCCATGATCGCCGCACAAACAAAGGTGATGAAAAAAAGCTGCCTAAGCGAGAGCGTGAAATCATTCTTTCTTAATTGACGGCCGAGTGAATTGGCGGGCGAAAAAGGTGGGCAAATTCGATGCGTCAAAATCGAACCCACTAGGACAACTGTTGACACGAGGATGGCATAGGTCGTTTGCGCTTGGACCATCCATCCAGATTCAGCCAAATGTCGGATGGCGATAAACGAGACCGCTCCAAAAACAAACGACGGCAGCATTCTGAAAATAAGACTTCGTTTCGCATAAAGTGTTTGGTGCACGATGAGAGTCCCAAGGGCAACATGCAAAGCCACCACGCACTTCCAAGCAATCCGATCATAATCTTCATGGCAACCGGCCAGAGTGACGCGCCACCAAAGAAACAGGTAGCAAAGCAAGATGAAAACAATAATGTCAAACCAATAAGAAAATCCGATTCGGATCGATAGACGCATCCAGCAAACCCCCCAGATAAACATCCCTATCGCGGCAAGCGACGTCAAATACGGAACCCAAAAGCGAGGTCGGATGTTGCGTACAATCTTGCCAGTGGCTTTGTCGACAGCAAGAATTCTGCCGTCTTGAGTAACGAAGGTGATTTCGCGCCCATCAGGCGTAAATTGGACATTCCCGCTAGGCGGCCATCCAAATGCCATGTGCCAATCTGGCGTTATCCAGCTGTGCACCACTTGACCGCTTTTACTGCTTCTGACTTCGAACACTCCAGGCCAGTCGTCCGGGTGTTTTTTGAGTAACAACGTCAAATACTCATCACCATGGAAACCAATAACCAATCCTTGCAGAGAGTTACTTGTGTCGTACGCTGCACCTGTGTTGGTGTTGACCGAAGTGCAAGCCCCCGCACCGTCGTGCAGACTTACAAAAGATCCATACATACGCCAGTTTAAATATCGCAATCCCACATCGATCGCGGTTTGTGGAATGACGATTTGTTGCCGAATGCTGCCGGTGAGCGCGTCGTGAAGGTTGATGAACTTGCCATCCATACTTAGGCAACCGATGCACCCATCGCCAACATCGCAGGTAGCATTGCCACTCCCTCCCACGACGGGCCAGCGAGCAATTTCGTAAGGCCCCTCCGGCGACATGCCCATGAGGACGAGCGTTTCGTCGGGAGCCGGTGTCGGGGGCCCCACCTCTTCAAAATCGAGTATTTCTGATGGTTCTGAATCAGCCATCTCCATCGTCTCTAAACTTGTTTCGTCTTCCTCGACTGGTTGGGTTGATTGTGGGTAGTCGCGACTGATCCAATAGAAACTGTTCGACTCCGGTATAGCGACGAGATTGTCCTCCACGGGGTCGTCCAGTTGTTTTTGGTGCGGAGGAAAACCGTGTTCGGTAAGGTCATGCCAAAAAAAGTATTGCGACTCGTTCATTCCCACCACTTGTGACAAGAAACGCTTTCCGATCAAGGTTGCTCCGCGAAACTCTGTGGACAGAACGATACGTGCTTCGCCAGACTTTGGGTTGCAGCAATAATATTCATAGCCACGATCCAATCGAGTTCGGCAGATCATATTCCCATGAACATCGATACCGACAGCGTCGTGCCACATCGGTGCAACATTGGATGGGCACAAGATTTCGTTCATGGACACTTTGTCCAAGTCGAAAGCGAAGACTCTGGTGTAACTATACCGTTTCCAAGATTGGTAGCCTTCGATGAAAAAAGCAAATTTTCCGGGTTCGACATAGCCGGCATGGGTCCAGGCATCGAATACCGATGTTGGGAATTTGGCCGCAACCCACCGCATTGCAAAGAGGAGCGGAATCAGTGTCGCCAATAGAAGCAGAATATGTCGCCGCGGGCTATCAGACTGACTCATCGGGGTTTGCACTTTGCATACTTTCTCATGAGCATCCCGCTAGTCACCTCCACAGCCGCTACCCCCTTCAGTCTATCCGAAGCATCCATCCTCCAGCAAGCAGCCAGCGCCGTTGCCATAGCCGTAATTGAAACGGTTCGTGATTAGAGCCATTGAGATTGCTTTTGGCAGCTGACTGACCTGGATCAGTTACTCGAAAGACAGTCCGCGTTCGCATTCGGCGTAAAATGAAGAACACAGTCGACGCGGTTGGACTAATTCGGAAGTGTTCATCAAGCATCGGCGATTTCCTCGCAAAAAGAGCATGATGAAGTTCAAGGATACGATCCGTCACAAAACCCGCCGCGCGAATGGCCACAGCCTAGAGGCGATCATCGCAGACCTGAACGTAAGTCTCCGCGGTTGGTACGAATACTTCAAGCACAGTTGGAAGACAACCTTCCCTGAGCTAGACGGATATATTCGTGGCCGACTTCGAGCTCAATGTCCATGAAGGTCTCATAAGAAGGAACAACGTGCTCATTCGAATGAGACTTCGCGCATTCTTCCGACCGGCTGGAGAGCTACCAAACCGCGATGACCGTTTAATAGTTCTGGACAGGTTTCATTTGCCGCGGTAGCACGATACTTCTGAATCACGAATTCAGTTCTTTCGGTCATGCATTCTTTTAACGACAACGATGAAAGTGATTCACTTTGTTTCCCCAATTGGTAATGAGCGAAAAGTGTTTTCCACAGGCAGGGCAGCAAAAGACCGGAACTTAGAAACAGGCAACAGTGAAGTTTGTAATAGCCATTGCCCACCAAATACGCTTGCATGCAGAGTTCTTCCTCTGGCTCCATGCCATAACCAAGAACCAGGTGATTTAGATCATGTCTTTCGAAGCCAGGAATCAGTTTCAGCCCCTTCTCATCCAGCATTCTTGCTAAGTCATTGCCAACGGTATGGTCCGGCAATGATCGCATACGTTGCAGTTTTTGCTCGTACCGACTCCTTGGGAAAAGGATTTGTAATGGCCTTACGAAAAGGTAGTCCTTTGTGTTTGCAATCAATCTTCCTATAAGCACTCGAAGCATCGAGGATTGTTGATTCATTTTTAGTCCGCGTATCTTGAGCTTTCCGAAAGTCGAAAATCGCTAGTCATTATCAGTCTCAGGGCGAACGCAAGGGCACTGCCAATAGCAAATCGGTTCGGCGAGATCACCACTGAAGGTCAACCCTTGCTGCCGTTCGCCACTCCAGTCTATCCGATCCTGCAGGCCGGGAGCAAGCGACCAACTCCAATGTTCATATGAGCTGATTCAACTTGCCAAGGGAAGGGACGGGACACTGGAAATCGCCAGGATAAAGTAGAAATTAATTTCATTTCAATTGGATCTGCAAATCGTGATGTCAATACCGAGTTCTTGACAGCCCAGACGACAGGAGATTGTTTGCAAGCTATAACGCGACGAGTGGCTGACTAGTGCTTGAGTACGGAGACACCTTGTACTCTGCTGTTTTGCGTACTTGAAGTTGCGTGTCCCTGGGGCAGCTTCAGCACCGAGATTCTTGGCTTGCGCGAACTCGACGTTTCACTCATCGATGCGAGCCCCTATTTGTCGGTTTTGCGAGATGCGACTTCGTGATAAAAAATTAGCGCTGCACGTAGCACCGGTTCAAATACATCAGCTTGACGCATAAAACCAAGGTCGTTGGCATGGGAGGCGTCGGTAGCTCCCTCGGTATCATCGCCATAGAGCTTATCGCCAGAAATGTAGTACAGATGCTCTACGCCTTCGCCCGTTAGTTGCTCAAACGCGGCCTTGAGAGCTGCGTGGTTTTCAGTGTGAAACTTGTGTTTCTCAGGAGTGATCCAGTCGTTTGTGAATCTTCGATCCTCGACCAAAATGATTGGCGTTAGCGGCTTCGCGGCTCGCAGTTGTTTAACCAGCGGCACGCATTTCGCACGTACATCGGCTGGTCCCATATTCGGCAAACAATCGATAACGAGCGCCGACGCATTGAGCTGCACTAAGTAGTCGCCGACCTCTTTATCCATTCGACCGTTTCCAGAAAAACCTAGATTGACGACCGGCATGTCAAAGCGTCGTCCTAATATTGCGGTATGAACTATTCCGGGTCGGCTCGCACATGCGCCGTGTGTAATGCTCGTTCCGTAGAATACGATCGGATTCTCGCGCGGTGCGAGCCCTTCGAATTGGCTGCCCTTTGCAACTCCGATACTCATAAATTCGACACCGTTGTAGAGTGGCAAGTATGCGGCGTACTCGCGGAAGCCCGGCGCGAGCCCTTTGATGACCTCGGCTTGTACCTCTTGAGACGCAGGCTTGGTGACTTGAACCCACTTCCACTTGCCTTCACTATTGCGAGCATACAAATCCACGCCGCTCACCCCAGTCGCTGGCATATGAGGCATGCCGAGCGATTCCTTTTTCAGTTTATAATGGACCGCAATTGCAGTTGCATCTGTCTTAAATCGAACCATCATGCCCGCGCTATCGCGACTTAGGCTCCATACGCTTGAGGTCACCTTTCCCTCAGCGGAACTTGGCAGGCGATCGAACCATTGTTGACGTTTCTGATCGGGCAAAATTCGACCTTCGACACCCCAAGTTGTAACGTCGTGCCAATCAAGATTCGCCATAGCCGCTTTGTTCACATCCATGGCAGGATCGAGTTTTGCGACCGACGGTGATTTACTCGGCTTTTCCTGTGCGGCTAAAATCGCCACTTGGAACAGAGCAAGGAACAGAGTGAGTCGAATTGTCGTTAGATTCATAATGAGTCGTTTCAGCAAAGTTGGTTTGGAGTCTGCTCGCCCGATGGTGGCAGCCGCTTGTCCACGCTAACGATTAGCGCCAGAGCCGCAGCCAAGAAATAGTGTAGCAGTTGAGTAGGTGAGAATATTCCAAATATTTTGGAGGTTGGGGAAACGAAAAGTGAAGCTGCAAAACTCGAGTACAAAAACCCAAGACCTGTGATACCAATCCATCGGTCTCGGCTCTGCCACTGAAATACGATAACAAACGTAATGCAAAGGGCGCTTAATACCGGCATGATTTGAGCCCAAGTCTTGAAACCCAATACCCAGGTTGCCAAGCCAAATCCGCCGATTACGAACGTCAGCCACCATGCTCCGGCTAGACGGCGGGACAGCGGGCTTGTGGGATACGCCAAGCTGTACGCCAACAACGGAAAGGCGCCGACTGCGGCGATAGTGGATGCAAACCGATGCGATCCTCGCACCAACTCACTGACAGCAGTCCAGGATGAGAATCGAAAGACCCCCAAACATGCTGCGATTCCGATCAATAAGAGAGCGATTCCAATTCCTGCCCGATTTCGCTCGACGGGTAGATTCCTAATGGCAGACCGGAATGCGATACTTGTATACTGACGTCCAGGCGAATGCGAGTTGGTTGGATATAAAAAGTCAACCGCTGTCGTTTTTACCGAACTACGATCGCGAGAAAAACCGATGTGCCAGATTCAATCCGACTCGAAAAAGCAATGGATTCAATTGCACCATCCACGTAGGTCCGCTTATCGTAGGCGGACCTATCCGCGTCTTGGAGAAATGCTGCTACGAGTCTGGCTATTGTTTTCAATCGGAATCCTAGGCACTGCTGCGACCGTAGTTGCTCAACAATTTGGGAGAGGCTGGGGACGACGATCCATCCCCGATCGCAGTGAGTTTCCGATGTGGCAAAACTTGCCAGGATTCGAAAACGACGTTTTCACGTTCGCTCGAATCCGATATGTTCCCTACGGTCGACGGGGATGGGATGCCGACTATCCCGACGCAGATTGGAATTTCTCTTGGCGGCTGCAAGAATTGACAACGCTTCGCGTGAACCCACATTCTGTGGTTATCGAATTGACCGACCCCAATTTGCAAAACTATCCGTTCCTCTTTTTGTCCGCTCCTGGCTCAGTCAATTTCACTGAGTCCGAAGTCCTAGCGTTGCGGAAGCACTTGATCAACGGTGGATTTATGATGGCCGATGAGTTCTTTGGAACGATTCAGTGGGACTCTTTTTATCGCCAATTGAAGAGAGTCTTTCCGGAATTCGAACCCCGCGAGCTTTCACTCGACCATGAGATATTCCACATCGTATATGACTTCAAGGAACTACCGCAGGCGACCGCAATTCACTTTTGGCAACAAGGATACACGTACCATCCAGTTCCTGGGACCGAGTACGATCACGCACCACATTTCTTTGGATTATTCGATAAATCGGGCCGAATGATGATCTTGATTTGCCACAACAATGATCTTTGCGATGGCTGGGAACGAGAGGGCGAGGACAAAGAATTCTTTGAACGATTCTCGATTCGATGCTCGTATCCCATGGGTATCAACATTATCACGTACGCGATGACCCATTGAGACCGCTATTCGTGTGGATTTCGGCCTTCAACACACCCATGCAAGAGTATTGTTTGTTATCGATCCAAAACGGCCTCGCCGCGATCGGTTCATATGCTTTGCGATTGTCTACCGCCACTTTTGACGACGCTGAGCGAGAATCGTTCTGGGGCTAATCCGACGTGTCACCATTGTCCGAGATCCATCGGCGGGGTGCGGCCCTCGGTCGCAATCGAAAAAGCTTAGGCCAGTGTCGGGAGTGTCGAAATAGGCAAAGCCAGCGTTGATGGTGACTGCCCAGAATGATGAGTGCTCTTGCTCCAAGGCGAGCGTCAGGATGCCCTGAACGGATCCATTTTTTAATCGGTCGGAAGGAAAACCCACAATGCTGGTCGTCCACAATTGCAGTGGACGGCGCGACCGAGAAGTCCCAGCCCTGCAGCACTAAGATAGATAGAGGTGCGGGCGACATCCCAAAAGCCGAGGACATGATGCGATCGAGGGCCTTCAAGTCGATTTCCAACGCTCGGTACCGGGTGAAAGATCGTTTCAACCAATGAAGGGCGGATCGGTTCATCATCCTGCAATCGATCGAGCCGTTCGGTTGCGACTCGCAATAACGGTGCGTTGTAGCCTTCGGCCTGAGCGCGCTGGTCGATTTCGATCACACCACGCCGACTGAGCGTTGGCAAAGTGAGAAGCCCTAGGAACGTCCACAAGCTGAACCAGAGACTAATCTGAATCGTTCCCAACGCAGTGCCGAGTTGCGTTGTCTCGATTAGCAGCGTTGCGAATATCAATCCGACAGCATTGAACGATAACGCGACCAATCGCCCACGCAGCCAGCTACCCGTCTTCACTGCCAGATTTCGCCGATCTAAGGCCAGTTCGGTGGCTTCAGGGCCAAGCACTTCTCGCCATCTCATCGGAAACAGTTGGGAACAAGGACGAAGCACTCCATCGATGCCTCCAGTAAAACCTTCGTCTTCGCTCTGGGTGTCAATGACTTCGAGTTCTTTATCGCGCGATGTTGCAGCTGCCGAGTTGCGTACCAGAACCAGTTGGGACATCGTTGCTGCGATGTGAACACGGAAATGCAGCAGAATGAAACTCATGGCCAAACCCACAGTTACTATTCCGAAAACGCCCGCGTATCTGCCAGCTACCATGATGAGAGTTGCAATGATTAGCAAAAGTAACGCATGGATCAAGACGCCTCGCAACAGATTTACGACGAAGTTTCCGAGGTGTGGATGGGATCGTCCGAATTGCTTGGGTAACCAGTAACCTCCCAGAAAATCGAATGGGAGTTGGATCAACATGTAGATACCGAGAAAAACCATCAGGCCGGTCACCTGTACACCCAAGCCAGCATCGAGCGTTGGCGCGAGACGCGATTGAAGGCCGAATGCCAGAGCGAACGTCGCAATCGTGACCATCGTGCCGACGGCAGAAATGCCTAACCAAAGTCGTGCTCGGCCGTAGCCTGGTATGGGCATCGCAGATTTGGGTGGTTTCGAAACCAAATTTGTTTTATTCAAAGAGGAGTTTTCTGCCGCTTTCTTTATCCCGTTCAACATGCCTCCGAACACGATGTTGTGAAGTGGAACGACTGCATACCAATATAGGATTCCCATCAACCCTCTGGGCCGAAAGCGAGCGGTCATCGTTAACTTGGTTCGATTTACTTCTGCTTCCGAATCGAGATCAAAGTTCAACATTGCTACGCCAGGAAGTTTCATCTCTGCAAGCAGTGACAACGAGCGATCGCGATCGATGTCGACTACTCGCCAAAAATCGAGTGCTTCGCCAAATTCCACGCGTTCACTGTCACGTCTACCTCGCCGCAACCCCGGTCCACCGACCAAGGTATCCATCCAACCGCGAATGCGCCACAAAATATCACCAGCATACCAACCGTTGCCTCCGCCGATACGACAAACTGCAGCAAAGACGGAAGCGGCGTCTGCGTTGATCATTACTGAACGCTGGTCAATAAAGACTTTTCCGCCGGCCCAATGGGGATCGCCAACGATCGGCCCTGCAACAGACCACCGCGTCTCGACTTCATTCGATTCAATCTTATGCAACGCTCGCTTGATTGCCTCTCTGACTCCGAGCGCTTCGTGCGGCATCAAACGCTGGGTTAAGTCGTTTGTGACGACTACGCGATTGCGAAGACCTTCGGCGAGAGGTCGTGCGATCTTATAAGAAACAGGGGTGACGAGACTGATCCAAAGCGAACTCAACTTAGGCGTTAGGATGGGAACTGGCACGATCCATCTCTTCGGGATGTGCAGTTCCTCCGCCATGATTCGCATCAGTTCGCGATACGGCGAAATGTCGGGACCACCAATCTCCAGCGTTTTCCCAATCGTTGCAGGTACTTCTAGACAATGCACAAGCCAATGCAGTACGTCGCTGATTGCGACTGGTTGTGACTCTGTCGATACCCAGGATGGCGTGACCATAACGGGTAGGCGTTCCACTAGGTAACGGAGGATTTCGAAAGAAGCCGATCCGGATCCAATGATCATTGCTGCACGAAATGTCGTAACGGGAATTCCCGTTGAACCCAGCGTTACTTCGACCTCGCGACGCGAACGCAGGTGTTGACTAAGCCCATCACCGAGTTCACCTAAGCCGCCAAGGTAGATGATCCGTTGAACGCAAGCGATCTTGGCAGCCTTTGCGAAGTTAGATGCCAGTTGAAGGTCTCTTTCCGCGTATTTTCCACCCGACGCCTCCATCGAATGAACCAGGAAATAGGCGACGGAATTCCCTCGCAATTGTCCCACAAGTTCGTCGACATTCGACAAATCGCCAGGGACAACGTCAACCTTGGGATCATTCCGCCAAGGTCGTTCTTCCAATTTGCGTGGCTCGCGTGCCAGGCAACGAACCGTGTAGCCAGCACGAATCAGCGCTGGAACGAGTCGGCCACCCACATAACCCGTAGCTCCGGTAACGAATACGGATTCTCTACCATTTTCTGAATCGTTCAAAAGGATCCTACAGGTTAGTTTTCATGAAAACCATCGACTTGCTGCGAGACACAATTACAGGGGATTTTATCAAAACAGGAATGGAATTGAACTTCAAAAAGATGGATGACGAATCGATTGTAGAAAAAGGGGTCCGATCTACTTCGCTATTAAAGCAACTTTTTGCCCCTCTTTAAAGGCATTTGCATTCGCCGAAATCACATCCTCGGTTCCGTCTAATCCACTAACCACTTCGATATCGGTTGCAGTAACAATTCCTGTCTGAAGTGGACGCCGAGCAATCGTACCGTCAGCAGTAACGACCAAGCTCGTCGGTTTCCCATCCTGCTGAACGATGGCCGAACGAGGTACGGATAGGACGTCTGACTTCTGTGAGACGATGAGCTCTACGTTTGCATACATGCCCGGTCGAAGAAGCCCCTCATCATTCGCGACTTCTATCTCACACTCCAGTGTCCGCGTACTGGTGTTCAGTACCCAGCTTGTCCTTGCGACTTTTCCATCGAAAACGCGATTGTTCAATGCGGGCACTTTGATTGCAGCCTTTCCCTCGTGTTTGACTAAGACCGCCTCCGTCTCTGGTACGTTCAAACTCACGCGAACTTTTTCTGTTTGGACGATTGTGAATAACGGATTTTCGTTATTCGCTTGCGACACTTGCATCAATGAGCCCGGATCAAAATTTCTGACAGAGATAGTGCCAGAATAAGGCGCTCGAATTTGCATGTACTCGCACAAAGACTTGACTCGTTGATATTCGGCTTGAGCAATTTTGCGTTTTGCTTCGATCGATCGTAAATCAGCTTTGGCCTTCGAAATCGCGACGTTTGCTTCGTTTTGTTTTGCCCTGGCAGATTGAATTCGAGCAACGACCTCTTCGCGTGCAGCGTCTGCAGCTTTCATTTGTTGTGTGGCCTCTTCGGCGAGCTTTGCGGTAACTGTCTTCGTCGATGCTAAGACGCTGATTCGATCGGCCTCGGATTTCCAACGTTGGTATTCCGCTTCCACTTTGCGTTGGCCAGCAACGGATTCGGCAACATTCGCATCGGCTGACTGTGCCAATGCCTCTGTTACTTCGATTGCAGCTCTTGCTTGATCAATATCTGCCTCTGCTTGCGCAATCATCGCCTCTTTTTGTGCCAATTCATCGGACAGTTCTGGTGCAACGAGTACTGCAAGCAATTGCCCAGGCGCCACGACGATTCCTTGCTCGTCTTTCTTTGGTCCGGTGACGCGGTCTCCAATGTCAACCAAGATTTGATCAATGAACCCGTTTACCTTTGCATGAATACGAGTCATTGAAAATGCTTCGATTTTGGCGGGTTGCTCCGTTTTTTGCGTCAGCGACATCTTCTTTGGTTTGACAGTGGCAACTTTTGGGAGTTCCGCCGTTGTTGATTGAGACGGGGTACTCTGGGTATCAAACGATTTGGAACAACCAAGAGGTAACAGAATCAACCCAAAGCACGTGGACCAAACGCTGACCGATATCGTTTTTTTCATGATTGCTTTTCGATGGTTGTATTGATGGACTCATCAATGTAAATGGCGCTGCCCCGATCGAACGGGTGAAGCGACACTGATTGGGTCGAACTGTTCGATTGTACCCACGCAAATACAGCGGGAAGTATTGAGAGAGTCGAAATCGTCGCCGCGAGCAGGCTGCCTATCACCGCAAGTCCAAGCGGTGCTGTTTGTTGTCCCGATTCGCCGAGGCCAATTGCCATGGGGAGCATTCCGGCCAACATCGCGCAGCTCGTCATCAAAACAGGACGCAAACGATCTGTTGCCCCGTGTCGAGCCGCAGTTAAGGCGTTTTCGCCCGATCTGCGTCTTTGTTCTGCGAAGGTGACAACGAGGATTGCGTTTGCCATGGCGACCCCCAGGCCCATGATGGTTCCAATGAACGACTGGATGTTCAGCGTCGTTCCCGTGAGCCATAATGTACATGCGGATCCGGCAACGACGGCTGGTGCAGTCGAAATGGCTACTAACGAAAGTCGGAAGGACTGGAAGTTTGCGGCCAAGAGCAAAAATATAGCCAAGATTGCGAGGAGTAACCCAACACCCAATCCGCTGAGCATTTGCCTAAGCGGCGGAATCTGCCCACGTATCTCATAGCTGATCCGTCCTGGTTTTTCACCCGCTTTGACCAAGGTATCCTTGATTGCGTCGTCGTCTTTCTTTACTTGATCGAGGATCTTGCTGATCTCGCCGGAAATGCTCCCTAGATCGGTGCCGTCTAAGTTTGCCGTCAGCGACAGCTCGCGTTTCATGTTGTATCGATCGAATTCTCCAGGCATCGTCGACTGAGAAATTTGAGCAACATCTCTTAAAAGCAGTGGTGATGATGGACGATGAAGAACCGGAACGGTACCCAAATCGGAAAGCGACTTCATGGCGACTTGAGGAATCTCGACTTGCACCTGATATCCGATTCCCGTTTTGGGATCGGGCCAATAATTGGGCACTACAAATCGGCTGGACGAGGTAGCTGCGAGAACGGAGCGGCCGACTTGATCCATCGTTGCTCCTGCGATCCCAGATTTTTCTCTGTCGATACGCACATCTACGGTGGGGTAGTCCAACGACTGTACGATTTGAACATCCTTAAGTCGCTTGTTCGACTTGAGTGCTTCTTGGGCTTTCTTTGCAAAGTCTTTGTTCTCCGCAAGTGAACCTCCACGCATGGCTATTTCGACCGGGGTCGACGATCCAAAGCTCATCACATCACTAATGATGTCCGACGGCTCGAACGAAAATCGAGCATTGGGGAATTGCGTCGCGAACTTGATTCTAAGTTCACTCTTCAATTTTTCGGTGTCAACACCGGCATGCGGCTTGAATGCAATTCGCAGGATCGCCTCTTCGGGGCCTCTAGTAAATTGATAAACAGCATTGATTGGGAAGGATGCCGGAACGGTGCCAACGTACCCGAGTGAAAGAGAAACCTTGTTTGGGCCGACGTTTTCTTTTACCGACTCAAGTACGGCGATAGCGAGTTTTTCAGTAACATCGATATGGGTTCCGTCCTGCGCTCGAAGCCTTATTCGGAACTCGCCTGCGTCCACGATTGGAAAGATATCGACACCGACGCGGGAAACTGTCATCCAGACAATCAACACACATGCGGTCAGGTATATTGGGACAACGATCCATCGCAACCCGATCACAGCGGCTATGTAGTTATCAAACCATTTAACAAGGAAAAACGGAGGAACTTCCGATGGACTTCCAGCATACTGCTTTCCAGCATGATTGTCTCGCAACAGCCAAATGCAAAGGATTGGAACCAACGTACTGGAGAGGATGTACGATCCGATCATGGCGAAACCAACTGCTAGCGATAGCGGATAGAACAGTTCACGCGGTGCACCTTGCATAAAAAACGTCGGAACGAACACCGCTAAGATGCAGAGCATTGCCAATAAACGAGGAATGGCGGTCTGATGGTTTCCATTCCAGACCGCCAATGCAATCGACTTTGATTTTCTCATCTGGGTGTGGATGTTCTCGATTTCAACCGTGGCTTCGTCAACCAATATCCCAACTGCAAGAGCTAATCCACCGAGAGTCATCAAGTTGATCGTCTGTCCCGTCAGCCAAAGGCAAACGATCGAGAATAGAATCGCGAGCGGAATGTTTAGAACGACTACGAGGGCGCTTCGCCAGTCCCTTAGAAACAACAGGACCATCAGTCCGGTGAGAAATGCTCCGAGCATTCCTTCTGTTGTAAGGCTTGCAATGGCACGCGTGACATAAGGGGACTGATCAAATTCGAATGCGACTTGGATATCTTCTGGCAACTCCTTCTGCATGGTTGGTAAGGCCTGCTTGATTTCGTTTATTACATTCATGGTGGATGCGTCGGCTCGCTTCGTTGCGAGGATGTAGACCGCCCGGCGTCCGTTGACCAAGGCGTATCCCGTCGTCATGTCGGCTGAATCCTCAATGCTGCCGATGTCACGAAGGTAGACGGTATCTTCACCTGTCTTAAGCGGAATCTGCCCCAAGTCGCGAATATCCTTGACCATGGCATTGGATGGAACCGCTGGATAGAAATCACCTAACCGGACGTTTCCCGATGGGTTGATCGTATTCCCCTTAGTTAGTGCTCCGATCACATCATCGGGCGAAAGTCCAAATGCTCGGAGTCGGTCTGGATTGGCGCGGATCACAATACTCCGCGCAGAACCGCCGAACGGTGGCGGGGCAGATACTCCAGGGAGCGACGAAAACATAGGCCGCACCTTAAAAAGGGCTTGATCTTGTATTTCAGCGATCGTCTTCGTCCCACTCGACAATACGAGATAGCCCACAGGAACGCTCCCCGTATCGAATCACATTACGAATGGAGGTACTGTCCCCGGCGGCATCATCGCTCGAGAGCGATTCACATAGTTGATTGTCTCAGCCATCGCTTGGGCCATATTCGTTCCCGGATGGAAGATCAATTTCATCAACGCAGTCCCCTGCACGTTTCGGCTCTCGACGTGGTGGATACCATTGATATAGAGGAAGTGATATTCGTAGTAGTTCGTAAGAAGTCCTTCCATCTGTGCTGGGTCCATTCCGCCATAAGGCTGGCAAACATAGATGACGGGCAGATTTAAGGATGGGAATATGTCAATTGCCAATCTCTTGATCGGCAATTCGATTCCATGCGTTTTCAACCAATCGTCAACACCCTTCGGACGAATCACGCTAAAGCCGACAAGAACCAACGAAATCAATGCAACAATGACGGTTTTAGGGCGCTTTAAAGCAAATCCAATAGGATTCATGCACATCTCCGAGTGACCACAACTTCCACGCAGTACTTCCGAATCCCCATTGTAGTCGCGATTCGTACTTCGGCAGCCCGGACAAACTGCTTTAGTCGAAGGTGACTTGACCAAAGTGCTTGAGCACTTCCATCCTGTGGGGCTTCACCCAACGCACATATCTGAACAATCGGCTGTCGGATACCTGAATATTTCCTGTATCGGTCGGCTTAGTTTCCTCAAAAAGTCGCATTGTGTAAGTGTCGGCAGGAAACACCGCAACCGCCAACGCGTCGTAAGGATTGTAAAATGAGTCTAACTGCACCACTGGCAAGAAAAGTAGTCCTTTCAACTCGAAATTTGGGACTATCGCCGGCGAGGTCAATGCGATTTCGATGCTTTTTGTTCCTCGCTGTCCCTGGTCGATGTAACTCACCTCATTGGGAACATAGAGGTAGAGGAATCGAGCCCTTTGGCCAGAGGAGACTTGCTCCGTACTGTATATCTTGTCGTCGAATCCACCGCCCCAAATCGAGAACTTGACCCGAGTCAACACTTCACGTCCATCAACGAATTTTGCCAATCCAGCTGATGGGAATGGGGTTTCGAGTTTGCTGAAATCGACGTCGCGCTCCGGCGCAATCCATGCCCATTCAATGTAATAGGGCTGCTGATGTGGGCCGCGCTCACGTATTTGATCCGGACCTTTGTCGTACCTGTCTTTGGCTTGCTCTCGGGTGTAGCCATAAGAAACGGCTAGCCCTCGAAATGTCGCTGTGTGCTCTAAATCGGAATAGTTTTCCTGAGCCGTTTTTTCGCGTTTCGAATAATGGGCTAGAAGAAGTGCACCGAGTTCGGGTTTGGATTCTAGCTCTTTGCGAATGGAGGGCTCCGTTTTTTTCCAGGCCTCATTAAGTTTCTCGGTTTGAATTCGGTCGTTAATGACTTGAACCGTTCGATTCAGGAGCTGAATGGCGATCTTCACAATTTGAAACTTTGCGTCCTTGGAGGAATACGAGGGATGCACTCGGTTTTCGTTCGTAGGACTAATCGGTTGTCCGACTTGTTTCTTCGTGCCGTGCATTTGCGATTGGTTTGCGGTTGCCGGCGCGTGCGGCTTGCCATTGACGGTAGCCGTATGGTAACCGTCGGGAGTGAGATGCGCTTTAGGAAGCGGCCTTTGGCCGACCACGGGTGTCGGGCCCTTGAGTAATCGGGCACCGGTTGATGTTCGCGGACCTGGGGCGGGTTTTTGAGCCGGAAGGACTCTTCCGTTGGAGGCTATATTCAACGTGCGCGCGTTCGATCCCAGAACAAGTCGACGCGCTTTGTAATAGTCTGTTTTTCCGGCAACTGCTGTGATATGGGCCACGTCTCGTGTTACGATCCCACCGGCCGCTCGCCAAGCATCGGCGAATTGTCGGTTCATCGTCATGACCTCAACCTTGTAGCCTTGTTCTTTCAAGAAGAGCGCAAGCGCCGCCGTTTGTTGATACCCAGACGGAAATCGATTGAGCCTGCTCACACCGGAGGTTTCCCATCGCCGGACCGTTTCTTCGAAATTACGCAACAAACCCGAGTCCCGAACACCGAGATCCGCCTTTAGTAGCTCTCGGTCCGCCTCGACCAATCGCTGCTGAGACACCTCCTTGTGGATGTAGCCCACAGCTTTATCCCTAACAAACACGTTGCGTGCAGCCATCGCCGCCTCGGCATTGCCTGCATTCCACTGATCAGGTATCGTCTCATCAACGACCACGACTCGATCTGACATAACGTACTCTCCATTTGCTTGGCATTTGAGGATTGCCTTGGTTTCGGAAAACGATCACTTGAAGGTCGTCGCGACCTTTCGACTACACTTTGTGTCGCGGCGTCCCATGTCTGTATGGAATAAATGCGTAAGACGGAGCTGAACTGGCTCAAGAAATCGGGAACGAATTCAGTAATGTTTTGCGAATCAATCCAATGGTCCAAGACTGCGGCTGTGTCTTTTTGTCCACCGATCAGCCGGGCAGCGTCTCACCCAACAACGAAAAAATTGCTTTTTCGCAGGAAATGTCTGCCCCAATGGCCTGACAAAATTGGCTCTCAAGACTTACCAAACAAGCGTTCCATAAAAGAGCAGATTGCGAAGTGTCTTCTACATCGCGAGGGAGAGTTCAAAATTCATCTCCAGAGACGGGTTGCTCCCACTGCTTTTCGTAAATCATCGAACCGATGAAAGTGGCACCTCACTTTCTAATCACATAGAAAGGTGAGGCGGCGAAAATACGGTGGCTCATTCCGAGCCTCGTTTTTAGCCGACCTCTAATTCATTCGCCCTCTATGGGCTTTTACGTTTTATGTACAATCCAATTCCCGGCCTCGCTTCCATGGAGAGCGCAGCCAGTCTGCTTACAACCCGCCGCAACCACTCTGCCCAACGAGCGCCCCAACATGTTCTTTAGACCCGGTTGTACCGCCTTGTTGCTCGGAACTCTATGGTTCACAACGAATGATCGAACGATAGCCGATGATGGCATTTTTCGCGCTGGAGCAGCCGCTGTTGACATCTCGCCTATCGATATTGGTCCTTCGAATCCATCGATTATTGCGGGTGGGTTTTTGGAAGCTCAGGCTACGAAGATCGTCGATCCTCTCTATGTTCGCAGCCTCGTTCTGGATGATGGCAGATCGCTGATGTGCTTGACAGTGGTCGATACTTGCATGATGTCTCGAAACTTGATTGACAAGGCAAAGGCGATTGCAAATATGCAATGCGGCATCCCTATCGATCGAATGATGATTTCAGCGACTCACACTCACTCGGCACCTGCGGCGATGGGTTGCTTGGGTACACGACAGGATAAGAAGTACGCCGATTGGTTGCCCGGCAAGATTGCCGAGTCCATTGCAGCGGCCTTCGGTAATGTTCAAACGGCACGCATTGGCTGGGCTTCGATCGACGATTGGCATCACACTCACAATCGCCGTTGGATACGCAAACCTGAAGCGAAGGTAGTTGATCCGTTTGGTAATGCCAATGGGCTGGCTCACATGCACCCGGGCTATCAAAGTCAAGATGTGATTGGACCTTCGGGCCCGGTTGACCCGACGTTGTCCGTAATTGCAGTGCAAAGTACCAGTGGCCAACCAATCGCGGTCTTCGCCAATTATTCACAGCACTACTTTGGTTCGACTGCAGTATCATCGGACTACTACGGATTGTTCTGCAGGCACATCGCCACCATCATGCGACAACCAGGCGGAGGCAATGGACCGTTTGTAGCTGCAATTTCCCAGGGTACCAGCGGCGATTTGATGTGGATGGATTACGGTTCTCCGTCCACAAATGGATCACTAGCGCAGTACGCTGAAGAAGTCGCGCGTTCAGCTGAGAAGGCAATCTCGAAAATCGTCTACAAAGACCATGCTCCGCTTGCATTCGTCGAGAAACGCATCGAGTTGAGTTATCGCTTGCCTGACGAAACGCGACTGGATTGGGCCAGGAAGGTTGCCGCTCAAATCCAGGACGAAAAGCCCAAGAACATTCCCGAGGTGTACGCTCAGGAAGCATTGTTCTTGCATGCACTACAAAAGACAGAGCTGAAGTTGCAAGCGATTCGCATCGGTGACTTGACCATTGCAGCTATCCCTAACGAAGTCTATTCGCTAACTGGTCTAAAGCTGCGTAGTCGAAGTCCGGGTGAATTTCATTTCAACATCGAACTCGCCAATGGTGCAGATGGTTACATCCCACCCCCTGAGCAGCATGCTCTTGGAGGCTACACAACCTGGCCAGCTCGAACCGCGGGGTTAGAAGTGCAAGCGGAAACCAAAATGGTTGACTCCTTGGTTGAAGGATTGGAAACCGCAACTGGGCAGCAACGCCGAACGCGGAACGACGAACATGGTGGTTACGCTCAGAGCATCTTAGCGGCAAACCCACAACAATATTGGCGACTAAACGAGCAGGACGGTTTAACTGCCAGCAACGCAGTTGCTACGGGCATTCCAGCCAAGCTTACTTCGGGCTTTGCTTGGTATCTTCCTGGTGTTGGTAGTGGAAGCGGCATTGGCAAAAGCGAAGCATTAAAGCACTCCGAATTCTCTGGCCCCGATCAGATCAATCGTTCTGTGCATCTGGCCGGTGGGAAGCTTGAGTGTTTTAGCCCAGGCTTGCAAGATTCCTACAGTGTGTGCTGCTGGGTCTGGCTTGGTGAACGAAGTGGTGCTAGTCAGCGCGAGGGAACACTCATCGTTGGCCCCGGCGGAGAAACCCTCAAGGCTGTTCAGACCCCTGAGCACGAGTTGACGTTGAGCTTACTTGGAAAACAATCGACCTGGAAAGGACGCTGTGACCAGTGGAATTTTGTTGCGCTGGTTAGCCATGGCGATAGTCTTCGAGTTTATAGCAACGGGCTGCCGGAACCGATCCTAAGCGCCACCGTGGCCCGCGCTAAGGTCGCGGACAATTTTACTATTGGTGAAGGTTTGCAAGGCAAGGTCGATGAAGTTGCCTTGTTTGCGCGAGCGATCGATTCCGGTTTGTTGAAACAGTTTTGGGATGCTTCCCTGGTGCAGGATGAGCACAATCAAGATTTGGCTCAGAGGCAGCAAGAGCAGTCCGAACGGAATGCTCGGATCAAGCCGCCAAGCTTTGCCACCGAGTACGCCGATTGGATCAACTCGCTCGAACCGACGTGGTTTGCCAAATTGGACTCTCGGCCTACAAGCCTTCAAGCAACTGGTTCTGTGACCTTTCATCCCGCAAATTACGCTCACTTCCAGTCCGGAAGACTCAACGGAACGATGAACAAAGGTGCTTACTCTACTTCGATCTGGTTTCGCAACGAACTACCGATCCGCTCGCGACCGGTAACAGCCTATCTATTCTCACGTGGTCCTAACGGTGATGCACTAGCTGCTGGCGATCATTTGGGTATTGGCGGATCCTATCGCACCGATTGCACCGGCAAGTTGATTGTGTTCAACGGCAATCGCCGCGACCAAGTCTTGGTTGGGAAAGCCCAGTACCCACCGGAACATGGCAGCACGCAGTTCTTGTTCGCAATGGTAGCAAGGTCAGCGTTTATTTAAATGGAAAGCTAGAGATAGACAGTCAGCTTGACGAGACAGCGAACGAGTCCAGCGATTTCTTTCTCGGCGCTCGCAATGATCTGTTTGCGCCACTTCAGGGCGGGTTGGCATATACAGCGATCTTCGACAAACCGATGGATGCCGCTCAAGCGACGGCACTTTTTCAAAACGCTGGTGTGGATCCTAACGCCGATTCTTTGAAAGATGATTCGCCGCCCAAACCATCCAGCCAACCGACCAGCCCCGAAGAGTCGATCGCTAAAATCCATGTTCCCTTGGGCTATCGTGTGGATATCGTCGCTTGCGAGCCACAAGTTCTCGATCCAGTTGCTTTCGATTGGGATGCCTCAGGCAAATTGTGGGTCGTTGAAATGGCTGACTATCCACTGGGCATGGATGGCCAGGGAAAAGCCGGTGGTCGAGTGCGCGTGCTCGAAGATGTTGATGGCGATGGTCGCTATGAAAAGAGTCAGTTGTTTGCAGATGGCCTAAATTTTCCGAACGGCATTCTGGCATGGCGCGACGGAGTGTTAGTCACTGCGGCCCCAGACTTGCTCTTTCTTAGGGATACCGATGCCGATGGCAAGGCAGATGTTTTTGAAGTCCTTTTCCAGGGCTTTAACCAAGGAAACCAACAATTGCGAATGAACGGTTTGCGCTGGGGCTTGGACAACTGGGTCTATTGTGCCAATGGTGGACACCATGCTAAACACGGATTGGGAATTCACATAGAGTCCAAACGCAATGGCAAGAAATACGAATTGGGCAGTCGCGATTTTCGCTTTAATCCTGATAGCGGCGAGTTAGAGGTTGAATCTGGTCCATCGCAGTTCGGGCGAAATCGCGACGCTTGGGGACATTGGTTTGGCACACAGAACGCGAATCCCTTATGGCAATACGTTTTGCCCGATCGGTATCTTGCTAGAAATCCCTATGTGCCTACTGTCAGTCCAATTCGTCACGTCATTCCAAGCGGTAGTCCACCAGTCTATCCAGCTAGCCCACTGGAAAAACGTTATCACAGCTTTGAACAGTCTGGGCGATACACGTCGGCCTGCGGCAGCACGATCTATGGAGACGAAGTGCTGTTTCCGCTGATTCGACCGACAGAGAAGAATGCATCTGGACCCGAACCCGATCACAGCTTTACCTGCGAGCCGTTTCATAACTTGGTGCAGCACAATTGGATGAAAGACGATGGCGTCAGCTATGCTGCCGTACGACCCGATAACGAAGGCTCAATAGACTTCTTCGCTAGCGAAGATCGTTGGTGCCGACCGGTTATGGTTCGCACTGGACCCGACGGCGGCTTATGGGTTGCAGACATGTATCGCTATATGATCGAGCATCCCGAGTGGTTGCCCGCGGAAGGCAAAGCTGATCTGCTACCACACTATCGCTTGGGAGATGATCGCGGACGAATCTACCGAGTGATGCCGAGTCTTCAGCCCAAGTCCGCCTTTCCGAACCTCGCCAAAGCGAACACAGTCCAACTGGTCCATTTCTTGAAATCGAGTAATATCTGGGTTCGCGATCGAGCCCAGCAAATGCTGCTTTGGCAAAACGACAAGCAAGCTCCAGAGTTGCTCGAAGAATCGTTCCAAAAGAACGCGTCGCCAACCAATCGTGTTCACATACTCTACGCCTTGGAAGGGCTCTCTAAACTTCGACCAACCACACTGCTAGGAGCATTGCAGGACGCCCATCCTCGAGTCCGCGAAAATGCACTTCGATTGGCTGAGCGGTCGACCAACGATGACGTTGTGGTTCAAGCTTGCAAGCTGGCTACAGACACAGATGACAAAGTCTGTCTACAACTGGCACTTTCCATTGGCCAGTGGCCATCAAATACTGCAGGCGAAGCGCTGGTATTGCTGGCAAAACGATTTGCTGACAATCCTTACATGAACTCCGCTATCATGAGCTCCGCGCTGACTCATCAAAAAGTGTTCGCCAGGGGAATCGCAACTGCAGAACCAAGCATCGTCGCCTCATTTCGCGAGCCGCTATTGCGACAGTCGATTGGACGATCTGACATGGGGACCGTGGCTGTGCTTTTGGACAGTGTCCTAAGCCTTCCCGAGCCCAACCGTACCATCGCGGCCTATGAGCTATTGCACTCGATGAATAGTGTGGGTGCCCATCTCAGTCAGCTCGCCCAGACGGACACGCAAGGACTCTTAAAGCCCGCCATGTTCAAACTGGAGCAGGCGTGGAACGAATCTCGTCAAGTTGCTGATAATTTCGATCTTGATCCAGCGCGGCGTGTTGCCGCTACCAAGTTGCTTCTATGCAGTTCACGACACCGCGAATTTGCAATAGCATCTCTTGCTGAGTGGTTGAAGCCTCAGTTCGATCCGCAATTGCAAGCTCAAGTGCTGCAAGCTCTACAGCGTTCGGCAATCGATCAGGTGCCCAACATTTTATCGATCGCTTGGAACGAGTTTTCGCCCGACCTTCGCGGGCTGGCGATCGATGCTTGGCTTTCACGTGAGGCTTGGACCATCGATTTGCTCCAGCGGCTGGAAGATAAACAGATCCTGCCTAGCGGCATTTCGTTGACTCAGCGCGCATCTTTGGTCCAGCATCCAAATAAGAGTATCGCTCAACGCGCCAAGCTACTGCTCTCGCAAGTGCGATCCACTACTCGTCCTGAAGTGTTAGAGAAATACCGTAAGGCCTTGCAGCTAACCGGCGATTCGATGCGAGGCAAAGCAGTTTATCAAAAGTCGTGTGCCAGTTGTCATCGTCGAGGCGAGGAAGGGAACGAAGTTGGACCCAACTTAGCGACAATCGTCAATCATGCTCCCGACAAGCTGCTCACAAATATCTTGGACCCCAACGTAGACATTCAGCCTGGTTATCAAGCATACACCTGTCTCCTAGATACGGGTGAGATTCTATCGGGGATATTGGTGAGCGAGAGTGCCAATAGCGTAACTATCAAACAAGCCAACGGCATGCTGCGCAGCATTGCTCGAGGCGAAATCGAAAAGTTACAGAACTCAAGCAAGTCGTTCATGCCCGAAGGACTCGAAGAAACCATTTCCATTCAGGAGATGTCCGACCTCATCGAATTTCTACGCCAATAGCAGTCGAAGGCTCCGCAGTCTATTGCCTGTCTTCTCACTTCACAATCGTCGTTCTTGAAGATTGCAGTTCGCGCGGAAAACTGAAAACCTTCGTTTCATGCCAACCCTAACCGGTCAATTTTTCGAAGCGGCCCAGGCTCTACCTTGGGGAAGTAAAGCAACCGTAGTCTGTTCCATGAGTTCCCGCTGTTCGGCGCGAGTAAAGAGCGAATAACCAAAATGGCAAAAACCTGCAAAATCGCTGGATCGACTGCTTCGATGCATGAATTTTGGCAATCATTCGTTGGAGCTTGTCGCATCCATTCCGAGAATTCCATGTAGTAACTGTGGCCGATCGAAGAACGACTCGGCCAAGAAATTTACTTCATCGACGAGGAAAAAAATGTCAGCTTTGGTAAGTGAGTTGTTTCGAGGCGATGCGAGACTGGAAAAATGCCTCATCGAAGACTCGTCCCACGTCCTAAAAGGTAACCGCGGGCGATTCGTCGCTTTGATTCAATACGCGGTTCTCGTGCTCGAAAAGTCGGCCACTATCAACCGCCAAGAACTCGTGCAAGAGATCTATGGACCGGACACCGCCAAGGCGGTTTTGTCCTACAAAACGAAGCGAAAAATCATAAATACTAGCTATCAGAAGACGGCCGACGCAATTGTGGGCAAGATGACCATTCGCAGTCTCGATGCGGAAATGGTCGCCTTCGAGACCCGCGAGAGGATGATCATCCCGCGAAGCGGTTGAGTTGCCAATTTGAATTGCATCGTTCCCAATCACTGAAAGTTGACATTATGGCACGCAACATCGATTTTGCTTTTTTATTTCGCGGTGGCGCCAACAACGCACTGCTACCATTTAAGCTGGAAACCCTAACGGATGTCACCATCGACACGACGCCCTACGAGGCCGCAAAGAAAACTAAGAATAGCACTCGCAAGCTCTTCACGCTGAGCACCGGTGCCGGCGACGAGCCCGACGGTAATCTTACCCCGCACCTGCGAAAGCTCATGGAGTTCATCCGTGAGAAAACGAACCGAGATTTTGCCACGATCGGAGCCTTCTGCATCGTCGGCTCTAGCAACGGTGCGTCGCTAGCCCTCGCGTTAGCAGCAGAACTGTCATTGGCGGGGGCACCCAAACTCAGTTACGTCGGCGTTTGCAATGTCAACATAATCCCCTTCGGTCGGAAGCCACCAGTTCCCAATATTGGCGACCTCATGCCCGCGAACAAGCCCGAGTTTTCGAAACTCTCCAACAGGGCGAGGGCTGGCAATCCATTCGCGGACAGTCCTCACATGGACGAAGAGGAACCGCCCCGAGTGATTCTGGATACAAAAAATATTAACGCAGACGAAAAGAAGAAACGCAACTTTTTCGAAAAGCAGGGCAACCATGTCAAGTACGTCAAAAAGCCGCCAATAAACAGGATCCTGCCGGGTTGGTGGTGGCATTCGAACATGCCGGGCGACAACGAGGTCCACGGAAAAATCGAAGGCTTCGACAACGAAGAATTCACCGTCAGCGGCGTGGACGATTTCGGCTTTCATAACGCCATCTGCACCGGTGCTCCGTTTGATAAAATGCGTAAAGAAGCTAGCGACGCGTTGGCCGACTTCCCGGTCTGAGCTCGGCAGCACCCGTATTGAATTCGAAGTGGATCAATCCAAGGCGTCAATCATCGCAGGGCGGTCCTTCTGTCCTTAGACTGACGCAAGCCATGCGCAGAGTGTGAACAGTGTTCCGCCGTGGTTCTGAGGTCTTGCGAACCTACCGTCCGGTCGGTAAATTGGCTCCGTTCTGTATCGGTGATCAACAAAATCAGAATGGTATAAATGCAATGGCGATTTCAAGCCAAGATTCGGCCCCGCCGTCAGGTTGGCATCTCTTGGCATTGCTAACAGCGCTAAACGTGATCAATTTCGTGGATCGACAACTGATTACGAGTCTACAAATCCCGCTTCGCGATGATCCGGTCCTGCATCTAACGACCCTTCAGAACCAATTGCTCGCTGGCTATGCGTTCTCGATTGTGTATTCTGTTGCGGGCCTGTACTTAGGGACACTTGCAGATCGCAAGCATCGTCCTCGATTGATTGCATTGGGTCTTTTTATTTGGAGTGGAGCGACGGCGGCCAGTGGTTTGGCTCAAGACTTTTGGCAACTGGCATTCGCCCGCATTTTCGTTGCCTTCGGCGAAGCGACATTGACACCGGCAGCTGTCGCCATGCTTGCCGACGTTTTTCGACCGAGACAACGTTCTTTGGCTGCGGGACTCTACTATTTGGGGGTCCCAATTGGAGCAGGACTTTCGTTGATTATCGCAAATCTACTTTGGCCGATTCCTTGGATCGGTTGGCGTGGATGCTTCTTCGGCCTAGGTTTGATCGGTTTGGTAATGGTCGCGGTGCTGATGTTGGTAAAAGATCCTCGTCGCGGAGCGACAGACTCAGCACCGATTGCATCCCAAATGGCGCAGTCTCCAAGACGATCTTTTTGGGCTTCGCTCGTCGAGACTTGGAGCGCGATTCGTCGTACTCCAGCCTTGGCTTTGACGATGATCGGCGCCGTAATCATCAACATCGGTGTGGGTGCGACTTGGCTCGATTCTTCTTGGCTGAATGCGGAGCGAGGCTTTACGAAGTCCGGTGCGCCCATTTTTTTAGGTAGCATGTTGCTCATCGGCGGATCATTGGGGAACGTACTCGGCGGCTGGCTGGGCGATTTGCTAAACAGGCGCCGCAACGGCGGTCGCGTGCTGGCCATCGTGGTTGCACAAATTGTTATCCTGCCCTTTGCGATTGTCTATCGATTTCTTCCTGGCGACTCTCTATTCGCACTCGGCGCATGCAATTGCATTGCGGCGATTATGGTGACTATCATGTATGGTCCAGTTCTTGCAACCGTTCAGGAATTGAGTCCTATTCGACTCAGAGCAACAACAATCGCCCTACTTATGATCGGTCTAAACATCTTCGGTGCATCATTAGGTTCTGTCATCGCTGCATGGCTAACTGCATTCTTGAACAGCTACACGTGGGGGATCTTGATCACCGCCCAAGCTGGCTTGATTTCGATTCCACTTTTTTTGCTGGCCTATCGTAGATATGAGGCCGATTTGTCCAAACTCGCCAATCTGTAACTCGGAGAAAACCAATGAGAGAGGCTGTCGTCGTTGCCAGTTCCCGCACACCGCTAGCGAAATCGTTTCGTGGCTCCTTAAATATGACTCGGCCCGACGATCAAGCCGCCCACTGCATCAAGGATGTGCTTCGGAAAACTCCGCAACTCGATCCAAGCGAAATCGAGGATGTGGTGATGGGTTGTGCCGATCCAAATGGCCCGCAGGGAATGAACGTAGCTCGGGTAGCCGCTATTCGGGCCGGATTACCCACAAGCGTTGCGGGCATCACAGTGAATCGATTCTGCTCGTCAGGCCTGCAGGCGATCGCGATGGCCGCTCACGAGATAGTTCACGAAGGCGCTAACGCGTGTATCGGAGGGGGAGTCGAGAGCATCACGGCCATGTACAGCCTGCAGATCGATCCGAAAAAGTCGATCAATCCGTGGGTTCTCGAGCATAAGCCTGGAATCTACATGGTGATGGGCGATACCGCGGAAATCGTCGCCAAAAAGTTCAAGATCAGTCGCCAATCACAAGACGAATATGCCTTGTCGAGCCAGCTAAGGACTGCGAGAGCCCAACGAGATGGATTCTTCACAGAAGAGATTGCTCCACTCCAAGTTACACGCGCCTTGTTGGATAAAAAGACAGGCGCTGTCACCGGACAAGAAGAACATTGGCTAGAACACGACGAGTGCAATCGGGCCGATACTACTCTCGATGGTCTTGCAGCGCTCAAACCCTATTTCGATCCGCATAGCGGACTTGGAAGCGTGACCGCTGGGAATGCCTCGCAGATGTCCGATGGTGCTTCGGTAACCTTGCTCATGGAACGCGAACGTGCCGACGCGCTTGGCATCAAATCCAAGGTCGTATTTCGAGGCTTTGCCGTCGCAGGTTGCGAGCCTGATGAAATGGGTATCGGCCCAATCTATGCAGTCCCGAAATTGCTGAAGCGTCATGGCTTGAAGGTTTCCGATATCGACGTATGGGAACTCAACGAAGCGTTTGCGGTACAGGTCATCTATTGCCGAGACTGGCTCGAAATTGACCCCGATAAACTGAATGTGAATGGTGGCTCAATCTCCATCGGTCACCCATTTGGTATGACTGGCTCCCGCTTGGTCGGAACGATCGCCAACGAAATGGTACGTCGCCAGAGTCGATTTGGAGTTGTGTGCATGTGCATCGGCGGGGGGCAGGGTGCTGCAGGCTTGTTCGAACGCTGCGACTAGATGCATGGTGCGTTGCAAGAGACGAGAGACTAGTGCCGAGAGACTAGCGCCATGTGCATGCACCCTGTTTGGAGATCGATGCTTTGTAAAGCCCTAAGCCGTGGGCGACGGTTGCCTGAGAAGCAGATAGAATATCGCGAAACGACATTGGGACCAAAACGACGAATCGGGACCATTGAGAAGTACTATATCGAAAAAGGGAATAGACCTGTGAGTGAACTTGTAAACCTAACTCGCGATGGGGACATTGGTGTAATCACGGTGTGCAATCCACCAGTCAACGCGCTTAGCCCGGGAGTGCCTGAAGGAATCGAGGCAGCGCTTCAAGAGTGTTGTGCAGACCCGTCCATCAAAGCAATCGTTTTGATCGGCGGAGGCCGTACTTTTATCGCAGGAGCAGACATAAAGCAGTTTGCCAAGCTCGCATCCGGGGCAAAGGGAATCGATGCGGGAATGCGTTCCATGTTTCCATCGCTTGAGAATTGTTCCAAGCCCGTCGTCGCTGCCATCCATGGGACAGCTTTAGGTGGTGGACTGGAAACGGCCTTGTGTTGCCACTATCGAGTTGCCGTTGAGTCGGCTCAAGTGGGACAGCCCGAAGTCAAGTTGGGGCTTATTCCAGGGGCTGGCGCTACGCAGCGATTGCCTCGCCTGGCTGGTTTGGTCAAAGCTGCTGAGATGTGCGCGATGGGCGAATCCATGTCGGCGATCGACGCGCAGAAGGCGGGCGTTTTGGATCGTGTCATCGAAGGGGATCTATTGGCGGGTGCGATCGCCTTTGCACACGAAGTACTCGGCCATGGGGGGGCACTTCGCAAGGCCAGCGAACTTACTATCCCGCCCTGCGATCCTAAGGATTTAGGAGTACTCCGAGCGGCCGTCGCCAAACGCACTCGCGGCTTGTTGGCCCCGCTGAAAGCCATTGACGCTGTCGAAGCTGCTTCATTGCCATTTGAAGCGGGGATGCAACGAGAAGCAGATCTATTCCGGGAATGTCTGCGTTCGGATCAATCCAAATCGTTGATCCACGTGTTCTTTGGCGAGCGCGCTGTCAATAAGATCCCAGGGATCGGAAAAGAAACACCGACGTTGCCGATCCGAAAGGCGGCGGTCGTCGGTGCAGGTACGATGGGGAGTGGTATTGCGATGAACTATGCCAACGCCGGCATTCCAGTTCTGCTCAAGGAAACGTCGCAAGAAGCTCTCGACCGCGGCCTGACAATTATCCGCAAGAACTACGCCGCGACGGTTCAGAAAGGCCGATTGACAGCGGCTCAGATGGAGCAGCGATTGGCGTTGATTGAGCCAACGTTGAACTATGATCGGTTCAAGGAAGCAGACATTGTCGTGGAAGCCGTCTTCGAAGGAATCGAATTGAAGAAGCAAGTCTTTGCGGACCTCGATAAAGTCACACGCCCCGACGCAGTCCTCGCATCAAACACCTCCACGCTTGACATCGATGCCATTGCCGCAGCAACCAGTCGGCCTCAACAAGTCATCGGTCACCACTTCTTCAGCCCTGCAAATGTCATGCGTTTACTCGAAATCGTCCGAGGAAAAGAATCGAGTCCTACGGTCATCGCAACCTCGATGGCCTTGGCCAAGACGATTGGCAAAGTCGGCGTACTCGTAGGAAACTGTCATGGTTTTGTTGGCAACCGAATGTTTGACCCCTATTTGCGACAAGCACAATTCCTGGTAGAGGAAGGTGCTCGCGTCGAAGAAGTTGATGCGGCAATGGTCGAATTTGGAATGGCCCTGGGGCCTTTGGCGGTTGCCGATTTAGCAGGACTCGATGTTGGATGGCGCATCAAAGAGGGGATTCGACATCTTATTCCCAAAGGTTTGCGCCAACCGCTCGTCGCGGACCAACTTTATCAGCGAGGTCGGTATGGTCAAAAGACCGGAGCGGGTTGGTATCGTTATCCAGAAGGCAGTCGCGCTCCGGTGCCGGATCCCGAGGTGCAGCAGTTGGTTGAAGAGAGCGCGAGGAAAGCGGGTATTGCATCTCGGACCATCTCAGCGGATGAAATCTGCGATCGGATCATTTACGCCTTGATCAATGAGGGGGCGAAGATACTTTCCGAGGGCATTGCACTCAGGGCAGCCGATATCGATATCATCTATATCTACGGATACGGTTTTCCAGCCTATCGCGGTGGTCCAATGTGGTATGCGGATACAGTCGGAATCCACAAAATTTATGAAAGGATTTGCGATTTTGAAAGGGAGCATGGTACGGAATGGACACCCGCTCCGCTATTAATAAAATTGGCTGAATCGGGCAAGAATTTTTCTGACCTCGATTTGGAGAATGCGTCTGCCTCATGAATACCAAACCGGGAAGTATTGAAATACGACAACTTCCGCTAACGCACCAAGCCACCATTCCCGAGGACTATTTGGATGCGATGGGGCATATGAATGTCATGTGGTATACCCATTTATACGCTCATGCGATGGGTGGGATCTTCAAGCGAATCGGAATGGACCGCGATTACTTTGTCAATAATCAAGCGGGGTCCTTCGCGCTCAAGCAGTATGTTAATTATCTAGTCGAGGTACGGTATGGCGAACAGATTTCTATCCATACACGGCTCTTGGGTCGCACCGCAAAACGAATCCACTTGATGCACTTCATGATAAAGGACAACGACGAATGTCTCGCTTCGACTTCTGAGATTCTTCTCACACATATCGATATGCGAATTCGTCGGAGCTCGCCGTTTTTAGCAGAAGTTTCCGAAATGATAGATCAATTGCTAGCTGAACATACCGCACTGAATTGGGCTGCACCTCTTGCAGGTCCTATCGTACCGTAGCGTGAGCCTACGAGCGTGGCGACTTTGCCTATTCTAGGCTGCGTGACTTCAGCCTGAGTACGCTTGCCTCAATTCGCGTTTGAGGATCTTGCCGACGGGACTCTTAGGCAGATCGGACCGGAACACGACGCTTGCTGGAACTTTGAATTTGTTTACAAAGCGACCGACGTGGTTTTGGATCTCAACCTCGGTGGCCGAATGTCCTGGACGCAGTACTACTACCGCGCAGATTTGTTCGCCAAAAGTTGCGTCGGAAATGCCGATCACTGCCGCTTCCGCAATGGCTGGATGCTGGTATAAGGCTTCTTCAATTTCGCGGGGCGAAATGTTTTCGCCACCTTTGATGATCAGGTCTTTTATGCGTCCAGTAATATATAGATAGCCATCTTCATCGACTCGCCCCAGGTCCCCGGTATGAAGCCAACCGGCCCGCATTGCAAACGCGGTTGTTTCCGGATCTTTCCAATAGCCTTGCATGACATGAGCCCCACGCACGCAGATCTCCCCCTCGCTGCCAGTCGGGACGGGCTGGTTTTCGATGTTGAGAATGGCAAGATCTATTTCTTGAATAGGTCTGCCAACAGCTCCAACTCGGTGCGCCTCATTTTCATGGTAACTACTGATGGCGCATGTTGCTTCCGAGCAGCCGTATCCATCCCGGATGCGACAATGAAACATCCGTTCGAATTCCAGTCGAACCTCGTCCGGCGTAGCGGCTCCACCCGTGCTCACAAGTTTCAGGCTTGAACAGTCATACTGTTGGCGATCCGGATAGTTCAGCATGTAGGTTAGCATTGTCGGCACGACCGAAAACCGGGCGATCTTGAATTGCTGAATCGTTTCAAAGACTTTTTTCGTATCCCAATGTGGAAGAATGATCGAACTACAGCCGAAAACCGCGTTCAGGTTCATGCCTAGTACGCCAAAGACATGGCTGAGCGGCAGGACCTGCATCGTCATAGTCCCAGGAGTCATTGCCCCTAGCTTCGTAACCGCCGCTACATTGGTATGCAGATTCTTGTGGCTTTGCATGACCCCTTTAGGTTGACCCGTCGTTCCCGATGTGTAGATGAGCATCGCCAAGTCATTCTCGGCGCAGTCGTACATGGACGCGAGAGGTTGGGCGCTTGCCATGAGCGGTTCAAGCGGCGTCGTCCATTCGCACTCGCAGGTCCCGTGCACCAGAATCGAGCGCACGCCTGGATTCCCCTGCGAGGCCTCGACAATTCGGGGCGCGATGGCGGCCGACGTGATGACAACTCGCGCCCCAGAATGTTCTAGCAAATAGCGAACTTCGCGCGCGACCCAGTTGGGTGTGACGGGGATCGCAACTGCCCCCAATCGCCAGATAGCGTGGAAAGTGTCGGTCACGATCGGATCGTTCGCCATCATTACGACAACACGGTCGCCCGGCAGAACGCCTTGATCGCGCAATACAGAAGCCATTTTCTCGGCGCAGATCAACCGTTGCGCATTGCTATGCCATCGTCCCTCATGGTAGACACATGGGTATTCGCCGAACCGATCGAGATTGTCCAGAACCAGTTGTGCCATGTTCATAAAGGACTCAAACCGTCGGCGTGTTGTAGTGGCCTAGTTCAGCATATAGTTACGACTACGTGAGTTTAACGTCGGTTCGGTAGCACGCAAAGAGGCCAGCCCGCTTGCGATGCGACCGAGCGATCGATAGACTCGTTTGCAGCATGAGCAACCAGACTATCTCCGATGCGTGGGTACCGTGAATCCGCTGCTAACCAATTCTCGAGGAATCTGTGAATACCTCTATTTCGTTGAACGCTAAAGTCGCAATTGTAACCGGCGGGGGGCGTGGGATTGGCCGAGCTATCGCCAAACGCTTGGCGGAGGCTGGGGCTGACGTTGTCATCGCCAGTCGAAAACTCGAGAACCTCGAAGCGACCGCCCATGAATTGGCGGGATTACCAGGCAAAATTCTGCCTGTTGCCTGTCACATCGGTCGACTCGATCAGTTGGAGAACCTCGTTCGAGAAACCGAGCAGCGGCTGGGACCTGTCGATATCTTGGTCAACAACGGCGCTACCAATATCGGCCAAGGTCCTTCGCTCAATGTGACCGATGAAATGCTAGACAAAATGGTTGAAATCAATATCAAGGCAGCATTGCGACTGGTCCGATTGATAGTACCCAAAATGATCGCCGGCAATCGCGGCGGATCGATTATCAATATCAGCTCCATCGCTGGCCTGCACCCGCAACCGGACGGGCTTCTTTACAGCTTTACCAAAGCAGGTCTGATCATGATGACGCGAAGCTGGGCCCGCGAGTTCGGACCGCACGGAGTCCGCGTCAACGCGATTGCGCCCGGCCTCATCAAAACCGATTTCAGCGAAGTCCTTTGGAAGGATGAGAAATATCAAAAGGAGATTCAGACGACACAGCCCATCCGGCGAATTGGGCAGACTGATGACATCAGTTACGCTGCCCTATATCTCGCTTCCGACGAAGCGTCCTTTGTAACTGGACAGGTAATGGTGATCGATGGCGGAGCAACCGCCTAATCTATAGGACAGGCTGTTTGCCAAAGTAAAGGCCTGCCGCCGTAGATGCCTATCCCAAACGACGATGGTGACTAACAAGGAAAAAACAATGAGAAGTCTAGAGGGTAAAGTCGCCATCATCACCGGTGCGGGTGGAGGCATCGGACGCGAATATGCTTTATTGTTCGCCGCAGAAGGAGCCAAAGTAGTCATAAACGATATTGGATGCGAAGCCAGTGGAAGTGGTCAAAGTCCGATCGCGAATCAAGTCGTCGCAGAAATAGTCGCTGGCGGCGGCCTTGCGATAGCGAATAACGAACCAGTAGGTACTTTTGCATCCGCTGGTCGTATTGTGCAAGCAGCGATGGATACCTACGGCCAGCTCGATATCTTAATCAATAACGCGGGCATTCTTCGTGATCGAACGCTATTGAAAATGACCGAAGAGGAATGGAATCGCGTCATTGAAGTTCATTTGACCGGCTCCTTTAGTTGTATGCAAGCGGCTGCGCGCGTCATGGTCCAAAGAGACAAAGGTGGACGCATCATCAATACGTCCTCCAGTTCAGGCTTGCTCGGCAATTTTGGTCAGACAAATTACGGAGCAGCCAAAGCCGGCATTCACGCGTTCACGCGAATCGCTGCATTGGAGTTGGCCAAGCACAAGATTACGGTCAACGCGATTTCCCCGGCCGCCTTGACCCGAATGTTTCAAACCATCCCAGGCGCTTCGGATTCGGTCAGTATCGATACGTTTGGTCCCAAGTTTATTGCACCCTTGGCCGCGTTTTTGGCGTCCGATGGGGCGGCCAATATATCCGGCCAAACCTTTGGGATCGAGGGCCAACATGTGTTCATTTATAAGATGATGACCAGCCACGGAGTGACTCAATGGAATGGTTCGAAACCATGGACTATCGAAGACTTAGCAAAAGCCATAGGGCAGATTATCCAGTGGTAGACAGGGACTTGGCCACTGGGTTTTGGAGTTTCTTTGGCGGTACGATGTTCTAACCTACGAATCTTTATCTCCATTGGCACGCGGCCAAAGGAGGCAAGAGCATTCGAAAAGAAACATTTCTACAGAATTAGCTTGGCTATCTGTTCTCGTTGCCACGCCGCGTCCCCGAAAAGAAACTCGCAAACTTTGATGCGTTTCACAAAAAGATGCATGTCGTGTTCCCAGGTAAAGCCGATCCCGCCGTGGACTTGTATGCCGCGGTGCGCTACTTCGCGACCCGCATCGGAACAATACGCCTTGGCAATCGCAATGGCCTTGTTGCCGTCTACTGCCCCCACCGACAGAGCCCAAGCGGCATAGTAAGTCGCTGCGCGCGCGCTTTCGGTCATCAACATCATGTCCGCGCACTGATGCTGGACTGCTTGATAGGAGCCGATCGTCCGATCAAACTGCTTGCGGGTCTTCGCGTAGTCGAGTGTAGTTTCGCGAATCCATTGCATCGCGCCGAGCATCTCGGCACAGACGGATACCGTTGCAACACGCATTGCATATTCGAGCCACAAAGCTGCCTGATCTCCAACAACTATGATGTCCTTTTGCACAATCGATACCGTGTCGAAAGAAACGTCGTACAGCTTTCGCGTCGCATCCAGACTTCGTGTCTCGGTACACTGCACGCCAGCGGCATTCATCGAAAGCGATACGATGGCAAGCTCAGTACCTAGGCGTACTGCACACAAAAGGATATCCGACACCGCCGCATCCAGTACGCATGTTTTGCGTCCAGTAAGCTGCCAACCTACAGCCGTTTTTTTGATTGGAGTCTGGATTTGTTCGATGTCCCAATCGCTATCTTGATCCATCAAGGCTACCGTCGCGGTAAGCGAACCATTTGTAATCGATGATACGATCGCGGCGTGTTGCTCATGGTCGCTTTGAGCCAAGAGGGTGGCCGCCCAAGTCGTCGCGAGAAAAGGTCCAGGCACGCAGGCTCGGCCCATCTCCTCGGATACGACTGCTAGCTCGACGAGACCAAGTCCCAGTCCACCCACGTTCTCTCGGAGGTGAAGACCGATCCATGCTTGATCGGCGATTACCTGCCAGAGCATCGTGTCTTGATGATCTTCGCTGGCCATGAGTTCGCGAACTCGAGTCAAGGGACAGTTATGTGTTAGCGTTGCGCGGGCCGTTTCACGCAAAAGCTTTTGCGGTTTTGAGAGGTCGAATTCCATGGATATGTTCTTTCTATGCTCAATAGCTTCGAGGAAGGCCGAGTACGCGTTGTGCAATTATGTTGCGTTGAATCTCACTGGTACCAGCTTCGATGGTGTTGCCACGAGAACGCAGGTAGTTGAATGCCCACCGACCCTCATCGAAGTCCCATGACTGCCCTGATAGGCCGAGAACTTCTAATGCAATCTGGGAGTTCCGCTGATTCATCTCGCTCCAATACAATTTGAGTATCGAGCCTTCGGGGCCTGGCGCATGCGCATTGTTCATCCCAGAGAGCGTTCGCAATGAATTTAAACGAAAGACTTCCAGGTCCAGGTGAGCTTGTGCGAGCTTTTGGCGAACGATGGGATCTTCGGTGATCGGTCGACCATTCTTCTTTATCGTTGCAGCCCTTGCAATCAGCGCGTCGCAGTCCCGTTTGAACATCATATACAAACCAGTGCCCAAATTGGCCCGTTCGTTACCAAGGGCAGTGAGCGCCACACCCCATCCCTCATTGATTTTGCCTAAAACATTGGATGCGGGGACACGAACATCCGTAAAAAACATCTCGTTGAATTCCGCGTCCCCGGTCATCATCTTCAGCGGCCGAACCGACACGCCTGGACTGGTCATGTCGACCAAAAGGCAGGTAAGGCCTTTGTGTTTTGGCGCCGACGGATCGGTACGGACCACTAGCAAGCACCAGTTGGCAACATGGCCAAAGCTGGTCCAAATTTTCTGGCCATTGACTATGAAATGGTCGCCGTCAGAAACGGCTCGCGTATTCAATGCTGCCAAATCACTGCCTGCATTCGGCTCTGAGAAACCTTGGCACCAAATATCCTCACCCATTAACAACGGCTTCAAAAACTTTTGTTTTTGGGCCTCCGTCCCAACCGAAATAATCGTTGGACCGACCAGTCCTTCGCCGATAACCCCGAGCATTTGCGGTGCTGCAGCCAAAGCAAGCTCCTCTTGGAAGATCGATTGCTGAATGATCGTAACACCCCGCCCCCCATGTTCCTTGGGCCAGGAAATCCCCGCCCAACCCCCTTCGAACAAAGTGCGTTGCCAAGCTCGCAGGTACTCCAGGTGGGCTTTTTTGGATTGATCATCCTTTAGCGGAGTCGTCCAGGTTGGTGGGACATTTGCTTTCAGCCAGTCCCGCACGGTGTCCCGAAAATGGAGCTCTTCCTCAGTCAACGTCAGATCCATACGTACTTTCCTTGATACAATTGTGGGTTAACCAGTTGTGGGTTCATCACGCACCGAGTCCCATAGTAACTCGGCTACATCCATTACTTTCGTCGGACGACTCTTCGTATCCGCAGAGCGGACTGCATTCACACCATCCTCGAGCATCGTCATGCAAAATGGACAGCCAACGGCCACTACGTCGGCGCCTGTTTCAAGGACTTGCCGAGCTCGTTCCTGATTGACTCGTTGATTTGCCTGCTCGTCGACAAAACTCATGCCTCCACCGCCACCGCAGCAAAAACTTTTCTCGCGATTCTTTTCCATTTCGACGCTCGTCGAGCGGACTGATAATTGGACCAGCTGTCTTGGGGCATCAAAGATTTTATTCTGTCGGCCGAGATAACATGGGTCGTGAAAGGTCACTTTGGCATCCGACTGGGCGTTCGGTGAAAGTTTGCCTTCACTCACGAGTCGCTCAAGGAATTGGGTATGGTGTAGCACCTCAAAATTTCCGCCCAATTCTGGGTACTCATTGCGAATAGTATTGAAACAATGCGGGCATGCAGTGACGACAGTCTTGACTTGATATCGTTGCAGCGTCGCGATATTTTCGCGTGCTAAGTTTTGAAACAGAAATTCGTTTCCCATTCTTCGGGCTGGATCACCCGTGCAGCGTTCTTCGCGACCGAGCACAGCGTATTTGACCCCCGCTTTTTCTAAGAGCTGCGCCATGGCCCGGATGACGCGTTGATTGCGTTCGACCAGCGCACCTCCACAACCAACCCAAAGCAAAACGTCACACTCTTGAATCTCGGCTCGCTGCGGTACCTTCAATCCCTTCATCCAGTCAAGTCGAGAAAACTGCGTTCCCGCGTAGGGGTGTCCGCGCGCTTCCAAAGACGCTAGGGCTTTTTCCATGGTGTCGGGCAATACCGCCTCCTCCATTGCCAAGTGCCGCCGCATGTCCACGATCTTTGGCATCTGTGCGATCGACACCGGACATGACTCGACACATGCACCACAGGTGGTACAAGCCCATAACGCTTCTGGAGACACAGCCGGAGTCGCATCGATAATGGGCTTCGAAAAATCGTCTTGCGTGCGAGATAGTTTGCGAAGGTCCAAGATCACATCGCGAGGCGACAACAGCTTTCCGACCGCATTTGCCGGGCAAACTGCGGTGCAACGACCACACTCGGTGCATGCGTCTAAATCGAGGAGATCCTTCCAGGTAAAGCTCGAAAGTGCATTGACTCCAAGACTTTCGTCTTTGTCGAAATCGATCGCTCGCAGGGAGCTGCCGATGTTGGTTAAAGGTGCCGTATAGAGGTTAAGAGCCGCGGTCAAAGGATGCAGGAGTTTTGTGTAGGGGGCCCAGGCGATTAACCCAAACACCAAACCCATGTGCAACCACCAAGTGAGTAAATGTGCCCATCGCATTGCATTGATCGACAACCATGACTTCGACGCCATTGCAATCATGTATCCAAATGGAGACCACGCTCCCCACGGATCGTTGGTCGACGCAATGCGCCAGCCTTCGAGCAAAAAGCCACTGAAAAGAATCGTCAGTAGAAGAATCAAGATCAGCGATGCTTCCCAGCTGTGAACCAGCTGGACTGCCGGACGAGTCCATCGCCGTGCTCCTGCGAGCAATACGCCCAAGATCGTTAACGCTCCGAAGATATCGACGATCAAGGATTGAAACCATAAATAGAATTGACCCTGCATAACGTGTAGGCCAAAGTCGTGATGAATGAAGACAACGGTGGTGGCGACCGTCAGAACGACTATCCCCCAGAAAATCAGGGCATGAAAAAAACCCGCGAATCGCTGACGCCAAGTTGCCTGTTGAATGACCGCATGACGAAATAAAAATTGAAGCCGTCTCCACGGCTGATCGAATCGTTGCTCTGGTCGGCCGCGTCTCCACATTCGAATACGCCGATAGACTCCATATCCCGCCACCACCATCGTCGGAATCAACAGTACATACATAACCCAAACATGAGCCACGTTCCAGAAGACCTCGCGCGTTGGTATGTCCCCGTTCATACTAATAACTCGGTGAGCTTTTCTCTCAAGGGACCAACGACTTGGCGGTAGTCTTCGACGAGCCCAAATTGGCAGTGGTGGAAAATGGGCGCATCCGGATCAACATTGATCGCCGCGACTGTTTTTGCGTCGGCGATTCCCATGATATGCTGACTGGCTCCTGAAATGGCGATTGCTAAGTAGAGTTCAGGCGAGACTTTCTTTCCCGTTTGTCCAACTTGCCATCCAGCCGGCACCCAACCCGCATCGCACGCGGCCCGAGACGCTGCCATTTGTCCGCCGATGACATCGGCTAATGCTTGCAACTGTGCAAATGGCTCTGGACCACCCAACCCACGGCCACCTGACACGATCACGCGAGCGTCTTCCAACTTCGCCGTTCCTTGCGCTTCGATGTGACGTTGGACCACTTGGACGCGTGTGCTCGGTTCTAGTGCGAGCGGCTTTTGGCTTATCTGGCTGGTCTGAGGTTGCGGCTGAGCTGGCGATTGCGCTCGAGCGCGAACCCAAATAATGGCCGGTGAACGTCGCAATGAAACCGTCGCTTGCGCTTTTCCTCCATAGACCGACCGCGTTACCATGACGGCGTCATCTTGCACGGTCAAACTCAACGCATCACCGGCTGCCGATCCATCCAATCGATGTGCCAATCTCGGAACAATCTCCTGACAATAGGATTCGTTGCTGAACAAGACGGCCTTTGGATTCAATTCTTTACATACTTGGGTCAGAACCGTGAGGACTGTTTCGCATTGATAGTTGTCAAGCAACGGATGATTTGCAACCACAATCCGGTCGGCAAAATTCGAAACGTTCGAGACGTTGGCCTCGGACATGGGGCCGACTAAGAGGCAGACGTGAGTGCATCCAAGTTCCCTCGCCAATCGTTGGCCAGCTCCAATAACGCCCATGGCAGCCCGATTGATTCCAGTCCAACCAAAAACACAACTTACGACAACGGATGTCAATCTAGCCCCCTTTTTTATAGTTGCTTACTAAATGTCGCTCGACATCGAGTCGAAAATTACGACACGGAGCACCAAGCCACCTCGTGATCCACCGATGAAACCTCATACCGATTGAACCACGTTTGCGATTCTTCTTGCCAATAGGCTAATGCGTTCGTCAAGCGTATCACCCTTGATCCATTCGCACTGGGTTTGTTTGCTTGGGATTACCAAGCCCAGGACCTCAGAGCGGGCCAAGTCCTCCGTGATCGATTGGGGGTTCACGCCGATATCGGAGTGACTCCATGTGGTAAGTGGCTGGCGAAAAGCTTGCATGACATCACGGGTCTTGGCAATTCTCGGAACGTTGTGTTCATGATTGGTCACCGTGATTACCAACGGCGTAAGCGCTTCGATAACTTCCCAGCCTTGATCGTTTTGCCTGCGAATTCGCACCAATGCTGGATTGGATCCATCCGACTTGAGATCATCTGCAAGGCTAATACAAGGGCGACCAAGTTCTTCAGCCAAGAAGCCACCGGTTTGGCCGTCACCCCAATCCCCTGATTCTCGACCAGTCAAAATAAGATCGAAGTCGCCCAGTTTTCGAATGGCTGCGGCAATCACTCTAGCCACACTCCAAGGATTCAGCCGCTGCTCAATTTCATTTTTTACAAGAACGGCATTGTCGACACGCAGCGCCAACGCTTTCCTGAGGATCTCTTCGGCCGAAGCAGAGCCGTATGTAATTACCGTGATCTTTCCTCCATGTTGCTCACGAAATTGCAAGGCGGTCTCCAAAGCATTGGCACAGAATATGTTCATCACGAGCCCTGCTGATCCGCGGTCGGCATCGCGACCGGTTGCATCGATGTGGAAGTCTCGTGAGGGCATTTCGGGATCGAGAATCTGCTTCAAGCAAACAAGTATGTTCATCGTACGCGTAGTCCTTTGACTTGCGGATTCAAAAGTCCTCCGAAATACAGCTTGGTCACTTGCTCCAGTGTCTGATTGGCACTTAGCAATCCACCGCGTCTATACCAGCGAGGCAGCCAAAGTAATGTTCCGAACAAACTGAAGGTTGCGACAGTTACGTCCACATCCATAAGTTTGCCCTGTTGTTTCAATTCACCCAAGGTTTTTCTCACCAAATCAAAATAGTGTCGCTTCCGTTTTTCAACTTGCTTCCTAAGTTTCGGCGAAAGAGAAGACGTTTCGTCAGTGAGAATCGGGATCGCATGGACGCCTTTGATCAACTCGCCACCATGACGCTGAATGATGAATCGCAAACGTTCTTCCGCGTCTTCGATCAACTTGGCCGGCGTCATGACTTCCTTGTCCAACCAATCCAAGCCGAAATTGATAATCCGAAATAGCAGGTCTTCTTTGCTCTCGATGTAGTAGTAGAGCCCTGCCTTGGTGATTTCTAACGCTTTGGCCAAGTCGCTCATGGAGGTGGCGTCGTATCCTTGATCGTGGAAGATCTGCGCCGCTTTGCAATAAATTTCTTCGGTACGGTCCTGCACATCTTCCTCGGCCGAAATCGTTTTCATTGCTTTCTTCGCCCTTCTCCGACCGTGAGGAACGCGGTTAAAAAGTCTACCGACCAGTCAGTAGAAATGTATCTGGCCCGTTCCAGTCCGTCAACAAGTCGATCGCAGGTGGGTGCGCTGGGTTCGTGCAGCGTTTTGGATAGTGAGTGGCAAGCGACAGCGCTTGCGGCGTTACTGGAAGTCAGCCATTTGTCCCAGGGCAAGTTTCAAGACGCCCCTAGGATACCTACCGATCATTCGGTAGACTAGGCACGGCAAAAGCAACGCCTGCGTCGCCCTCTTTGCGAGGTAGGCGCAGCCTCGGGTTCTGCTAATCAACTCGGAGACCACATGAGCAGCGAATCTGGCAATGGCTCTTACACGATGGATGTCGAAGCGGCGATACGTGCTCGACGGTCCGTGCGCGGGTTTACTAGCCAGAGGGTTCCGGCAGAACGAATTTTACATGTTTTTGAGCTAGCTCAACGGTCACCCTCAAATTGCAACATACAACCCTGGCGAACGTTTGTTGCGTCTGGAGCAGCACGCGACCGGCTTAGGCAGGCGATGGTGGAGGCGGCCACGCAAGGCATTGCTCCGAACCCGGACTTTGAATATCCCGAAAAATTCGAGGAGCCATTTAGGAAGCATCAAATTGCATGCGCGGTTACTTTGTTCAACGAGATGGGGATTGGACGGGATGACAAAAAGGGGCGAAGCCGAGCATTGCTTCGTAATTTCGAACTCTTTGATGCGCCGCATGTAGCGTTTCTTGGAATGAATAAGCAATTCAAGGAACCCGTTGCGCTCGATTTGGGAATTTATCTACAAACGCTCATGCTGGCGATGACGGCAAATGGCATCGCGTGTTGTCCGCAAGGGAGCATGCGCAGCTATCCTGATATTGTTCGCCGTGAGTTCGATATCCCTCCAGAGATCGGCATCCTTGTCGGACTTTCGTTTGGCTACGAAGATCAAGGCGTGGCGGCCAATCGGACACGAATTGATCGTTCGTCGCTCAGCGAGAACGTTGTTTTCAAAAACGGTTGATTGACGAAAGAAAAGCTATGTCTAGTTTGCACGGAAAAACAGTTTTAATTACCGGTGCAAGCCGTGGTATTGGCAAGGCAATTGGATTAAGGGCTGCTCAGGATGGGGCCAATATCGTGGTCGTTGCTAAAACTGCTGAGCCGCACCCAAAGCTCGATGGCACGGTGCACACGGCTGTAGCGGAGATGCGAGCGGGCGGAGGGGACGGTTTAGCCTGTGTCGCCGATATACGCATCGAAGAACAGGTTCAAGCAGCCGTGGACAAAGCGGTGGCAACGTTCGGAGGGATCGATGTCCTGGTCAACAATGCAAGCGCCATTGATTTGTCAGGTACATTGGATGTTTCGATGAAACGTTATGACCTGATGCACGATATCAACACCCGCGGTACGTTCTTGGTTTCTAAGCTATGTCTTCCACATTTGGTCAAAGCAAGCAATCCGCACATTCTCAATATCTCTCCTCCATTGGATATGTCGCCGATTTGGTTTACTCGCCATGTTGCGTATACCATGGCCAAGTTCGGTATGAGCATGTGTGTTTTGGGTATGGCTGAAGAGTTTCGTCAACACGGAGTCGCCGTCAATGCACTTTGGCCACGAACCACTATTGCAACAGCCGCCATCAAGAATTTGCTTGGCGGTGAAGATGCAATACAAAAAAGTCGCAAGCCTGAAATAATGGCCGATGCGGCCCATGCGATTTTGATCCGAAACAGTCGAGAGTGCTCAGGAAACTTCTTCGTCGACGACGACGTTTTGAGGTCGATGGGGATCCTATGCTTGGATGAGTACTCGGTGGTCCCAGGGGCTCAATTACTACCGGACTTCTTTGTGCCCGACCACTAACCATTCGATCGGCATGCCTCAACAAGAACCATCAACTAAAGAAATTGAAGTATGAGTCAGCCTCCAGATTTCTATGCGACCTCCGATCGAGCGAAGGGCATTTGTCTTCGGTTAAACGCCTTTATGAAAGAGCATGTCTATCCAAACGAACAGACTTACTACGAGCAAGGAATGGTCGGAGACCGCTGGCAACCCCGGCCGATTGTTGAGGAACTGAAGTCGATTGCCAAGGAGGCCGGATTGTGGAATTTGTTTTTGCCCGAGAGCGAACAAGGTGCGGGCTTAACGAATTTGGAATACGCTCCTTTGTGCGAAGTAATGGGACGTTGCAGTTGGTCGGCGGAGGTCTTTAATTGTTCTGCTCCAGATACAGGCAATATGGAAGTGCTGGTCCGATATGCCACACCATCGCAACAATCGCGTTGGTTAAAGCCCCTTTTGGCCGGCGATATTCGTTCGTGTTTTGCGATGACAGAGCCAGATGTGGCTTCGTCGGATGCGACCAATATTCAGTCCCGAATCGAACGCCAAGGCGAATATTACATACTCAACGGACATAAGTGGTGGACCTCAGGCGCGGGTGATCCACGCTGCCGACTGTGCATTTTCATGGGTAAGTCCAATCCGAATGCCTCGGTGCACCAACAGCAATCCATGATTCTAGTTCCGTTCGATACTCCGGGCATTACGATTAAACGCATGTTAAAGGTCTATGGATACGACGATGCCCCGCATGGACACGCCGAAGTTCTATTCCAAGATGTCCGAGTTCCAGCCGACCACATCCTGCTTGGTGAAGGACGCGGCTTTGAAATTGCTCAAGGTCGACTCGGACCTGGCAGAATCCATCATTGCATGCGGCTCATCGGGTTAGCCGAACGGGCCTTGGAATCGATGTGTCGACGAGTTCATGCGCGCGTCGCTTTTGGCAAGCCGTTGTCCGAACAAGGTACGATACGAGCTGAGATTGCCGACTCGCGAATCGAAATCGATCAGGCTCGACTATTGACTTTGAGAGCCGCACATCTGATGGATACCGTTGGCAATAAAACAGCCCGACGAGAAATTGCGATGATCAAAGTTGTCGCACCTAGCATGGCCTTGCGCGTTATCGATCGGGCCGTACAGGCTCACGGTGCGGCGGGTGTTTGCGATGATCACTTTCTGGCTGGAGCCTGGGCTAGTTCGCGGACTCTGCGACTTGCCGATGGCCCTGATGAAGTTCATCGAGAGACCATTGCCAAACTTGAATTGCGCCAACACGTATCCCACATCAGGGAAACGTCATCCGACGTGTAAGGACAAAGTTTGGGTAGGTACCTTATCCATTCTCGCCGATAATTCCGTATCTGGTCTTCCTACTGAGAATTTCCATGCAAGTTCAAGACAAAGTGGTTGTTGTGACAGGGGGCGGCAGCGGTATTGGACGCGCCCTGTGCCGCCGTTTTGCAAAAGAAGGTGCCAAGGGTGTGGTTGTCGCAGACCGGAATTTGGAACGAGCTCGCCAGGTTGCGGATGAATTCGATGGCTTGGCAATCGAAGTGGATGTTGCCATCGAGTCGCAAGTTCAAAGGCTCGTTCAGCAAACGACGCAGGTCTACGGACCGATCGGCCTTTTTTGTTCGAACGCAGGGATCTGTATCGAAGGAGGTACGGAAGTCCCAGATGCCGATTGGCAACGCATTTGGCAAACCAATTTTATGTCGCATGTTTACGCGACCCGAGCTGTTTTGCCGATGATGCTCGCTCGAGGTCAAGGATATCTCCTCCATACGGCGTCGGCAGCCGGGCTCTTAATGCAGATCGGGTCCGCCCCATATTCCGTTACCAAACACGCCGTCGTAAGTTTGGCTGAATGGCTCGCGGTCACGCACTTCGATTCAGGAGTCCGTGTAGCCTGTCTCTGTCCGCAAGGGGTGCATACATCGATGCTTGATCGCGTCGTTGGTCCCATGGGAGACCACCTAAAAGAGTCTGCTTTGACTCCCGAAGCCGTGGCGGATGCCGTTATCGCAGGATTGGCCGACGAACGATTCCTTATCTTGCCGCACCCAAAGGTGGCTGATTACTTTAAGAATAAAGCCTGCGATTACGATCGTTGGTTGCGAGGCATGCGACGTTTGCAGGATCAGATCGAGGAACAACGATGAGCAAGATGACACTCATTCGGCATGGACAGGCTTCGTTCTTTGCAGCCGATTATGACCGGCTCACTAGCCTTGGCGAAGACCAGTCGCGTTTGCTAGGTCGCTATTGGGCTGATCGCGACTGTCGTTTCGATCAAGTCTACATGGGGCCTCGCATGCGCCAGCAACAAACCGCACAATGCATCGGCGAATCGTTTCGACAAGCCGGTATCGATTGGCCCGTTCCGACGGTACTATGGGAGCTCGACGAATACGATCTGACGGGCCTCAAGGACCATCTGGTTCCAGCATTGATGGACCGAGACCCCAATTTTGCGAGTTTAGTGGCCGCCAACAAACAGAGTGCGTTGCCAATAGACCAGCTTCGAAGTTTTCAGTTGATGTTCGAGCAACTGTTGTTGTGTTGGCAATCGGAGGACATACCCTTGTCCAATGTCGAGAGTTGGTCGGACTTTCGAAATCGCGTTGAGATGGCTGTCGGAGAGATACAACGCAATGCTCCAAAGGGTTGCCGTGTAGCCATCGTTACCTCGGGTGGATTCATTGGAACAGCGACGCAGTGGACTTTGGCCGCGCCTGCTCGCAGTGCACTTGAGTTGAATTGGCGGGTCCGCAATTGTTCTCTGACAGAATTTGTTTTTACAAGGGATCGACTGACTCTCGACAGCTTCAATGCCGTGCCGCATCTCCCCGATCCTACACATTGGACTTATCGATAGAATCGCATTAGATCATCGCACAGCAAAATAAAGAATCGAACAACAATGCCAATCGACTTCAACGCAACGACTCCCGTTCGGCAAGGTGAGGAACTACCGCTCGAACGGCTCGAGTCCTATCTGAAAAGACACCTGCGGGATGCGAAAGGGGCGTTGTCGGTCGAGCAATTTTCGCACGGACATTCGAATCTGACCTATCTCGTGCGACTCGGAGAATTAGAATTCGTTTTGCGTCGGCCCCCGTTTGGCAATCAGGTAAAATCTGCACATGATATGGGCCGCGAGTATCGGGTGCTTTCGAAGTTGCACTCCGTCTATGCACCCGCACCTCGACCTTATTTCTTTTGCGACGACGCAAGCGTTCTCGGCGATCCCTTCTACGTGATGGAACGACGTCATGGAATCATTTTGCGAAAACAGATTCCGATGGGACTCTCAATCGATAGAACGACTGCTAAAGGATTATCCGAAGCGGCGATCGACAACTTGGTGGTCCTCCATTCCCTGGATTGCAAAACCGCTGGCTTGAGTGATCTTGGAAAACCTGAGGGATACACCGAACGGCAAGTCACCGGATGGTCCAAGCGTTATGCACAGTCAAAGACGGATTCCATCCCGGGTATGGATCGAATCGCTCAGTGGCTGATCGAACACATTCCAAAAGAGGGCGAACCATCCGTAATCCACAACGATTACAAATACGACAATTTAGTGCTTGATCCCGCTGACTTGTCGCGGATCGTGGCCGTATTGGACTGGGAAATGGCGACCCTTGGCGACCCGCTGATGGATCTCGGTACGATGTTAGGCTATTGGGTAGAAGCCAACGATCCCGCCGAACTTCAAGAGACGGCTGTTGGCCTGTCCGCCCTGCCTGGCAATCTTACACGGCGTGAAATCATCGAGCGCTACCAAGCCAAAAGTGGTCGCACGGTAACGGATCCGGTGTTCTATTATTGTTTCGGATTGTTTAAGATCGCCGTGATCCTGCAACAGATCTACGCACGCTATGTTCGTGGACATACCCAGGACCCGCGTTTTGCACAACTCAATGACGTTGTTGACATCATGTGCCAGCAGGCCAACTCGACCATCCAGCACGGCGAACTGTAGATTCGCGTTGTCTAACAGCCGTAGCGCAACCAATGCGACGCGCGGCCGGCAATTAGAGTCCCGTTTTTTTGACCAGAGGATTTTCTAGCCGCTCCGGTTGGCGTAATCGAAGTCGTTAGCCGACGCGAAAATGGTACAGTAGCTCGGTGTGTTGTATTCCCTTTTCAGTACCCAATTCGAAAATGAATCTGTATGGATCCTCAATGCGCATTGCTCGATGTTCGCCAGATGGGCGAAGCGGACCGGTTGACGGTTGCCTCCGGTAAGTCGGTCATCGAACTCATGGAAAATGCGGGCAGCGTTGTTTCAAGCGAAATTGAGAAAAGGTGGACTGTACGGCCTGTGGTCATTCTGTGTGGACCTGGCAACAACGGTGGCGACGGATTCGTCGTGGCTCGACGACTTTCGTTAGCGGGCTGGCCCGTTCGAGTTGCCTTGCTCGGTTCGCGAGAAAAGCTAACTGGAGCTGCGCGGCACCACGCGGATTTATGGCAAGGAGACATCGAGCCTTTAATCCCCGCAGTGCTCGACGGAGCGGAGTTGGTAGTGGATGGAATCTTTGGCGCCGGCCTCAGCCGCAAACTTGAGGGACCAGCCGCAGAAACGTTGGCTACGGCTGCCCAAAGAGAATTGCCGATCGTTGCCATCGATGTTCCAAGCGGACTGATGGGGGATTCCGGCGAGACGTTAGGCGCCGTTCCATGCGACTTGACCGTTACCTTCTTTCGAAAAAAGCCAGGACATCTTTTGTTGCCAGGAAGGTCACTTTGCGGCGAAGTCGTGGTCGCCAATATTGGAATTCCCACGTCTGTACTTGCGGAAATCTCGCCCAACACATTTGCCAACGAGTCCAGACTCTGGACCGAATCTCTGCCGCGACCACATCGTGGGGCAAACAAATACACGAGGGGACACGCACTGATCTCGGGAGGCTACCCGATGACCGGTGCGGCTAGACTGGCTGCCCGCGCTGCGGCTAGGGTGGGTGCAGGACTTACGACGATTGCAGTGCCGCCAATCGCGTTTCCAATCTACGCGTCCGCGCTGACGAGTATCATGGTTCACTCGCTGGCATTGCCAGAGGACTTGCATGTGCTGCTCGAGGACAATCGTTTTGCTGCATTCTTAATCGGTCCCGGTGCGGGAACCGGCGCAGAGACGCGCACACGAGTGATCGCAATGCTCAAGACCGGCCGCCCCACAGTGCTCGACGCGGACGCTCTCACGGCTTTCGCTGACGATCCAAATGCTCTGTTTGAAGCAATCAATGGACCTTGTGTTTTGACACCGCACGATGGTGAGTTTCGTCGGCTGTTCGACCCAAGTGGCGATAAACTTACGCGCGCCCGCATGGCTGCCAGCTGCAGTGGAGCGGTGATCATTCTCAAGGGTAGCGATACAGTGATCGCAGCCCCGGATGGTCGCGCAGTGATTAACAGCAATGGGCCGCCATCCTTGGCGACCGCAGGCTCGGGAGATGTTCTGAGCGGAATCGTGCTTGGGCTATTGGCACAAGGCATGGATCCGTTCCTGGCTGCTTGTGCTGCTGTTTGGCTGCATGGAGATGCGGCTAATGAGTTTGGCATCGGCTTGATTGCCGAGGACTTGACTGAATCGTTGCCGATAGTTTTGCGCCGCCTAAACGAGTGTCAAACGACTTGAACTCATGACTTGCCCACTAGCAGCAAATGGTTCCCTACCACGACATAGCCCGAGGGTTTCTGGAATGGATGGTGGGAAAGCGGGCCGCCGCATTGCAAGTTCAACATCGTGCGCTTGACTGGTGAAATGCTTAACGGATTGCAGCCCATGCGCGCGGTAGAAGGACGATGGCTCCAACAATAGCCGAGCCGATCGCGGCGATGAGAACTGCGCCGGCCGCTACGTCTTTGGCCTTTCCAATCTGCGGATGGAATTCGGGCGAAACCACATCGCAGACCAACTCCAACGCTGTATTGAACGCTTCTGCCGACCAAACCGCCATGAAGCACAGTACGAGAAAGCACCATTCCCAATTCGATAGTCTAAATGCTATTCCTAAGGCGAAGATGATCAGCATCGCGACTGCATGAATCCACGCATTGTGCTGCGTCTTAACTAGATATAGGAGACCGCGCACTGCGTTCACAATACTTAGCAACCTTTGGCTGGCGGAAAATTTCTTCGTAGCACTCATGATGGGTTCATGTCTCTTGAATTCCAGGTTCGAATGGCTTGAAGCCCAGTGTAGCTTCTCGGTGCTTAACTCCAATACCGTCATGTCCGGCGTTAAACCATCGGCCGCAACGCTTCGCGTCCGGTTTTCGCAAGGAAATCAGAAACTAGCGAGTTCCGGACGATGGGGACATAAAAGTACTGTGTGCCTACTCCGCACATCGGCGCCAGTACAAGCGGCTATACATCAAAGTCGCTCTCGACAAGGACAACCTAGCTATGATTCAACATGCCGCTGAAAATTACGAAACATAAACTGGCGTAGGTGGTACGAAAACAAGAATGTTCCCCCAACGCATGCACCCGCTAAGTATCCGATGAGCAATCCAAAGGCGATGCCAGCGCTGAAAAGCCATAACCAAGACTCAAAGAAGCCAGGAGGAAGATATCCGAGCATTAAAAAACCAAGGTCGGACCGCCGAAACAGTGATCTCGTCCAAAATACGGAGAAGGCAATTCCAAAAAAACTCCCAATGAGCAGCGACGCAGCCCGAGGAGCTTTCGCCTTAAAGAAAACCGCTTGACCGATACCCACACAGGTAATCAGCGCAACTGCATATACTATGGCGGTATTCTGAAAGGCCAACCGCTGCAACCCCGCAATCAAGAATGCATAACCTGCCGTCAACACCATGACACTAGCCAGATCCAAAGTGCGAGGCACGGAGTAAATGGTTTTTTTCGTTCTATGCATGTCGTTCTCCAGAGTGGTACCGAACCCAATCTGACCCATGGCACTGCAGTGTTGCCATCCTATCATCGGCCGCCATCCTATCATTTCTATCGCCAACATGCTAGTTTTGCCTTGCTTGGGTGAACGGGGCGCCGCCTTTGATCTGCCAGCAGGAGATTTTACGCTTGGCCTGTAAGGGGGAGAGAACACTGAACGCCTGTGACAACTCCGTCGAAGTCCAATACGAAGGCATTTCTTGGCCTGCGGATTGAGTGAACGTTCACAAGTAAACTTCAACTACAAAGGGAGACCGGAGAGACCGACGGTCGCAGGATGCTCTCAATGCACGTGCAATTGCCTTAGTCGAGACAGTCCATCTAACAAAGATCGACGCTTGCCACTCGAAGCGATAAGGCCCGCATTCGGATAGACGTCGTCGTCGCGATCGGAATATTGATTCCAGAAGATGCCGTGAACGTTGCTTTTCGCCATCAACATTTGAATGACTTCTAGTCCGTTTACCGGCATGCGTTCTCGATTGCTCGAGCTCGGGTTACCGATCGCAATAGCAGGCGCCGCTTGCTCCGAGGTTGGAAGCTCAATGGATCCGCTATCGGACATCTTGGACTGATCCCACCACGGATAGTTTGGATAACGCCAGTTCGAGACGATCGTGGATTTCGAAGTCGCCAAGGGGTCCGCTTGGAGATTACATGGAGATGAGACATGGGCTAAGAGCGGAAGCCCCAAAATATTCCAATGATCGATCAAGTCGGAGATATCGATCAAGTCTCTAGGCATCGAACCGTTCGGCCAATAATTGAGATTCAATTCAAGCCCCAATCCGGACAGACCGAGGTCTGCACGAATCAGCGCATCGGCAAAGTGCAATGGGCTGATTCCATCGGATTTGTGTCCAAGATATTCCGCCCAGGGTGCGTCGATCGTTAGCACCACCGGCGTCTTTGGATCGCATCTCCTAACGGCTTGAATGACGCCAACGGCTAGATGCAAAACCTGTTCGTCGGTGATGCCTAGCGTATTTGGGGCGTTGAGTCCTGTGGCTGCGGACCACAGATGGACCTGGCCTCGGTAACGCTCCACCATCAACGTGGCATGCTTGCACGCGGCATCGTACATCGACTGAAAATCGCTGAGCAAATAGAGCCACTTTGGGACAGCATGCGATTGCAAATTGATTAAAGGTCCACCAAATATTCGCATCGAATTGCGGCGTGCCCATTGAAGTTGCGAATCGATCAAGGCGAGAGCCGTGCTCTTGGACTCTGTCTCTAGCTGTCCCATTTCCATCGAAATATTGATCGTGTTGATGGCTGGAAGAATGCTCTCCGCGTCTTTTTCCCAAGTCGGGCTTGGAGTTATTTTTATTCCCAGCAGCGTGCTCAATTGCTTTTCAGATTGATGCCGGGCTTGCAATGATTGTGAAACGAATGCTCGCGAAAGTGGCTTCGAGGCACTCACTGCAAAATCGATAGAAGTTTGCGAGAGCATCATGCAGCTGGCTTCATCATTTGCAGCTAAAATCGCCTGAATAAATGCAGTAACGGCACGATCCATCAACGATGAGAATGCTTCTGGCAGTTTTAGCCCGAGCCTTTGCCAATCGATTCCTCGCCCGCGAACGCGATGCAGAGTGCCTCTGGCAAGTTCGAGATGCAGTAGATAGGGCTTTTCTTGGCATCGCAACGAGGCCGTAGATAGCATGATCGGGCCATACTCTTCCGTCGGCCATACAATTGATAATTTCCCAGATTCGTTGACCGCTCGATCGATGACTAAGCAATCTTCTTCGATCCAGTTCTTACTAGCCCATGGGATCCCTTCGATCCCAGAAACAAACGCAGTACCCCAGATTTGTGCGTCGTAGCTTTGAGCATTTGGAACTCGAAATCGCAATTGACCCATGCATGACTCGCCAAGGGATTCAGAGATGGAAACAGTAAATTGGGGTGATAGAGGGATCGGAAGTGTACTCGAAGAGGTCACCTTCAGCAATTTGGCATACGAATACTCTGACGGTTTCGTCCGTTTCCCTACAGTTTACGGGTATGTGCCCTGAGACGCGGCCATAAATTAGGTACAATACTTATTCTGAATCCTCCCGTTAGTGACTTGGGCAGCCACTCGTTTACCCTTCCCGCAATCGGAGCCGTTTGAAATGTCCCGTCGAGACCTTCGTTTTACTTCGTTAGCCGAAGTGAAATCCGATCTGTTAAGGCTGCAATCGCAAGGATATTCCAAGGTTGGAAACTGGGATTTGTCGCAAGTCGCAAACCATCTCGCGGACTGGATATCGTTCCCTATGGACGGTTTTCCCAAAATGCCTTGGTTTGTCAAAATACTCATGGGCGTAATGCGGGTGACTCAGGGGAAATCGCTGTACAAGAAGTTCGTTTCGAATCAACGCATGTCGACCGGACAGCCGACAATGCCGCAAACAGTGTATTCGACTGCGGACCCTAACGAATCGGTCGCACGTCTATCGTCAACTATTGATCGACTTGCGGCCTATCGCGGTCCTATCCATCCATCGCCTCTTTTCGGTGAACTGAACTACGACGAATTGGTTGCACTCCAGCGGGCTCACTGCGCGCACCACCTTTCTTTTCTGATTCCGTCAGGCGACCCAACTTGACATCGAATCGACTTGTAGCACTTGAAAAACGAAGATGGTCCTAAATTAGCGCCGAAATTCGATTGCCGATCGCGTCAAGGACTCTTCGGCAAGAATTCCCACAACCATCGTTCTTGTTCTGCTTTCGCTGCAGCATTCGTTTCGCTATCTATCGCCGATGGTGGTGTTTTCGGAATCGAGAATAGATCCGGATTTCCCCCACCCCAGAGCTTCGCACTGTTTCCTTTCCGAGCGTAGCCGAACGAAGTCTCTTCCTTGGGACCGAGTCGCTTGGTGTCGATTGCGAGTTCGGACAAATCACTCAACGCGTTAGGCAATTCGAAATGAACATCTTCGTAGAGTCGTATACCAATGGCCGTTGCCGCCATCCGATGCTGGAGCGCTTTGCGAATAAGAGCGTTAACAGCCATCGCATAATTTGGCATTAATTGGCTCGTCAAGACGCGGTCGAACTGCGCGCTCCAGTTTCCTTTCGTCATCCTTTCCTCGATTTTTGTTTCTCCCATTTTGGCGAGAATCTCTGACATCGGTTCCGTTGGTATTTCAAGAATCTGTTGCGAAATGTCGATATAAAAAAGTGCATCGCGGGATCTGCCCGGGACTGAACTGACTCCCAAGGATTTCGCTTTCTTGGAATCCGCAAAGATGGGTAGCGCAATAGCTCGCTCACCCACGATCGCCGAGGACCACTCGGGGCCTATGTTGATCGCGGCTAAGACTTTTGGAAGCAGAATCTTGAGGTCGGATTCGTCGATCGCATCCTGCCGGATCCCATCTTTTAGCAAATCCAAAGCGACTCCATCGATTGCAGTCACAACTAATTGCGACACCATTAAGGGTTCGCCCGAACTGACGCGGCTCAAACCGAGCAACCCATCGATTGCGTCTCGAACGGCCGACGAGTCGCGTGTTCGCAGCCCTATTCGTCCCGATAATTGCAATAGCCTCGCAAACTGTCGCATCTCCTGTGTCTGCGTCAAAAGAGTTTGGAACGAATCAAAGACAATAGGGAATCGGACGGGTTTTGCATCCAAGGAAAGAATCAGTAAATCGGCATAAAGGGATTTCCATTTCTTCACGAATGCCAACGCAACTTGCTCTTCAGTCCACTCCTCACTGGGCGAGATGGGTACTTCCGCTTCCGATCCTAAATATGGAATTGCCTTGCTCGAGGCAACAAAATCTGGGGCTTTGATTCTGGCGATGAGCTCAAGCCAAGCGTCGGTGTTCGTAGGATCTGTCTTTATTTTGTAAAGTTCGTCAAGGGTTTCATTATCTATCGGATAGCCCTGCTTTTTTAGGATCGCAATACGAGCCTTCAATCGACGGCTGCCGGAATACTCGCGGCCGATCCACAAGAGTGCGGCCACCAACAACAACGACAGGGGGATCACGACAAAAAACGAGGCCCAGACAAACAGTCGACTTCGTTTTAGAGCTCGTTCGTTTTGCTGATGCACGGCATTGGTACCCAAGACTAAGTAAAGCCACGTCAAACGATCATATGATTCACTCGGATTCCAAGTGTTTGGCGTGTACGCCTGCAATGAGCACATACAGAGAGGGTACGACGAACAACGTGAAGAGTGTACCAATCCCCATGCCGGCGACCAAGACAATTCCGATGCTGTTTCTCGCTTGAGCACCAGGTCCAGTTACAAAGACAAGCGGCATATGCCCAAGGATCGTCGCAGCTGAGGTCATTAACACGGGTCTCAATCGCGTCTGAGACGCTTCGATGGCGGCACGCCATTTGGTGCGTCCCTGTTCCTGCAGTTGATTCGCAAATTCAACGATCAGGATCCCGTTTTTCGACACCAACCCAACCAGCGTTATCAAGCCGACCTGAGAATAGATGTTTATTGTTGTAAGCCCAAGAAAGGTTAAGGCGAGAGCACCTGATATGGCCAACGGGACGGATCCCATTAAAATGATCATTGGATCGCGAAAGGATTTAAACTGGGCGGCTAAAACCAAGTAAATCAGTGCGATCGCGATCCCGAGTGTGACCGTAAGCGTTGAGCCCTCTTTCCGGATTTGTCGCGATTCGCCAGCGTAGTCGATGGACGCGGTTTCGCCAGCGACTTCTCGAACAATTCGCTCCATTAGGTTGAGACCTGTTTCTTTCGTCAACCCAGGAAGCATAGCAGCGTTGATACGAATTGCACTCTGCTGCTGAAATCGGTTCAACACTCGCGGCGCAGTGAGTGGCTGTATCTTTGCAAAGCTCGACACAGGTATTAACTGCCCGTTGGGAGTTCGAATCTTGATGTCCATCAGAGAACTGGTCGACTGGCGATCCACTTCCGATAACTGAGGAATCACTTGATAGGAACGATTGAAGTAGTTGAATCGATTCACGTAGCCACCCCCTAGCAGCACGCCTAGTTCCTGAGCGATACCGGCAAGGTCCAACTTCAGGTCGGCCACTCGTTCGCGATCGATAATTACTTGAGCTTGGGGAAGATCGACCTTGAGGTCTAAGTCCACAAACATGAACTTTTGTTCGGCGGTGGCTCGTTCGGATATTTCGTTACCGATCTCCAAAAGGCGTTCGACCGGCAGGTCGCTTTTAAGCACCATTTCAACATCGAAATTCGAGGCAACGGGCAGTGGAGGGACGAGAATAGGCAATGGTTTAAGTCCAGGGACGACGGACGCCAATCCGAAAGCTTCACCGATCATATCGGCGGTGCTGCGCTGCCCTCGTTTTTGCCTTTCATGCCAATCGTGTGTGATTACTCCTCCAAAACCACTGTTGGATCCGACCAATGCCCACATGTAGTCCATCTCTGGCATAGAGTTCAACTGTTCGCCCAATTGCGTGGCCCATTGCTTGGTGCTGTTGAGGGTTGCGTCAGGTGACGCTTGCAAGATGACAGCGATCGCCCCTTGGTCTTCGATCGGAGCGAGTTCTTTACTGGAATACTGGTAGAATGGGATAGAGGCTAGAGCTACCATTAGCGTTGAAATTGCGATTGCCCAACGCAGACTCAGTGCGCGTTCAAGAACCTTTCCGTATGCGATTTGAATGCGATCGAATAGCGTGTTCACAAATCGGGTCAAAAGCCCTTCTTTGCCCGATACGCTCAGCATTTTGGCGCTCATGATTGGCGACAGCGTCACTGCGACAATCCCAGACAGAACGACCGCCGACGCGAGCGTAAAGGCGAACTCTCGAAACAGCATCCCAGTCAGCCCCCCTTGAAAGCCGATGGGTGCGTAAACAACTGCCAATGTGATGGTCATTGCGATGATCGGACCGAAGAGTTCGCGCGCACCCATCAGTGCAGATTGGATTTTCGAATGCCCCTCGCGAATATGACGCTGCACGTTCTCTACAACCACGATGGCATCATCGACCACCAACCCGACCGACAGCACAATCGCCAACAGGGTGAGAAGGTTTAGTGAAAAGCCCATCATGTACATGCATATCGTCGCCCCAATTAGCGACACGGGCATCGCGACTAACGGCACGATCGCCGTTCGTATTGATCCCATAAATACGAAAACGACAACACCAACAATCGCGATCGTCTCAATCAAGGTTTTAGAAATCTCTTGAATCGCGTCGCGCATGAACTTGGTAGCGTCGAAAGCTAACTGCATGTCGATGTGCGAGGGCAAGGCCGGTCGCAGTTTTTCCATGGCTTGTTGGAGACGCTTTGCAACTGCAATCTCATTGGTTCCCGGCAGTGGCCAAACCGAAACGTACACTGCCTCTCGACCTCGGTACATGGCTACCATCTGCGACTCTTCGGAACCCATTTCTACCTTGGCAACATCGCCTAGCCGAATGACAGCTCCATCCTTTTGCCAGACAATCAACTCATTGAATTCTTCGACCGTCTTCAAATCCGTATCGGTAAGTAAGTCGACTTGGACCGTGTCATTTTTCACGCGTCCAATGGCTGCGAGATAGCTGTTGCGACGAAGGGCAGAGGTTACATCGCCAGGTGAGAGATTCAGTTCCGAAAGTCGTTCCGGTGAAATCCAAACGCGCATGGCAGGCGTGCGTCCACCTTCGACACCGACGCGTTGTACACCGTCGATTGTTGTGAGCTGAGGCTGCACGTCGCGATTTAGAAAGTCGGTTAGTCCCGCAATATCGAATTGCTCGGAGGTAAAACTCAAATAGAAAGAGGCGTACGGACGGTCCGCCCTCTGGATCGTAACCACCGAGGGCTCCGACTCGGCCGGCAGCTCTCGCCGCACTTGTTGAAGTCTCGCATTGATTTCAGCTAAGGCAGCGGTCGAACTGTAGTTGAGTTTCAAGTGGATGGTAATCGTACTGATACCTGCCACACTGACCGAGTCCATAAAGTCGATACCCGCGATGGATGAAACGGCCTTTTCTATCGGTGTTGTCAAGAAACCGCGAGTCGTTTCGGCGCTCGCACCAATATAAACCGTCGTGATCTCGATCGATGTACTTTCCAGTTTTGGGAATTGCTGTATCGGAAGCAATTGGGCAGACCGGATCCCAACCAGAAGCAACATCAAATTCACCACGATTGCCAATACGGGGTGCTTAATGAAAATGTCGGTGAACGACTTCATGGTGAATGGACCTCTAACTCCGTGGGCTTAGTAGCCGACTGAGTGGAGGCATTCCTCACCCAACGTCCTTCTCGTAGTTTAAACGATCCATCTGAGACAATTGTCTGATCCAATCGCAGCCCCGGGCGGATGGCAACCCGCTCACCGATGGTTTGGATCGGTTCCACCATTTGGACATGGGCGAGCATTTTTTTATCGTCCAGTGCGTCCGGCGAAACGACATAAACGAATGCTCCTATCGGAGAACGGCGCAGCCCTGATGCGGGGATCGTGATAGCCTTTTCTTCAGACCCGTACTCCAACTCGATTCGTACAGAGTCGTTGGGTTGCATGGAGGCAGGTGGATCATCCAATCGAGCTCTAGCCATAACGCTTCGCGTGGTGCGATCCGCCTGGGAGTCGACAGCGATGATTTTGGCTACAAACGGAGACGGGTCGACTGCTAGCCGGACCTGATCACCCACATGGAGTTCGTCCGCTGCCTGTTGAGGCAACATGAAATCAATATGAACAAAGGAGTCGATGCCTTGAAGCATCGTAATCTGTGTCCCTTCGGGTAAATACTGACCTACCTGGATATCGAATAGTCCAGCGCGAGCAGTAAACGGTGCTCGAAGCGTCTTTTTTCGAATGGTTGCTTCCAGTCGCATAACATCCGCTTTGGCCTGGGACATTACCGCCGACGCTTGCTCGAGTTCTAGTTCGCTTAGGGCTCGCGAGTCGGCAGCTTGTTTTGTACGCTTGAGAGTCGATTCTGCAATTTTCATCGCCGCTTGAGCGCCAGCTAATTGGGCTTCTTCAACGCTCGTATCCAGTTTGAGCAGAAGCTGCCCGGCGTTGACCTCTTGACCAGCGTCAAAGGACATTTCGGAAACCGTTCCCGTCACTTCGGTGCGCAATTGCACGGAACGGGGGGCGAGCACGGTGCCTACAGTTGTGGTGCTTTTGCGGATCGTTACGGGCTCTGGAGAAGCAAATACGACCATCTCAGGCTGATCGGGGTTCGATTGCGGAGGTGCCGTCATGATCAAATACTTCTTGTAGCCAATCCCGACAAGAACACCAAGTACGATCAATATCAACAAGATCGAGCAAAGAATTGTTTTCAGCATTTTTAAGTATTCTTGGACTTACCGCTAATTAGGAATTACCCGTTAGAGTAATAATTTGCGGTTCACGTTCGCGCAGTCTTCTCAATTGGCCGCAAGCTGCCTGAATATCGTTCCCTTTGCGTTGACGAAACATGACGTTGATTCCGCCCTCCATCAAGATGCGGCGGAACTCAAGAATCGATTCTGAACTTGGTGTTTCGTACGGCAAGCCGGGTACCGGGTTGTAAGGAATGACATTGAGCATCGCCGTGCGACGACGGAGAAGTTGTACGAGTTGCATTGCGCATTGAGGCGAATCGTTCAAGTCCTTAAGAAGAACATACTCGAACGTCAAACGTCGACTTGTAACAGCAAAATACCTTTCGGTAGCCGCCATAATCGCCTCGATCCCAATGTTCTTGTTTACTGGAACGAGCCTAGTTCGAAGCTCGTCATTGGGTGCGTGCAGACTGATCGCTAGTTGAAACGGAGAGTGAGCTTCGGCGAGTTTATCAATCGCGGGGGGGAGACCTACAGTGCTGATTGTGATGCGTCGCGGGCTTATGCCTAGACCGTATTCACCATCTCTCGCTACATCAAGAGCATCAAGCACGTTTCGAAGGTTAGCCAGAGGCTCCCCCATTCCCATCATCACGATATGACTGAGCCTCTCTTCGGGTTCGAGCAAACGCTGCAATTTGAGCGCCTGTTCCAAAATCTCACCTCGAGTCAAATTGCGATCGACGCCATCGAGCCCGCTAGCGCAAAACACGCAACCCATCGCGCATCCGACTTGGCTGCTCAAGCAAACCGATCGCCGTGGACCGTCGCGAAGCAGAACGCACTCGATCCTGCCGCCGTCCGGCATCTCTAACAGGAGTTTCTCAGTGCCATCCTCGGATTGCTGTGACTCGGCCGTCTTCGATTTAAAGATGCAATAGTGCTCGTCCAGCTTCGTGCGCAGATCCTTGGGCAACTCGGACATGTCATGGAAATTGTCGATGCGTCGTTGGTAAATCGCACCGAGAACCTGTTTGGCTCGGTATTTGGGCAAATCTCGGTCCACAAACCATCGGATCAGCGAGTGCTCAGACTGTTCCAGTATGGATGGTTTTAAAGTCGTTTCGACTGTTACGGAAGGTTCATTGGTCATTGGTTCAACGGTGGACAAGTGATGTTCAGACTTATAATATCGATGATTGATTGCAGAGACTGGGAACCATATGATAGTCGTTTTTCCCAAATATTCATGTTGCAATCCGTGACTTCTGGCCTGGCAGGTCACAATTGACCGCATCGCATCGTTTTTAAAGTCAACTAAAATGAAGGGTTGCCGAAGAAAAACGACAAAATGATGTACTCCAGTACAATGTCGCATTCCTTGACAATTCTGGCCGTCAACGCGTCTGAAAGTGTTTTCATGTCCTTCGTTCACCCAACCTTTGATCAACCAGAGCCTTTCGCCTCGACGCCAATCAGGAGGAAACGAATATGGCCTTGGGTTGTAATTCCATTGGGTTGTTTTTCTGTACTATTAATTTGCTGCGGCGGATTTACCTTGATCGGTGTCGGGGTTCTAAGTGCATTGAAATCTTCCGAGCCATATAGGGTCGGTTTGGAACGAGCGCAATCCAACGAACAATTGAAAGAAGCATTGGGCGAGCCCATTGACGCAAGTTTTAGTGTGCAAGGCAGCATCAATTTGAAAAACAACGATGGCGAAGCGGATATCACCTTCCCAGTTTCCGGTCCAAAAGGGGCAGGTCAGGTCCATGTACAAGGGACCAAAACCAATGGGGTTTGGAGTTACGAAGAAATATCCGTGACGCTCGAAGACGGAGCGACGGTAATCGATCTTTCGGATGGACCGCTTGCCGTGCCAAAATAATTCCGCTTGGATTGCCATGCAATTTGTTTGCTCGCCTCAAAACGGTTTTCACAATTTGACGAGTACCCCCAATGGTTTCCCAACGGCAAAAAGGGGAACTGAACGCAAACGGTTTTCGTCCATCTCTTCGTTGCCGAATTTGATTTCGACCGTATTTGCGAAAATTGGAGAGAAGACTATGTCTATGCACAAGATCTGTGTCGCGATTTTTTCGATGATTCTCTTTGCGACCCTTCCACAAACTGCTCTAGGGATGATTCGAGGGGACAAAGGTAACTCGTTGATACCAGATCCAGGGTGGCCCAAGGGTGCAGCCAAAGTATTTAACTCTCCCCATCGTATCGCGTGGTGGGAGGATCCTCCGTTTGGTGGAGGTCGTTGGCACTCGGAATGCCAAGGGGACAATGAAAAGCTCTCGCAAGTGATCGAAGACCTGTCGAAAACTCAATCCGTTAAAACAAGGATTGTTGTGCACAGTGGTGTCGAGAGAAGTTTTTGGTTGGACCCCAATCGCGAACAAGTAGGCAATCGAGCGATCGAAGTGGATTGGGTTTTTGTGGTGTGGCAAAAAAGCAGTTGGGATTTCCAAAAAAACTTGCCCAACCACATCAGTGCATTACGGAACGACAAATCAACCGAACCGATTGCGGAACTACATGTCTATACAGGGGGATTAGTGGATTGGCCTAACATCAAGGTTCCTGCTGGAATTGAGACCATCGACAATCGATTGGAGTCGCATGGATTTTCCAGTAAGGACGGAAGGGTTGTTGAGGGCTCCATTCGAGACTTTGAAACCGACAAGCCACTGTCTGCTTCGGTTTCCCTAGAATCCCTGGACCCCTCGACGGGCGAGCGGGAGCACAAAGTGACACTGGAGACTCTGTGTAAAGCCTCTGGAGATTGGCACTTCAAAGCGATACCGCTTGGCCAGTATCGAATCGTGGCTCGAATCGATGGATATGTACCCGTGTGTGTCGCCCGCCTAAGTGTAGACGGCCAGCCTCGCTGGGAACGATACGATATAAAGATGAAACAGTCCGAGAGCATTCGAGGGCGCGCCGTAGACGACAAAGGGCATGGACTCGGGGACGCACACATACGGCTCGTTGATCTTGAATACGAAGCAATTGATCAATACGTTGTTAAGTCCGACGCTGCGGGCGCATTCGAATTCAAAAACGTCCCCAAGGGACAGGCCATGGCCCGTGTTTCCCTCGCAGGATTCTATAGTCCCGGAAACGGGACAAAACTGACGGTTCCCTCAGAGAGAAATGAACTAATATTATTTCCCGCAGGCGAGATACAAATCGAAGTTCTATTCTCGAGCCCGCGTCAAACCCCCTACATCGTTGAGATGACTGACGCTTCAGGGAAAGGAGTAGGCAAATGGGGCGGAAGCGGTAACATCAACGATGAGAATCAAATCGTTTTTAAGAACATTCCTCCGGGCAACTATTTGGTTTCTGGTCAGCCTAATCCTGGAAGCAAGGACCAACGCACCGAAACAGTAAGCGTTGAAATAGTTGGTGGGCAAGTAAAGGGACTGGAGTTGGATGCGAAGTAAGTAGGTAATCGCATTTTGGCGTGTCTAAAGTGCAATCGCGGTTGCAGTGGCTGGTTGCATGAGTCCTTTTCGCACATCGAAATGGACATCAACCGCGTCGATGCGGATGGTTAGTCGGTCGCATACTAGCCCGGGACTATAGCTCGCCAGATCCATCGTTCCGTTAAAGGTCGACTGCTTGGTCCAGCCACGATGTATCACTTGGACTTCATCGTAGGGGCCAACGTGCAAAACATGAAATGCGGAACTCTTCGGGAATCGGTTCCATGGCCTTGCCAGGAAACCTGCAAACAGAGTGTTGTCACCAGACCATCCCATTAAGCGGTAAAGTAACGGACGCATGATTAGTTCCTTCATATACGCCAACCGTCGCTTCACTCGGAAAAAAACGAAACAACAACCGACGAGTATGCACAGATTAAGTGCAGTTGCGAGAAGAGGGCTGTAGGCATACAGCGCCATCAAGGTTGCAGACAGTGATTTGTTACCCAGTTCAAGAACCGCATCGACTGCCGGGAACGGAATCAACCAAACAAGAAGTTCAATAGCAAATTTGACCGTATTGATGATCACTATGTTCAAGGCGGCTGCAACACTGAGCAAGAGATCGACAGGTAATGTCGCAATCCCTGCTGTCATTAAAATAGTTTCTTGGGGTGGTAGGGATTGGTCGGAAGGCAAAACGGACCCTCCTATAAACTTCATTGAGATCAGAATGATAACGGCAGAATACATCTCCAGTTTCTCCACGGCCAACGCAAAAGGTTTGCTGACTTTAGTAAATCTTGGCAAACTCGTCATCATAGTAAGCCCGAGCATGACCCAAAACAACACTGGATTATTGAGTGGACTTGACTCACCGAGCAGCGAACTTCGACTTTGAAGCCATTCTGGGCCGAATGTGGCTGCGCCAGACAAACAGGCCAGTCCAAAGAATGGCGAAAGTGCCACTGCTGAAAGCGGGCCAAGCCATTCTTGAGTAGAAACTTTTTTGGAGATGCCAGATGCTGCTGCAACGGCCGCTGCATTGTTTAGCTGCGACGAAGCTACCGAATGCATCAGCAAAAATGCAATTAAAAACATGGCCCCAAGCCTGGATGCAATCATTCCGTTCCTATCACTTGATCAAGTCCGTCAAGCCCACTTGAAATGTGCCGTCACTCTTCGCCTGCCCGCGTGCCATCATCGGAGTATTGAACTGGAGTTCGATGTTCCCCTCGGCATCGACAGCGATCAGTCCGCCTGAATCAGTAGGAAGGGAATTGTGAATCGCAAATTTAGTAGATTCCCTAAGTGATTCACGTAAGTATTCCATTCTGGCAGACACAGCAGATGCAATGTGATGCTTGATATAGAGTTCACCCACGCCGGTACAACTAACAGCACAGGTTGCATTCTTTGCGTACGTTCCGGCACCTATTATTGGGGAATCCCCGACACGTCCATACTTCTTTCCTAGCAGTCCACCCGTACTTGTCCCAGCAGCAAGATTGCCTTGTTGATCGCGGACAACACAGCCAACGGTTCCCAGATAGAACAATCGGTCGTCGCCCGAATCGTGATCATGTTTGGAAGTCGCGTCCCCTTTTGCCGCTTGCTTTTTTTTCCACACTTCCCAGCTTTCGGTTTGCTCAAGTGTCTTGAAATAGTCGAGCGATTCTAAAGGCAATCCCATTTCCTTGGCAAAGAGATCTGCAGGCTCACCGCATAGGAAAACGTGGGGTGTCTTGTCTCGAACGGCACGCGCAAGGCCAATTGGGTTTCTGACTTTAGTAACACCCGCCACGGCGCCGCAACTGAGATCCGAACCATCCATGATGCTCGCGTCCAAGGAAACTTCACCTACACTGTTAAGGACCGAGCCTCGACCGGCATTAAAATTCGGGTTGTCCTCGAGAACCTGTACGACGGCTTGAACGACGTCGATTGCGGTTGCCGACTGCTTGAGCATCGCTGTCCCTTTACTCAGAGCGGACTCCAATCCGTCGATACGATCTTGTATTTGCTTCTCCGACCAACGACCTGGCTCACCACCCGCGCCCCCGTGTATCGCAATCGACCAAGCAGATTTGGTACCGATGAGTTTGCCATTTGGATTTTGTTGATTCATACTGCGTTGAATTGGAGTGCCTATAGGCGAAGAAAAGTCGTCAGCTTGCGTAAACCCGCAAGATGACCAAAAGCTAAATACGATTGCGACTAGATGGCAACGGCAAGTAAATGCTGACACAGTGAACCTCAGTATCTTGGTATTTGGGGGTCGATTTCCAGGCTCCATTGGTCGATGCCGCCTGACATGCTTGTGGCTTCTGGATGGCCGTTTTGACGAAACCAATTTGCAACGCGAAGAGATCTGCCACCGTGGTGGCAGTGAACAATAACACGCTTTCCATTGAGGGCATTGAGGGCCTCGGACGAGGGTGGCCATTGCCCCATCGGCATCAAAATCGCATCATTTATTCTGGCTAACGCGTGCTCACTTTGCTCTCTACAATCCACAAGTGCTATCGTGTTGCCTTCTTCGTCGGTACCCGATTGAAGCCAACGATGGACGGAATGGATATCTACTTCTATGTTGGGCATGGACACTCCAGGCGTGCGGTAAGGGATCAAGAACAGGGAATTAGACCTCACTTCAATCGCGATTGCTAGTGAGTCGAACGATTGAGTCTCTTGTCTCATCCCTGCCTGCACAGATCGCCTTGCTGTCGCTGAATTCCTAAGGGGCCAAAGCGACGCGAACGCGGAGGACTTGCCTGGCGGTCGCTTGTGAAATCGAAAATTGATACTTCCCGATCTTGGTCTTGGTTCCGACCTTAGGAATAGCCCCCATCGATGAGACCACCAATCCAGCGACGGTTTCGTATTCGTCCGATTCCGGCAGCATTAAAGCCATCTGGCGATTCGCAGCAGTAACCTCCATGACACCTGCAATGCTAAAACCACCGTCCGGATCCTCGATAAACATCGGCATCGTTTCATCTACATCTAGTTCGTCGGCAATCTCTCCGACAATTTCCTCCAGCGCGTCTTCGATCGTTACCACACCCAATGTTTGCTGAAACTCGTCCACAACGATTGCCATATGGCTTCGTCGGAGCAGGAAGTCCTTTAGCAATTCGTCAACCTTTCGTGTTGCCGGTATCATCCAAGTGTCTCGCAAAAGCCCTCGCATGATGGACGCATCGCTCGGTTGCACGGAATCTTGCAGCAGAGTCATCAAATCTTTGACGTAGAGGATTCCAACTATATTGTCCAAGGAGTCTTCGAAAACTGGCATTCGAGTTCGTCCTGAAGCGATAACGGCTTGGGTAACTTCTTGCCAACCCCAGCTGATATCGATCGCATCGATTTGGCTTCGAGGGGACATGATTTGAGACACTTGACCTTCGTCCAAGTTCATTACGCCGGTGATCATATCCCTCATGGATCGGGTCACCAGGCCATCACGTTCGCCCGCCATGATCATTTTCCGAACCTCGTCCTCAAGCGACTCTTCCTCAAAGCGATCCTCAACTCGGCGATCGCTCAATCGGTGGCCAAGGGCCAGAAAAAGATTTTCTAACGCTCGAAATGGACGCGACAGAACGTTTACGGCGTGCCAGTACCACCAAGTGTGGTAAAGCAAAACCGAAGCACTGTTTCGAACAATGATCTTTGGAATCCAGGAATACAAACACGCGAGAGCGGCTGCCGCGAGAACGCTTACAGAAACAAGCCTATAGCTTGAGACTGGATTCTGAAGATCCGACTGGCCCCATTGAAGTCGGATCGCAAGCCAAGCCCCAATAGCAATGAGTGCTATGCTGCTACCAAGAATGAACAAATAGTTGCACGCAGTTTGCGCGTCATCCTGCTCGTCAAGGATTTTCCCAAAGCGTTCCCGGTTTCCTTTCATTCGGCAATATGCTTCGAGTGTGCGGCCCCGAAAATGGAGCAGCAGGTGACTACCGAATCCGCCGATTGCCGAGAGGACGAATCCTAGAACTGCGAGCACGATACAGCCGGAATTCTGCATGAGTTCACCTCTAACTCAACGTTTATGAAATCGCGCCATTGGTCCAGTTTCCATCCACGAGTCGCCAGGCGTTGCTTGGATTGTCATTGCGCAATACAGCTGGGATCCTGTTCTCACGCACATTATCAAAACAGGTTAGCTTGGCAAAACGAATCAAACTTGCTGGGATTCCAACTGCAGTAAAGCCTGGGTGTCCAGTGGCCGGGAACGGCCCGCCGTGATTCATGGCTGGACTCACTGCAACTCCTGTCGGCATCTTGTCGTTCAGCAAACGCCCCACGCGCTGAGTCAAGGAAGCCGAAATCAACACGTAGTCGGCTTCGTCGCTACCTTGTGAATCGGAATAGATCGCCCCCGTGAGATTGCCCTCTAATTGCTCAATTGCTTGGTGTAGCTCTGAAATATTGGCACAGATGACGATCAATACGGCATTGCCAAAGGCTTCGGTTTGGAAAACATGTGGCGCAGCAAGGAACTGCTTCCCAGTTATTCTTAGAACCGTATTTGCGACCGCGCATCGGCTCCCTTCTACCCTTTGTCCTCCGGTTAGCACTTCGGCACCCGCGTTTTTAAGTATCGAAATACTCTTAACCAAGGACGCTTCGACGGAATGAGAAAGCAGAGTCCCCGCGTTGCTCGCTTGGTACTTGGCCGTCACTCCATTGACAAACTTGGTGGTGTCAGCATTGTCAATCAGCAACAACATCCCGGGATTCGTACAGAATTGCCCCGTGCCCATTAGACCGCTGGTCACGTACTCCTCGATCAGTTTGTCTAGTCGCTCGCGCAGAGAACCAGGCAGGAAGACAACCGGATTGACGCTCGACAATTCGGCATAAAACGGCTTGCCAACCCGATCAGCAACCGATTTCAACTGCAGCCCTGCCGACCGCGAACCTGTGTATCCGATTGCCGCCAACCGTGGGTCTCCTACCATTCGTTCGCCATCCGAATGCGACGTGCGGTATATCAGTTGAACAAGTCCAGCCGGCATGTTCGTCTCTCGAGCAGCTTTTTCCACGAGCAACCCAAAACGATGTGTGGTCGCTGGATGAGACGAGTTGGCTTTTGCGATGACCGGGTTACCCGCTGCTATGGCCGCTGCAAAGTCGCCACCCGCGATGCTGTTGAATGCAAAAGGAAAGTTGTTTGGGCCGAACACACATACGGGGCCAATTGCCTGATAACAGGATCGGATATTGGCCTTGGTATCGATCGTTGGCATCGACCAGCTTTGTTGACGAGCTGCTGCAGCAGCAAGCTTCAATTGATTGATGGTCCTCGGCAATTCCACATCCGCCAGACGCGGCGATTTTGGCAATGCTGATTCTTGATGCGCAATTTCGACTAGTCCCTCTTTGTCTGACTCTATCAGGCTCGCATATCTTTCTAGAAACAGGGCCGCAGAGTCTGGAGACATCGAACGCAATTCGTTAAAGGCCCGACTCGCTGCAGCCAGTGCGTCGTCGCAATCAGACCATTGACTTACGGGAAAATCTATCGCGATCGGCTGGCCAAGAGTTGGATTCGTGGGTGAAAAAACAGCTGATTGCGAACTGGCTCGCCATTGGCCGTTGATGAGAACGCTTTGTGATGGATTTGTCATGAGGTGAATATTATTGGAACTTGAAAATAAAAATGGGTTCTACGCTAGAAAAAAATTAGCCTTGGACAATCGAATTCGTCAGCGTGCCAATGCCATCGATCGAAATGTGCACCGTATCGTGTTTGGACAGCGTAAAAGAACTGTCGGGTACAACTCCAGTTCCAGTCAACATGAACGCACCGTTGGGTAAATCATTATCGCGAATCAACCATTGGACCAAGTCTTCCAGTTGACGAGCCATTTGGGACACGCTGGTTTCGCCCGCGAAGACGGTGTCATTGTCGCGAACGATTTTTAGATAGATTCCAATTTTTTCCCGCGGCGGCATATCTTCGGCCAGAGTGATCCAAGGTCCTAGCCCACAACATTGATTGTATACTTTGGCCTGCGGCAGGTAGAGTGGATTGTCTCCTTCAATATCGCGGCTGCTCATGTCGTTGCCGACGGTATAGCCTACTATTTTGCCCGTTCTGGAAAGTACTAATGTCAATTCAGGTTCCGGAACATTCCATGTGGCATCGGTTCGTATTCGAAGATGGCCTAAGTGACCGACACAACGGTTCGGGGTTGCTTTGAAAAACAATTCCGGTCGGGCAGCGGTGTACACACGGTCATAGCAACTTGCTGCCGCTTCGCTTTCCTCCATTCTCGCGGTTTGCGATTTTTTGTAAGTGACTCCGGCGGCCCAAACTTCTTGATCATCAATGGGCGGTAGCCACTTGACCTTGTCCAAAGGAATTGAGGGAGCTGCGGCGGGTAGCTCGTTGGCAAACTCGACTAGTCGATCGCTCGATAGGAGCTGGCTGAGTGAATTTAGGCCCGAAGAGGACAAGTCCAGAATCGTTGCAAATTGGTTCGTAATTCGTGCAACCGATGGTCCTTGCTGTGTCTGTATTCTAGCCAAAAACATAAGCAAACTTTCCAATGATGATCGGGGGAACTTCCCTGCGGTTTTGCGATTCATCAACTGGATTGAATCGCTTTGGCATGTATGTCGAGGATCGACAACAAATCCCAATGCGACTATTGAAACACTGAGCGAAGGCATTGAACAGCCCAGCCAGGAAAAAGGGCTACAATTGGCCGTTGATCGGCAAGCCAACGGCCCAATAGTTGACTTCCGGACCCAATTGGACGATAACGTAGTTGTGGCAACGCGCCATCCCCGCCTATTCCCTGCATAATTCACTCCAAGTTTTCAGCCATGCTTTCTGGTTTCGACATTTGGATTCGCTGGACTCGGGTTTGTCTCTTTGCATTGTTTTTTTGCCATTCGATTTCGCAGACGCAAGGGCAGAACTCGCCCTCGCCCAACAACGCCTTCTCCCCCCACAACTCATTGGCGACGTCGATAGATTCACTCTTGGATCGCGACTTCGAGCCCCTTATTGGCAATTCAGAGTCTGAGGGGCTATTGCTTCGCCGGCTCTCTTTGGACCTGAGAATGCTGGTACCGACGAACGAAGAACTTGAGGCATTTCTCGCGGACGCGGAACCTGGCCGTTGGGCGCGTTGGGTACAGAGATTTTTAAATGATCCACTTCACAACGAACGGATGGTGGATTGGCTCGATAAAACTCTCTTACAGCGACGGCCATTTCAACATGTCGATCGCACCAAGTGGTTGGCCTATCTTCGCAAGTCCGTGGACGACCAAAAGCCTATTGACCAAATCGCAAGGGAGATGGTCTCAAGCGTATGGTGGAATCAAAGCGAACGAGCTCAGCAAAGATTTTTTTTGGAGAGGGCTGGTGATTCGCACGCGATAGCACGCGATCTTGGTAGAGTCTTTTTTGGTAAAGATATGCAGTGCGCGCAGTGTCACGATCACCCACAAGTCGATGATTATTTGCAAATCGACTACCACGGACTGTTGGCTTTCGTTTCACCGAGTTCCTTTGTCGAAGCGAAATTCAAAGATGAAAAAGGGGCGGAACAAAAGCTCCAAATTTACGTCGAACGTGCAGCTCGCGATGCCCCCTTCGAATCGGTTTTTGACAAAGGTATCTTCTACCGAACTGGCGTTCGCGCGCCGGGTGGAACGGAGTCATTTGACCCATTCCAGGCTCCTGACGAGTCTTACCAAGCGAGTCCAATGCCCGATTCGTTGGACGGAGCACCTGCACCTCCACGATTCAGCAGACGCAATTCGCTCGTTGCAGAATTCTCCGCAGGGAACCGATACTTTGCGACCAATTGGTCCAATCGGCTATGGGCAATGTTGATGGGTAGAGGTTTAGTCCATCCGTTGGACATGCATCATCCCGGTAATTCACCCACAAATCCTAAACTATTGGGTGCTTTGACGGAGGGTTTGGTCGCTTCTGGATTCAAAATCCGGCCTATCATTGAACAAATCGTATTAAGCGATGCCTACAAAATCGGGGCTTTCATGCCCATCGAAACTTCTTTGAAACATTCTTGCGTCGTAGAAATAGCTGAGGGGGTAGGAGCTAAGCTCGAAAGTTCTCTTATGGCACGGATGCAGTTGTTGGAATCTGATTCGCTGCGACTATCGACGGCCGCAGAAGCAGCGAAACAGAAGTGCGTCGACGCGGAATCGGATTGGAAAACTGTACAAAAGGAACGGGTCGAACTTTGGGCTGAAGTTGATAAAGCAGAAGCGAAGTTCAAGGAAGTGCTCAAGAAAACAGATACAACCAAGGCAGCCTTTGAAAAGGCCAAAAAACTGCACGCGGATGCTATTTCCAGGCAAGTTCTGCTTGAGGAAGCGGCTGGGAAACTTGAACAAGCCAGATCTCTCGGCCTTGCTGATGACGCGGAATTGAAGCAGACGATTGCGACAACGAAGGCTAAAGCCGATGCAAGCAAAGCAATGATTCCCGGTCTAGAGAAAGGCGTTGCTGACGCAACTGCTGCTCGAGATACAAGCAACTTGGCGCTCGATGCCGAAAGAACTGTCGTTAAGGATGTGGCAGGCAAACTGATTCCAGTCGAACAACGACTGCACACTGCAGACACGATTTTTTTAGAGGCTAGGAACGGATGGCAGAGTGCTCAGACGGAACAATCGTCCGTTTCTAATCGACTTGCAGCTTTGACCCGAATACAAGAGTGGATGACGATTTCGCGAACCGTTGGAATTCGTGAAAAGGACCTGGCATTGGCGGTGCAATCCTTGGATCAAGCTAAGGAGATGTTGACTGCGCAGAGTAGAAGCTTAGCATCGCTACAGCAGAAAGTAGCGGACCTAACACTCAGCAAAGAAACGGTCAGGGGCAAACTATCAAAAAATCAGGAGTTGCAAACGGAGTCTGCGTCAAAACGGGCAATTCTCAAGAGTACATTCGATTCAATCGATAGCGTGCTTAATCTGGTCAGTACAACAGAACCGTTGATTGCCGCAAAGCAGTCAATACAGTTGGCAATCGACTCGATCGACACGACAATTCCAAGTGTCGATGCAAATGGCGTCACACTACTCACTGAGTTCACAGAAGCATCGAATCGATTGGAGTCCGAATCGGTTTCTTTGGCGATGGTGCAGAAAGAAAGACTACTTCTAGAACGAAGTGTTGAGCAGGGACAGTCATCGGTTGCCGCCAAAAGCGAATTAGTCCAGCAGGCGATAGATTCATGTTCCGTTGCGATGCAAGTTGTAGTCGATGAACGGCAGAAGTCCGGCCACGTCGCGATGACTCGTCCATTATCACCGGAACAACTTTGTTTGAGCGTTTTTCAAGCGACGGGCGTTCTCAGAAACTACATCGTAGCCGAATCGACTGAACTGGAAAAGCAATCGCCAATGGCTCCCGATGCCACATCGGAACAGCACGCAACACGAAGAGTTCAGTCCACACGGCAGGCCTTGGATAAACTTCGTTCGCACGTGGATACTTTTGCAAACCTGTTCTCGTCTGGTGTGGGACAAACAAGTGATGAGTTCTTTGCATCACCCGACCAAGCGCTTTTTATGGCCAATGGTGGTTCTGTGTTTCAATGGTCGGCTTCTAGCAACAACAACGTAACCGGGTTGATCGCGCAGCAAACGGACGACACGATCGCTTCAAAACTGCTCTTTCGATCCTTGCTGTCCCGTGAACCAACAGCTGACGAAATGAATTGGATCCATGCTGTGCTAAGCCAAGCTGGAGAGAAGCGACCTGCAATTGCGCAGGAGTTAGTTTGGAGTTTGTTATCAAGCTCCGAATTTCGAGTTTATCCGTAATCAAAAAACAGATTAGAAGTTTGAGATTTCACTTAAGCCTTAAGCTTACACCTTACACCTTACACCTTACACCTTACAAATCATGATTGCACACTACGCATGCCAGTCGCGAGAGCATGGAACCAGTCGTCGCCGATTCTTGGCCCAGTCCTGTTCGGGGCTAGCGGCAGGGAGCGCGATTACCGGTGGATTAGGGGCTCTCGCTTTTGGGACGACGGCTGACCAATTGCGTTCGAAGGATATGCGAGTGGTCGTTTTTAACATGCATGGTGGACTTAGTCAGCTTGAGAGCTGGGATCCAAAACCGGGAACCAAAACTGGTGGTCCCTGCCGATCGATTCCCACGTCGGTGCCAGGCGTTTATCTAAGCGATTTGTTGCCACATACTGCCAAGCAAATGCACCATCTGTGTCTATTGCGTGGGGTCAACACAGCGGAGGATGATCACGGCAAAGGGGCTTATATGATGCTGACAGGTCGCCGACAGACTGCGGCAGCAGAATATCCTCAGATCGGGGCCGTTGCGGCAAGGATGCTGAACGATGAAGAACGAGGGCTTCCCGGTCATATTGTGGTAACGCCGAACGGTGGCGGTGGAAAGGGGAACGAAGCTGCTTATCTCGGGCCCAAGTACGCAAGTATTTCATTGGGGGGCGACAAACCACCACCCAATACCAGCAAGCCCGATGCGATCACCGACGAAGCGGAAGCGAGACGGCACGCGTTTCGACGCCGTATCAATCAAGAGTTCTTGTTGAAGCGCAGGACCGCAGTCACCGACGCATACACGCATAGTTACGAACAAGCGTTGCGATTGATGGAGAGGAAAGAAGTCTTCGACATCTCAAAGGAACCGACTTCGGATCAAGACCGATACGGCAAACACGACTTCGGCAGGCAGTGTTTAATGGCGCGACGATTGCTTGAAAATGGAGTGTCGTTTGTTCAAGTAACGCATTCGAACTACGACACCCACAATGAAAACTTCATCTTTCATGTGGAACAGCTGGGCGAGTTCGATCGCTCGTTCGCGACCTTTGTTTCCGACTTAGCAGATCGCGGATTGCTCGAAAAAACGTTGGTCGTCGTTCTCAGTGAATTTGGTCGAACACCCAACATCAATTTGTACTACGGCCGAGATCACTGGTCGAAAGCATGGTCGGTACTGATGGCGGGAGGCAAGATGGCCCGAGGGGCCGTTTACGGCAAGACCAATGACGAGGGGACCGAAGTTGTAGACGGACAAGTGGATCACGGGGCATTATTTCATACGTATCTTCGCGCTGTGGGCGTTGACTCATCGCAGTCGATCGCGGTAGATGGCCGTGAGTTGCCAATCGCAGACCCGGCAGCTGCGCCGATTTGGAAAGTGTTGACGTAGGGTGAACTCCACAACCGATCATACCAAGACACATGTCGTCTATGAGTGGAAGCACGATAGCCCGCTGATTTCATGCCGTATTGCTCCAGACGGACTACAGGCTGTTAGCAGCGCTGAGGATTCTTCTCTCCAGTTGTGGACGATCCCAAGCGGTGAAAAGAAAGTGCTGGTAGGACACGAAAGCTGGGTGCATGCGTTGTGTTACGGCAACGATGGTCAGCAGTTAGTGTCAGGTGGATGTGACGGAAGACTCATATGGTGGTCAGTACGAGGGGACTCGCCCGCGATTGTTCGCAAGATCGATGCGCATGAGGGTTGGATTCGCGGCTTAGCCGTTTCGCCGGACAACAACATGCTTGCATCGGTGGGCAATGACAAAGTGGTTCGACTGTGGAACATGGCCACCGGCGAGAAGATCGGAGAGCTTGCAGGACACGAGCGGCATATCTACTGCGTGTTGTTTCACCCTGATGGGACTCACCTGGTCAGTGGTGATTTGCTCGGCAAGATTCACGTCTGGAATATTGCCGATCGCATGCTAGAGCGCACGATCGATGCGACACCACTCTATGCCGAGAATAAAGGTCAGCAAGCTGAGTTCGGCGGAGTTCGCGCGATGGCGTTTAACAATCAGCGAAGCGAACTCATTGCGGGCGGAACGCACAAAGCGACCAATCCGTTCGGCGCGGTTCACGAACCGCTTGTCTTAAGGCTCAATTGGTCCGACGGCGCCTTAAAGAAATCGCACGCATGCGATGGAATCACGGGGGGACTAGTTTGGCGGGTTCAGTGGCTCAAAGATGGAACTGCGGTCGCCGTTTCCGGCGGATCCACGGGCGGCATTTTGTTGTTTTTCAACGACACACAAGAAAAGGAGATTCATCGATTCAAACTCCCGAGCTTAGCCAGAGAAATGGATATCCACTTGGAAAGCAATCTGGTGGCAACCGCTCATTTTGACAAGCACCTCAGGATTTCTGGGATGTTTGCGTAACAGTTTAGTCATTTAGTCCGCGACTCGGGCCGGGTCAATTTGCAATTTGGCAATTGGCCTGGCAATTAGTGGTAATTAGGGCCATCCATCTATGCTTGTCGACCGATTCGGTTTTTGTTAGATTTGTAGCTTAGTTTGTGGTGTTGCATTTTTCGTTTGGCATTTGCGGAAAGGGGCTCTGTCCATGGCTAGGCAGAATCGTCGCGATATTTTTGATCCGAATGAAGTTGGCTGTTTTCATGCCGTGCAGAGGACGGTTCGTCGGGCTTGGCTCTGTGGCTCCG
>JANMGH010000075.1:0-19908 GCA_031374515.1 Pirellula sp. | reverse complement strand
TGCTGATGGCCAAATATGGATCGGCACCAATAACTACATTGCGAGAACTGGCGAATATGAAGGTGGAAGCGATTCGAGTGTTCTGGCAGGATTCGACGCGCTCAGTGGACAGTCTGTTTTCAAGTACTTTTCGCCACGGTTGCCAAATCGCGTACAGGATTGGCCATCATCACCCGTAGCATGTTCACCACTCATTGAAGGCGATTTGATGTGGTTTACGACGAATCGTTCCGAGACGGTATGTCTCGATTTGGGTCCGCTCAAGCGTGGCGAAAAACAGCCGCGAGAAGTATGGAAAGTGGACATGATAGAGCAGTTCGGTGTTTTTCCCGTTCGCTCCATCATGATGTGGATGCACTCCAGCTCCATTTCATCCTATCAAAACCGAATCTTCGTGATCACTGGTAATGGCTTTGACTTTTCTCAAAACCAGGTCCCATCACCTGAAGCACCAAGTCTAATTTGTTTAGACAAGCACTCAGGGAAAGTGTTATGGCAAGACAATTCGCCCGGCGCAAACATTCTCGAAGGACAGTGGTCCAGCCCGCTCGTCATCGACGTCGGCGGACGAGTTCAAGTAGTTGCACCACTTGGTGACGGTTGGCTGCGTTCGTTTGATGCGATGACTGGCGCCTTGATCTGGAAATTCGACTTTAACAAGAAAACGGCCAAGTGGAAGTACGACACGGGAGGTAGTCGAAATCACTTTGTTGCAACTCCCATTTTTTACCAGGGCCGGATTTACATTGCATCGGGTCAGAACGCCCCGAATGGCGATGGCCTCGGTCGATTGGTGTGTATCGATCCATCGAAAGCCGGAGACATTAGCAGTGAACTGGCCCTCGAAAGCAGTGGCCAGCTCCTGCCTGATGCTAGGATTCAAATCGCAGACCCAGCCAAAGGGCATCAAGTCATACCCAATCCCAATTCAGGGCTTGTTTGGGAGTGTCTTAATTCCGATGTCAACGGTGATGGAAAAATCGAGTTTGAAGAAGAGATTCATCGAACCTATGGCAATGTAGTGATCAAGGATGACTTGCTATGGTGTGTGGATTTTAGTGGTGTTGTTCATTGTATGAATGCGGTGGATGGCAAACGCTATTGGGACCACGACGTGGAGTCGTCAGTATTTGCATCACCATTGATCGTCGACAACTTAATCTATGTCGCAGATGATAATGGCGTTGTTTCTATTTTTCGCCTCGATGCGGCGGCAGGTCAGCCGATATTTAAGGTTCATATGGGAAGTAGTGTTATGGCCTCGCCTATCTTTGCCAACGGAACGCTATACATCGCCAATGAGAATACTCTGTTTGCAATTCGCGAAGAAAAGGCCGCCACCAAGGCGGTTGAGGCTCGGGTTCCAACTCAAGGATTTTGGCCACAGTGGCGTGGGCAAAATCGGGACAACATTTCAACTGAACGAGGCCTCCTCCAAGAATGGCCTGCGGAGGGTCCTCGGCTCACATGGCAGGTAAAAGGCTTGGGGCAAGGTATTTCACCGGTTTCCGTCGCAGGCGGACGCATTTTTGCGCTGAGTCAGTACGATGCCATCGAGTACGTTCGTGCACTCGACGAGCAAACAGGAAAAGCTCTGTGGGCCACGGAGTTAGGAGCTTTCCCGCCCCAAAACCCATCGATGCTATGGCTAACACAGCGCCCGCCCACGGTGGACGGTGAACGGCTTTACGCCGTAAGCCCAGCCGGCGCGCTCGCTTGCATACGTTGCATTGATGGCGAATTGCTCTGGAGCAAGAGTTACCCAACTGATTTTAAAGGAGTGTCTGGAGTATTTGGTTTCTCGGATTGTCCTTTGGTTCACGAGGATGCGTTGATTTGTACTCCCGGTGGCCCCGACGCTTCCGTCGTTGCGCTGGACAAAAGGACGGGCAAACTACTTTGGAAATGTGCAGTTCCCCAAGCAGGTGGAACGGCGTATTCGAACGGAGTCGTTGCAGAGCTCGCTGGACAGTTGCAGTTTGTCACCTTTCTCGAAAAAACGCTTGTGGGGGTCGATATAAGAAATGGCGAGGTCTTGTGGCGTTATGGGGAGTTTTCGAAGTCATTTCTTCATCCGCATACTCCATTAATTAAAAAAAACTTGATTACTTGTGTCGGATTCCCAAATGGTACCGAGGAATCGATCCTACGACTTGCAATTGAAAGAAATAGTGAAGGAATTGTTTGTCGAGAATTGTTTTTAGACAATAGTAGATTTGTTTCTCGATACACGGATGACACGATTCAATTAGAGGATCGAGTTTACGAAACAGATAGGGGAATATTCTCTTGCTTTGACCAGACAAGTGCGACGATGCGATGGAGAAATCGCGTGGGCGCTCGCTCAACCATTACTTATGCTGACCAAAAATTCTATTTCCATGGAACGGACGGGAAGATAAGGCTCATCGACGCAGGAGCTGAGGCTCCCGTTTTAAAGTCCGAGTTCATGCTTCCGGAGTACCACAACGCACAAGGAACGACCACGCCTGTTGTCGCTGGAGGGCATCTCCTTATTCGTGGAGATGATCTGCTCTTTCGCTATGACGTCCGCCAAAATTCGCCGGACGTGACGCGTAGAGTACCCGGCCACATTGAACTGCAAAGACCGATTGAAAAACCCGATGCAATACAAAGTGATCGTACGCAAAGGTCTGTTTTTGTTCCAACTCCAGAAGATGTAGTTGGAAAAATGCTTGAGTTGGTGCAGATTCAACCACTAGATCTGGTTTACGATCTCGGCAGTGGAGACGGGCGAATCGTAATCAAGGCGGCTAAAAAGTATGACTGCCGCGCTATCGGATATGAGATCGATCAACAATTGGTGGAATTGTCGCGATTGAAAGCAAAAGAGGCTAATGTCACGAATCTGGTGACCATTGTGCAAAAAAACCTTTTTACTGCCGATCTCCGCGACGCGGATGTGATTGCATTGTACCTGTTACCGCAACAACTGGAGAAATTGATTCCACAACTGGAGAAGATGAAGCCTGGGTCGCGAGTCATTTCACATCAGTTTGAGATTCCCGGCGTGCCACCCGACAAAGTGGAGGTGGTCGACTCAACGGAGGACGGTGCCAAACACACTCTGTACCTCTGGACATTGCCGTTTACGAAAACGAACAAGTGAATCCTAACATGAACAAGCGAGCCTTGGAGGAAGTACAGATTATCAAAATGAAAAGTCGTACGAGATGGAAAAAGCTTCGTGGTACTATTCTGGTCAAACTTGGAATGACTGGGTGGTTAATGCTCTGTCTCGGTACCGCGTTCCCGCATACATCATTAGTTCATGCACAAGCCCCGTTCAACGCCGATGTTGGACCCGGTGATTGGCCGCAACTTGGTGGAACTCCGCACCGGAACAATTCGACTCTCGGAATCAATATCCCAACGGAATGGGATGTCAAATCCAGAAAGAACATCAAGTGGCAAGCGCCGCTGGGCTCGGAGACCTTTGGAAATATTGTGGTCGCGAACGGGAATGTGTACGTCGGTACCAATAACGGTGCCGCATACTTAAAGCGGTATCCCAATACTGTGGACTTGGGCGTACTGTTGTGTTTCAGCGAGTCGGATGGCAAATTTCTATGGCAGCATTCCAGCGAAAAACTTCCTACGGGGCGCGTTCATGATTGGCCGCATCAAGGCATCTGCTCGGCTCCGGTAGTCGAAGGGGATCGCTTGTGGTTCGTGTCCAATCGGGGTGAGGTCCTATGTTTAGACGCCCATGGATTCCGTGATGGGGAGAACGATGGACCATTCGCATCGGAAAAAATAGTCAAGTCCGGTGGCGAGGGAAGCGAGTTGCATGAGTCCGACATCATTTGGAAGTTCGACATGATGAAGGAACTAGGCGTGCAGCAACACAACATGGCGACCTGTGCCCCGACGATTTGGGGGGATGTTTTATTTATCTGCACGTCCAACGGCGTGGGTGACCATCACGGTCAAGTTTCCGCGCCGGATGCACCCAGTTTTATGGCCATGGACAAGCATAGCGGCAAAGTACTGTGGACTGACAATTCACCAGGCGAGAATATCCTACACGGCCAGTGGTCCTGTCCGGTTGTCGGCATTTTAGGCGGTGTACCGCAGGTTCTCTTCGGCGGTGGCGATGGCTGGCTGTACAGCTTCAGAGCGGATCGCTGGAACGAGGAGAAGCCAGAGTTGTTGTGGAAATTTGACGGCAATCCTAAGGAATCCATCTACAAACTCAGCGGTGCCACTCGCAATTCAATCGTCGCAATCCCGGTAATCTACGACGGGCTCGTTTATCTTGAGATGGGCGAAGATCCGGAGCATGGAGAGGGACCAGGCCACCTGTGGTGCATCGATCCGACAAGGCGGGGTGATGTTAGTCCCGAACTCGTCCTGCAAGCGAATGGACAAGCGGCCCCAGTTCGCAGACGGCAGGCGTTCGTTCGGTGGGAACCTCAGATCTTTAGTACGATTCCCGAGAAGAAAGCTTGGGAAGGGATCGAGGAGGGAAAGGTGTCTGAAGCCGTGCAGATGCAATTCAAACAGGCAGGCGTGATGTTACCTGACTCTGCCACAGTTTCGGTTTTGTCAAAAGGCAAGGAATGGAAAATAGATAAGGAATGGATAATCGACGTAAACGACGCGGAGGAAAAAAAGCGTTTCAAACTCGAAAGACGATATTCTTATAGCAAAGATGGAAATCTATATTATCTTTGGGCCGCAGGTGTGTCTTCCGAGAAACTTGTTCTTAATCCGAATTCAGCGGTCGTGTGGCATTACGATTATTTTGATCAAAATGGCAACGGCAAGCCTGACTTCGAGGAGACGATGCACCGGACGGTAGGCAGTCCTACCATTAAAAACAACCTACTGTTCATTGCGGACTTTAGTGGACTTGTTCATTGCCTGAATGCAAAGACTGGCCAGGTACACTGGATATGCGATCAGCTAGCAGCCTGTTGGACCACCCCCTTAATTGTCGGTGAGAGTGTTTATGTAACCGATGAAGATGGAGATGTCGCTATCTTCGCATTATCGACGGATCCCAACCGGTCTGTGAAAAAAACCGGAGTTGGGAGTGACGCCATCTACGAACCGCTAAACCAATTTAATATTGGAAGTGCCATCTACACCATGCCGGTCGTCGCCAACAACGTCCTTTTTATTGCTTCAAGGAACCGGCTATTCGCAATTGCAAAAGAGTAAACTCAACTCTCGGACATCCTTGTGGCTAAGGAAGAAGCGTCTTGGAGGGAATCGGACTCTTGCACAACCAGCCAGCTAAAGTCGACGACATTTACAAAGTTGATAAGCTAGCCGGAATCCAGTCGAATTCGGGAATCTAGCAGCTAGGTACAAACTTGTGGAAATCGCAGAAGCGTGTCGGAGGGAAGCGGATGCTTGCACAAGGAGCAAGACATGCATCCAGCCTCATTCCAACCTGTGGAAATCGTAACTGTTGATTGCTGGCTAGGCCGATCCTGCAGGAGTACGACGCTTTCACAGTTGATGAGCTGAACGCGAATCATGCCAGCTAATGCGGACGCTAGCAGATAGGCTTAGTAGTTGGCTTGAACATCTCGCCGGAAAAGACGCCGAACGATTTCGCGATCAGCATTAGAAGGGTGGACAGGCTATTTCGCATGGAAGTATTCCTTCTTGGAAGATGGAATTGGCACCATCGCCTGGATCAGCGGCCCCAGCTTCGTCGGAATGTCCGTCTCGATGATGTCAGCGCCGCGGCGCAGGAAGGCGCGGTAGTCCGGTTCAAGTTGCTTGACGTCGGTCACCTCTCGACTGGCGATCTTGCGGTCGAGATTTCGCGAGGTGCCGATCATACAGCTCGCGCCCTTGCGGTGGACGAACTCGTAGAGCGTCACGTCCTGCGGTGGAGTATGTCCGACGAACGCCACCACATTCCGCCACGGAACGCCGAGTTGGTCGAATTGTTCCGCCTTCTCCCGATTCGGAATCATCACCTCCATCATCACATTCGGATTGATCGCATGGCAGGACTGAACGTCTTTGAAGCTCATCACGATCACCATTGCGTAAGCCTCGGCCTTGAGTTGCGAGATCCTTTTGACCCGCTCCGTGGCCGGTACGTCCTCCTGGTCCAGGACGACGATTGTCCTCCCTCGCGCCCATTCAAGCACCTCATCGAGCGTGGGAATCTGAAACGGCGTAACGTTGCCCTCATTGTCCTTCAACCGGAGTTGCTTTAGCTCTGACAACGTAAAGTCCGCTACGCGCCCCTTGCCCGTGGTGGTACGGTCCAGCGTGGCATCATGATGTACCACGATGACGCCGTCTTTGGTGTAACGGGGATCAATCTCCATGAGCGCGAACGTGTGCCGGAGAGTATTTTCAAAAGTTGCAATGCAATTCTCCGGCAACCCCTTGTGCGCACCGCCGCGGTGGGCGCTGACGAATGGGAGTGGCTCTCCCGTCGGTTGAAAAACCTCCTGCAACCCGCGCGGTGTTTGCGGATCAATTTCAAACAGCCGGGGTGAGCCCGCCAACTCGCGCGCAGTGTCTTGAGCGGACGCCAGCGCGTGCACCATCAGCACGGCGAATAAGAACAGAATTCGTATTTTCATAAAACAGGGACTCACTTGGTAGATGCCTATTTCTTTTTCTTCGCTGCTTGCGAGGACGATTCAATCTAGCCGATGTAGCTGACCTACAGCAAGCACCTAGTGCAATCGTCCACAGTGTAATGAATCAAACTCGGAAGTTGCCAATCGGTGACGCGGTTACGTCCACATTGTGGATGTGAAGCTCGCGGCTAATGACGACGCATGTTGGTGGCTAGGCCGATCCTGCAGGAGTACGACGCTTTCCACAGTTGAACTTGCCATGCATCCTGCCGAATTCGGGAATAACCGGACTCTCGGTACTTATCGCCAGTTTGTCAAAGGAATTGTCCCTGAGTAAAACGCAAGGCAGCCAGCCAGCGCCAATGTCCACAGTGTTGTTGCCGTCAATCTTGTGGTAAGCGTCAGTCGCTGGCTACAGCTATGTCCTAATGTGGATGGGAAGATGGCGGCATAGGAAACGTCTGGTTTCGACTTTTCCTATCCGTCGGGGCTAGCCTCTGAACTCAAGGGATGGCCGCTCGCACCCCCTCAAATTTACTGCTTCTTCAAGTAGCGTTTGCCAACGGCAATGATGGCTTGCATCGGGGGAGAAGGCTCGCTTTCTCCTCCTGCATTAACAAAAGACGCGATAACCAAATCCGCTTCCGGGAAAATTGCTACCTGAGATCGCATTGTCCCGTTGGAGCCATTGTGTGTATGCATGGTTTCCACCCCTGGGAAGGTCTCAAGTCCCCAGCCGCAAGCGTACTTCCGACCGTTAGGACCTTCTTCGGATTGCCCCTGATGAAGCCGTTGGATAGTGGTCGCTTTCAGAAGACCATCTTTGCCTTGAAGGCCTCGAATATGTGCTTCCGCGAAATGAACGAGGTCCCCCAACGACATGTACATCCCTCCGCCCGCAGGAGCAAATAGGACTTCGATTGGGCCCGAAAAATTAGCAATTTGCAATCCTTTAGTTCCGCTTCGGTGCCCGCTCGGGCGTTCCTGTGGCAACTTGTCTATGTTGGTATAGCTGTGTTTCAGTCCGAGTGGATCATATACTAGCTCCCGAACCATTTTCTCGTATGGCTTTCCTCCAACTTCTTCGGCGACTACGCCCAAGAGTGTGTATCCTGCATTCGAATACAAAAAGCGTTCGCCTGGTTTAGCGATGGGATCGCGTTGCAAAATATCTTTAGCGTAGTTTTGTCGAATCTTGATCGGGTCTGTGGCACCAGCGACGATTCGATCAACCTCTTGTTTTTGCATGCCGGGGTCACCTGGAATTCCTCCCCTATGCTGCATAAGCTGCTCTATGGTAACGTTTTTGTAGCCTTCCTTCATAGGAACGTTTGGCAGGGCTTGGCTGAGAGTTGTCTCCCATTTGAGTTTGTCCATTTCGATCAAGCGGCCTATCACCGTCGAACAAATAGGTTTGCCAATCGATCCGATACTCCAGGGTTCATCTACAGTGACTTGCTTTTTCGATAATTGTTCACGTACACCAGCGACTGCATGTTCTAGCTTCCCATTTCGGAGCATGGCAATCCCCATCGCAGGGCTCTCAACGTCTCCCTGGATAGCTTGAGTTAGCGATTCGAGCGACTTCCAATCGGAATAGTCTTTGGGCGGGGCAGCATCTAATTCTTCGGGTGGGCCTACCAACACTCGTTCCATTCTTGGCTGAGCGCCTTCCGTGATCTTCATGCGAAAGCCTAACTCGAAACCATTCTTGTCCGTTACCACTGCCAAGAGCTCATCCGGTCTGCCGGGGATCATTTTGACGATCTGAAAGGGTGCCCCTTGTGCGACCAAACCCTTCGTTCGACTCAATCTGTCAGCGATCGGCACTGAGCTGCTTGCATGCAGTGTCAGAAATGGTTCCAATCCACTGCCATCCTTGGAATTCAAAGCTTTAACGAACTACTCAAGTAAGTTGGAATCGTACGAAACCCAGTTGCCAAGGGCAATCGCGGAGCAACTACACGCGAATGGCAATCCGATAATCATTCCAGCCACAGCCAGCAGATTGAAGCTATTGCAACAAATTCTTTGAAGATGCATCTTGTTTGGAGCCTGGAGGACGAGACGACGATTCATGGTATAAGAGCTTTTCTGGAATGGTGAGATGTAAGTTCACAAGCAAGTTCTGGAGAGTCGTTCGCCGAAGCAAACCCACTTACCAATTTGCAGAATTTATTCACCCTCAAAAGATATTCTTTAGCGAATCGTTCAAGTCGGTGATGGAAGATTGTTCCTTTGCACCGAAAGCATCCTCGGTGGACATGAATTTAGCCGAACCCGTCGGCTCAGACAAATCGCAGTCTACAGTAGGCACTAACTGTTCGAAGGAAACAATCTTTAAGCCCAGGTCCGCATACCAATGACTGACCAATAACTCAGGTAGGCCAAAGCGATCGCGTTCGCAATCGAAGTGAAAAGGGAATGGAACCAGACGCACGCATTGACGTTCCAGTTGCGAGCTCGAAGAACCTGTATCAAGCCGGCTACTGTTAGGACTGCAAAGAGCCATGTAAGTACACATATCCCAGCTGACCATATGTTGAGCAACCCCAATCGATCAATAGGTATAATGGTGGCAATCAAGAATGCCGTGACGATGGTCAATCCTGCCAACAGAGGTAGGATTCTCACACTCAAATGACTGGTTTCGCGCAAATAACCAAGAACTTTTCTTGGTAACCAAACCAAGGCAAATAAAATCGAACTACATATCATTGCCAAAACGAACATTAAGATCACTCGCTGGAACCAAACCCATGCCGCAGGAATCCGGCGGAAGTAGCCACCGGTAGGCAATGCGTTGAAGAGGAACAAGTCACCCTCCAACTCAATCATTGCAACAGTTGCATCAGAGTCGATTTCCCTGCGAAACAGTCCGTTCCCATCCAACGGCAGTAACAACTCAGTAGTTTCTCCCGATCGATACACTTGAAGTCCAGACTTCTCAGCGACCACTCGCTGAATCCCAACAAGACGCGCTAAGAAACGATCCTCTTCGTTCCGAAGCGCATAAGGCTCGTAGTACCCAGAAAAAGATCGCGAATTCTCATTCAATTCGATTGATGAAGGAACTGATGGGAGAGTCCATTCTCGTGAAACATGCGATAGGATTAACTTCTCAATGTTCTCAATTGGTTGCCGATTACCGACATTCAGCATGGCTACATATCCCAAGCCGTTTTCAAGGTTATAGGCGTATCTAGCTACGAATCCAAACCGTCTGCCCGAATGCCCGTGAAAGCGGAACCCGTTGTAGTAAGTAACATAATTGCCCAGCCCGTAACCGACCTGCATACCATGGCGTACCACCAGTCCAGTAACCGGCCTCTCCATGCGTTCGATTGATTCAGAAGTGAATACTCGAGAACCATTAAAGACACCCCTGTTCAGCAGCAGTTGTACAAGATGAGCCAAATCGAGTGACGTACTATTCAGTGCTCCTGAAGCTCGGCCGAGCATATGCTCGTAGGGAACAACAGTCAGACCGTCATCCCGATGGCCGTTCGCCAATCCTTCTCGAACCGATTCAGTGTACAAGAAGCTGGCGCTTTTCATGTTTAACGGAACTAGCACATTTTGGTGCAGATATTGGTCAAAGGCCTGACCGCTCACTTTCTCGATGATATAAGCGGCAAGCTCGTAATTAACGTTGGAATACGAAAAGAATTCCCCTGGGCGCCAACGACAACTTCGTGCCTGAGCATCAAATGATAATGAATCCCGCAAACCGACATTTAAGATACTTACACTGAACCCACGAGCCGATTGCTCATTAAAACCAGAGGTATGCTCCAGTAGATGAACTAGCCTCAATGGTTGCGAATTTTCCCACGGATTAGCGAAACTAACGTCGCTTGCCAAGTCGGCAACCTTATCATTGAGCGCGAGCTTGCCCTCTTCTTGGAGCCTTAAAACCGCTAGAGCAACGAAGCTCTTTGATATCGAGCCACATCGAAATATGGTGTCGGACGTAACGTCACGATAGGTGGTTCTACTAGTTATTCCAAATTCCGCTGACCACAGGATGCCATTAGGGCTCACCAAGGCTACTGCACCTCCTGGGACCTGATGATCATTCAGAACTTGCGCAATTCCATGCCGCAATTGATCTACATTTCGAAGAATCGGATCGCCCGGAGGCTCTTGACTGGCTGCGAATCCTATCGAACCGATCGCGACAAATCCCAACAAAAATGAAATGAGATGAGATAGAAAACTCGAGCACTCAGACATCGTGTGTTCCTTATCGAGATATCGAGACAGCCATGGTGGCAACCTGAGAGAAAAGTGAATTGGGATCGATAGTTCCAAATAAAATGCGGCATGCTACGTTGACTAACCGATCCGCCGGTGTTGTCGACCCGGGGAGACACAACATAGCCCGCGAACCAAACCTGCTGCAAGTGGTTGGGAGTCCACATTATACCGCGAGTCGCCATTCGAGTCCGGCTGGAAGTTCCACTGGTCCAAACAAAAAATGAAGTACACGACGATTCTCGATGGTACGAGATTTGGATGAAGCATCAACCAGTAGGGGGCGCATCGCGATAACGCCACCTTTGCTCACCATCAACTCTTTCTCTTCCAACGACTCACATTGCGAGACTATCTTTTCGGGCGACATTGTTCCCGCTCGATGGGAACCGGGAATGACGCGGAGCGGTCCGTTGTCCGCCGTGCAATCGTCAATATGCAAGCGAACAGCGATCATGTGATCCAGCAATTCGTCGGGACCGTGGATGAAAGTCATTCCTTCCTTCTGAGACCAACCGGACCAACCGCATGCGGAAACGAAAGTTGCAACCGGAATACCTCGGTCTTGATGATACGCGACATGCCAATTACTGGTCGGCGGCTTATTAAAAAATGTGCACTGCACGGCGACCAATCTGCCAAGTTCTGGGATCATCTTGGCGATGCGGTTTCTAATTACTGACGCAAGGGCTTGACACTAAACTTCGTTTAATAAGCAACGGGTACCAGCCCCGGAGATAGTATCAAGTTGTGGGATAATGGAGTCGCATTCGGAACTCGAAAAACAGTTCTCAATTATCGAAAACCCGTCGACTGTCAGCAAGATTTGATTCCTATTGGCGAATTAGCTCTCAGTAGCCGTGGAAAGTATTAAGATGAACGGAAAAACCGACTAAGTCTAACCGATCCATCAGGCGTCGTCTAATCGGCCGTAGCCAATGTCTACAATGGGGATGGTCCAACTTGTGGAAGCGGCTTGACGCTAACTCGGCTATGTCTACATGTTGAGGGGAAGCTTCCGGATACTGTTGACGCTAGTTGCTGCTAGACCAATCCTGCAGTCGACGTCATTTTCACAGTTGATGAGCTAGCCAGGATCCAGCCTCAGTCCAACCTGTGGAATTGCACCTGCTGGTTATTGCAAATGCAAGCTGGTTAGGCGCTCCGGTTTGGGTGACGTTTGACACGCCGGAGCGAGTTGCATTCCGCAGGCAGAATTGGTTTGGGGTGACCGGTGCAACTTACCGTGTCGTGATTTCGTCGACAAAGAAGCCGGATGCGTGGTAAGAATTGTGGTCCGCCATACGCTCGGGCCACGCCCTCCTAAATGGCAACATAAGTGACGAACGCCTCTATACGGCTGATGCCAGTGGTGGGTTTTAAGGCCGCGCCAGGCTCGGAATCAAACATGGGATCACGCTTCGTGGGGGCGAAACTTCGACTCGCTAATAGGCCCATGTTCGTAGGCCGACAAGGCCAGACCGTGCAAGAAATCCGGCCAATATTACCAAGGCGATCGACGCTACGAGCGAGTGATGCCAGGCAAACCAACCCACCTCACGACGAACCTTGTATGTCCTCGCGACGTTGAATAGGGAGCACACTGCAATCAATGCAAAGGCAATTGAGCCCAGCCATATGGTAGTGGTTTGCCAGTTGAAACGCGCAAGCGTTGCCACGTCGCTGCTGGCGAGAACGACGGCCACCCACACAGAAAGTACAACAACTGCGACAAGGGGCGCAATGCGCACATTCAGATGGCAGACGCCTCGCATTCGGCCGCAAAACATTCGCAGCAGCCAGATTGAAGCATAAGGCAACGTAGAAAGGGCGAGGAGCAGCGATCCAAAGACAGCTACCAGCCGGCTGTAGGCCAGCCAAGGATTGACGCGGCGCCAAGTTTGTTGATCCGTTTGCGCCAGCATTTCATTGTCGGGCGAAGTGACAAAGATCAGCGACGGCAATGCGTCTCCAGGTCGGATAAATCGATTCTTTCCGACGGGATGCCAACGCTCGCCAGAACTGAACACGCTGCCCACAAACAGGACATTGTCATCGGCGCTGGCTTTAGCGACGCCTAATAGCCGCTCGAGGTCGGCCGTCATTTGCGCCCTTGGCGAATCGGGCTCGTAAAGGCCGGTGATACTCTTTAATTCATCGGTCGACACGGCTTGTATCGGCGTTGGCTTTGTCGGCGACAAGTCCTTGGTTATATAGCGGACGACTTCTTCTTCGATAGCTCCAAGTGCGCCGCTGCCGCGATTGATACACAAAAAGTAGCCTCGACCGAATTCAGGCAGATAGGCGTAAACGCAAAGAAATCCGTCTATCGCCCCTCCATGCCCCTGGAATACAAAGCCGCTCCGCTGCTTGGAGGAGTTACCGAGACCGTAGCCGACGCGAAGACCCGCTCTAGCGGCGAATGTTGTGGTCGGCGTCTCCATACGCGTAATCGACTGAGGGGAGAGGAACTGCGTGTCGCCAACCTCGCCGCGTTTGTTAAACATTCTAATGAGTTGGATCATGTCGCCGCTGGATGCGCTGATGGCGCCTGACGAACGGACCGGGATATGGGAATACGGTTCGACGGACGCGTCGTGGCGATAACTCGTGGCGACGGCTTCATTGTAAAAGTAGGTCGCTGTCGACATGCCGAGCGGTGCAAAAACTTCACGATTGATGTAGTCCTCAAAGCGTTCGCCAGTGATCTTTTCGACCGCTAGGGCGGCTACTGCGGGTCCCATATTGGAGTACGCCATGCGCGTGCCAGGGGGCCATCGGGTGATGCGAGAGGTGGAGTTGAATTCGATGCCGCCACGCGTTGTGACGTTGGGGTCATTGAAGGCGTAGTCGCGAATATGGATGTCGTCGAAGCCGGCGGTGTGTTCCAAGACGTGTACCAACTCAACCGGGTGCGTACTTTCCCAGTGATTAATCACTCCCGCTTCTGGGGCGAGCCTGCTTATCGGCTCGGAAAGTTTCATGCGTCCGCCTTCAACAAGTTGGACGACGGCTAACGAGACAAAGGTCTTGGAGACGGAACCGATGCGGAAGAGAGTGTCGTTCGTTACAGGTCGGTTGGACTGCCGATCCGCCACTCCAATCGCCGCTTGCCAAATAATCTCATCGCCGTAGACGATAGCGCCTATCAGTCCGGGCACGTCGGCGTCGTCGAGATGCCTGCGAACTCGTTTAGAGAGCTCTTCGATAGATGCAGCTGGTTCGTCTGGCGCGGCCGGGACCGGAGAGCCGATAGCCAACACGGATATAATAACGGGGAGTTGCAGGCGGAACATTGCTAAACCTTGGGACGATTAGACCATTAAATGTTCGTAAAGAGATTGGGCCACTATCATACTAGGAAAAATCATCCTCAGTCGCAGTTGTGCTGAAATCAATCGCTGTTTGCCGCCCCGAAGTTGACTCGACGCATGTAAATTCAGCCTGTGACCTAAATCGCAAATGACAAACCGTCCTAAGGCACTTACGCTCAAGCTTAAATCACTTCGGTCCAATCGACTGAGCACTGTTCGCAGCCGCTGGACCAACCTGTGGAAATCGTCACTGCTAGGTTGCTGGCTAGGCCGATCCTGCAGGAGTACGACGCTTCCACAGTTGATGAGCTGGACGTGAATCTTGCCGAATCCGGGAAGCTAGGAGCTAGGCACAATCTTGTGGAAATCGCAGAAGCGTGTTGGAAGGTAGCGGACGCTTGCACAATACATCAGCCATCCGTCCGCATCCTACCAACCAATTCGAGAGTCTCACTACCCGCTAATGTGGGAAGCTAGCAAGTGGTCCATCGCTGTGGAATTGGATTCCTTCCAACCAGCGATAGCCTACTCCTGAACCCGTTCTCCTGCCGTCGTCGACGCTTCCACAGTGGCTAGGCGTTGCTCCCAACGTCCCTGGATATCCAAGAAACTGAATCCGTATCGGCGAAGGTCGAAGTGCTGATCGTAAGGTCCTGTAAAGAAATCGAATGACCTTCGACCGACATTGCTGTGGCTAAATCCCGAATCGTCTCCAACCGCAAAGTCCCTCCGGCCTCTGCCTTGCGTATAACGCGTTCCGAATAGCCTGATCTTCGACTCAATTCAACTTGAGACATGCCGATGCGATTTCGCTGGTCGCGAAAAACCTCTCCGTTTACCTTATAAAGCCTAGCTGTTGATTTAATGATATTCCTCGGCGTGGATCATTCTTGGACGAATTTGGGTTACCTAATATTAGTTTGGATCTCTTTAAGAATCTGGACGTTTAGAGGAAAAAGGCTTCCTTCTATGGACCCTAACTCGGCTCGTCAACCTAGTGGGTTGGGAAGCTTGCGGCCAGGGGTGATTCAGGTTGCTGCTAGGCCGATCCTGCAGGAGTACGACGCTTTCACAGTTGATGGGGTAGCAGTGAATCCGCCGAGGATTATCAAGCCAAGCAGTAATGATCCCCCGGATTGAGACTGGGAGGAATGACGAAGCCGGCGTTTCGCCTTCAACGTCTGTGGCTTGGCGTGAACCGCACCGTTAACGAGAGGGCCCCCTCCCTGGTGGATCTGACAGGGAGGGGTCCAGACTTCCGATGATTTCCTGCTCCACGATGACCAGGTACCTGAACGGCATATGCCCGGGGCGGCTCTTGTGTTGAAGTAACCAGAAGGCGACCTGACCGGGAGTTCCATGACCCGGACTCGACAGAGGGTTGACGTCACTATTATCCAACCCGAAATGCTCGACGAACTCGTAGCGGATTGTCGCCCGGTAGGTGTTCTTCGTTTGGTCCACGTCGAAGCTTTTCAGGACCACTTTACATCCTTGGAAGTCGCCGATCAGGGCGCCCAGTCCGAAGCTGGAAAATACGCTGAAGCCGACTCGGGCAGGCTCTTCCACGCCCAAGCCCGCGCCTTTAGGGCTGCCCAGGAAATCAGGAACCTTAAATTTGGGGTCACGTTGCTTCAACCCCTTCATCTTATTAAAGTCGATGGTGCCGGTGATGAACTGCCCCTTGAGAGCCTTGTCAATGTCCGAGCGGACCCCTTCGTGTTCCTTCTTGAACTCGGCCGTATTCCGGACGCGATTCGACAGGTCCGTGCCGACGTCGAAGATCGTCCCGAAGGAGGCCGCGGAAGGGGTGAACGAGTTCCGGACGAAGAGACTGACCAGCCGCAGCGCGTCCGACCCGGCCACCGCCAGTTCCAACCTCATGAGAGCCTGCCTTTTGACCTCCTTGGGGATCAGGAAACTCACAACTTCACCAATCTCCATCGCGGAGGTGATCAATACCTCGGCGGTCGTCTGCAGCGGGAAGGGGGGATCGTTGAACTTCAGGTCCTCACTGTTCGCGTCGTCGAACTCCTCGGCGAGGATGAACGGGGCCGCGTTGGCGGGAAAGGGCACGACCACCAGTGGGGCCGACAGCGTGCCGTCGCCCACAATCCCAAAGCCAAGCCGGACGCGACTCCCACCGCCGCTGGCACTCCCTCTTTCTTTCGCGATCATCTCGCTATCGAGCGCCGCAATCGTCTTCTTGCCGACGATATCATCGATCTTGGCTGCGAAATTGAGGATCTGACGTTTCGCCTTGAATGCACGGACCGCTGCTGCGGTGTCTTTACCATAAACCCCATCGGGAATTATTGCCGCGCCATCTATTTGGATCAACGCCTGCTGGATCTTGCCAACGTGCGTCCCACGAGTCCCCGGTAAAATATGGGCTGGGTCAGAAAGGGAGGCGGCTTCCAATTTTGAATCGCCACCGAGCAGTTTTGATTGAAGCACCATGTGAATACCTCTCTAAGTGCCGGTCTAACGATACGAACAGCGAACCATACCAACAATATCGTAGCGGATCTAAAGAACTGATTCTCTAAGCAAATACGCTTCCCGCCAAAGTTGGTAGCAATTCAGTTACTGTCATCTGCTCAATCGAGAAATTGTTGCGTTCAAATATAACAGCCGATAGCGATTTTTATTCCCGAAGCTTACTTCCCCGTTGACTGCTAGTTCGCTGCTGCAGGAGTACGACGCTTTCACAGTTGTTGAGCTAGCTGGAATCCCGCCTCAGTCCAACTTGTGGAAGCGGCCGCTGCTAGGTTGCTGACAGACCGATCCCCCTTGCGCAGTCTAATCGGCCGGAGCCAACGTACACGGATTGGTCAAACTTGTGGAAACGCCAGTCGCTGGCGTCGTCCACATCCACCGTGTTGACCGCTGACGCTGAGCTAGGTCCTCAGTGTTTAGTCTACGTTGTGGAAATGCGGCCGATGGTTGGATTGAGGTATGATCACGTGGGGATGGGAAGCTGGCCGACTGATGACGCTTGCCTGCATCCCATCTAATCTACCTCTGTTGAAAAAAAAAGGACTCTCTAACCGGCAAGGGGGGCTTTGCAAGAAAGGAGTCCATCGAAAGAATGCGCACGTTGATCGATCCTAGCAATCGGCTGCTTGTATCGAGATTAAGCGAACGCTGTCCAGGATAATCGGAAAAACGTAGTTTAAAATCAAGATGGCTTTGAGCAATTGAATCGCTGCAGGAGCTGCTTCATTTTGCAAAGGAGCCGCATAAAACAAGCGCTAGAGATGGAGGCTAAAGCTGTCTAAAGCTACCGACGCACCCCAGCGCCAACGTCCACAGTGGGGATGATCCAACTTGCGGCCTAGGGAAGAGGCTAGGTTGCTGGCTAGGCCGGTCCCGCAGGAGTACGACGCTTTCCACAGTTGAGCTGGCCGTTGAATCCTGCCGACTCCGGGAATCTCGCAGCTAGGCACAACCTTGTGGAAATCGCAGAAGCTTGTCGAAGGGAAGCGGACGCTTGCACCCGATCGCTTAGTTCCGCGCCTGGGATGCAACCGTCACGGCTTCGCTGGATCTGCTCCGGGGAACCACTCGGTATGCTGATCGCCGGCTCGGCCCCAGTAGATGACCCGCTTGCCGCGGAGGAAGGCGAAGTAACCTTGCACTCCCGCCTCGATCGCGCGGAGACTAAATTCACGGAACTTCTGCCCGTGACTTTGGCTATCCACGATTACTTCCTGCAAAGCGACTCTGTCGAACACGAGCCCAACCTGTGGCATGCCTTCGAACGTGATCGGGGTCACGACCGTATCGCCGCGTGGGCCGTAGAAGGTCTTCCGCATGCCAACGTAATCGACGTGATAATACTCCACACCTGCGGCGATGAGCTTTCCGACAATCTCTGGAAATGGGGAAGCACCAGAGAGGGTATCGCGTGCCGCCTCAACGATCAAATCTGTGTTCATGGAAATCCTAGAGCAAACTTTCTGACGCCGAACTTTCTGTTTTCCAGGCCTGGTCCTGTTATCAAGGAAGTTTGAGGAGTTATACCTGATTTGTCAACTTGGCTATAACTGAATCAGAACAGACGTGTTCACAGTCGATGTGTAAACCGTGAATATGGAAGCAGCGTATTGGAAGGAAACGGACACCTGCACAATGGACCCTCAACCCGTTCATCCAATCTGTGGAAATCGTCGATGTTAGGTTGCTCGCTAGGGCGGTCCTGCAGGAGCGCGACGCGTTTCACAATTGATAAGCTAGACGGAATTACGCCTCAGTCCAAGCGGTGGAAATGGAAGATGTGACAACGTTGTGGAAAGGGTCTGATTTCCGACCGTTCACCACACTCTGGAAGACACTCGACGCTGGGTAAGGGCGCTTCGGTTATGTCCACTTGTCAATGGGTAAAGCATTTTACCGGTACGCGATGAACCAAAGAAAAAAGGGCAGTTAGCCATTCGGAGCTAACTGCCCTCAAGATGTCTTTCCATCAGTCCATCATGACTAGCGAATGAGGATAGGAAAGCTCGCTCTACACGATTGCTGTTGATTGCGTTCCAAAACAATGCCTTTTGGATCCGCATGGCTCATACAGTTCACCAGCACTTTTGTTATGCAAACGAGAAAACGCATCCTGGACGTGCCAACCTGTGATAGTTTTCGGCATTGCAATCCTCAGAATGAAGGAGTCCCAGCAAAACAGATCGAAACTCTTCAGGTGCTGATCCTCAGATTACGGATCGTCAGTTTCCGCACGCGTACGTTGAAATAGAGAGCACCAAGCACGGCAAAACGATCGTGCGAACTCAACTTTGTTGGCGTTACGCTGGCTGACTTTAACGCCTGTGGCGGTACGTCTAAATAGTCTATCTGTGTATAGCCGAACTCAGAATCAGCTAACAACGGTTGCGTTGAGACTTCGCAGCAACACTAGACTGTATTTGATTTGCCACGCGGCGGCGATCATCTTAAAAGCTTGCTCGGTTACATTAATTGGACCCGGCAGGCTTTTTTCTTTGGCGCATTGAATCACACGACAACGTTCGGAAACGATTGTCATCTCGAAGGCAAGAGAAATTACTCTGACCTCGACCGCCGCACGAAGTCGATGACCTGTCTCACTTAATGAACTAGGCACGCACCCAGCCTCAGTCCAACCTGTGGAAATCGTAACTGCTAGGTTGCTGCTAGTTCGCTGCTGCAGGAGTACGACGCTTTCACAGTTGAAGAGCAAGCCTCGCACCCTGCCGAATCTGGGAATTAGCTAACCGCATTGCCTTGTGGAAATCGCAGAAGCGTGTCGGAGGGAAGCGAATTATTCACAGAAGATGGTACACCCGTAAGCATTCTGCCAATCAATTCGAGAAGCTCCTAGCAACCAAACTCAAAACCAAGCTTACGAAAAAACCTGACGAGCTTGGCATAAACCTCTGTGATACTCCGACCTTTGATAATGTGGGTTTCTGGCACATCGCACGCAAATGGGTATGGCGGCACAAAGCTCAACTCCAGGCTAACCGGCATCCCACCAGAACTCCGCACGCGAAGCAAGCCTCGATACTCTGAGGTGGTGCCGTAATTCCGGGCGCGCTCAGAGCTTAGAATGAACGCGTTGATTGTTTTCGAATTGAATAGGGGATTGATATCCGATGCCGGAGTGTTTTCGATCGCGGTTGTACAACGCCACGTCAGACTGAGCACAATACTGAACTGAGTGTCCACTATGCCTGGCATCCTTGGGTTGGTCAGATCGTCCAGTTTGTGACGAGGGTTGATCG
>JANMGH010000045.1:0-27574 GCA_031374515.1 Pirellula sp. | reverse complement strand
ATCAACTGTCCCTTTTTGATGTCCCAAAACTCGACTCCCGGGGAATTGCAATTTGAAACAGCAAGTTCATTTTTCGTCGGATGAAAACATGGACAGCTTGTCGGCACATCACCGAATGCTGAATTGCCAATTGCAAGTGGTGTTTTGTCCGAGTCGGAGATATTCCAAACCAGGATTCTTCCTTCAAATTTTCCCTCGGTGGCTAACCACTGTCCGCTTCCCTCGGCGGCAATCCATTGTCCGTCATGACTAAAGACGGCATGTTTTCTACCTTGAGGCGAAAGTGTCTTCTGGAAAGTACGCATATCCCAAATGAATACTTCGCCTGTCTCAGGGATTACCTTTCCTTCTGCAGGTTTTATACTCCCTGCACGAAAACTTGCTGTTGCCAAGTGTACACGGTCGGGACTAAAAGTGATCCAGGTTAGAGGAAACTCATGCCCATCCAGTATGCCAAGTTTGGTATTCGACTTCACATCCCAAACAACGATTTGACTCCCGTTGCCATATGCGAGTTTCGAGCCATCAAAGTTCAAAGCGACGGGACCGACGTAATTCCTTTCCATCGAAATAACATGCGTCCTACGCTTTTCAACGACGTTCCATAAATGGATGGAGTAATCCGAAAATGCTGCCGCCATGATGCCATCGGAGCTAAAGGCTTTGCATTCTTTAATATCTAACGAGAAAACTTCTGGATAGCATTTTCGTTTTAACTCATTCCATTCGGTATCGCGCAAACTTGGTGGACAGTTATTGAGGTATTGGTCAGCTAATTCAACCTTGTCTGTTCGCCACGCACTCCGCGCGAGCTGCATGTAGGTGTCAAAGAGTTTTTCTTCTCCGGCATGAAGTTTCGTTTCGCCCCCTCGCAGCTTTTCCTCTCCTTCCGCGATCAATTCATTCAATTGCCGACTACGTTGCTCCTGCTCCTCTACGCTCAGCCTCAGACTTTTGCTCTGTTCTTGCTCTGCCTTAAGATTGTTGAATTGTCGGGCCTCCATCATGGCAAAGTACGTTGATACCGCAGTGCCTCCTGTCAGGCTGATAGCCACCATTGCCAACAACCCTGCCACTGCTGGATTTCTAAGACACCATCGCCACGTTCGAGTCGGACGGCTGACAGGACGAGCCGCAATTGGCTCGCCTTTAAGAAAGCGTCCCAGATCATCTGCCAGAAGTTGAGCTGTGCCATAGCGACGATGAGGTTCTTTTTCTAAGCACTTCAAACAAATCGTTTCCAAGTCGCGTGGAATGGCGGCATTAAGCGTGCGCGGTGATGCGGCTTCGGCGTGGATCACTTGTTCGATTGTCTTCAGCACCGAGTCGGCTCGAAAAGGAGCGCGGCCTGTGAGGCATTCATAAAGAACGGCGCCTAATGAATACACGTCGCTGCCTGGTCCGATCAAGCTGCGTTTGCCTTGCGCTTGCTCCGGTGGCATGTAGCTGGGCGTTCCCACGATTTGGCCAGTACGGGTTAAGTCGCTTTGGCCTTCTACGCGCATCGCTAAGCCGAAGTCGGTGATGCGAACTTGCTCGTGATTGTCGATCAAAATGTTCGATGGCTTCAGATCGCGATGTAGAATCCCTTGTTGGTGTGCGTAATGGATCGCTTCGGCCATTTGACGCACATACGTAGCCGCTTGCTTGGCCGACAACAGGTTCTCCCGTAGGATTTTCGATAGATCGCGGCCCTCGACGTAGTCCATCGAGAAATAATGCCAGCCTTCGTGCTGGCCCACCTCGTGAATTGAGACGATGTTCGGGTGTTGGAGACCGGCAGCGGCTTGTGCTTCGACCTGGAAACGTTGTACATCTTGCTCGCTGGCCAGTCGTCCAGAAACGATCATCTTCACGGCCACGATGCGCCTAAGCGTGGTTTGACGAGCCTTGTACACAACTCCCATCCCGCCGCGAGCGATCTCTTCCAGCAGTTCATAGTTGCCAACGTAACTGAGCTGTTGACCCGGCCCGACAGCTTGAGCGAGCGCGTCGCCAAAACCTCGAATGGGTGCGGCTATCTGATTCATACGGTCATGCTGTCCAAAGAACTGGCGCAGTTCGTCGGCAAGCTCCGGATGTCGCTTGAGAATCTCGCCGCGATCCGGTGCAGTGCCGGTCTCACAGAAGCGAATGTAATCGGCGATGACTGCTTCTAACTGCTGGTCGCGATCAGCGTTATTATCAGGTTGTGATGCATTGCTATCGGACATCGAAGCCCCTTAATCTCCCAACAAAGAATGCAATGTTCTTAGACCTCGGAACAAAAGGCCGGCCACGGCCGCCTCACTTCGGTTTATTTCCGCTGCCACATCGGCCAGCTTCTGCCCTTGCAAATGATGAAGCACGATGACTTCTCGCTGGGCTTCTGGCAATTCGGTTAGAGCTTGAGACAGTCGCAGAAGATCTTCCTGCTTCACCGCTTTCTGGCTGGGTGACGACTGCAGTGAGACTAGCCAGCCTTCGGTGCGGGAAAACGATGCGTCGATTCCTTCGTCGATCGTACACTCGCGCCGGATATCGCGTTTGTCACGCTGCTGATCTCGCAATGCGTCGGCCAGCTTGTGTTTCAAAATCTCTCGAAGCCACGCCGTTAGCTCGGCCTCCGTGCCACCTCGAAATTCATCGCGTTTGAGAAATGCATTTAGAAGCGTTTGCTGAACAATGTCCGAAGTATCCAGTCTCGCGGAATGGCGTCGATTCAGATGAGCGTGAGCCAATAAAGTTAGGTAAGGCCGATGTCGCTCTAGCCACTGTTCCTGATCCAATACTGGCTGGTTCATGTTGGTTTCGCACTGAGAGAAAGGGCTATACGCGATTTTCATCATAGCAATCTGGGAGCAGCCTTGCGCCATATTTGTCCCCTGTTGAACGGGCAGTCGGCCATCGATCAACCGAGGTGCACTAATTGGTTTACGGGTTCCGACGATGGTTGCTTTATTGTTTGACAACTATTTGGACGCCAGCTTTTGAATGAATTTCAAAACTTCCTGACTGTCGTTTACAGGTGAGACGTCCGTTTGCCGATTGAGGATGTGGCCGTCTTTGCCAATGATCATCGTCCATCTTGCGGCAGTCACACATCGCGGTATGGCGACCGCTTGCCCATCACCGTCAATGATTTCCTTGCCACGGGCGTCTTTCAACATGGCTTTGCCGCCTGAACGCAATGGCACCCCGAATTTTGCAGCAATGCTGCCATCAACGTCTGCCAGCAAAGGAAAGTTAAGTGAATAGGTTTTTTTGAACATCTCATGTGCCAGTACAGTGTCTCCGCTGATACCCACCAATTTCACACCATTGTCGGCCAGCTCGCGTTGGCAATCACGATAGCGTTGGGCTTGGCTCGAACAACAAAACGCAAAGTCGCTGGGATAGAAATAGATCACAAGCATCTGTTTGCCAACATACTCACGGGAGTCCCACAACTTGCCTTGATCATCCAGGCATTGGAACTCAGGCATCGAGTCTCCGACCTTTAAGCATTTCGGTTCGTCACTTAAGGCGGCCCCCACCAACAGCGAGATGCTCCACAGAGTTACACTCCAAAGTCCGGTCGCCGTGAGAAATCGCGTAAAGCGCCACATAGTACAGTTCCTCGCATATGAATTGGTTATTAGCGGTTGAAAGCAGAAGTTGAGCCAACCATTCGAGAAGCCGCCGTTCCAGTTCAGCATTGGACTGCATCTGGAAAGCGATCCAAAGCTGGAGAATTCGGGCCTCTAAGATAAAGGACGCCATCGGCGGTCGAGGAAAGCGCGCTTTTTCAACAATTTTGAAAAGCGTTGCTACATAATCGGAGTGGACATTTCACATCTTAGCACCACGGCTATGATCGGACCAAGCTACTTCGGCACCACATTTGCTATGCACTCAATCTCGCACTGGAATCCAAGTGCTTGCCAAGAACGTTGAAATATAGAGGGAGCAGACAAATGAATCATTCGGACGACGTCAAACGGCGCGATTTTTTGAAAGGAGTCGGGATAGCCGCTGCAACATCTGGCATCGTTGCAGCGCAAGAGGGAGAGCGAACGTCGCCCCCTCCGGTCTCTAAGCAGCCAGCACGGTTAATGGTTCGGACAACCTTAACATTGAACGGAAAGAAGAAATCGTTTGACATCGACTCTCGCACCACCCTGATTGATTTGCTCCGCGAGAACGAACATATGACGGGCACCAAAAAGGGGTGCGATCACGGTGCCTGCGGCGCTTGTACGGTACTCGTCAATGGGAGGCGGGTTTTGTCCTGCTTAACACTTGCCGCAACGATCGATGATGATCAGGTAGAAACAATCGAAGGAATTTCCAATGGCGAGTCTTTGCATCCACTCCAGAATGCTTTTCTGCGTTGTGATGCCTATCAATGTGGGTACTGTACGCCCGGCCAAATTATGTCGGGAATTGCGTGTATCGAGGAAGGACATGCGGCAAAATCAGCCGAAGAAGCACGCGAATGGATGAGTGGAAATCTCTGCCGGTGTAGTGCCTATCCCAATATTCTCGCCGCTGTTCGTCAAACGGCCGGTGCGGAAGCTATCCGCGACCCAGCAATTCAAAATCCCCCTATGACGACAGAAATGCTGCCATGATTCCATTCCTTTACGAAGAACCGCAAACGCTCACGGCTGCCTGCTCGAAAATCGACCACACTGATTATATGGCGATCGCCGGTGGTACGACGATGATCGATCTGATGAAGTTAAACGTGTTAACGCCAAAGTCGCTTGTCCATGTTCGCAAAATTTTGCCGTCCAATGTAACCATTCGCGATAATCATCTCGTGATCGGGGCTGCATGCACGATGGCGAACTTAGCGGATCATCCACTCGTCAATGGAAAACTGCCCGGTGTTCGTCAATCCTTGATACTCGCTGCATCACCACAAATTCGAAACATGGCAACTATGGGAGGCAACCTTCTACAGCGAACCAGATCGGCCTATTTTCGCCATACGGATATGCCAATCGAGTACGAGAACGCGCAAAAATCAAACTCTGCAAATTCCGACGACGCGATTTTTGGTAAAGGTGTAGAGACCTCTCTGCTCGCTGTGTTAGGCAACGACGGGCGACTTGTGGGCATGTACCCAGGCGACTTCGCGGTAACCTTCGTTGCATTCGGTGGTCAACTTGTGCTTGCGAGCCCCGATGGAGAACGTTCGGTTGCTGCTCGAGACTTCTTTCTAGCACCCGGCGACTCATTCCAGTACACGACCGCACTCAAGTCGAACGAAGTGATCAAGGAATTGCACCTGCCCATCACTGCGACTCTCAAAAATAGCTTCTACCACAAAGTCCGCGAACGCAGCAGCTATGCATTTGCATTGGCCAGTTGTTCGGTGGGATTGCAGTTGGATGGCGATCGGATCATTGCGGCCAACATTGGTTTGGGGGGTCTCGCGCCGATCCCATGGCACAGTAAAGAGGCTGAGCAAGTGCTCGTGGGACAAATTGCGAGCGACAAGACTTTCACTCGGGCCGCTGCCGCCGCGCTCGCAGAGGCCAATCCTCCAAGTGGTCTAGAATTCAAAGTCCCACTTGCCAAAAACACAATCATTCGGGCTTTACAAACTGTTCGCGATGACGGTCCGCCTAACGACGAACAACTTTGGGCAATGCAACATGGAAGAGGGTAAGTCAATGACTGGATTTGAAGTGATCACATTTAATGGTTCGATTGGAAAATCGATCGTTCGGAAATCAGGGCACGATAAGGTGACTGGAGCGGCTACCTTCACCGCCGAGTGGCCAGTCAGAGGCCTGTTGCACGCGGCCGCCGTTCCGAGCAATGTGGCTCGTGGAAGAGTAAGGTCGATCGATACTTCAGTGGCTGAGTCGATGCCCGGCGTACGACTCGTGCTCACACCGAAAAATCTTCCAAAGTTCACGCGAGCCAGGACGAGGATCGAATCTAACCAATCGACAAACAATCCTTCTCATTTGTTTCCAGCGGCGGAAGAGGAGGTTTATTTTGCAGGTCAGTTCATGGCTGCCGTGGTAGCAGAAACGTTCGAAGATGCTCGCGATGCCGCACTTGCGGTGAAAATCGAATACGAAGTTGGTCAACACATCACGGATATCGACGCCTCGCCCGCAAACGAGCGACCCGATGATCTCTTTGGCAGTCCTGCCGTCGTCACTAGAGGCAACGCCGAAATAGAATTCGAAGCAGCCGAAGTGAAAATTGATTCGGATTATCCGACCTATGGCAATCATCACAATCCAATTGAGCCTCATGCAACCATCGCGCAATGGTCGGAGAAAGATGGAAAGCCGTTCTTAACCGTTTACGAAACGTCACAAGGGTTGGCGATGAGTCAGAAGACTTATATGGAACTGTTCGGTCTTAGTCCCAAACAGGTTCGGGTGGTATGCAAGTATATTGGTGGTGCATTTGGCGGTAAGGGTGCCATGTGGCCTCAAGCTATCCTGGCATGCTTGTGCGCGAAGGCAGTGGGTGCACCCGTCAAGATCGAAGTCACTCGCGGCCAGATGTATGGCGGCACCGGACATCGCACGCCTATGCGTCAACGGGTACAGATCGGAGCTGCGACGAACGGCAAAATTTCGTCCATCCTACATTCAGGCGTTGCTTCTACCTCGATCAAGGACGTCTATGACGAAGCATTCACAATGTCGAGTCGGATGATGTATCAGACCGAATCGCTTCGGTTGGATCAGAAACGGTGTCGACTGAATTCACAGGTCCCTACGTTTATGCGTGCTCCTGCAGAAACGCCCGGGGTGTTTGCAATGGAATCCGCCATGGATGAATTGGCGTTTGAACTGAAAATGGATCCGATAGAACTGCGCAAGTTGAACGAACCTGAAAAAGATTTCCTTCAAAATAAACCGTTCAGCGGAAGGCTTTTGCTCGATTGTCTAAAACGAGGTGGCGACGCGTTCGGTTGGCAATCGGGGCATCAGATTCCACGGCAAAAAAAAGAGGGACATTGGTTGATAGGACGTGGCGTTGCCGCCGCTACTTATCCCGCATTCTTCTTTCCGACTGAAGCCAAATTGACTTGGAATGCTGATGGTCGAGTGCTAATTTCTTGCTGCTCGCAGGAGATGGGAACCGGCACCGCTACTGTCCAAAGTCAACTGGTCGCGGACGTCTTGGGAATCCCCGTCAAACGCGTGTCGATGGATCTCGGCGATACCGATTTGCCACCAGGCGGCATCTCAGGAGGAAGTGCAACCACTGCCAGCGTCGGGGGAGCACTACTAGCTAGTATCAAAGATTTAAAGTCGAAACTCATTGAACTGTTACCACTGAACTCCCCGATTCGGAAAGCGGATGCAGGTCAAGTAATGATCCACCAAGGCAAGTTGACGATGACTGGTAGCACGGTCGACATCGACGAACTTCTGGCCGAAACGCACAAGCGGTCTGTTAGTGGAAGCGGTAAGTTTGCACCCGCCAAAGAGGGCGAGTTTGCGTCGCATTCCTTCGGCGCCCAGTTCGTGGAAGTGGGCGTAGACGAAGAGCTCGGATTGGTCCGACTGCGTCGTATGCTTGGGTGCTTCGCCTGCGGCACGATCTTAAACGCTCGGACTGGGCGCAGCCAGTTTATTGGCGGGATGGTGATGGGCGTAGGCCACGCAATGCAGGAAGCAACCCACTGGGACCACCGCTATGGACGCATTACCAATGACAACCTGGCTGAATACCATGTACCTGTGAACGCCGACATTCCTGACATCGAAATTTTATGGATCGATACTCCCGATTTCAACGCATCACCGATTGGTGCCAAAGGAATAGGCGAAATCGGAATCACAGGTGTCGCCGCTGCGATTGCCAATGCGGTGTTCAATGCGACGGGCCGCCGCGTTCGTGAGTTGCCGATCACGCCTGCCAGCGTGATGGCGAAACCTCAATAACTTTTCTACACAACTGCAGCGACAAAGGGCTCCGGATGCAAGATTTATTCGAACATGCTATCGCAGCTTCCGACGCGGGAGAGTCCTGCGTTCTGTGTACCGTGGTTCGGTTGGACGGAAGCGGGTATGGGCAACCAGGTGCGAGAATGTTCTTATCTGAGTCTGGTGAGCGACTTGGTTACATTAGTGGGGGCTGCTTGGAAAAGGACCTTTGCCACAGAGTCTGGGATGCCACCGCAGCAGGCCCTAAATTGATCGCGTTCGATACACGCGGAAACTCGGTGCAGACTTCGCGATATAATACCGGATGCGAAGGGGTCGTCTATGTCCTTTGTCAACGTGTGGATGATAGACAGTCGGACCTGATTCGAAGCATTGTCGATGCAATGTCCAATGAGCACGAGATGCGTTTGCTAACCGTCTATCGAAGTGATTCGAAGTATGCAGAAGTCGGAGATGCTATTACTTATGCAATGGATAGAACCCGTCAACTATCGAGCGCGATTGGTGAACTTGCTCGGCATGCGGAGGTCACCGCTGCATTCTTTGAAAAGCTTCGATCCGCCGACCGCCATACGTCTTTTGCATGGCAGGATTCCCATGGTGATGTTATCGAAGCCGCGATCGAGATTATTTCACCAGCCCGGCGTCTAGTAATTTTTGGTTCTGGGGACGATGTGATTCCCGTTTCAAGGGCCTGCTTGGCATTGGATTGGCGGGTGACCATTGTCGGCCATAGAGCCGAGCTTACGCAGCAACGGCGTTTTCCTGGTGCTGAGGTGGTGTGTGGACCGATTCACGAAGTTGCCGAAGAGCTGCTTGCGCGAGGGTCTCATTTTAGTGACCGCACAGACGCTGTCATCATGACGCATGACTTCGCTCGGGATGTGGAGCTCATGGAAGTGCTGCTCGACTCACCTATTCGGTCCATTGGATTGCTTGGACCCAAGCGGCGCTTGGGTCTTTTGGTGACTCGACTGCACCAGCGAGGACGCAAGCTCAATGATCGCGACATCGATCGTATTCGATCACCGATTGGACTGGACATCGGTGCGATCGCGCCGGCAGAAATCGCCACATCGATTGTCGCCGAGTTGATTGCGATCACGCGGGAACGCAAAGGTGGCTTCCTTCACCTGCGACGACAACCAATCCATGAATCAAGTGATCGCAAAGGGGTGGGACTCGAACCTGTTTTGGAATTTGAAACCGAGGTTGCAATCCAGTGAATCGAAATGCGTATACAACTGCTATCCTACTTGCTGCCGGAGGATCGACAAGGCTAGGACGACCTAAGCAATTGTTGGAATGGAACGGTACAACCTTGCTTGGCTCAACGATCAAAAGTTTGGGCATGGCTGGTTGCGAGAGGTTGATCGTCGTTCTCGGTGCATATGAATCGGAGATTCGTGAACACTGCGTTGATGGCTCAAACCTCCCGCTCGAAACAGTCATCAATGTTGATTGGAGTCAGGGGCAAGCGACAAGCTTACGAGCAGGGATTGACCGCGCAATCGCATCGGAGTACCGCGGGGCAACAATTATCGCTTTGTGTGATCAACCTCTGATTGACTTTGGCCATTATCATAAATTGGCAATACAAGTAAGCAAGTTCGGAGCCTTTGCAGCCGCAACGGAATATCCAGAGGGCCCGGGTGTACCAGCCTGCTTCAGTTTTTCTGCACTTCAGAGTCTCGCGATATCGGTTGGCGATACCGGAGCCAAAAAGTGGCTGCGCGAGCAACCCACACACTCTCTTAGACTCATTACATGCCCTTTAGCGATGCTAGACATCGATACAGAATTCGACTATCAGGAAGGAATGAACTTAGCTCAAGTTGTTTGAGTTGAGAAGAGCTTTATGCCTATTTGACTCATAACCGTCCGTCTCTTCGTCACGTCCGGAAAAACGGGTTGGGCTTGGCCGCAGGCTCAACGTGGCGGTCGGGGTGGAGGTGGACGTGCTGGAGGAGACCACTTGTGGGTGGGAAGCTCGCGGCGGAGGAAGACGCTATGTACTTCATGACCGAGACAATACACTATACGGACTATTTTGTACCGAATTGGTTTCGAACTCTTATTGGAAGCACAGGATGAGAAATCGACTGGTAGTATCGAACGAAAAATCGGGGAAATCCTCGGCATTCAACACCGTATTGGAACAGATGGGACGAGATGAGTCGACACAAATCCTGCGATTGACTCGCGAAGTCAACTTGAACGAGGCTGTTCGGAAAGCAGTCGTTGACGACAAGTGCAGTTTGATTGTGGCTGCAGGTGGTGACGGGACAGTGAACGTGGTAGTTAACGCTATCATGTGCCTTCAAGCGGAACTACGTCCAAAACTTGCCATCGTTCCCATCGGAACAGCAAATGATTTTGCTGGGACACTACTAATTTCAGACGATACTCAACAAGTGGTTGGCTCAATGTACGATGGTGAATTCGTTCCTATTGATGTTGTTCGAATCCGCGCAGGACAATTCGAACGGTTTTTTGCAAATGTGGCTGCTGGCGGAAATAGTGTCGAAGTTAGCGAATCTATAACCGATGACATAAAAGCGACGTGGGGTCCGTTCTGCTACCTTCGGGGCGCGGTCAGCGTTCTTGGAGCCATGAAGACTTTTCGAATTCAAGCGACAATAGACGCCGAATCCTTGGAGGTTGAATCGTGGGGAGTCTTAGTTGCAAATGGTCGCACCAATGCAGGACACATTCTCATTGCGCCGCTTGCATCGCCCACGGATGGGTTGCTTGACGTAATAATAATCAAGAACGGTGATTTCCTAGACATGGTCGAAATTGCTTCGAAAACTCTGTTTTCCAGTTTATTAGAATGTCAGCAAATTATCTTTCGACAAGGTAGGAAACTGCAATTACAATCCTCGCCTAGTATGCGTTTTACTATTGACGGGGAAGTCATCGATGAAGTGCCAATCGAGTTTGAGATTGTTCCAGGTGCCATATATATGCTGGTTGGCGCAGGGTTTCGAGAAAAATATCCAAACTAACAGGCGTAGTGCAATCAACTAGATCCCATGCCCCATACCAACTGGTGCAAGCAGTTGGACGCTAACTCGACACTGACCACGTGTGGATGGGAAGGTTGCGGCTTACGAAGATGCTTGGCTTCTGCTAGGCCGATCCTGCTGAGTACGACTCTTCCACAGTTGAGTTAGCCGTGCTCCAGCCGAATTTGGTAGTCTCGCCGGTTGCACAACTGAGTATTCACAGGCAACAGTCATCCCTACCCGATTTCGGCATCTTGCCGGTCTTCTGCGAACTTTTGGTATTCATACGTTGATCTGAGAAGATGTCCCTTCACGCTGTTCTCCAGAGATGATAGCCGATGGCACCGGCCAGCAACAGAAAGAGAATACCGCCGCCAACGACTAGGTTCGCCCGCTCGTGGGAGAGGAACTGGAGTTTGCGCAATCCAAACGCGGGGAAAGTGAAATAGAGCATCGACTTGACCACGTTCGCCCAGCCCAACACAGTCAGCACCAGTGGGATGCCCGACCAAACGTTGTGGAAAGCGACGATGATCGAGCCGAATATGAGATTCAACAAAGCGACGGCGAACACACCGGCTTCGCCTCGTTCTCTGAGGAAGACGAAGAAATCTACCCACACCCGCGGCCTCACCACGTGAGAGATGCCAATGACCGTGAGGTTAATTATCGCATATACTTGGACGGCGCGTTCCATGATTGCCGCGTCCTATGACGCATTAGTACTATCCATCGAGATGCCTAACTAGTTTTTATCCCGCTTTGGGACTCTCTAGATTCTGGGAAATGACGTTTCCCCTTCAACAAGTTACCGCCAGTGTAGCCGATCCTACATGAGTCGTCGAATCGGCCCTATCCAATGTCCACAATGGGGAATGAACAAGCCTGTGGCTTTGGTAGACGCTGGCTGCTGCTAAGCCGATTTTGCAGTCGCAGTCATTTTCACAGTGGATGTGGTAGCCGCGAATCTTGCCAAATTTAGGAAGCTATCAGCTAGGCATAACCCTGTGAAAATCGCAGAAGCGTGTAGGAGGGAAGCGGACGCACGCACAACGAATCAGCCTTAGCGGCCAATACGAAGTGAGAACCCATAAGAGGGAAAACCCTGTCTGAACCCTGAATTGTATTGGGGGTAAGTGTTGTACGATGGTCGGTAACTGTGGTACGAACGATGGTTCAAGTTATCGTGGTACCGATCATGGTCCAAATCTTGGTGCAGTTGAAAATGCTGGTATCGCGTTTGAGGGAACTGATGTTGGTCTGCGTGGTATTGCTGACGATGGAACTCATTGTGACTGAGGTCCTGGTGTAAATTGCTATGTGAGTTGCCATAAGATCCATGGTGTGGATAGCCGTATTGTGCACTGGCATTTGAGGCACCAAATAATGCCATCGAAGCAACAACAATTGTGGTTAGAAAAGCATTACGAAACATATCATTACTCCCATTGAGGTTCTTGCTTGTCGCCAGCATGTAGGTAATTTTCAATCCGATTGAACGCGCGACCGAGGGGCTTTTCCATTCCCACGGTAACTACAAAATGCATTGCACGTGCCAATGGCTGGTTGAATGTAAAATTACTTGTTAATAGAAAGCGAGCCACAAAAATCCAAGGCTTTTTTCGCTAAATTATTGTCCGGCAGAAATGCCATTGAAGCCTAGCGGAACTAGGATGCAGTCACTTTGAATACGCGGCCAATCCGTTTGAGTCAGTCGTTCACAGGCGATAGGGCATTTTTGAACGGATTCCTGGTGTAATTCCGCAACGCATGCGCAAAGTAAAATAACATTTGGGAATCAGCCAAAACGAAAGCGCTGTCGCGGAGAGTTGGATTGTATGACTTTGGCACGCGTAACAAGACTGGTGGGTGTTGCGCTGCTCGCCTAAACAAAGTCCAAGAAAGGAAAAAACCTACTTGGTTTCGACGAATCGCAAGTCCCTCAGAAACTGAACCATGGCTTCTTTTATCTCAACGTACTTTGGTCGATCACGATTGAAGAAACCATGTCCCTCGCCTTCGTAGCCCATCAAGCGACAGTCAGCCCCCAACTCCTTGGCTTTGGCACTGAAAAGTTCGACCGTTGCGAATGGAACGGTCGTGTCGGCTCGCCCGTGGAAAATGATTGTAGGTGCCAAGTCCTTACTTAGGTGATGATAGGGCGATGCGCTCTCAGGCTTGTCTCCGATTTTCGCTTCAAGACCTTCAATCTGTTTTCTTGCGGGCAATTCCAGCAACTCGACCGGTGCCAGCACCAACGCTGGATTGAACAATACGAGTGCATTGGGACGATAGTCGGCTTTCGACCGAGCCGGCTGAGTTCCGCGATAGTTGAGCGTAGCTACCGCCGCGGCCAAGTGCCCGCCCGCGCTGCCACCGCCAACAGCAATTCGCTGCGGATCGATTTTCAACTCCGCTGCATGACTGCGGACATAAGCTACGGCGTCCTGAGCATCTGCAATGCTATCGATGACTTTGGATTTATCGCGCGAGGTCACTCGATACTCTGCGGACATGGCCACCATGCCCAAATCCGCCAACGCTCTCGCTTGGCTGTAGAACTGCTTCGGATCGCCGTTATTCCAACCTCCGCCGAAGAAAAACAGAATACAACTGCGATTGTTAGCCGTGGTAGTCTTTGTGTCTTGTTCGAACACGTGCAATTGAAAAGCCTTACCGTCAACTTCTTTAAAAGTAATCTTGCGATCCACTTTGGGCACGTTGTCAGTATCGAAACGGCTCTTCTCCTGCGTTTGATTCTTGTCCTGCCCATGCAGTGAGAGGCAACCGACAGCCATCAACACGAAACCGAAGGTTTTGAACATGAGAAACCCGATGGACTTTTCTGAGAAGATTGAAAGGGATGTATTCATCGAATCCAATCGCTTGGCAATGTGCCAACCGAACGGGCTCGTGGCGCGACGCCGTCGGCTAAATTTTATCCGCCCCACGCTGCTTTTGCGACGTTGATTTTCCAAGAAATACCGAAGCTATCAACCACAATGCCGTACCAACCCGTGAATAAAGATTCCGGAAGTGGGATGATGACTTGCCCTCCGTCACTGAGTGCGGCAAAAATTGTCCTCGCTCTCTCGATCGATTCAGGATGTAGTGCTAGAAAGAAGCCCCCAAAGATTTGATAGTCCCCCACTGTAGACATGCAACTAGCCGATCCTGTGGAGCGAAGCTTTCTTATTTTCAATGGCATGACCAGGGTGCATCAATGCGTCGGCAATTGGATTTCAATACCGTATTGAGGGGCAACCTCCAAAAGTCTTTCGACCTCTTCCTTTGTAGGATGTGGAGCTGTCGTACCGCCTTGCTGTAATGGCGTCCCCACTTCAAAAAACATCTGTTCAAGTCCTGCAGGAGCGATCGTTATGAGCATCTTCGCCAATTGATTTGATTCGTTCTTGAACGAGTGGGGCGTTCCAATGGGGATGTTTGCGAATTCCCCCGCTTTGGCAACGATCCGATCAGCACCAACAAGAAATGTAATTTCACCTTCGAGGATAAAGAAGCCTTCCTCTTCGCGGCTATGGACATGATGTGGAGGTCCGCTTCCTGGGGGCACAATTGCTTCCCACATCGCATATTTCCCATTCGTATCCTCTCCAGTTGCAAGGAATCGATAGATGTCACCCACAACCGCAATCGTTCTTCCCATATCGCCTTTTAGAACACTCGGATCTCGATTCATTTATGTTTTCCTGTTGTGAAACGAACGGCAGCTTCAACGTTCGCGAATTCTTCCAAATAGCCAAGATCTGGCAAAGACCCACTGGCGTTTAACGGTCGCTAAAGAGACACCCAACGCTTCGGCCGTTTCTGGAAGGGTGAATCCGCTGAAAAAGTGCAATTTGACAACCCGGGCTCGTACTGGATCAATGGCTTCGAATTCCTTCAGGGCATCATCAAGCTCGATCAAATCTTCGGGAGAAATACCGACGTGTCCCGCCACAAGCAAATCGTTTTCTAAGTCGACGCGTTTCGCATTACCGCCTCGTTTGATGGATCCTTTTCTGCGAGCCTGATCGACGAGAATCCTCCGCATGGCTTCAGCGGCAGCGGCAAAAAAATGAGCGCGACTATCCCAGGACGCGGAGTTGCTGTTTCCCAACAATCGCAAGTAAACTTCGTGGACAAGAGCAGTCGCTTGAAGTGTCTGACCGGGTAATTCGTGTGCCAACTTGTGTCGCGCCAATTGCCGCAATTCCTCATACACTAGCGGTAGTAACTCGCTTGCACCAGTGGGATCACCACTTTCGATCCGGCTCAGGATTTGGGTCACGTCGCTCATGACCATCATTGTATCGGAAAGCTGTCGCGCCAAAAGCAATGTCTTCCGCATTTGTCATGGCACGCGGAATTCCATCGTCGCAATGCAGGCTAAAAGGAACCTGTAAGGCCGTTGTCTATGGGCTGCGTAACGCGGAAACTAAACAACGGCATTTGCAGTTTCCAAATCCCGCCGGGCCCAAAGGAGCCTTCAACTCCAACCTTAAATTCGCCTGCGTTCGATTTGCCAAAAGGCAGGAATGCGACTCTAAACGAGAGTTCGAGCTTGAGAATATCCACTCCTAGGTTTGAGATTGTATGGATCGGGATATTCAGACCAGCTTGGACATCGGACTTTTGAGGTTCTGTTACATTGATATTAAATCTGGCTTTTTTGTTCGATTTGAAGTCCAACGCGAAAGTAAAGATCAGGTTCGTGCTTTTCACATCGACAAAGGTTCGCACCTCGGCTTTCCGAATATTGCCGGTCGTTGACTCTTGGCTAAGAAATGCCATTCCTGCCTTGAAATCGCCATTGACTGCTAGGCCAACAAGTCCGATGCCAAATTGAAAGAGAAAAAGGTAATCTACGAGCCCTTCCACCGAATTCACAAACGTTTGATACTTACCTACTGTTGAACCGATGTTTCGTAGTGTACCGATGATAGATGAGGCTGCACTGAGATCTATAAATAGGTAGCCACTGGGGTCAATGAGATTAACTGGATTTTGTGCCGCGTAATTGTACTTATGAAGTGTCCGTGGATCGCCAAGCAGTCCCGAAAATGGATCGGCACTTGCAAATCTTCCTGTTTCGGTATTGAGAAATCTTGCTCGCAGGTAGTCCATGCCTAACGCGGAATCCCTCTGCTGACCGGCGAACAAATAACTGTTCACGGTAGAGCCGCTCCTTACGATCGTTCTACCAAACGCATCATAGACGTATCGATCGGTCACGACGCCGCTAGCGTCTGTTAGGACGCGTGTACTCCCAAGACCGTCAACTAGGTAGTACGATTTTGTTCCTGCACGCGTCTGACTAATCAGCATGCTACTGTGTTCGTATGTTGCTACGACCAGTCCATTGGGCTTGTACTCAAGTAACACCTGAGTATTCGGATGAACCCTGTCGACCAAGAATCGAGTCTCATCGCCAGCGACGATCTGGCTCACGCGAATTCCATCTGCGTCGTAGGTATCTCTCACGTCGACGGTTCCATCGCCGTCCGTGTCCGCCGCGATCAGCCGGTTCTCAACATCCCAATCGTAGAAAGCCTGATCGGTCTCGTTGACGCGTGAAAGCGTGTTGCCATTCTTGTCGTAGGTGTAATTGGTTGTATTTCCAGCATGGACCTCCGTAAGCAAGCGGTCCAACTCATCGTAAGAAAAGGTCGTGATTCCTTCACCGGAGTCGGTGCGTGTCAATCGATTTCCTACGCCATCGTAGGCGAAGTCGATTGTCCGATCCCCAAGGACTAAATCGCGGATTGCCTCCCGGGTCAAGCGATCCATGGCATCGTAGCTGTACTTGACGCTGCGTCCTGTATTTTCAATCACGGATTCGCGTCGGCCATTTGGTCCTAAACCATAGCGATAACTGTCAATAGTTGCGAGGGAATTGCTGTTCTCGAGGAAGGTAAGCCGGTGTAGTACGTCGTAACCGCGCGTTTCGACGGTGTCGTTAGCACGCGTGGTACGGACAAGATTGCCTACAGCATCATAAGCAAACCGCGTGACTCCACCCTCCGCGTCTACCACTGTCGACTCGCGATTGAGGGCATCGAACGTGTAGGTTGTAGTGGTGTCGGTGCCAGATTGCCCCGTGACCGATGTTCGATTGCCAGCCAAATCGTATGTATAGCTGACCTTAGTACCATCAGGATCAGTCCGCATGAGGAGCCGATCTCGCTGGTCGTAGACGTATTGCGTCATCCCGCGGCTATCAGTAACCGTTGCTCGCTGGCCAGTGAGTGTATAGCCAAATTGCGTCGAAGTACCATCCGGATAAGATTTCGAGATGAGGCGATCGCGTTTATCATATGCGTAGACGATATTGTCGCCATTGAAGTCAGAGGTTTTGACGATGTTGCCGATCGCGTCATAATGCACAATCGAGCGAAACGACTCTTGTCCAGACAGAGCAGGCAAAAGCGTTGCCGTTTTCCGGCCTAGGTCATCATACTCGTACCTCGAAATGTGTCCGCGGGCATCTTCTTGACTGACTAGGTTACCTACCTCGTCGTAACTGTATTTAGTGTTTTGATTGAGTGCATCCACTACTGTCGTGAGCCGACCGATAGCATCGTACTCGTATCTTGTCGTTCGATTTAGTTGATCAGTACTGGCGATGGCTTGGCCACGATCGTCGAAAGCTGTAATCGTCCTAGTGCCATCGGCATATTGCGTTTCCGTTTGGAAGCCACGCCCATCGACAACAAATCGTGTCGTATTTGCAAGCGAGTCCGTTACCGCAAATCTACGGCCGGCTGCATCGTACTGAGTTGTCGTAACGTTACCGAGTGCATCTCGAATGACGATCATCCGACCGGCGGCATCGTTCTCAAAATCTGTACGGTTGCCGCGCTCATCAATCTCCGCAATCACCTGTCCCGCCGCGTCATACACTGTCCGTACGAACGGATTATCGAGTAGATCGGCGGGTGTGCCATCTGGGTAAATCGTTTTAACAATCCGGCCAGATCGATCATACTCGCGGTGGGTGCGTCTCCCTAATTCATCAATGCGAGTCGTGGCGCGTCCAATGGCATCATACTCGATGCGTACTCGAGGATTGTCGGACAATGTGGCGTCCGTGTCGTCAGGGAATATTGTTTCGACGAGCAGATTTCGTTCATCGTAACGATATTCGGTACGTCGGCCGAGGCGGTCGATCGTAGCCACTTTGTTGTCTACCGCGTCATACTCAACGCGAGAAACGCCCCCGTCAGCGTCGGTGATTGCAACGACGCGCCCTTTTGCATCGTATCCCTTTGACATCGTCAGCGTGCGAACCTCGCCGTTCGCTGCGATCCGAGTCGTGGATGAAGTAAGCTCGTTGCCGTTTGCGTCGTAGGTGTAAAGGGTGGCGTGCCCCATCGAATCGACTTGACTTTGAAGGAGGCCATCACTGGTTTCGAATTGGGAAGCGTTCCCTTGAACGTCCTTGATCAAGCTTGGGGGCTTGCCGAAAAGATCATACTCCAGATTGGTAACACCACCGGCAGGGTTTTTGGTCGAAAGAAGTTCACCGCGGTTTTCGTCATACTCATACGAAGTCGTGTTTCCCAATGCGTCTGTTGAAGTCTTGACGCGGGTAAACGGAGCTGCCGCTTCGCCTCGGCCAACCGCAAGGTTCGTAGTACCATAGGTGAATGCTTGATACGTAGATATCGATATGTTCCCGAGTGGATCCGTTTGAGTAACGGCATCGCCGCGATTGTTATATGTAATCGCAGTTGTCCGTCCGAGCGGGTCGATCTCGGATAGCATGTTGTTCTCGACATCAAATGTCCGGCTGGTGACGCTTCCAGCGGCATCGATTTGGGTAAGTATATTGCCGCGTGCGTCGTACTCCATCGTTGTCGTGTTGCCGAGGGCATCGGTGATAATGGAAACAAAGTTAGCAGCGTTGTAAGCAAAACGAATTGGACTGCTTGCGACATCGAGCAACTGGATGAGCCTGCCCTGCGAGTCGTATTCGGTGCGTATGCCAATGCGTCCAAGTGGGTCGATCACGTTGTCGAGATAGTGTGAAGGAGTGACGAGATAAGAAAAACTCGTTGAGTTGTTGATGCGATCTATAACGCTGGTCAAGTTGCCGGCAGCATCATACTGGTAGCGTAGGCGCTGTCCGGCCGGATCAACCACTGCCGTTATGCGGCCTTGTGGATCACGCTCGAATGCGATCGACTTGCCGCTGGGGCCAGAAATGCCTGAATCGGTGAATCGCAATAGATTGTTGACGGGATCGCTCAGCGCTCTCAGTTGTCCACTCTGCGCATCAATGTCGAAGGCGATGCCCTCTTTCGTCGTTAACAAATACGAACCTCCAAACGCGGGCGATCTCGGATTGTATGGAAGTCCCGTTGTGAAATCGTACAAACTTCCATCAGATTTGATCCTGAGGTCGGACGCGTTGACCGTGAGTGAACTCTTGACGCCCGCGTCGGGAACAAACCGGGGCTCGAAAATCCCGAGAAGACTGCCTCGGAATCCAGATGCAACAGTCGGCCGGAACGTGAATCCCTGACGCTCGCCGCCCGGCAATGTCACGTAAACCCGAGAGCCGACCTTGAACGGATTGTAGATACCAAATTCCTCGAGAGCGTTTGGGACAACACTCGTCCGCAGATCCATGTTGCGGTACTCAAGCCGCCAGCCAAATCCAAAGTCCGTTGACTGCGAAGCGTTTAGGGTGTCATACGTCCTACCGACGGTGATCGGCACACCGAACACAGGCACCGTCAAGTCGGTAAAGGCAAGAGTGAAGTTGCCGAGCTTGAGGTTCCCCTCGACGTGAACGATCTGTTCCACCGATGCCGAGTTACCGCCCGTATCGACGGCCGTCAATCTTAAGACATAAGTGTCATTCTGCAACATCGTTGGATCGAGCGTTCCAAGCACTCCGCTTGTCACCGACGAGGTCCCGCGGGCAAGCTCGGTAAAGCGTGAACTCCCCAGCACAGCCACTTCCAAGGTGTAGAAACTCAAATTCCCATCGCTCGCATTGCCAATGACATCTACCGGTCGCGTGATCACCGCTTCATCGCTCGGAGAGGTAATATCCACGTCGGGAGCCTCCGCGTCGCTCAAATCGACCACCACCAACGAGGTGGAAACGGTCGTTGCGTTGCCTGCCGCATCGGTCGCTGTGGCCACCACTTCCAAAATTCCAACCGCATTGGCTTTGAAAATGGCTACCCCATTGGGATCCAACGGCACGGGGTTGCCATCAACTCGCAACACCATGCTCTCGACACCAACATCATCCGTCGCAGAAACGAGGAGTGTCACTTCAGAACCTAGATCCGCCGGAGATTGGCTGTCTTCGACGATCACGCGGGGCGCTTGTGTGTCAGCGCTCACGGTCAGGTCATATGATTGTCTGGCCAATGCACCGAAGGGGTCGGCGACTTCGACGGTGACGGAGCGAGTTCCGATGTCGGCAATCGACGTGGCCCAGGTGATCCGTCCCAGAGGATCGATCGCCATGCCCGACGGGGGAGAGATGAGCGAGTAGGAAAGCTCATTCCGATCGGGATCGCTGGCATTTACGTCGTAGCGATAAATCAGGCCGGGCATTATCAATTGCTCAGGCATCGAATCGATGACAGGAGGACGGTTGGCCGACTCCACCCGTATCAAGAAACGCTGGGCTGCAATACTTGCTCTATCGTTCACGCCTAGAACGACGCGATGATTGCCGAACTGTGAGGCGCTCGGGGTCCAGCTGATCACGCCCGAGTTAGCATCGATCGACATGCCCGCAGGAGCCACAAGCAGTTCGTATGTCAGCGAATCGCCATCCACATCCCTGGCGTCCGCATCGTAGCTGTAGGCCAAATCAACGACGGCGATGATCGTTGGAATTGTTATAATGGATGGCGGGCGATTGATGGGTGCCGCAATGACATTGACGGTATAGGTCTGCGATGCCGTGCCGCCTTGTCCGTCTTCGACCAATATGGCCACATCCTGCGAACCGATTTGATTGGCGGACGGCGTCCATTGCACCAAGCCGGTTGCGGCGTTGATGGTCATCCCTGCCGGAGCCCTCAAGAACGAATAGCTCAGAGTATCGCCATCGACGTCGGATGCGCGTGCCGCGTAGTTGTAGATCTGTCGAGTACTGCCCCGCGTCGGCGGGACTGTCGATATGTTGGGCGAGACGTTGATGCCTCGAACGGTGATAGTAAAGTTTTGTGTCGCCGTTCCTCCTTGCGAGTCAGTTACCAGGACCTCCACATCCGCCAATCCCACTTGGTCGGTAGCCGGAGTCCACCGGATCGTTCCCATCAACGCGTCGATGGACATCCCGCGGGGCGCCTGATTCAAACTCCATACCAGCGGATCGCCATCACTCTCCGTTGCCCTCAGGTTGTACGCATAAGCCTTCTCTGTTGTGCCGGTCAGGGTCGGCGATGAAACAATTTGTGGCGACGCGTTGGAAACAGTCGTCGCTACGTTAATTACAAATGCCTGCACCGCTGTGCCGCCATGGCCGTCGTTTGCAAGGATTTCGACTTCGTTGTCATCGAGTTGATCTGGTGAGGGAAACCACTGAATCAGGCGCTTTTCCCGGTCGAAGACCATACCGGCAGGCGCTTTGACCAAGGTTAAATCTAAACGATCGTTGTTTGCATCGGCGACCTCTACGGCATAGAGATATCTTCCACCCAATTGAGTTCGCGTACGAGGATTGGACGTGATCACTGGCCGTTCGTTGGGGGAGACAGAGACGACCTCGAGTTGGAACGTCAGCGAGTCTTGTCCATCTCGTCCGTCATTTACGATAATGGTGACAAAGTGGTCACCGAGTTGCCCAACTTCCGGGGTCCAAGTGAAGAGACCACTGATGGGATCGATAGACATGCCTGCCACAGACTGCTCAAGGCGAAACACGAGCGGGTCGTTTTCGGCATCCTGCGCATGGAAACGATATGCATACGATTGATGCACGACAGAGGATGGTTGTGGCGGAGGCGTGATAAAGACCGGCGCCGTTTGAGCGGACGTCGCTTTGACAGTGAACGACTGCAGATCGACACCGCCTCGGGCGTCGCTCACGCGTAGAATGACATCGTGGGCGCGGACTTGGTCTGCAGCGGCAGTCCAAATCACAACACCGGTCCCTGGATCGACGATCATTCCGTCAGGGCCGAGTAGAATGTCGAAAAGCAATGGATCAGGGTCTGCGTCCGAGGCCGCCGCGTCATAGCGGAAGTCACGCCCGACAACGGTTGTAAGCGGTGGCGTCGTAAGGAAGTTCGGGGCCTCGTTCAAAGCCTGGGATTCGATGTTTCCGAAATCCTTTATCGGTACGACCTGCCCATCGGAAAGGTTGACCTCATAGACGCCGCCCATAGGACTCGTCAGACGCGAGTTTATCGACGATTCTTCGCGAACCGTATAGTCGCCTGGAGCGAGGTTGTCGAAGGCATAATGGCCATTCGCGTCGGTGATAACAAATCGCTCTCTGGGATCGCGACGGTAGTTGCGAGACTGGTCGAGGTACACAATCCTCCCGGCCAGTCCTGGCTCGCCAGCGTTGCGCACACCGTCACCGTCCAGGTCGTTGAATACAGTGCCGCTGATTTTTGCGGGAGTAACGGTCGGTGTAATGACGATGTTTTGGCTGTCGAATCCATGACGGCCATCATCGACTCGGACGGTGGCGAGCGGAGTGCCGACACTGAGCGAAGCGACGGGCCACCGGATCGCTCCCGTTCGGCTGTTGATAGTCATGCCAAAGGGGGCAGTGACTAGCGAATAGGTGAGCGAATCGCCGTCAGGGTCGATGCCGCGAACGTCGTACTCGTACAATTGGGGCGGATAAACTTCATTGAAGCTAAAGTCATCGAAGCCAGTACTCGATGTGCCTCGAATCACGGCCGTATGAATGCCAGGCGTTGAGAGAGTGAGCACAGCAAATCCGTTATCGATGGCCGATGTGCTCTCGAGCAACACACCATCAACACCAAAGCCTTCCAACACGACCGTTCCTAATGCCCCCTGTCGATCGACTTTGACCGACACGAAATCAGTCAGTGCGGGGATGGACGGATCGTTGGGGAGGAAGAATTCGGCAACGATAGGAGCGTCGTATTTGATGATCGAAGCGGCTCCCATCCCACCTATTCCATTGCTGCCACTGGTCGCATGTCCCACTCCAAGGCCCACGACGGCAACCGACGGAACGCCGTTCCCACTGCGGAAAGTCACGCCATGTGTTGCCAGGAAGCGGTCCGAGAGTCTTGCCTCCGGTGGAACGTCGCTGTCTCGAAGAAACGTGGGAGTTGCAGGTAGTCCCTCGAAATCGATCGTAAGACTACTCCGATTCGCTGGAACAGGTAATATCAAAACCGAGGGTATTGGCTCGGAGATGATAATCGGTGCGCGGTTGGCAGGATCCGGTTCAACTCGAATCCTGTACGCTTGCGTTGCCGTTCCGCCTCGACCGTCGGCAGCCCGCACGCGTATCTCATGCGTGCCGAGTTGATCTACGGTTGGAGTCCAGGAAACCACCCCTGTACTGGCATCGATCGTCATTCCGTTTGGAGGTGCAAAAATGTCAGTAGCCGTGAAGCGGACGTTGTCCCAGTTGACGCCCGTGCTGCCTGATAGTCGGATCTCGAGCAACCGACCAAGCATGGGATGCTCGCTGGGCGAATCGAAGATTACCGACACATCTCGAAACGTACCCTTTGGAGGAATTGGTGCCGAGGCTGAGGTGGAAGCTAACGCTAACACTTGTCCTCCCGCTCGGAGTTCGATTTGAAAACGACCCAGGGTGTTATCAAGTCGATGGCCGACTGCAACCGTGAGTACATAGCGAGTTCTAGGACGCAATAACTCGGATAACACTTGCGAGATTGCGGGGTCATTGCTGTAGGCCATGTTTTTTCCGTCGGGAACCGCTCCGTCGGGATATTGGCTGGTACCGGGATTCGCGGCACCTGCGAATGCACCGCCAGTGAGAGTCCAGCCCGTCAGAGTGCCGATGGTGAATGCGTCCTCCCCGAGTACCTGCGCCTCGAAACTGTGGTTATTGACTGGAATCACCTCCGTCGCTGTTTCGAGAGCATAGCTCAACGTGTCACCGTCGGGATCAAAAGCATCGACGGCATACCGATAAGGAGTTTCGGCGGCCCCGATCACGACTGAAAACGAGGTGAACAACGGCGGGCGATTTGGCGGCGGTACTATGGTGGATAGCTCGAACCGATGCCGTGCGATACCTCCTCGACCGTCGTCAACTTGAACGATTATCGTGATCGTTCCTGGGCTGAGCGATGTCGGGATCGCGGTGATCAGGCCGGTCTTGCTGTCAATCGACAAGCCGTCCGGAGCCGAGACCAGCGCATACGTAAGTGGATCGTCATCGAGGTCTACTGCGTCAACGTCATATGCATATGCTCGACCAACAACCGATTCGATAATTGGCACTGTTGTGATTCGGGGGACTTGGTTCAGTGCAGCCAGAATCATCAGGTCGTAAGTGAACTGTTCTCGGTTCGGAACGAAGAAACCTATCGACTTTTCCTGACTCGATTGACCCGGCAGAAGTGTGCCGCCATCGACTAAGCGAGTGAAGTCGTAAAACGGAATCCCATCTGGCGTAACTCCGTCATAGTCTCTTAATCGGACTTTCGGATCGCTGATATTGTGGATACCGACCAAGAGCGGCGCGTCAGCCAAATACTGTCTCGCGTTGCGGATTGAGAGTTCGGTGTACAACACATCGCTGTCGTCATCGAACGACGTACGTCCGTACACACCATCGAAGCTAGCCGAAACGTCGGAGAGGAGCGAGAGATCGATGGCTCCTGCCAACGACTGCTTCCCCGACAGGGTCAGTCGAGTATTGGAGGCGAGTCCCTGCGCATCCGTTGCTGTGAACTCAAAAGCATTTTCTCCGGGTCGAACAAGAACTCGCGTGAAGAAGTTCCCCGCACCGTCCATAGCATCTACGACCCTTCCATCGAGTGTGACGTTCCCGAGTGAAGAAAGCATATCGATGGGTACGTGACCACTGATGAGCACTTGCGCTCCTGCATCGAAACTGCTGCCATTGTCTGGCGAATCAATGCTGAGACCTGAGGACACCGGATTGATGGCACGTGGGCCCGCAGGAGCCCCAAAACTAGAAATCAGCCCGCTTGGAATCCGTTCGGTGTCAGGGGAGACCGGTGTCGGGGACGAAAAATTCGTCACGAATTCAACAGACTTGATTGCCGCCGCCGATCGTGTATCGCTATCGTTGTTGACCAATCGAAAGACGAGAGCGGCTTGCGTTCCAGGTAGAACATCGGCCAGAGAAAGCGTCACTCGATTGTCCGAAAGCACAACCTGTGAAGTGCCCTTCGGCAACCCGTTTTCTGTTGAATTAAAAAACGCATCTCGCCCGGTTGCGATTGGATGTACGAGAGAGCGACCTGACGTGTCAAGCAGCGCTACTTCGAAGGCATCATGAATCCCACCTTGGCTGGAGGAATCAAATTCGATCCCTTCTAATACGAACGACAAAGCTGCCGCGTTCGTAGGAATGGTCATTTGCGTCGTCAGGGATGTGACAAACGAGGATCCCTCGCGCAATGCTGGACCGCAACCGAGGGTCGAGAAATTGCCACTCGAACCATCGCTTCGCATGAAGGCGCGTCCAACCTGCGTCTCCGATCCGTTCAAATGATTGATGATGACTAGCACGTCGAGCGGAGTGATGAATTGATCGCAGTCCACATCGAAAAAGGGTGGAGGGCTGGTGCCAGCAATCGACACATGCGGCAGTCTGCCAGTGCTAGGATCTGAAATCCGCTTTTCGTTCAGCTCATTGACGACCTGGAGAACGTCCAGCGGCGAGACAGTTTGATCGTTGTCTACATTCAACGGCGATAAACCATTGGTCCAGTCGGAGCCGATCAGCATGCAGCGGCTCTCAAGCTGCTCGAACGCGAAGCCTCGCTTCAATTCTCGATGAAAGGCACGTGATAGCCGCTTAAGATTAATGCGATTTGGCTTCGAGAAGCTCATGTGCATGAAAAGTCCCTCCAAAGTCAAGCTGCGACACCGCCTTTGCCAACGAACTAGAAAGAGTGGACATTCAGCTCGGTGGTCTGCGCAGGACGCGGTTCCAATGGTTTTCTACCGGTAGATAATGCGTAAGCGATCACTTAATCGGCTCACAAAATTCCAAAAAAGAGAAAAGAAAGTTTTGGCATGGAAAGCGCTCAAGCCGAAGTTGGTCGAATCGAAATGTAGTCGCAGCCGTCACCAACGGTACGGGATCGGAACTGTGCTCGCGAGTAACTCAGGGCATAAGCGCTCAAAGATGCGGCTTGCGGTCGCTGGCGTTGCACCACGCTTGTCTGCACGGCGATTGAGGTCGTGCATTGTTATCAGTCATAACTTTCTGCAACGATTCCGTTAGTTTATCAATCGCGATTGATAATTGGCCAGGGTGTGAATAGAGTGTATGACCGGTTAATATGTCGAAAACCAGTACTTCGTTGCTGTGCCCCACAGCAATCATTTCGCCATTCTAAGCTCTGGGCGCGTTCGGAATTACGGCACCACCTCTCAACGCTTGTTGTTGGGTTGGGATACAGCGAGTCTTGGCTCGCAACGAATGAAGTAGAAATCGCATGACGATGTCATCGAGAAACATCGCAATCCTGTTGGTCGTAGTCCTGACTATTTTCGGCCTAAGCCTTCACGCATGGTATTGGACGCAACTGCCTGATCGAATTGCCAAGCATTTCGGAATCGATGGTAATCCAAATGACTGGATGTCCAAAACCAATGCAACGATTCTCTTATGCTCATTGCAAGTTGGGCTCCCATTATTCTTTCTAACCATCGGCTTTCTTCTTTCCAAGCTACCTGCCTCAGTTATTAATATTCCGAACCGCGAATATTGGCTTCATCCCGAACGGCGAGTAGATACCATCACTCACATGACCAAGATGCTTTCCTGGATTGCGGTATTGATTACCCTGGAGATGATCTCAATCGTGCATTTAACGTTTTTGGCAAATCGGTCAGGTACGGCCCTGAACACAAATCTGTTTTTGGTTATTCTGGGCGTCTTCCTAGTAACGGTTTTTAGTATTGCGGGTCGAAGTATGTGGCACTTTCGATTACCCAAATCGACAAATGGCAATATTCCCACGTAATGATCCTGCTGCTATCTGTCTCGCCAAGTACTCTCTAGCCAGTAACCTAGCAGCTACCGTAGCAATTGCGAATCTCATCCATTGTGCAAGCGTCCGATTCCCTCCAACAAGCTTCTGCGATTTCCACAGGGTTGTGCCTAGCTGCTAGCTTCCCGAATTCGGCAGGATTCGAGGCCGCTCATCCACTGTGGAAAGCGTCGTACTCCTGCAGGATCGGTCTAGCCAGCAACCTAGCATCTGCCCTAGCATTTGCTAATCCCATTCATTGTGCCAACGCCCGCTCCCTTCCGACAAGCTTCTGCGATTTCCACAAGGTTGTGTCTAGCTGTTAGCGTCCCAGATTCGGCAGGATGCACTGTTAGCTCATGCAATGTGGAAGTGTCTACGACTGCAGTTGGCTCCGTTGGCATGACAATCGAAACTGGCTACTCCAATCTTATGCCAGTTCTGGTAGACTCATTCAAATGGAATCGCCATCCCCAACAATTCGAGACTTAGCTCGGCG
>JANMGH010000022.1:0-12182 GCA_031374515.1 Pirellula sp. | reverse complement strand
TACTCGCGTTGTAGGTGAACAGAGAGACTGCGCGAGCGCCGCTGGAAGTGTCTGGCGATTCTGTGATTTTGGTGACTAGACCGCTGGTACTGTATTCGTAGTCGGTTCGGTAGAGGGTTGGAGTGCCTGAATTGTAGAGTGCACCCATTTGGTACTTGAGCATGCCAACATTGGCATGTCCGGTCGGATAGTACTCGCTGGTGGTTTTGGCGTAGGCCGCAGTTTGAACATCCGCATTGTTGACAACGCTCAGTCCGGTCTCGACGCTCGTTTTGAGCCCTTTGGCGTCATAGGTCGTCAGGGTGACATCGCCAAAACGATTCCGATGTCGAGTTACCTGGCCAAAGCTGTTGTAGGAAAAGGCTAATCAAATCCGAGACGTTGATCGAGTCGGATGACTCCCAGCTTCCGAATGAAACCATCATTGACCTTGGTAGTCAGTTGTGCAACACCGAGGTTCGAATCCTCTGGACTATTGTAAATAAATCCAAGCAGTCGATCGATTGGCCGAAGATGACTGCCTCGTGCGGATGTATTTCTGGCGTTTCGAGCTCGATGGTCCTTTCGATGAATGAATCCAAGCAGATGGAAATCACCATTAAACTTCCACGAAGTTCCGAATCGTTGACCAAGCAAGTTACATTCTGGGATGCGAACGGCAATGGTCGCTGCCAAGGCACCATCAAGGCCTATGTCATCACTCCCATGAAGATCGAGGAGTCCACATTGAATGTGGATGATGAAAAGAAACACTGGAAGGCGATGGCGGTTACTGCGAGCCACGAAAGCATCGATTTGCGCAAGCTCGCATTGACGGCGTTTGGTGCTGAGTTGGTGGGATCTGAGTTGAAGTCGGAGGACGGGCGAAAGGGGGTGTTGCGAGTTGAAATGGATCCATCGCAAACGTTTCCGCCCTCGATTCGATCGACATTCACGTTCGAAGTGACGCAGGATGGAGCTTATCGAGGCTCAAGCACGGTACCCATTCGTTTTACTGCTCGGACCATTACGCAACCGGAACCAGTTTACTTTCGGCTTGTTGGTAAGGAGTACCAGGCACAAGTACGCGTATGGAGTTTTCCGTTAGCCGCAGAATTGAGCAAGCGAAGTGAGTTTGTCGTCACGGCGACATTGGATGCTTCAAAGAAGCTTGGAAGCACATTTGAAACCAAGATCGAACCGCCGACCGGGAAGGGGCCAACGTGTACGGTGACGCTTCTATACGTCGCCCCCAAGTCCGGTAGTAAAGACCGTCCAGAGCAACTGCGACTTAAGTGTGGCGACTGGGAACGCATTATTGAATGCAAATGGGAATAAGGGCTACCAATTGGCAGGGGATTCGAACCCGTGGCGAAATCAACTGTAAGTGGCGATTGCATTGGGACTTGCTGTTCTTGCCAATACTTCTGTGCTGCATGGGCGCTGCATTCTGTGGGCAACCGTTGTCACATGTTGGCATCGCTTGACACTGACCTGAGGCACTTGATCATCGCATGGGAAAACATTCCGTCGCACGCGAAACAGTCCATTTCCGCCCTTTTATTGATGGAATGCCGCCACCGAGATCGGGCGTCGGCCATGAAAACACCAGCTTGACGAGTTCTCGTACACAAAAGTCCAGAGTCATGAGAAGCCGCGACACAATCGCTGCGTTCCACATGCCGCGGCTGTCGGTTTTCGTCTTGCGCTGACTGCGAAAGTAGCAACTAATCGTAGAGAGTTCTGTCAAATGATTGCGTGTCCATTGAAAAAACCTGATTTGGTAAGCTCGCCACCAACTTCCATGTTGTTCTCAATTCTCAATAGCGTCAGAGTTGTTCCGGGAGGCAATCCAAAGTCTTCCTTGATTAGGACCGATACTTTGCCGTCTTTTACATAGAGGGTTGCTGCATTTATTGGGTAGCAGCCATCGGCAAGGATTGACTTTTCAGAATTCATTTGTTTGACCTTCAAAGAAGTGCATAGGTGGTTAACGTGAGTTGTGCGCAGCAAACGCCGATAGTAGCCGCTTAGTCTGTTGCGAATGGCGAACGCTGTAGTCCAATTGAAGGACGATCACTCCCAGTTGTGGATACACGGATCGCCATTGCCGAACGCAACAAATCAGGTTGAGTGGGTGGTTGCTCGTACGAGTAACCCAGTGCCGAGATGTCGAGAACATCTCTAATGGTTCGTTTCCACGGATTGAGTTGGTCATCCAGATTGTGACCAGGAGGCCCTTGCCTCTCAGGTGCGTAGTGAGGTTTGGCATCTGGATTGTCGATCAATTGTTGTGCTTGCCAATCTGCCCAAATCTTGTCTACAAAGCAATGGTGCAAAAAGAAGACTGGGTCGTCTGGTGATGTCATCGGCATCATGTTTCCGCCAACCCAAAGATGCACTCGATTGTGCAATTGCGAACCTGCTGTCGCAACTCGTGGATCACCACGTTGTGTCACCCAACCTTCTAGACGATTTCTAAAGCCAATCGTAAACGGGCTGCGATCGTAATGCGGCGTGTCATAGAAAATCTCTGCCAACGCGAGTGTCAGATCTGCGCGAGTGGGAAGGGTCTTGATCGCCGGTATATTGGCGAACTGGCGCTTCAGACCTGGACCAGGAAGCCCCTCATCTGGATAAGATGGTATTGGCCATTTCCCTGCGTTGTTTGCAAATGGTCCAGTTTGCACTCTCCATTCATCGGTTTCGAGACCGTTGCCTCCCATAAAATCGTCATTCCAAATCGGAGCGAGTGAGGGATCAACCAACGTGGCATCGACCGTCCAGTCCCAGTAGGGAATTGCAATGGAACTGTCGATCGATCGTAAGTCCTGTTCAAGCTGCATAAGAAATTCGCGGTGCCAAGGAAGAAACGCCGGCCCGCGATGTGCGCCGTTGCGGTAGTTCGCATCGCGAGGTTCATGTGGAAGGACCGTAGGCACCATGACATGGTGATGCCAATGAACATACTTGTCGTATTTGCCCAGTTTTTTCAGCTCCAACAGAGCTGCGACATAAGCCGCTTTTTCAGAAGCGGTTAAGGAAGTTACAGCCTTTCGTAGTATCGTCATTATCGTAGTCCTGATTTGGGCATGGGAATTGTGACGTGTCGTGAATACCTTGTGTCGGAAACGATCGAAATTGGATAATCATCTGCGTGCGCAAAACCCACTACAATCAGGAACGAGATTTGCGCTGTCTTCGCGACAAAAATTGTTTCCAAAAAGTGAAAATTCAGGAAATACTCGAGAAAGTTTGATTGGACATACATTTGACCAACCCACGTCGCCAGACATTCTGGATCGAAGTTGACGACAGTCCGCGATTTCCACAGAGTTGACGCTAGGCCGATCGACAACGGATCTTTAAAGAGCCAAAAGCCGCAGAGCCAACGGCAAAAAGATGCAGCAATCCACTTTTGGCATCGAATCGACCTCGCGTCCTTCCTGTCGTTTCCGCGTCAAAATAGGTAATTGCAAGTAGTCGTTCGGACTACGAAATCGGAGCAGAAGACAAAAAGTTTGCAAATTAGCCCAAAACCGCAAGCCTACGTGTCGCAGACGTGAAGCGAGTTACGTTTTTAGTGATAGGGGGCTATCGTCAGAGATTCATTGCTCCCTTTTGGCCACAAAGTTTTTTTTGAGAACATTCGCTTACGCATACGTCAAAGGGTGAAACATGAGTGACTAATTGAAACGACTTAGAAAAGCACTGTCGAAAATTTCCGAAGTCGCCAGTGCGGCTTCCATGGATCCAGATGGCAACGACTCCGAGAATTCGGAGGATGACGAACTTGACGTTGGTTCGCCAAGGGAAAAAATCACCTGTACACCAAAGACCGTACCAAAATCGCAATTGCTCAAAGCAGCAAAAAATGCTGTCGAGATTAACGCGTTTAATCAGCCCGAGTTTGGTCCACTGCATCTCGCTGCCCCTGGGCTAGAAGTGACTCCACTGTTCATTGCGGTCCAAACCACCAAGTACTGGGGATCGAGTCCCCGCACTCTTAGCGTGAGCTTCATGGAATCCACATCTACGGAACTGCGCAGTCGAATTGTCTCGCATTTGAATGCGTGGACGCGCACTGGATGCATCCAATTTCGCGAAACCAACGGAGTTGGACAGGTTCGGATCTCTCGAGGATCGGGCGGCTACTATTCCTATTTAGGCACGGATGTTTTGTTGATCCCTCAGGGACGGCAGACGATGAATTTGCAGGGGTTTACAATGAGCACACCTGAGTCTGAGTTCAAGCGAGTGATCCGTCATGAAGCTGGACACACGTTGGGCTGTCCCCATGAACATATGCGACGAACTTTGGTCGCAAGGATTGACCCTGAGAAGGCGTACGAATACTTCCGTCGTACACAGGGCTGGTCTCGGACCCAAGTTGATCAACAAGTTTTAACACCTTTGGACGAACGTTCGCTAATGGCAACGCCAGCCGATCAAACGTCAATCATGTGCTATCAACTACCTGGCTCCATAACCCGTGATGGTCGACCAATCACAGGAGGAACTGACATAAACCAGACCGACTATGCGTTCATTGGTCGAGTCTACCCCCGCGCTGGGCATGCAGATGCTGGAGCTGCCGAAGACAGTGTCGACGATTGGGAATCCGAAGAATGGAGCAAGGACGAGTAAATTAGCCGAGCTAGAATTGAATTCGATATGCATGAGCCGCCTAGGACTGAAGGTAGCGTAGCTACGTTGCTGCCAAACTTTCGTTGCCTCTTAAATGTCATTCAATTTCGTATTCGAGTAGGACCCCAAAAATTAATCGCCATTGGACAGCGAAAGGGCTGTCGGTTTAAATCGCCAACACACACCGCGGTTCGATCTCCTTGATTTAGGAAACGTCCAATGGCTCATAGTGCAGATATTACAACGATGTCGGAAGGCGACGGAGGATCACCGACACCTAATGGATTTGAACTTGTTGATGAACAACGTAGTGAGCTTGAGTCCGGAGTTGCACTTTGTCTTTCGGGAGGTGGCTATCGCGCGATGCTCTTTCATCTGGGAGCGATTTGGAGACTTAATGAATTTGGTTTGCTGAGGCCCTTGAAGAGGGTATCTAGTGTGTCGGGTGGATCTATTACGGCAGCCGTACTCGGGCAAGTCTGGAATCAACTTGGATGGACAGACCATGGTGGAAAGCAATTCGCTGCCATGTCGAATTTTCAGGATCATGTCGTTGGTCCACTCCGACACATGGCCTCAACGACCATCGACGTAAGTTCAATTGTTTGGGGCAGCATCAATCCATGGACCTGGATTAGTGAAGAAGTTGTAAAGAAATACGATGAAATACTCTTTAACCATAAGACGCTACAGGCATTGCCAAAGGACGACGAAGGGCCGAGATTTGTCATCAACGCAACAAACGTGCGAACGGGATCGCTCTGCCGATTCTCGCGACCCTATTTTGCCGACTATAGAGTGGGGATTATTCCAAACCCCGCCATTTCACTCGCGCATGCAGTAACGGCGTCGAGCGCTTTCCCTCCCGTCTTGTCACCCATGCGGCTCGCATTGGATCCACATTCATTCGCGGAAGGGATTCCACGTCACCAAGTCGATCCAAAACTTAGACACGAAGCAATACTTACCGATGGTGGTGTCTACGACAATCTTGGGCTCGAGACTGTTTGGAAACGTTATAAGACAATACTTGTGAGCGATGGCGGCAGAAAAATGGACGACGATTTAACACCATCAACAAATTGGGCTGGCCATTCACGACGTTTAATTGACTTACTCCAGCATCAAACCTCAAACCTGCGACGAAGAATTGCAATTGGTGCATTCAATGACCCCGACGACCTTCATGACGGGACATACTGGGGAATACAGACCGATATCTCCGATTACCAATTGGCAAATTGCCTTGCGTGCCCTCACGCAAAGACGATTTCGATTGCGCAAATCCCGACGCGACTGATGGCTCTTCGGTCTACTGATCAAGAACGCATAATCAACTGGGGATATGCTGTAACCGATGCAGCAGTTCGCCGATACATTCCCGATTGTAAGGATGCACCGCCGCCAACAACCTTCCCGTACCCTTCAACTGAATTGGGCTAATAGACATGAAACGACAATCAAGGAACCCCACAATTGTCGCAGCTCAGAATACGACTTTTCAAGGTATATCACTTGCTGCAGCCCACCCATCCAGACCGGTCTATCGTCAGTTGCGAGGGTACGCGTTTGATCCAAGTCTTTCAGCAACGCTTTCGACGTCTCTTGTAAGTGAAATTACTTATAAGATCCCTTGGGAGAAAGATCTTCAGCCGGGGCCAAGCGGAGAATACATTGAAGTGATCGACTACGATCCCGCAAGCGGCTGTTTCTACGCGCCCGTCGATTTGAATCACCAACACATTCTCGCAGAGAACGGGCTCACTCCATCAGAAGGTAATCCGCAGTTTCACCAACAAATGGTGTATGCCGTCGTTATGGCGACAATCGAGCATTTCGAGAGAGCCTTAGGACGCAAGATCTTCTGGGCGGATCGCCCTGACATAGAGGCCAACTAAACTTGGAAAATAGGCTATGTCCAAAAACTTCGAATTTATCCACATGGACTTCGGCTAGCGAACGCATATTACAGCCGTCAAAAAGGAGCAATTCTTTGCGGTTACTTTCCCGCAACGGAAGACCAGACATCCGGTCAATTTCCAGGCGGCATTGTATTCACTTGTCTTTCACACGACATCGTCGCTCATGAAACTACGCACGCAATACTGGATGGGTTCCATGAACATTTCATGGAAGCAACGAATCCGGACGTGTTGGCTTTTCATGAGGCGTTTGCGGATATTGTTGCGCTGTTTCGGCATTTCAGTTTTACGGAGATTCTGGAGCATCAAATCGCCAAAACGCGAGGTGATCTGGGTAGTGAAAACATTCTTGCCCAACTTGCCTGCCAATTTGGGTTGGCTCGTGGCATCCGTGGTGCCTTGCGAGATGCGATCGGCTACTATGATAAAGAAAAAGCAAAATGGATCTCGCGAGTTCCTGACCCTACCGAACTTGATAGAACAACTGAGGTTCACGCACGAGGTGCGATACTCGTGGCAGCGGTTTTTGATGCGTTTCTTTCGATCTATCAAAAACGCACTCGTGATCTCTTTCGACTGGCAAGCGGGGACGGCACTGGAATCCTACCAGACGGTGAGATTCATCCAGACTTAGTAAAACGTCTTGCAAACGAAGCGGTAAAGGCTTCGTCGCATGTCCTCAATATGTGCATTCGCGCACTTGACTATTGTCCGCCCGTTGACCTTACCTTCGGTGAGTATCTACGCGCACTTATTACCGCAGACATCGATCTTATGCCCGAAGATCAGCATGGGTATCGAGTCGCGTTCATTGAAGCTTTTCGAAGGCGAGGAATCTATCCTCGCGACATTCGCATTTTGTCCCAGGATAGCCTAAAGTGGCCACGTCCTACCGAAGATCCTACTGTAGAGCCAGGAGAAACAGAGGCCGCGCTCCGTGATTTTATCAAAACTTTCGAACTACGTAAACACGTTGATTCGCTGCGGTATTTCAGAGATAGAAAACAAATATGGGACAAGACGAGAAGTATCCGGACGGAAATGCATAACCTCATTGCAGAATATCTTTCCAAAGCCCTTCTTTTGCAGCGAATTACGGGATTGCAATTGGCCCCAACAAAATCGTCATCGTCAATCCAAATGAAAGGAGATAGCCAACCTTCCTTCTACGTAAGTGCATTGCGCGAAGCTCGAAGGCAAAGGGAAGATGGTCACGCATTAAACCAGGCGTTTATTACGATCATCCAAAAGCGACTTTTCGATTTTGAAGGGGAGGAGCATGAAATCCGCTGCGGTTGCACGCTTGTATTGAATCTTGACGAGATGCGAGTCCTCTATGTGATTTCAAAGGGATTGGATGACGAACAACGACTCCTTCGAACAGCAAAATTTCGATCGGGTCAAGCCCAAGTAACGTCGCTTGCCGAAACCTACTTTGGTTCAAACCCAGAGATTTTTGCCGCTCTTCATGCCGACGGCGGATAGGCCGCGAAGGTGTTATCGGGCCGTTCACATATTCAATTGACGACAATGAGGATTTAATATGGCAAAGAAAGCTTCGGTTAAGAAGTCTGCTGTTACGAAGAAGGCTTCGACGAAAAAGAAAGCTTCTGTGAAAAAGAAAGCACCACCAACATCGGCCTCGTCGACGACAAACAACTTTGGCGAGTCGGATTTGACTGCTCCAAGAAGTCCAACTCATTTTCGAGTTCGAATTAGAATGTACCGACATGGTCTCGGAGATTGTTTCTTGATTACGTTTCCGGGCAAGAAAGCCACTACTTTCAATATGCTAATCGATTGCGGGGCACTCGGTCGTGACAAGTCGATCATGAAGCAAATGGTTCACCGCGCTCTATCGAGGTCATCGATATTCAAGATACTCTCGCTGTAAGTAGGAACAAGGACAAGAATAAAAAGGCCAGTCGCTCGACCGTGTCGGCATCCGAATCGGACGTCCGGACGTCATTCAACCCATTGAAATGCCTGAAACGCTGGAACGAGAACCGCCGCGTTGCGTACGAGTCGCGTGACTGGTGGCCGTCTGGCCAGGATCCAGTGAACATGCGGCTGGACGCTGCTGGGAAGCGACTAGTACTGCACAGAAATCCGAATATCGGCGAGACAGCTAACACAACCGGACGCGAGGCTAATCTAAATGCCAGATAAATATCAATTCGCCAAGCATGGTGTGGGACTTAGCAAGAAACGCGACTCTGCTCTAGACCCATCTCACGGCTCCACTCGCGATTCGGGCTTCCGCGATTTGCGAAATCGCCGTTATCCGGGCGGGCTGGACGACAGAATCTTGGACGTCTCTGACCTAACGCTTGCAAAGCTGAATAATCCTGATCGCTTCCTTCGGTCTTTCAAGCGGGCAAAGCGGGATATGGGGAGCTCGGCAGGAGTCGATGGGATTGGTTTACTCAACTACTCTATTCCCGAATTGGCACGTGCTTTACGCCTCCTCTCTAGCGAGATCGGTAACGGGACGTTCGTACCAAACGACCATCGACAAGTACAGATCCCCAAACCAAACCGCAAGTTTCGCACACTTAGCATCCCTGTATTTGCGGAGCGTGTCGTCGCCAGGTCGCTGAACAACGCCCTTCTGGACGTTTTTAACGCACAGTTTCTAGATGGCTTCCATGCTTACAGACGGGAGCGGGGCATCCTGACACTGCTTTGTAGTATCGCTAGAGCCTACAACCCAGATAGGCCACTGTTCATTGGAACAGCTGACATTGAGAACGCGTTCCCCAACACACCCAAAGGACCCGTGGAGGATGCTCTTACGGAATACGTGCCCGACGAGGCACTACGAAACACCTTGCTGCGGATCTCATATCCAAAAGCATCGCAGCTTGGCTTACCACAGGGTTTGGCCACCTCGCCGACTTTGTTTACAATGATGCTGTCGCATCGTCTGTTTCGGGATAACCCGAACTCAGGGGACGACAACACGGTGATACTGACATACTCCGATAACTTCGTATATGTCAGCAACACCCAGGAACGCATAGTGGAAGCCCACAGGCAACACACACAGGAACTACAGGCAATTGGAATGCGATTCAAAGCAGACCAACCCTTAAACCCTGTGAATGTCACCGAGGGTAGAAACAACGTCGAACTCCTAGGAACATCGATAGGAACCAGAAATGGCCTTCTATCGTTCAGACCTAGAACCGACGGTTGGAACAAACTGGCCTCAGACATCCGAAACACCTACCTACACCCATGCCCCAGGAATGGAGCACGAGAGGTAATGTCAGGCTGGATCAGCCGTAACCGACACATAGTGCATTCCTTTGGAGGACAGGCGATAGTAGAACGGTTAAAGACCTATTGCTCTGGAGCTGACATATTGGACGTCCCATGGGATGTCATAGATACGGCAGCGAATAGGGCAGTAACAGAATGGCAAACGATGGTAGAAGGATACACTGTCCAAATACCTCCCGAACCTGAAATATGGCAATACACGTGAATGTGGACACCACAAAAATCTGTATCCATGCCTTTGTACCTTTACTATCTCCCTACTCACTTCCTCTGTCTCTACTATGGCTATTACGGCTGTTTGATGGGCTAGATGTTGTTGGGTAACGCTCCGCTGACCCACGCGATGTTTTCGAACATCCGTTAGCTGGACAGCTAACACTTGGCCAATCTGGCTAGCCCATCGGGAACCTCCCCGATGGGCCCCAGGTTGCCATATTCTGGCATTTGGCCTCCGCACATCGAAATGCACTGTCGCATCTGCTCTGAAATCACGACTGAGGCCATAAATCCGTCTGTTGCTTTTCTCGTTTTACGCTTCCGAATCTTTGATTGCGTTGTTACGTTTTTCATGTACATCTTTTTTGGATTGCATCCTTCTGCATGCTGCCAAGTAGCAACACGTCGATCGACTCTTGATCGGTATCGCGCTCATGCATAGATATTGGTTGACCTTCCCTACTTCTCCACGAAAGGACTTACTATTGGCATCCATCACTAACGACAAGAATGGCACTAGACGGCTTCAGTACACCGACGCAGACGGCGAGCGAAAAGCAATACGGCTAGGCAAGATAAGCAAGAAGGACGCAAACACGGTGCAGCTGCGGGTCGAGGAGCTGGTGGCTAGCAAGATGTACGGTACCACGCCTGACCACGAAACGCTGGCCTGGGTGGCTAGCGTTTCTACAAAATTTAGACTTAAACTCGCACACCACCAGCTAGTCGACTGCAGCAACCTTCCTGCCAACCTCCCCAGTAAAGCGAAGAAAACAAGTGTCAAAGACTTCCTCGCCACCTATCTCGAGAAGCGATCGGTGGGCAGGAAGCCAGCGACGAAGGTGGTGTGGCAGCAAGTGATCAACTCGCTCAATACACACCTCCCCGAAGGAATCGCAATGAAGGATGTGACTGCCGGACACGCGGCCGACTGGCTCGATAAGCTCCGTGCAGAGAAGCTCGCCAACACCACTATCTACAAACGCATCTCGTTTGCGCGTCAGTTCTTTGGGTACGCCGTAGCCCACAAGCTGATAAGCGAAAATCCGTTCAAGACAATTTCCATGACCAGACCCAAAGCCAAGAGCAATGTCGAAGTGCCCCGAGCAACCATCGACAAAGTGATCGCCAAATGCGACCCAATCTGGAAAGCGATCATTTGCTTGAGCCGCTACGGCGGGCTGCGATGTCCATCGGAGGTTCTCACGCTCAAATGGTCGGACGTAGACTTCTGCACTGGCAAAATGACCATCACAGCCCCTAAGACGGAACACCACGACGGCGGGGGCGTTCGGATGTGCCCGCTCTTTCCACGCGTCAGGGAAGCCCTGGAGGGCCTAGACCGCGTCGGCGAGTATGTCATCGACAAGCCGGGCTACAGAGCGGCTGCGATGACGGAAAAGGGTTGGGCCAACTCCAACTTGCGAACCCAGTTCTCAAAGCGGCTGGCCGCAGCTGAAGTAGAGCCGTGGCCACGGCTGTTCCACTCGATGCGAGCAAGCTGCGAGACCGAAGTGGAAAGAGAGTTTGGCCGGCCAGCCGCGTGTGCTTGGTTAGGGAACACGGAAGCCGTCGCCAAGGAGCACTACCTTATGGTGTTTGAAGACGACTGGCAAAAAGCGATTGGAAAGAAAACAAATCAAGCAGATTAGCTGGGGCTTAAAAGCGTCTCTGATTTGTCTACATCACCGTCGATCACGACCGATTAAGGCCCATCACTTCTTTCGTCAGACCAACAAAAAACCACGGTTTCCTGCGAAACCGTGGTCTATTGAATGGAGGCGGGGGGAATTGAACCCCCGTCCCGCGATACTTCCGATCCGGCCTCTACATGTTTAGCCAACTGTTTTTGTCTCGCCCAACGCGTTCGTAGTCGACCGCGGTGCGTTGCGCCAGCCTCGAGCCTTTTTTAACACTGAACGTGCGAGGCACGGCTCAATGCGATTCGGAATTGCGACAGGTATTCAAACGCCTCCGACGGGCCTCTGGTACCTGAGCTGCCAATATTAGGCTGCTAGTGCGAGGTTTTCCTCAGCAGTTACTTTTTGTAATCGGCTTTTAACGTGGCCAACCGATCAACCACGACATGCCACCAAGATCTTCAATTTATCCGGTCGATTCCAGATCGCCCCC
>JANMGH010000200.1:0-2357 GCA_031374515.1 Pirellula sp. | reverse complement strand
GCCAATCTTTGCCGCAATTGGTGCGGGCCTCTTAGGAGAGGACGAGAATTGCATCCGCCCCATCGCAAATTTAACCCGAGCTGAGACTGCTCAAGCACTATTCGCAACGCTCAGCTTTCCTTGGAAAGACTAAATAAACGGGCCACTCTCATCGCGACATGTGCAGCATGTTTGGGCAAGCCAGGAGGGATACAGTAAGACTTCCTGTGGACATAAATCCGACCACTTCTGCAGGCTCAAACGAAATCGCAGTCCACAGTTGGCTTGGATTTTTACGCCGCTGGATTTTTACGCCGCTGGTCGCCTCTGTCCACAGCTATGTGCTGAACAACCTGAGATCCAGCTAGACTTCGACGCTTCCAGTCGTGTTCCATTGCACAGCACATTCATTGCCATAGCCAAAACGTGGTCGGATTCATGGTAGGGCGCATGCCACTTCAAGAGTTGCACATACTCATTGATCTTGTCGATCAAGCCGACGTGCTTGGCCAACTTAAGCATTGCAGAAACGACTGCATAATTGATTGCTTGAACGCGTTCAGCCAGCACATATTTTACGTTGTTGGATCCGATAACTGGATTGGGATCGGAAAACTCACGAAACCATCGATTGGTCCTTGCATCGGTCAATCTTTTAAGAATTTTCTTCTTACGTGCAGCGATGCGTTTTGCGAAACTTGTCTTCACCTGAAATCCTCCGTGCTAGCGATAAAACGTTTGTGTTGTTACTACGTTTAACCGCAAGCGCGACGACAACAAAGGCGAATATGTTAAACCGAGTCATAGGCTGCGACGTTCCTCTTCCGGACGGGGAAGCGTAGTAGGCATGAGCATTCAGACTTGGAGCTTTAGCCCTGATGGCAAGCTGATTGCAATCGGTTGGGGCGGAACCAGCCCCAATATAAAATTACCGCCAAATAATGAAGACGCAATTGAAGTTTGGGAGGTATCGACCGGAAGGCTAGTTAAAGAGTTGTCTAGACCTTTCAAAATCGGTTCGGTGGCAGCTCTAGCATTTAGCGAGGATGGGAGACAAATCTTTTACGACGCTGCGAGTTGGTATGTGGATGGCCTAAAGAGCAATGCCACTAGATTTGCGTGTAGTTCCCGATATATCTCCCTGTGGCGTTTCAAGACATTCTGGACTTTTATGTACGAGAACTCGTCAAGTTGGTGTTTTCAAAGTTGCCTCTCAGTTCGCTCTCGGCTTGCTGGCTGCGGATAATGTTGGTTGCTGCTAGGCCGATCCCGCAGGAGTACGACGCTTTCACAGTTGATGAGCTAACATGGTTCGCCGCTAGGTACAACCTTGTGGAAATCGCAGAAGCTTGTCGGAGGGATGCTAAATAATCAAATTGGATGACCGGAATCCCGCTTCAGTCCAACCTGTGGCACTGCTCCAATTGGTTGCGGCTATGATTGCGTTTTCAGTCTGCTCGACTCTCCAAATTTTTCAAGTAATTTTAAGCATTGCCGCATTTCACACAGTTCATTCAGCTTGTGCGAAGCGGCAGCCGGTAGACAGGCAAAAACCATTGCGATCATAAAACCACGTTGCCATTTCCAAGTGCTGCCAAACACCAGTCCGCTGATCACACCACCAGGCAATGCATAAACCGGAAGACCCATTAGCCAGAGCCCATCAAACTCACCGCCGAGACCGAGAAAGTGGGATATTGGTGGTATCAACTCAATAAACGCAAGACCAACAGCTACCATCGCTGCCAGACAACCTCCACAGTTTCCATTGCGTACAGTATAACGATGGCAATTGATACGAATGGAAGTGAGAGCGCCCAAATTAGTCCGAACAAATTGCCTCCCACTGCGGCGCTATAGACCTCGAAGAGGAAGATAGATCCCGAAATCACTGCTAGAAAAACGGCAAGCCAACGTCGCCAGGAACTGCACACCCAACAAACGAGAAGACTAAGTGCGAACGGCATGACTCCGATGACGGGTGCAGCCACAAGTTGAATTAAAAGTTCCATGCGATATCCTCAAACTTGAAACGGTTGATCTCGACGGATTGGGCGATGACTTTTCGAGTCAAAGTGGCCTCGTAAGCCATCGCCGTGATACAAATCAGGATTTGCATCAACAGATTCCTAAGCGACACCTTTTGTCTGCCGGGGCGCAAATCTTTTTGACATTCCGAACAATGGTCAAAATCGATTCTCTAGTTTTGCCACGAACGGGTGACATAGATGCCACCCGGATTACTGGTCGATTCGCGTTCGCTCGTCCTTCACAATCGTGGAAATCTCTTGCGTTGATATCGTATTCCACATTCTAATCTTTGCATCTAAGCTTCCAGTCACCAGCGAATTGCCATCCGGGGAAAACGCCAGACTAGA
>JANMGH010000143.1:0-31297 GCA_031374515.1 Pirellula sp. | reverse complement strand
GCGATCCTAGCTGCCGTGCAAAAGTTCGGTAACGATGTAGAAGTCTGCCCAAAGAAACAGTACGTTAGCCTACGTCGGAACAAGCAGTTTGCAATAATCCAACCATCAACGAACACGCGAGTCGATGTCGGAATCAATCTCAAAGATACCAATCCAACTAATCGGCTAGAAGTCGCTGGGAGCTTCAACGCAATGGTGTCGCATCGCGTTCGAGTTACCAAAGCTTCAGAAGTCGACAAGGAGCTAATCGGTTGGCTCAAGCAAGCATACCAAGGTGCATAGCACCCCAATGTGGACAGGCGCCGTCATTTTCACAGTTGATGGGATAGCCGGGAATCTTGCCGAATTCGGGAATCTAGCAGCTAGGCACAATATTGTGGAAATCGCAGAAGCTTGTTGGAGGAAAGCGGGCGTTGGCACAATGGATGGGATTAGCAAATGCTACGGAAGTCGCTAGGTTGCTGGCTAGTCAGATCCTGCAGGAGTACGACGCTTCCCACTGTGGATGAGGTAGCGACGAATCCAGCCGAACCTGGGAAGCTAGCAGCTAGGCACTACCTTGTGGAAATTGCAGAAGCGAGTTGGAGGGATACGAACGTTGGCACATCGAGCAATCCATCCAAGTGGATATGGATGCAACTTGCTGGACCGAATAAGAGGCTTGATCCCAATTACTTAGTTCCGCTCTAGGCTGCTACCATTACAGCTCCGCTGGAGCTGCTCCGGGGAACCACTCGGTATGCTGATCGCCGGCTCGGCCCCAGTAGATGACCCGCTTGCCGCGGAGGAAGGCGAAGTAACCTTGCACTCCCGCTTCGATCGCGCGGCGACTAAAGTCACGGAACTTCTGCCCGTGACTTTGGCTATCCACGATATCTTCATGCAAAGCGACCCTGTCGAACACGGCCCCGACCTGTGGCATGCCTTCGAACGTGATCGGGGTCACGACCGTATCGCCGCGTGGGCCGTAGAAGGTCTTGCGCAGCCAACATAATCTACGTGATAATACTCCACACCTGCGGCGATGAGCTTTCCGACAATCTCTGGAAATGGGGAGGCACCAGAGAGGGTATCGCGTGCCGCCTCACCGATCAATTCTGTGTTCATGGAAATCCTAGAGGAAACTTTCCGACGCCGAACGTTCTATTTTCCAGGACTGGTCCTGATAACAAGGAAGCTTGAGTAATTATCCCTGAGTTGTCAGCTTGGCTCGCTCGGACAGTCCTCCTTCTGCATTGGCCTGCAGTCGCCATGCGATCCGGCGCACCAGGTATGTCTTCTTGCAGGAGCGGCATGGCTCACCGAAGAGCTGCTCGTATCGCTTCTTTAACTGGACCGCCTTCATCAACTCCAAATTACATAATTCACACTGTAGTGCCGCTGCACTCTTCGTACTCTTCATCTCTGAATCCCTCTGGTTAGTTGTCTCTCGCGGAAACCTTCCCCACTTGTGACATTGAGCAGAGATTCAGAGACAACTTCAAGGCATGTGTTGGAAGGAGCCGAGAGATTTCCAGAGATTGGGGTAGTTGGCGGGCGCATGCGCAGAATGGAAGCCGCGAGTAGGAAAGCGACTTGGCTGCGACGGTCCTCGGGTGTGAGTTCCTTCTCCGGGGATTCCAGTTCATGTTCCATGTAGTCAAATACCAATGCAAGTGAAACGCAGACGTCGAGAAATAGTCGATCCGTTCCCAAGAAAGGTGCGAGAGTAGGTTTGGGCGGAGTATTCAGACGCTGCCAATAGTGCCAGCTCGCGGCAAGTAGTGTTCAGCGCACGTGGCTATTGGCGGCGAAGGCACAGGGGCGAAACCTACGGCGGTCAAAAGCAACCGACTTCAGGGACAGCGGCAAATTCACGCCGGCCGCGAGTGAGATAAACTCTCCCACTCGCTACGAGGTAACATGCCTGTTCTACCGCAGCTCCGTCGGCTTTCAGTTTCTCAGGATTTTGGTTGCTAATTCGCTCTGCTGTACAGCTGCCTGCGTTTTGAGTTTAGATACGGGGGGCGGGCCGTCAGCCTCCTGCGAGGCCTGCGCGGGTTTCTTGTAAAAGTGGGTGCAGTCCATCTTGAAACGGATCATCCAGGTGTCTGCATCGAATATTTTCTCGATGGTAGTTGCTGGACACTTGGGTTTTGTACAGGGCTAGTCATTTCGGCTTTCGACTTTTTTGTCGGCTCAATTCTGAGTTGCAAGGGTCGCTAAACGTCCGGCGGGAGCTGCGGAAGTTGTAGTTGTAGTGCATCTCCAAATCACGATTTGGCATATCGGGGCGACGAGGAGGGAATTTGGCAATGTGAGTACACAAGTGAGACGCCTTCCAGAAATCAGAGCAATCCCTGTGTTTTTACGGGGTGTTCAATTACCCCCGCCTCCATTTCTCAAAACGAGCCTTTGATCCGATTGGATCAAAGGCTCGTTTTCTTTTGAAACGATGCTACTTTTGTCCCTCCAAAAAGAGTTCAATCGGCGAGCTGGAACCGGAGTCAATTGCTCTAAATCCTTCGCAATTGCAGTGCAAACGAGGTTCAATCGTTCCCTTGCCTTCTTTCGAAACACGCAACACATTCCAGTCATCGATTGATTGAGTGACAATCGCAATATTAAGATATGGAACTCGTTGTTGCGATCGAATCGCAATTTCCCTCTGAACCCAACTCGGTGTACATTGCTTAGCGCCCCCGGTGACAAAACAAAGAGATAAAAGCATCTGTTAATTAGAACGAAAACTGAGGAACTCAATGAATATTCAGTTGCCAACCGACGCAAATCAGTTTATCGAGGGAATGGTTGCGTCTGGTCAGTATGCCTCTGTCAACGATGCCATTGCGGATGGCTCATTCGATCGGAAAACTGACGAAGCGAATCTGACTCAGGGTGATTACCTGTCTCCCATCCTGTTTTCTCAGCGACAAGCAATTGCAATAAAGTCCCCAACATCCCAGAACCTTGTGGAGAATTATCGCCGTCTTGCGAACTGGAAATGAAAAGTCGCTCCGGTACAAGTGCTGTTGGCTATGCGAAAATTGCGCCGCCACCTCCTGCAAAGCATACAATCGAGGATCGCCGAACGAACCAATCTTCCGCAAAAGAACCGCCGCTTCCGACAACCCAATCTGCATGATCTTTTGACTTTCGCCACGTCCAGCCAACAACCGTTGTTGACTATCGGCTTCGGCTAAAAGAACGGTTTGCTCCGCTTCACGTTTGGATCGCTCAAGTTCTGAATCCGCCATGACGATGGTCTGTTGTGCGGTCTTTCGCGAACGTGCCAAAACCGCTTCACCCTCGCTGTCCGCGATACGTGCCTGAACCTCCGCATTGGTCAACGTAACTCACTATGACTCCAACGTAACCGATCGGTATGACCGTTTTCGGAGTCAACCAGAGCAGGATTGTCAGGCTCCGCAGCGTCCTCAATTCGCATTTGTGATCCAACCATAATGGGTGTGAAACCGCCGATTTCAGCAAGTTCATCCCGCGGCGAAGAAGTTCTTCACTCCCATACACCCAGTCTTTCGTTGTGAAGTTTATTTGGAGGCTTTTGTATTTTACTTCTTGGATGTCGAAGCGGATTTGGACGAGTAGCGCTTCACTTCGACATCATTCTTTTGCAACGCACCCGGCGTGCTGCGGCCGTCGGTGATGAGCATTTCCAGCAGTGCTTCCATCTCAGCGACCTTCGTCGGCATCGCAGTGGCGAGGTTCTTGGTTTCGCCGAGGTCATGCGCGAGATTGTAGAGCTGCACGGGCTGCGATTGATCGCCACCTTTGCCCCAGCCGCCTGAGCCGGGTGCGGGAATGAATTTCCAGAAACCGCTTCGTACTGCCGGAATACCCTGAATAGAAGCGCTGACACTTTGTTCGCGAATCGGCTTCTCGCTTCCCTGAAGTAAAGGAAGCAAGCTGAAACTATCTTCGCCAACATTGTCGGGGAGCTTCGTTCCTAAGATTTCCGCAATCGTCGCGATGATGTCTGCCTGATGCACAAGTTGGTTGCAGATGGTATCCGGCTTGATTTTCGTTGGCCAGCGAACGATGAACGGCACGCGATGGCCGCCTTCCCAAGCATCTGCCTTGGCACCGCGGAGGGGACCACTTGGAAAGTGTCCCATCTGTTCTAATTCAGGAATGCCGATGTACGGCGCACAACCGTTATCGGCTGTGAAAATGACAAGTGTATTGTCTGCAACACCGCTCTTGTTCACACCTTCCAGGACGCGCCCGACCACCGCATCCATTTCCATTACGAAATCGGCGTAGAGGTTGAGACCGCTTTTGCCTTTCCACTCTTCATTGACCGAGAGTGGCGTGTGCGGCGCCGTGAGCGGCATGTAGAGCAGGAATGGAATGCGTTCCTTGGTGGCCTCATCGATGAACTTCGAAGCGCGGTCGCCAAGTGTTGGCAGGATCGGTTCGAGCGTCCAATTTTTCAGAGCAGGTCCTTGTACACTTGCTTGGTTGTTCTTGAGTAGGCTTGATGGCATCAAGTCGCTTGGGATTCCGATCGTACGGTCGTTCTCTATGTAACAAAACGGCGGCCAGTTCGGAACGTCAGTACCAAAGTACGTGTCGAAGCCACGCGTTGTGGGGCCCCCCATAATCGGACGGGAAAAGACCTCGGACCAAACTTCGCGATGCTCATCGGTAGCAACGGTAACATCCTTGAAGTTTCGAAATAGACCCTCATTTCCCTTCGGTAGATTCCACTCGCTGCCTAGGTGCCATTTCCCTATGCAAGCCGTGCGATAGCCATGTTGTTTGGCCAATGTGCCGATCGTGATGCGATCCGGGGCAATCAGTGGATCACCAAAGACTCCAACGATGCCGCTCTGCAATTGCGTCCGCCAATGATAGCGGCCCGTTAGCAGTGTGTACCGTGACGGGGAACAAACGCCCGACGAGGAGTGTCCATCGGTGAATCGCATCCCTTGTGAAGCAAGCTTGTCGATATTCGGAGTCGGTATCTTTCCACGCTCCGGGTTGTAGCACTGCACATCGCCGTAGCCGAGGTCATCGGCGTAGACAATGATTATATTCGGCTTTTCGGCGGCAACGCTCTGGACACAACTAAAAACCGACAGCACAAGCGAGAGCGCGAGACAATGTTGCATGTTAGATTTCATAAGGACGCTCAAAGAACGCTCAACGAGACGAGTCAATGGGATAACCTTTCCAAAGCCATTCTAACGCGTGCGGCAGAATCTGCGGCCTTGCGTTTCCGACGCCATGCCCAGAGTTAAGGCAATAGAGATATTGGTAGTGATAGCCCTTGGCCTTCAACACGGTAGCCATTCGGTTATTCGCCTCCACCCAGTCATGCATGCCATCGCGCATGACGTTTGGGTTATAGTTATCGCGGTCGCCAACGGCCATCCATATGCGAATCGGCTTGGGTGCGCTCTCGGGGATGAGCTTGTTATGAAAGCCCCATGCGCCGTCAGGCGTATCAGGATTAAAGGGCCATTGTTGGTTTACAAAGGTGCCTGAAAAAGTAAGTACACGGTGATATAGTTCGGGATGGTACCACGCCATGATGAGCGCCGCAGAACCACCTGAGCTATTACCCATCGTGGCACGCCCTTCCGGATCTTTGGTAAGCTTCAGGCCATAGTTTTTCTCCACGAGTGGCAGCACTTCGTTCTCGATGAACTCGGCATACAAGCCAGACATCGTGTCGTATTCTCGTCCGCGTTCGTGTCCTTGCGCATCACCGCCGCCGCTGGCGATCATGATGGCGATCATCGCGGGCACACGTTTCTGGGCAATGAGGTTGTCGAGGATGCGTGCCAAGTTCATATCCGGCTTGCCCATCCCAGGACCGTCGTGCGTGACAAGGAAAGGCGCCTCGCTGCCGGGAACATACTGCGCCGGGATATATACGGTTACGGTCCGCTTGTAGTCGATCGGATGTGTTTCAACGATCAGTGTCTTGGGGTTGTTCGGATCGACGGTGCCGAAAACGTCGCGTGCAATTCCTGGGTTAAAAAGTTTGCAGTCCTTGGAGTCGATGCTGAACTGTTGTATTTTCCCCTGCGGCACATTTTCAATGACCTTCGTCTCAGGAGCGGCGACATAGTCAGGACCGACAAGAAAATCTCCCTCGGCATCAACAGGCGGATTCACGCCTGGCATTCCGTCGAGACGTGTAAACTTTGGAGCACCCGGCGCGTCGAATGGACGCGTTGGCGGTTGAGGTCGTTCCTGTTTCTTGGGTACCAGCGCTGCTGGTTGGAACGCGTCGGCTCTGAGTCCGAAAATAAGGACCGAAAAGCACGCCGAAATTCCGAGGAGGACCGAGGTGGGGAGTAGTTTCATGATATGAAATAATAAAGGAAGCGGTTGGAGATCTGTACACGATGGAGTTTACTGAAGTTTCGCAACGAATTGCGTCAAGTCGTCGTCAAGATGTTCGGCCTGATTATGTGCCGTCCGAAGCTCTTGACGAGCTTCGCTACCAGCATAACCATGTCGGACGCTCCTGGCGAGCTTCGCTAGCAGCATATCGAGCATCAGGAGTTCTTGCAGCGAATGACGATACTGTTCACGCGTAAGGCGTCGCACGTTGCCGTTATTTGGCATCGCTTGGACATCACCGTTGAATGAGCTATAGTTTGGGTAGGTCACGTCGTCCGCGTGTTTATCCTGCGAATACCTGTTTCCACGTTCTCAATCGAGCACGTCCACCCGGTCAATACACTTCGCCTGGCAGACGCCTTGATCAAGTCCAACAAGAAGTACGACATGCTTTATCTTCCGGCCACTCGACATAGTTTTGGATCCAACCAACCCTATGGCACCCAGCGCATCTTCGAAATCTTCGCCGATCCCCCTATGGCAAACTATCGGGCCCCATCCTCTGAATAGATGTTAAACTCCGACGAGTCTGCAAAAGGCTTGAGCTGAAATTAAAGGGCTTGGATCTCGGATTGTCGAGATTGTTTGGAGTTGCGAACCGAATGAATGAACACGTTGCATTTCTTCATGTTGATCGAGGCCTCATGTGGGCAGGCTTGATCTTTGTTGTTCATGGCCTTCTTACGCTGGCGATCGTCGTCCGGGTTGTGATGAGCAATCGTTCGGTGGGTGCGTCTCTGGCTTGGATTGCAGTTGTTTTTTTATTCCCGATACTCGGGCCAACAATTTACCTGATGATTGGCGAACTAAGACTTGGATCGCATCGCGCCAAGCTTATTAAACGATTGCTCGGTCCGTTGGAAAGTCGTTATCGGGTTTTGGATCGTCTTGATCTTAACGTAGACTGGGAACGATTGGGAGACGATTTCGAGATGTTGGCGAGGGCTGGCCGAAGGATGCTACAGGTGCCGGCAGTGACGGGGAATCAACTTGAGCTTCTCTCCGATTGGGAAAGGATCTTTGACCGGCTCGTCGCGGATATCGACTCGGCTCAAGTAAACTGCGACCTCGAGTTTTATATTTGGCGCACTGCTGGGAGAGTCGAAGAAGTCGCGGAAGCCTTAGTGCGAGCATCGAAGCGTGGCGTTATCTGCCGCTTACTTGTCGATGCAATCGGTAGCCGCAAGTTCTTGCGAAGCCATTCGGCATCTCAATTACGATCAAAGGGCGTCAAAGTTCAATCGGCACTTCCGGGCGGTCTGTGGCGTTTACCCTTTGTTCGATTTGATCTACGAATGCATCGAAAGATTGTTCTGATCGACGATCAAATCGCGTGGACAGGAAGCCTCAATATGGTCGATCCTCGCTTCTTCAAACTGGAATGCGACGTCGGACAGTGGATTGATGCGATGGCAAGATTGGAAGGCCCAGCCGTCGAAGCCTTGGCCATCACTTTTCAAGCGGATTGGTATATCGAGACAAACTCGACGTCGCATGAACTTCCCGATGTTACCGGTGATCAATCAATTCACCATGTAGGAACCGCCGCCGTCCAAGTACTTCCGTCCGGACCGGCCAACCAAGTCGAAGCCATCGAACGGTTGCTGATTACTGCCGTCTATACGGCTCGTCGCGAGGTTGTCGTCACGACGCCGTATTTCGTTCCGAGCGAAGCGTTACAGATGGCTCTCGTCTCGGCTGCATTGCGAGGGGTGAAAGTCGTCATCATCGTTCCAAACAAGGTCGATTCGATTCTGGTGCGTTGGGCCAGTCGTGCCCTGATCGGCGATTTGATCCAACACGGCGTGATGGTCGCTCAGTTTCACGGTGGGTTATTGCACACCAAGAGCGTGACGATCGATGGTCGGAAAAGTCTCTTCGGTTCCCTCAATATGGACCCTCGAAGTTTCCGACTCAACTTCGAGATAACCCTCGCCGTTTTCGACGAAGCATTCACCAAGGATTTACGACAACTCCAGCAGTATTATCTTGAACAATCCCAATGGATCGACTCCATAAGCTGGCATCGCCGATCCGTCTTCACTCGATTCGGCGAAAAAGCGGCCAGGTTGCTGGGACCGCTCCTTTAATAGCATGGTCTAAAATCTATAAGTGGCCAAATCAGACGGCATCGATTCGTCGTGCTTCAGCTCGACCCTACCAAGAACTGCCTTTGTCATGCTCAAGAGAATCGAGGAAGTGCTACTTGTGGAGTTACTCACGTTTACACTCCCAACGTGAGTCACGTTGGCTACCGCCGAACTCACTCATCGACCAACCGACCATTTTGTTATCGCTGATAATCGCTGCATAGGTCGTTGAAATGTTGGCGTTGCGGAACTGGCTTATCGCATTGAAGAGGATCTTGTTGCCAAGCAGTTCGACATCGGTGATCACTTGTGACACTGGCTCTTCGTCACCACGTTTTGCAATCAGAGTTCCCGCAATTTTGTTTCCGTCCCTTCGGAGATCAAGTGCAAATTGCGATCTGCTAGGACCCATTATTCTCTCCCACTTCCAAGTACCAGTTACGTCAACCGATTTCGAGTTGTCAAAACCTGGGAAAGGATCCGCGATGTTTGGTTTGATTGCTGCGGCTTCCGTAACCAAATCGTTGGAAGGCGGTTGAATACCCGGCGCATCTCGCCAAATCCATCGCAACATCAGAGGCAGCATCGCGCCGCCGTGATCGTCTGAATGTCCACCATCGCCAAGAACAAACGCAACATCGTAACCCTTTTTCGTGAACGCAGTTTTCATTTTCTGATTCTGGATATACCAATCCCGCTCCAAATTCTGCGGACTACGAAGATCGTGAATTCCATCTTGCAAGAAGATGCGAATTGGCTTCTTCTCTTCTTTTAGAATGAGGTCTGGATAGACGTGCCCACCGTGAATGTTGGTGAAGCTGCCGATCATGCTGATGACATTTCGGAATTGATCGGGACGGTGCCAAGCGACAGTGAAAGCGCAGATCGCACCGCTGCTCGATCCACCGATTGCACGTAGAGCGGGATCGGAAGTCAAGTTGTAACGCTTTCCAACTTCGGGCAGCATCTCCTCGATAATGAACCGTGCGTACTTGTCGTCCAGTACGTCGTACTCAAGATCGCGATTATTCGGATTGCCTGTTCCTACGTCCTGAGGGAATTCGTTGCCACGTTGACCAGGCGTGATGAAGATCCCAATCGTTGCGGGTATTTGATTTTTGACGCTCAAATTCTCAAGGACATTCTGAACGCGCAAGACGCCGTTCGGATTGGTCGCGCGGGCGCCATCTTGAAATACCAATACGGCAGCAGGCTTGTCTTTGGTGTAGGTCGACGGGACATAGATCCAATACTTGCGCACCGTGTTTTCAATGATTTTGCTATTGAATAAGAATGGACCTTCAAGCTTTCCTTTCAAGTCGCCCGCCACTTTCGAATCTTCCCCAAGAGAGTAGGTTACTATGGGTTGGGGCTCTAGACGCTTGTTACCTTGTGGCGTGATATTCGCATTCGATGAGGAAACCAGCTGCTGCAGTTTTCCAGTGACCGCTTTCGCCCAGATTTCATAACCAGTGGAAGATGGATGAAGCGCATCGCTCATAATTTCTTTGGGAATATTCCCATCGGCGTCCAGGAATTCGTTTCCGATATCCATGAAATGAACGCTTTTGCCATCATGTAACTTGGCAATCGTCTGATTGATCTCCTTAATTTGTGTGCGCACCTTGTCGCCCGCAGCCCCACGCGGAAATATTCCAAGCAATAGAACCTTCGCGCGGGGAAATCGCTTTTGTAGCTCAAGCACAATGGCACCGATCCCTTCTGCGATCTCCGGAGCTGTGTTTGAATTCGAATTGTTCGTTCCGATCATTAACATCACGGTCGATGGACTAAAGCCTTCGCCCTCCCCGTGCTGCAGCCGATAGAGAACACCTTGAGTCGTATCGCCTGCGATTCCAAAGTTGGCTACATTCCAATTGCCAAAAAACTTATCGAAAACCTTTTTTCCTGCGAAGGGACCATTGTCATTTCGCCAAAAATCAGTGATCGAGTCCACGAGGAACAGCAGATCTGCTTCCCCCTTTTTTGCGATAGCAACGTTGGCTTCGTGCTTCTGTCGGAAGAATGGTGCGAGATTCGGAACGACAGCCGTGTTGGGTCTTGGTGGTCGCACCTCAACCAAAGAAGGATTCTCTTGGAACACAGATTTTGTTTTTGGATCTGCGGATGCAATCATCGCAACCAAGGCCTTCTCGGCAACCGCCATTTCCTCCGTTGTCGGTCGTCGGATACGAACCGCTTCGGGGATCTCTGCCGCTCCGATAGTAGTCAATCGAGTTACGGGCTCGGAGGGTTCCTTCAAAGCCTCGGGCTTCCTAGCTGAGGGGTCACCGGTCGGTGGCGGCGCATGATCCTCAGACAAAGGCGGTCCGAGAATCTCGTAAAAAATAGGCTTTAGACCGTCAGCCCAAACTTGGTACGACTTGTCTGTAAAGTGAAGCCCATCCTCAGACATGCCAGGCAGCAACGCTCCGCTGGAATCAGACAGTTTGCTGTAGATGTTCAAGAAACGAATCGTTTTTCCGTCTGCGAGCTTTTCAAGCTGATTATTGATTTGCAGAATCGTCGAATGAAGCGCGGAGTTTTGCGACCTCGGAAATAGCGCCGTGATCACAATTCTCGAATTAGGCGCTTTCTGTTGGAGCAAAAGGACAATCACTTTTAAACTGGATACAACCTCTTCGATTCTCGACGCATCGGCAGGTCCGGTCCAAGGTAAGTTGTTCGTCCCTGCTTGCAAAACAAATACTTTCGGGGCGTTCCCTCCTAATTCCCCATTCTGCATTCGCCATAGAATATTATTCGTTGTATCGCCCCCCCAGCCAAAATTGGCGGCGTTCCAACCGTGAAAGTTTCTCCTCCAGTTTTCCAAGAACGCAGGATAATCTGTCGCACCCCAACGTCGCGTGATTGAATCGCCGATGAAGTAGATGTCGATCTTTCCTTGCTTTGCCTTTTCAATCAATTGCTGGTGCGCTAACGCAGAATTCGGATCGGTGCGTTCCATCGGCTCACTCTTGACGGTTCCTGGCTGAGAAGCGGTCCCCGATGATGCAAGCGTTGGATCCGGATTGGCTTTTACAAACAGCCGATTTGCCCATTTGATGAAGTGCGGGATATTTGGCAAATCCGTATGGCCACCATCGTGTTGTCGCCATGCAAGCTCGCCGTCCAGCAAGTCGGTGTTGACCGGCGGCATTTTTTCGGTGTTGTAGTCGTCACTGCGACCCAGATCTCTCGCTCCGAGTAAACGGAATGCCGGTTGAGCCGCAATCGTCGCCATGAAGCTTCCTTGTTGGTCCAACCACAATGCGTCTCCCTTTTCAGGAACACCGTAGCTGATGAAGGTCATCCGAGGAGCGCACAGAGCGATCAACATATGAGCGTCGACCGGCAAGTCGCTGGCGTTCTTCGACCCAAAAGAAGATTCCGCAGTACCGTATTTCAAAAAGTTGCCAGCCATCCAATGATATTCGCCCGACCCAGTCAGATTCTCAACGGCTTCACCAAAGTTTCGACGATAGAGACTCGCGCCTCCTTCACCTGATGAGCCGACAAGTGCCGTCGCGAATCGCTCGTCGAAAGCCATCGTCACTAATGCCGCTTTGCCATAACGCGATACTCCGTCAATTCCAACCTTCCTAGAGTCAATCGCAGGTTCGGTTTTGAGATAATCCATTCCGCGGGAAGCCCCCCAACCCCATGCTCGAAGCGAACCCCATTGATCGGGTTTGCGAGGCAGTCCTTTGTTCGTTAGCCCAATGATTCCGCGGGTCAATCCTCCGCCGGTCTGACCTTCCGGTCGAGGTGGTCCAAATCGTCGCTGTTGTTCTCCGCCGGAGTCTTCCTGAATGCTGTTTGCATTTATAGTCACGGCTGCCCAACCGGCCTCGACCAATTGTTGTTCTTTAGAGGGCGGACCACCAGGAACAGGTTCGCCGAATCTACGGCCTCCAAAATTAACATCTTCCCCATCCTGCCCCCATGAGGTAAATCCGAATTGCATCAATGCAGGTACGGGACCCTTTGTAACTTTTGGTGTGATGATCGACATCATGATGTTGACCTCGATTTCTGGACATCGCGAATTGTCGGCTCGACCAACAAGTCGTTTCTCGATGACGTCTGTCTCACCAAGTTTTTTCTCGATCGTTTTCACGACCTTCCACGTAACGGAAGGAACTCCTTCGGGAATCCTCCCCAGCACTTCGCGCTCGAAGTCCTCCACAATCTCCGGTCGACGCTGCTTCCACCACTGTTCACGTGTCGTGATCTTGGTGCCGTCCTTCAAAGTCATGAGTTCTGGAAGGTTCGGATACGGATTTGCTTTCGACTCATCCGTATTTGCTGCATTTGGATTTTTTGGATCACCGCTGGGCCCAGGACGCAACTTCGTGATTCCAAGCTGCGTTTGCATGTCGCGATGATCGTCCTGAGTTGAGAAAATCACAACCGATGTGGTTGGCTTCCTCGAAATATCGGGAGTTGCATCTTGCGCAACTAAGAAGCAAATCGAACTCGCATAACCTAGCGCGAGCAACACGCAAGATTGGAAAAAGACCGACGCACGCATGATGGACTTTCAAAAAGAGATTTTGGGAGAGCGACGCACTATTCTACTTGAATGCAAGGCACTTTTGGATAGTGAAGACGGTATTGTTTTCGGCTGCCCCAAGGTGGAGCAATCATCAACCAAACCGCGCCGTTCATTGCGACGTTTTCAAAAGTATGAAATGATTCCCGCGGAGTGTTCAATCTAGGCGTTACCCAACGCGGGGTTACTTCTTTTCCCATTGGTCGTCCTTTTCGAGAACGCTCCGCACCGCGTCGCTGTTGAGCCATAAGCGGGCCTGCTCATCGTTGCGGAGATAGGCATCCCAGAACGCTGTCGTAACCGCGAGAATCGCGCGGTGATGATTAGGATTTCTACGCTCAGTCTCGCCTGGCAGAGCGCGTTCCGTAAACGCAGAGTGTTCCGCCTTGTCGAGCACCAATTGGTACTTCGCGCCTGGCGATAGGTCAGGGAAGACGATGAGGCGAGTCGATGCATCGGCTCCGTTGATCGGGTTCGAGTCTTTGGTCCCGGTCAGTAGCATCCAGGGTATGTTCACACTACCAAATGCCTTTTTCGTATTGCTGTTGGCAGGGCCGCTAGGGCTCATGATCACTGCGGCTTTAATACGCCCGTCCGTGAATCCCTTTCCCAGTGGGGCCACCTGACCGCTGACCGCCTGCGTCGTCACCGCACCAAAAGAATGCCCCGACATACCGACACGATTCAAATCGAACCGTCCCGCTAATGCATGTGCAGTGTCCTTATTCCAGATTTCAAGTTGGTTTAGAACCGCTGGCACATCCTGTACTCGTAACAAGAACTCGTTTAGCCCCGCCGCTTGCTTTAAGGCTGCCATGCGTTGAGCGATTGGCAGGTCCTTCCATACGCTGTCATCGCTTCCGGGATGTTGCAGGAACACGGCTATATAACTACGTTTCGCCCAGTGCTTACCGAGAAACGCGGAGCCTTCGCGGTTGCCGCCAAGTCCGTGGCTAAACAGGACAACGGGTGCTGCCGTTTTGTCCACGGGCAGATAGATGCGAATTGGGATTTCACGCGAGCGTTGCGTATCCTTGATCGACAAATCCATATGCTCGATTTGTACTTCGGCAGTAACAAGCGGAGCATAGTCTTCTCCAATCCCAATGTCCGACATAACTATCAGTATCAAGATCGAATTGAATCGGTGCATGGCCGTTTGCTCCAAAGAAAATGAGTGAGAAGTTTGCCGATCATGGCTGAAATACCGTCACAGGTAGCTGAAATACCGTCACAGGTATTAGCCAATGCGAAGCGTCTTGGACCGATGAATTCGGGGACCTGACATGCGGGTTAGCATTAGGATACCGCAAAATATTATTATGGCACTGCCCACCAAGGTGAGCAGGTCCGGTTTTTCGGCAAACATTACCCACGCAAGTCTTGATCAGCTAGATTTTTACTTTCAATTTTTTCGATCGGCTTTATCCATGCGTTTTGGTTCGGGAAAGCCATTTTTACGAATTCGTTCACCCGCTTCTCTTAAAGCGATCACATCATCTGGATGAATCGAGCCGTCAGGAAGCGGCCCCGTGTTGAGCGTGAGGTTTGCTTGTTGCGAGAAAGCGTCCGCTAAGAGCGCCAACGATTGTTCGGCATTGATGTGCTGGCAACCATTCATATAGATCCAAGCAGGTGGCGCCGTTTGCATGTTCGTGCAGATATCGCCGCGTTTGCCTGCATTCAGAGCCCACGCTTTCTGTGCAATGTCATCACTCTTCGTATGCATCAATTCTTCTGGAGCCACAAAATCTTCGGTGCCGGTCCCCTGTTTGAACGAGATCAAGCATTGCGGCTGAAGCGAGCGAATGAGCGAGTACAACTCGTCGATTCGGCGATAGGCCTCGGGTTCCTCGTAGTAAGAGCCAACGCCATCCAGCCAAATTCCTGCAATTGGACCGTACTGTGTGAGCAGCTCGTGAATTACGGTTCGATTGCGGTCGAATACTTCTTGAGGTTCGGTCCTGGCGACGTGTCGCGAACAGGTATCCATCACCGTATGCCATCTCATGACATAGGCATTGGCGGCTCGACAGGCTATGGTATTTCCATTGGGAGCAATGTACTGTTTGTAGGCTCTTTCCCCCGCCAAGAAAGTATTGCTCAGACCATCGCTGCAAGCGCCGAATCGTGTCACTCGATTCATGGTAAACAACCCAGCCCGATCTGCTGAGGCGCCAGCGCCGCTACTTTCTCCTGGCATGAAACCATGAGATCCAGAGTTCCAGGCAACATAATTGGAAGTTGCTACAGGGTAAGTTGCCCCTGCACGAGATCGGACTGGACGCTGGTCATTAGTTGCCGGAGCAATATCCGATGGGCAGCGATACGTACTGACCGGAGTTTGAAGAAGTAGTCGCAGAGTGGGATTATCGAGCGCGTCCCGAGCATCCACAGGCCCCACGTTTAGTTGCGTGTGGAGGTTACCTTGCTCACGATACGGGAGCAAAAACGCAGACCACGACCAGTTTTCATCAGCGTTCGTGCCGGTTCCAGTCTGAGTCGTTAAATTGAAAGTCAGCCCCGAACTCGAAATCCAACCGGGCGGCAGAGAACGCTGAGCATCGTGGGAATTGTGCATCGCTAAACCAATCTGCTTGAGATTGTTGCTACACTGCATTTGTCTGGCAGCCTCGCGTGCCGCCTGAACTGGTGGGAGAAGCAAACCAACTAGAATTCCAATGATTGCAATGACTACGAGTAATTCAACCAAAGTAAAGGCTTGTCTCGATCTTGGTCTACATGTTTGCATGGCGATTTTCTCTAGGACGAGGATTCCGAATTATGAATTGCGACACGATTACTCGCCCTATCGGAAGAATAACCACACAGGGAACACGGAATAGTAGGCAGCGATTTGCCGTGAATTCATGAAAAATTCTCGTTGTCCAAGGGATACAACAAACGGAAACATCTCTTTCTCGAAAAACTCCTCCATTGCCTCTGTTTTCAAGGCAAATCAATACCTTTCATCAGTGTTCTGTGTAATGACCCCCTGCGAATACGATCGACATGACGAATTTATGCACCTTAACCTCCCGTGCGAAGAGGCGATGAGAGGGTTCGTACGGTCTCTGGTGCCGACGATGGAGGACGCTCGCGAAGTCATGCAGAACGTTGCTGCTGTGTTGTGTCGGAAGTCTCAAGACATCAGTAGTCCTGATGATTTTCGACGATGGGCATTTGGTGTCGCTCGGTTTGACGCGTTGGATTTTCTAAGGTCTGTTCGTCGTGATCGCCGTGTTTTTGGCGCCAAATTCCTTCCCTGTAAAACCGGACCACCGATTTTTCAGAATCTATCTGGGACATTGCAGGAACTTTTAATCAATCGGTAACTAAAAAATGATAAAAAAACAGATACTCATTGCAGCAGCTCTACTATCGACATCGTCGCTGTTCGCTGACACCCCCAACGTGCTGTTTATCGCAATCGACGATTTGCGACCTGAACTCGGGTGCTATGGCAACAGTATCGTTCAGTCGCCAAACATCGATCGAATCGCCGCGCGTGGCGTTTTGTTCAACAAAGCTTACTGCCAACAAGCCGTATGCAGTCCGTCGCGCACCGCAATCATGACCGGCCTAAGACCTGATACGACGAAGGTCTGGGACTTGGTAACGCATTTTCGCGCCGCCCAGCCGGATTGCATCACGTTGCCGCAGCACTTCAAAGCCAACGGTTACCAATGCGCTGCGATCAACAAGATCTATCACAAAGGCTTCGAAGATGGTCGGTCCTGGAGCGAACCGCATTGGTACTCCTCAGGCAAGGCAGTCGATACCGACTTATTCGACTATACGAAACAGATCGTGACCAAACATAATGTCTCCGTCCAAGAGTTCATGTCGCCAAATCCCATGACGGACAAAGACGCCAAAGCGGGCCCATCCTTCGAAGTCAGTCTCAAGGCCGAAACCGACTTGCCCGACGGTGCGGCTGCTGTCGAAGCCGTCAAGCGATTGGCTTCGCTGAAATCGAATGGCAAGCCTTTCTTCCTCGCAGTTGGATTTGCTAAGCCACATTTACCATTCGTTGCACCGAAGAAGTATTGGGACCTTTACGATCCGAACACAATCCCAGTTCCGACTATCAATCACTTGCCATCGGGCAGCCCGTCGTTCGCGGGACACAATAACAGCGAACTGCACAACTACCCTGGCGTGCCGAAGGAAAATCCAATCCCGACCGAGTTTGCCAAGACGCTTCGGCATGGATACTACGCTTGCATCAGCTACCTTGACGCACAGATCGGTAAAGTGCTCGACGCACTCGAGAAGGAGGGACTGGCTGATAATACCGTCATCGTTCTGTGGGGCGATCACGGCTGGCAACTCGGCGATCACGGCCTATGGCACAAGCACACGAACTTCGAAATCGCCGCGCGAGCACCGCTTTTGATAAGCGTTCCGAAGTCGCTAGGCAGCTTGGGTTCCGGCAAAAAATGCGATGCACCGGTTGAGTTCGTGGACGTTTATCCAACGCTTGCCGAAGTCTGCGGACTGCCCGCACCAGGGAAGATAGATGGCAGTAGCTTGAAAAACTTCCTCGAAAACCCATCCGCACCACCGACGGACGTAGCGATCAGCCAATATCCGCGGCGCGATCCGGATACCGGTACTGATCTTATGGGTTACAGCATTCGCGACAGCCGCTGGCGAGCTACCTTCTGGCGGGACCGCAATGGATCAAAGATTATCGCGACTGAATTGTATGACGAACAAAATGATCCAACAGAAACAGTTAGTCTTGCTGATAGACCCGAGCACAAGGCCCTGTTAGAATCGGCCGCAAAGCACTTGCCGCCTGTCGGTTCCGCTGCGATCGATAAAAACGCACCCAAGGGCAAGAAGGCGAAAGCAACGGAGTCGAAAGCTGCTGCAAACAAACTCGCCGCGCCGATCGAAGGCGAAGATCGCAACGTTCGATTTGACAAAATTGACAACGCGAAAGCGGGCAAGCTCAGTCGCGAAGTCTACATCGCCAGCCAATCAAACGCCGAAGCCGCCGCCGAGCGTTTCGAAAAATGGGATACCAACAAAGACGGATTCCTATCGCGAGAAGAATTCGTCACTCTAGGAAAGAAATAGGAGATCTTGGCTATCGTGGTGGATTTCACCAGATATCCCATCCAGTAGCTCTGTGGAATTCGCCGAATATCCCGAACACATGAAAACCGAAGTTCATAAAAATGAAAAATCGTCTCATTGCCCTACTCGTGGCGACGTTAGCTTCGTCTCACGCTTTCGCTCAATCGTTGATCGCGGAACCGCAGAAGCCAAACGTCATTTATATCCTTGCCGATGATTTAGGAATCGGAAATGTCAGTTGCTACGGTTCTGACCATTACCGCACGCCCAATATCGACAAGCTCGCGGACGGCGGTATCCGTTTTACCCGAAGCTTTACGGCCGCTTTGTGCGGACCGTCTCGAGCGTTGATCATGACCGGACGCTATGCCTTTCGAAACGGATCAACAAATCAAGATGCATGCATGGTCTTGCCGAACTCCGAACTACAACTAGGCCGGGCTTTCAAAGCCGCAGGCTACACGGCTTCATTCATTGGCAAATGGGGACAGCTTCCAGGGGAACCTGACGAGGCCGGCTTCGACGATTATCTTCGCTTCAATGGGAGCGGTGTGTACGTCAACAAAAAATCGGAGAAAGCGGAATCGTATAGAGTAAATAGAAAAGAGCTGAAGCTCGAAAACCAAGAGTACATGCCCGATCTGATGCACGATCGAGCCGTAGGGTTTATCAAGAAGAATCAAGGCAATCCGTTCTTTCTTTACTATTCCATGGTCCATGTCCACGGCGAAATCGTTCCCACTCCCGACAGCCCGCCCGACAGCAAGAATCTTTTTGGTGACAATGTGTTGTATATGGATAAACTTGTTGGCAAACTCGTGGCGGAATTAGAAGCATTGAAACTGAGAGAAAAGACACTCATCATTTTCATGGGGGACAATGGCACCGGTAAAGGTCAAAACGAGTTGTCGACGATTGGGGGACGCAACTTGTCAGGCGTGAAAGGGTCGATGCTCGAGTGCGGTGGACTGGTACCCATGATTGCAAACTGGCCCGGCACAAGCCCAGCAGGGAAAGTGTCCGTCGACCTGGTAGATTCAACCGACTTGCTAACGACATTCGCCGAGCTGGCTGGCATTCCGCTCCCTAAGAATACCACTTTTGACGGCCGTAGCCTTGCACCTCAGTTACGCGGCGAACAAGGCAAACCGCGGGAATGGATTTTCAATCAGCTCGCTCGCATGTGGTATGTTCGCGACGCCGCCTGGAAGCTCAATCAAGCCGGCGAACTTTATGATATGAGCGGTGCGCCTTTCACCGAAACGCTTGTCGCCACGGACAAGCAGAGTCCCGACGCAGTCGCGGCGCGGACAAGGCTTGCTGCCGTTTTGGCTGACCTCAACCCAGCCGGCGGCGTTCTCGACACCGGCGATGGCAGTGGTCGTCACGCGAGTAAAGCCGCCAAAAAGAGCAGTGACCCGCCTTCTCATTCTACGTCGTCAGCGAACTCCTTTAAAAAAACATCTAGCGACAAAGAAGCTTTAGACCGAGCGTCCAAGTTTGACAGACTCGACAAAGATAAAATCGGTAGAATCACTCGCGCATACTACACCACCCATCAGTCTGATGCCGCCGCCGCTTGCGAACGATTCGACAAGTGGGACACCAACCATGACGGATTCCTGACTCGCGACGAGTACGTCGCAAACGGTACGAAGATTTCGAAATAACTAAGCAACGAGAGGATCGTATTTAAGAACGTCCATGATCTGGAATAGCATCGCTCGTGCGCTTCTACCAAATCGTACCGCTCGTCAGCGGGATAGCTGACGTTCGGTGAGAACATTCCGTTCTTCACCATTTGAGTACTCCATATAAACCTTGTGTCGTTACGATTGACGGCATTTTCAGACCCTAGTGAAGCATACGACACGCATGACCGATTGCTTTTGCGTGGCTGATCCGGATCAACTACCTTCGATTGCCAACCGCTCGTATTGCGGCCTGTATCCGTGCAGTTCGCAGACATAGAGATCTCCGCGTTCATCCCAGCAAACGCCGGACGGTTCAAGAACCAGCGGCTCGCTTGCCACCAACTCAACGCGAAACCCTAAGTGAATTTGGAATTGCCGCCTTTGGATGTCCAACCCAGCAAGTCCTTTCTGTTAAATATCGCTACAAAACTGGTCTTCAGCACAGGCCTGTACCAGACCGCTTCGATTATTCACTTCGCACTCGCGTCGCTCTTGTAATTATCATTTGGAATGGGAAGTACCGCACTTGTGTCTGAAAGAAACTGTTCGATCCTTCCGTTCAGCATGGCTACAACTTCCGGTTGAGCGATTGCTAGGTCAGTCGTTTCGCCTATGTCCTGCTCCAGGTCAAACAGAAGACTGCGGTGTTCACCCTTTTCACCATCGTGGAAGATCCGAATTAGCTTCCATTTACCAAGATGAACCGAAACGGCAGGTGGTAAGTTGTCAGGCACTTTTGGTCCATGAGGGAAGTATTGGAACAGGGCGTCGCGATCGAATGGCTTGCCCTTGAGCGCATCAAGAAAGCTTTTTCCGTCGAAGTGCTGTTCTTTCGGAGGAGTAATGCCGAGGGCTTCTACAAGCGTCGGATAGTAGTCTTCGCTTTGGATGAGAGAGTCGGACACCGATCCGTTTGCCGAAACGCCGGGCATGACGATGACTGCCGGGACTCGGGTTCCCCCTTCGAACATGGTCGCTTTGCCGCCTCGTAGCGGAGCATTGCTCGTGGGTGTTGTGTCATCGACCGTATTGTACATATTGCCACCGTTGTCAGCGGTGAAAATAATGATGGTGTTGTCGCTTAACTTGAGTCGATCGAGTGTATCGAGAAGTGTTCCCACCGCATCGTCCATACTTTCCACCATCGCCGCATACGTCGGACTTCGTTGCGCACTGGCTGGATCCGCTTGGACCCGATACTCTTCGATCCGTTTCTTTTTCGCATCAAACGGAGCATGGACACTAAACATCCAATAGTTGAGGAAAAATGGACGGTCACGATTCTTCTCTATCCAGGCTGTCGCTTCGAGCGCCATTCGATCTTCAATATGTTGGTCTGGAATGTTGGGATCGTGGTCGAAGTCTTTGAACTTCCATGGAGCCACAAAGCTGCCCGCCGGCCCAGGTCCAGAATGATGAGGAAGATCGACGTCGAAGCCGTGCTCCAGCGCCGAATAGGGTTCCGGTCCCAAATGCCACTTTCCAAAATGCCCAGTTGCGTAGCCTTCTTTCTTGAGCGTCTTTGCAAGATTGGGAAAATCGGTACTTAAACGTGTTACCGATTTGGGCATGACAACTTTGGCCTTAGGACCGGCCTTTCGCTCTCCATGATCCGCTTTGAGAATCACTTCAGCCACATGGCAATTAGGGGCCGTGATTCCAGTCCGAGCAGGACTGAGACCAGTCAAGACTGCCGACCGAGTCGGGGAGCAGAGTGGACTGGCGGAATAGGCATGCGTGAATTTCATGCCGCGTTTTGCAAGCCGTTCGATATTGGGTGTCCTATAAAACTTAGTATGACCGTAAAGTGTCGTGTCGGCCCAACCGAGATCGTCGGCGAGAATAAACACTATGTTGGGTTGTTTGGCAAAACTGCTGTTAGCCAACAAGACAACGGCCAATATTATTGCGGCAGCACCAAGTCTAGTGTTGCGGATTCGATTTCGAATGTATTTCATTTGATCTTCTCTAAAGAGGAATTTCATTTTCAGGCGTATTAGCGATTCGTTCCGTCGGCCAACGTCACCATTTAACTCGACTACTACCATGAATCCCGCACATTTACCGTGCGGAAGTTTAGGTTTTTCGCTACCAAAACGATCCCCCAGAAACCTGGTTGACTACGGGATTTGCCTGCAGCAGTTCCGTGGCCAAACGACAGAGTGTGGGTCGTCCTTGAGTAGTGATAAACCTAACGACCCACAGGACAATCCTGTGGGATTCGAAACAAAGGATTGGAAAAAGCGTGCGATCAGCGAAAAGTGTCTTTATTCTTCGGATTTTCAACTTCAATCCTAACCGTGTCGGGGTTGGAGATATCTTAAATTGATGTCCTCTCGAGAATCCCTTACCACCGACGCAATTCGATTGATCAGCCAGTTGCAGCCTGCGCTGTTAGCCTATATCCTCACACTTCACCGAAACCACACCGATGCCCAAGATATCTTGCAGGAAACCAATGATGTACTATGGCAGAAGATAAGTTTGTTTCAAGAAGGGACCAGCTTCATTGCCGGATCTGTCTCACGAAGGGAATCGAAACTGCATCATCAGTTGGGGACTGCCTGTTCCCTCCAAGATCGGTTGCTTCATTGATTCGCGATCACAAGTACTTACGTCGTGCTCCATAGGTGAACTAGATGAACTGTTCATCGTCGACGAAGCGATGACTCCAAGCCAAATTGTTCGGCTGAAGGAACGCAATCGAATCCAACCCTAGGTCGTTTCAGCCCGCAAAGAATCATCTCCACTTTTTGTCCTCTCCCACTATTGCAACACTCTCTAGTTACATGAACAAGCCTCTCCTACTCGCATTGCTGTTCCCACTTTTTATAATCACCGGAATCAACCGCTCGATCAGCCAGGATGGAACGAGTACCGAAAAGACAACCGAATCCAAACAAGACAATAGACGCAAGCCGAGCAAAGAGGAATTGCAGTCGGCTGTCATCAAGACCTTGCCAGACTTTCGCGTGGAAACCATATACGAAGTTCCACTCACAACGCAAGGCTCGTGGGTCGCTCTTGCAATCGACCCAAAAGGACGTTTGATTGCCAGTGACCAAGGAAAGGAAGGATTGTTTCGCATCACGATTACCGACCCGATGTCTCCGAAAGTGGAGAAGTTACCGGTCGAACTTTCTAGTGCCCAAGGTTTGGTATGGAAAGGCGATGCACTCTATGCTTCCGTTACCGATTCAGGAATCTACCGAGTTACGGATTCTAACGGTGACGATTTACTCGATCGCGCAGAACTTCTATCTGAACTCAATGGCAAAGGCGAACACGGAAACCACGCTCTGTTTGACACGCGTGACAGGCAAGAACTCTTTGCGGTCGCGGGCAATCATACGCCCTTGCCTGTGACCCAAATGAGCTCTAGGACACGAGTACAGTCCTATGCGGAAGATTTGCTGTTGCCTCGTCAATGGGATGCTCGCGGTCATGCGGCTGGCATCTTGGCACCGGGAGGTTGGTTCACGCGATTCGATCTGAAAAAAAGGACGCACGAACTCTACTGCATGGGTTTTCGCAATCAATACGATGCGGCCATGAACGTTCAAGGCGATATCTTTACCTACGATTCGGACATGGAATGGGATCTGGGACTTCCTTGGTATTGCCCGACTCGCATTTGCCATGTCGTCAGTGGTGGTGATTTTGGCTGGCGAAGCGGGTCAGGCAGGTGGCCGGACTACTACGAGGATAGTTTGCCACCAGTCGTAAATATCGGACCTGGGTCTCCCACCGGTGTTGTCAGTGGACAAGGAACGCGTTTCCCGAAACGTTATCAAGATGCAATGTATGCTCTGGATTGGACCTATGGGCGAATCCTAGCAATCCACTTGAAGCCGGATGGGGCGAGTTACAAAGCTGAGTCCGAGCTCTTTGTATCAGGCGTTCCCCTACCTGTAACCGACGCGGTCGTCGGTTTCGATGGAGCTCTCTACTTTACAACGGGCGGAAGAGGCGCCAATTCCTCGCTGAAGCGTGTGGTGTATACAGGCACAGAATCCACGTCTAACACCTCAACCAAAATGGCATCGAACGATGCGTTGCCTCGCGATGCGGTTCTTCGACGAGAACTAGAGCCTTACCATGGTGTGATCGCCGCGAAAGCCGTCGAAGCCGCATGGCCACATCTGTCGAGCAACGATCGCTTCCTACGACATGCTGCTCGCGTAGCCATCGAATCGCAACCGGTAAGTGGGTGGGCACAACGCGTTGCCAATGAACCCAATTCACAAGCCCGAATTGCAGCGACAGTCGCACTGGCACGTCGCGGTCAGGCAGAACACCAGCCCGCATTGTTGGCTGGACTCGCTAAGTTGGATTTTCAAGCGCTGCCGCTGTCGCAACAACTAGGCCTGCTGCGAGCCTTGTCACTGACGCTGGAAAGGCTTGGGAAGCCAACGGATGCTGCACGAGCGGAATGGATCTCAAATCTGGAGTTCATCCTTCCCAATCGCGACACAAGCATCAATCTCGAAGCCATTAAACTCTTGGTATACTTGGATTCTCCTTCCGCGGTCACGAAAGGGATGCAATTGATCGTGGATCGCAGTCCGCCCAACTCTCCTTCGTGGGAAGGGGTCGAAGAGATGAATGCACGCTACGGATCGGCGCTTAAGCGATTGCAAAGCAAACCCACGCCATCGGTCGAGATCAACTACGCCTTTGCGTTGCGTACCGCGAAGAAAGGGTGGACACTCGAACTGCGACGCAAGTACTTCGAGTTCTTGAATGAAGCAGGCAAGGCTGGCGGCGGCGCCAGCTACCCGGGTTATCTTGAGAACACTCGCGACGAAGCGCTCGCATCCTGCACCGATGAAGAGCGAATAGCACTGGTAGATCTGACGGGTCGGAGCTTCAACCCAGTTCCTGATTTCCCCATCACACTACCGGTCGGACCAGGAAAAGAATGGACGCTTGAGGAAGCTTTGTCGGCAACACTAGGCAAGAAGGCTAACGGGGCCGATTTCGAGCGAGGACGCAATCTCTTTCATGCCGCCCAGTGCGGAGCATGTCATCGATTCCAAGGGCTTGGCGGAGGAGTTGGCCCTGACTTGACTAGCGTACCAAACAAGTTCGACACGCGATATCTGATCGAAGCGATGATCAATCCGAGCAAGGACATCTCGGACCAATATCAATCTTCGAATGTGTTGATGGACGATGGCCGAACGATTTCAGGTTTGGTGATCGAGCAAGATGCAAAAACGCTGTTGGTTTATCCATCCGATCCGAAAGCCAAGAGGATCGTAGTATCGAGAGATGAAGTCGAGAAGCTTTCTCCGTCGAAAGTATCGCAGATGCCTGCAGGCCTGCTAAATTCGCTCAATCGCGACGAAATAAGGGATCTCACGGCATACATCATGTCAGGCGGCAATCCAAATCATAAAAGCTTTGCGAAACAGGGTAAGAAGTAGGCCTCACCCTCCTCCAGGACGATCACCATCTCTCTGGGAAGGTCGAGCGCAGCGACGGGAGGGTTGCGCAGCTAACAACGGCTCCATCGCCAAACAAAAACCCTCATTTCAATCAGCGATAACTTGCTGATCAGGACCAAAACTGCACTTTATCGTTTGGGATCGAAGTAAAAACATAGTCGACCAGCAAGGCGTATTCAGGTTTACAGACACTTTTCGAAAGCAATGCTCTCATGATGTCCCGCCTTTTTATTGTTTCCATTCTGTTTGCGACGATTGGCAACCTTAGTGTTGCGTTCGAGCCGCAGCGCCCCAATATCGTCGTGATCATGACTGACGACATGGGATTCTCCGATATTGGCCCCTATGGTGGCGAAATCAACACGCCGAATCTCGACAAGCTCGCGGCAGCGGGAGTCAAGTTTTCACAGTTGTATAACTGTAGTAAGTGTGAGCCGAGCCGTGCAGCGTTGTTGACGGGTCATCAATGGTGGACGCATAGCCCAAATGTTGCGGTACGTAAAGACAGTCCCAATATTGGCGAAGTGATCCAATCAGCGGGTTACCGCACAATGATGGTGGGGAAGTGGCATGCTGCGGGCGTACCTTTCGAACGCGGGTTCCATCGCCACTACGGCTTCATGGGTGGAGGTACGGACTTCTTTGCCGGCGATGATTCCTTCACACTTGATGGCAAACCATGGCCTGTGCCCAAGCAGGATTTCTATGTCACCACAGCGCTCACCGACCATGCAGTGAAGTTCATTCGCGAAGAAAAGCAATCGTACTCGGACAAGCCTTTCTTTCTCTACCTCGGTTACAACGCGCCGCATGCTTCCATTCAAGCTCCGGCAGACCAAGTCGCAAAATATCGCGGCAAGTACCTCAAAGGTTGGGACATCATTCGACGCGAACGTTTCGAGAAACAAAAATCGCTCGGACTAGCAGGCCCCGGTTGGAATTTTCCGGATCGCCCTGCGAACTTACCAGAATGGGATTCGCTCGACGACAAGTCGAAAGACTTTGAAGACCTGCGCATGGCAACCTACGCAGCCATGGTGGACATCGTCGACCAAAGTGTTGGACGTTTGATGCAAACGTTGGATGAACTCAAGGAACGCGATAACACACTGGTGATCTTTCTCAATGACAATGGAGCCAGCCCCAACGATCGCGCTCGCCGAGGAGACTTCGGTACGCCAAAAAGCCAATGGAATGTCGGCCTCGGTTGGGCTCATGCGTCCAGCACGCCGTTCAAATTCTACAAACGCTCTCAGCACAGTGGTGGCGTTACGACTCCTTGCATCGCAAACTGGCCTGCTGTCATCAAGCCCCGAGCGGAATACGAAGATCAGCCCTGTCACGTGACGGATTTGATACCGACATTGATGGATGTCGCTGGTATCACTTACCCGGCAGACTTCGGAGGAATGAAACATCCGCCACTTCCTGGCCATTCCTTCGCGCCAGTCCTGAAGTCAGGTGAAAAGCTCGCACCGCGCACGATGCACTTCGCCTTGTTCAACAATTTGGCCTTGATCGACAACGGCTGGAAGATCGCAACCTCGTACAGTCAACCTTGGCAACTCTACGACCTCACCAAAGATCGAACCGAGACTCGCGATCTTGCCTCCGAGCGTCCAGACAAGTTGGCCGAACTGCTTGCAATCCAGAATGCCTTTCACGATCAACCAGATGTTGCGTTGCGTCTAAACTCAGGCGAGCGTGAGCCTGAATATGCTAAGCCCTTCCGTGAGGATGGTCGCGTGGGTCCCGGCGCCCCCGAATCCGTAGCGAGTGCAGAGTATTCGATGAGCTTGATCAAAGCGCGTGCCGAAGGCCGACAATTGTCGGAAGCCGAGATGGCTCAACTCAAGCAGGAGGCTGAAAGTGTTGAGCCGCCCACAAAACGCAAGAAATGAGTGTAGCACGGCACAGAGTGCCGTTACCGCACACCACACGGCACGGAGTGCCGTGCTACACTTTTGCAAACGGCACAGAGTGCCGTATTACACTTTGACATTAAAACGATGGACAGAAAAGTTAGAATGGTTCGCTGTATGCATTCAAACTGGCTAGTGCGTTTCACCTTCCTGTCACTCATCTTTATATCAAATACAGTAGGAATGAATGCGCGCTCCGCCAACGGATTTCAGCCGGCGACCGGCACTCGCCCAAACCTGCTGTTCATCTATGTCGAAGATCTCGGTTATTACACAAGCGAGCGTTTTGCTCGTGAACCCAACACGCGTCTCACCGGTTTGCAAACTCCGAACTTAGATAAGCTCGCGTCGCAAAGCGTCGTGTTCACCCACGCTTTTTGTGGGCAGAGTGTATGCTCGCCGAGCAAAGGCGCGATCTACAGTGGTCTGGCCCCTCATGCCAATGGTATTTGGCGAAACGTCTTCAACAACGCAGAGCCAGGCCGCAAAGGCCCAGAGCACTGGATTCCTTTGCCCTCTCCATTGACCACCAAGAATGATCCATCGAATATCGGGGTCGGGGGCTTGCACGAGGATATTCCGACGCTGATCCAGAAACTAAAAGGAGGCGGAGTCTATTGTGCGCTGTCTGGCAAACTGCATGTCCAACCGGCACGACACTTTCCCTATGACTCGTTCGTGAAGAACGATGATCTCGAAGCAGTTATTCGATCAGCCGGAGATCGACCTTGGTTCTTCTGGTGCAATCCAGGTGATACGCATGCTCCATGGTGGAAGCATGTCCAAAGCAAACTAGTCGATCCGAAAGACAAGAACTCAGCACCCACGGATGTTGACCCAGCCTCGATTACGATGCCCCCTTGGATGGCCGACACACCCAAGAGCCGTATCGATGTCGCCCATTACTATTCTTGTGTGCGAAACATCGACGAGTTCGTTGGCGCTACGCTAGCTAAGCTAGACGCTAGCGGTCAGGCAGATCGAACGATTGTGGTGTTCACGGGTGATCACGGCATTGGGATCTTCCGGGGCAAGACCAGTGTCTATCCAGCGGGAACGCACGTACCACTCTTCGTCAAAGGACCGGGTGTCAAGACGGGGCGAACGATCATTGCACCGGTCTCGCAGATGGACTTCCATCCAACATTTCTCGAGTCGTTTGGTCTCACGAACAGCGATCCATGCCACGGCTCTTCGCTTTGGCCCATACTGACCGGCAAGACCAACGGAGTCGCAAACCGAACTACGATTTTGACTGAGACAAACAACAGTCTGATGTCGGCACCTGGCAACAAAGGGGATCGCACTATGGCCCGCGCCGTGTGCGATGGACGTTATTATTACATCGCGAATCTTATTCAAGAAAAGACCAAACTGCCCGAAGCTGAAGCAATCAATGTCGGCACGGGAAATGGCGAGTATGGAGATCCTGGCCCTCAGTATGCCATCGACTTGCATGATGAAGTTGTTCGTCAGAAAGCCTCACAGCCTCTACCGTATGAACTGTTGCGGCAACTGTGTATGGGTGATTCGTCAAACGAAGAACTGTACGACCTCGATGCAGACCCATGGGCAGTCAATAACCTCGCAGACGATCCAACTCATGCTAAGTCACTCAGCGACATGCGTGCCGAAATGCAAATCTGGCGCGAGCGCACAAACGATCGTGAAGTCCATCCACGCGATTTACCACGTCGTGTGAAGTAATGTTTATACCACAGAGCCAGTAAAATAAATCAATGTCAAAAACAATCTTTGTGTTCCTCTGTGTCTCCGTGGTAAGCATCCTACCCTGCCTTATGCTCGCGTTGTTTGCGTCACCGGCATTTGCACAGACTGGTACATTGCAAAACGTTCTCCAACAGGTCGACGCTCAGCGACTTGCTAGCGAGGCTCGGCTGCGAGGTGATTCGCGTCGCGGCGCGATTGTTTTTCACACCTCTGCGGCCGCGTGCGTAAAGTGCCATCAATCGGGCTACGGCAAATCGCCTCTCGGGCCAGATCTTGCTCAATTGGGCGAGAAAATCACCGATATCCACTTGGTTGAATCTCTGCTGCATCCGTCGAAGTCGATCCGTGAAGGTTTCCAAACCGTTCAACTCTTGACGGAGGATGGACAGAGGCAATCAGGGATGTTGGTGCGAGAGAACGACCAGTACATCGTGTTGCGTGACGCCGCGAATTTGCAGGCAGAGATCACGATCGCCAAGGACGAGATCGAAGACCGAAGCAACTCAAAGCTTTCCATGATGCCTGAAGGCCTGGTGTCGTCACTGAAGTCCGAACGCGAGTTCCTTGATCTTCTTAGCTATCTATTCACGATTCAAGCCGGAGGATCCGCGCGAGCTGAGGAGTTAAGTCCTTCGCCGGAGCAACTGGTTGTTAAAGATGACTCGGTCAATTTGAACCATGCCAAGATCATCCGGCAGGTCGAAGACGGAAAATTAAAACGCGGTCAGCAGATCTACGAGGCGTCGTGCATTCAGTGTCATGGTGCTGATGGCAATATGCCGTCTCTTGCGACTGCCCGCGCGTTCGGAAAGCAGAAACTGAAGTTCGGTGCTGACCCGTACAGCATGTTCCAGACACTCTCAAAAGGAAATGGGCTGATGGCGGCTGCCTCGGCCCTGTCGCCGCATGAACGCTATGAAGTCGTCGCCTACATTCGCAATCGATTTATGAAGGGATCCAATCCGGACTACCAAGCTATCACCGATGAATACTTGCAGTCGCTGCCCAAGGGCTCGGAAATGGGTGAATTCGAACCGGCCCCCGATCGGGACTATGGTCCGGCACTTGCGTCGCAGTTAGGCCGCGAGGTCAATAGCGCGTTGACGGTCAAGTTGGGCGGCATGTCCATCGCGTATGATTTGCATACGATGGATCAAGCTGCGATTTGGTCAGACGGATTCTTGGACGTGGACCAAACGCAACATAAACGTGGTCGCGGCGAAGGCTATCCGAAACCAAAAGGGAAAGCGATTGAAAGCCTCGCCGTTTGGCAATGGGGACACGACGGTACACTGGATTACCCGCGAGAGGACCTGTTGCCACGCGGTCCGATGCCGGACAAGTGGCTCCAGTATCATGGACACTACTTGCACGATGATCAGATAGTTCTGGCCTATGCGGTCGACGGACGAGAAATCTTAGAAGTTCCTTCGTGCTTAAATGGCAAACAAGCGGTACGGCATACGCTCAAGGTTGGCGGTGGCAAGGCCTTGATCCTAGCGGTGGGCAATGCGAGCAATCGTTCAAGCCCCCCGCAACTTTCGGGGGACACCGATGGCATAACACTTAAGGCTGATTCCCAAAAACGATGGGTCCTCCAAATTCCAAATGGAGATCAACCTCGCCTGATCGACATCGTTTGCTTTGCCGAGCCCTCGAGCGCGCTGATGGCCCCCAATATAGCAAAGCTTGATCCTTCCGAGATGATTCGCGGAGGGGCGTTGCGTTGGTCAGAAACCTTTGAAACGGTAGGCTATCGCGGATTTCAGGCAGGAGCGTATGCGGTCGATACAATGACAATCCCAGAATCAACGCCATGGAACACTTGGTTCCGCACTTCGGCCATCGACTTCTTTTCCGATGGGCGCATGGCGGTTGCAACTGTCGGCGGCGACGTTTGGATTGTCTCTGGCATCGACGATGACTTAATGAAGGTCCGTTGGAAGCGGTTTGCTGGAGGTATGTTTGAACCGTTCGGCATCAAAGTTATCAATGGATTGATCTATGTTACCTGCCGTGACCGGCTGACGCGATTGCATGATCTGAACGCCGACGGCGAAGCCGATTACTACGAAAACTTTAGTGCGGACACCGATGTTTCAACGTTCTTTCATGCGTTTAATTTTGATCTCCAGACTGACTCCGCAGGTAATTTTTATTACGCCAAGAGTGGGCAATACACGGACTACAAACTTCCCGGTGCCATTATCAAGGTCTCATCTGACGGTAAAACCCGCGACGTGGTTTGCACGGGATTGCGAACACCCAATGGCATGGGAATACTGCCCGATGGTCGACTGACGGTCAGTGATAACCAGGGCACTTGGATGCCTGCATCGAAGGTCAATTTGGTCCGGCCGGGTGGCTTCTATGGATATGTGCAGAACAAGGGAAGCAAAGCTTGGTCGCC